>PLMQ01000068.1 GCA_003142535.1 Syntrophaceae bacterium
GCCATTACACCCATTTCGAAGCGAAGCGAGAAATCTTTATAATTAAGGATGCAAGATATCTCCCGTTGGTCGATATGGCAAGGTTTTACTGATATATACCACTAGCAAACTACAATTCTCTTTTCCCCTTGGCCGTAATTTCTTAACAAAGATACAGGGATTGCTTTAATGGTTATCCACGATATTATTGTTTGGAGAATTGAAGTATTCCGAAATTACCCGGCAGATGAAAATTTAATTCATTAACGGGCGACCACGCTCCCCAGTGCGGATGGGAAGTCTCATTACCGCATTTATAAAAATTACCCCGCCAGGTTTGTCCGCTCACATTGCCTAACTTTCCTGCATATTTTTCCAGCACAACAAAAGGGATGGAGAATTCCAGAAGCCAGACAATCTTTTGCGTGATCTCCGGATCGACAATCTGTGGTAAACTATGATAGTGCTGAATCTGCGCATCATCATCCGGTATCAGAGGAACGAATGACTTAACCCCTCCGGCAATACGTGTGGGATCTGTAATATATGAGGCGAGTATCGCCCCGCCGCAATTGAACTCAAAATTGAAATAACCGCTGCCCGTCGGCGGCTGTACAAAAAATTCTACGCAACTGTCTTTATATACTTCCGATTGAAACACTGTATGTATGCACCGGACATATTGATCCTCAACTTTAAATATTCCGTAAATTCTTTCCCGATCATAAAGCATCTTGCAGAGAGTCTTGGGCTGATGCGCCGTTCCTTCCGGCCGGAAGCAGGAAATATCAATGGCAGCAATATCTTGCCACACATCCCCCTCCCACATGCCCTGCATTTCCGCAGGCTTTTGGGTAAATGAAATTGAATATTCGTTCATCAGTAATTTTTATCCCAGATCACAATAGCTTTCAACATATAAATTATCATCAACGCTTAATCAAAGAGCTATCTTTGTTGACAGTGTAGTCGGTTTCCTCAACGTATGTATAATACGCCTCGTCGCCTCGATATCACCTTTGATTTAGAATTGGTATTAGCGGAGTATCCTGTATAAATGCGGACATAATAATTCTAAATTTGTTTTAGGATTCATACATGTGATTTATAATAATTTATTAATTTTTTCCTTGACAACAATTTTAAGATTGTTTATACAACTCAAAACACCGAAAAAAGGTTTTTTATGATGGACAGAAAATTGAATGCAAATGTTAGCTTTTATGGTTATTGGTTTTATAACTATTATGTATCGGTCTGCCCGTCGTTGAGGAGGACTTGTTAAGGTAGAATAAGCCAAAACAGTCATGGGTAGATCGAAAGAGCTCCCATGGCTTTTCTTTTTTTAAGGCCATGGCGGCAAAAACGCCATGGCCTTTTTACATTTGAGGGAGGAAAAAATGATTATTGTAATGAAGAGTCACGCAACAGAAAAACAAATAGATGATGTGATACGCTGGATTGAATCCGTCGGTTACAAAGCGCATCCGTCACGCGGTGTGGAGAGAACCATTATCGGTGCTGTCGGTGACAACCGCGATAAATCAATTCTGAAATACGCGGAATCTTTACCGGGAGTAGAAAAAACTATGCCAATTTTAAAACCATACAAATTGGCAAGTCGAGAATCTCATGAAGGCAACACCATTGTTTCCGTGGGCACAGTTCAGATCGGCGGGCCGGAATTTGTGGTAATGGCGGGACCTTGTTCAATTGAAAGCGAAGAGCAATTAATGGAAAGCGCGTATGTTGTCAAAAAAGGCGGTGCCCAGATTTTAAGAGGCGGCGCTTACAAACCGCGCACATCACCATACAGCTTTCAGGGTATGGAGGAAGAAGGGCTGAAACTTCTGGAGCAGGTTCGCCTGCGGACAAGTATGCCCGTAGTTACGGAAGTCGTCAATCCGGCCGATGTTGATCTTGTCGAATCATATGCGGACATGCTGCAAATCGGCGCGCGCAATGTTCAGAATTTTGCATTACTGAAGAAAGTTGGTCAGTCGCATAAACCGGTACTTTTAAAAAGAGGCATGATGACCACAATTGAAGAATTGCTGATGTCGGCCGAATATATTTTATCGTCGGGCAATCCCAACGTAATTCTCTGTGAACGCGGTATCCGCACATTTGAAACGGCGACCAGAAACACACTGGATTTAAGCGCCATTCCCGTGTTGAAGGGATTGACGCATTTGCCGGTTGTTGTTGACCCGAGCCATGCCGCCGGTCACTGGAGACTGGTAATCCCCTTGAGCCGTGCCGCTGTTGCCGTGGGCGCGGACGGTCTTATCGTGGAAGTACATCCGCAGCCGGAAATGGCGGTATCCGATGGAGCGCAGTCTTTAAAGCCGGAGAAGTTCTACCAATTGATGGATGAATTGAGGGCAATATCATCAGCAATGAGACATTAAAAAAGGCAGAAGATAGAAGGATAAAAGAAATCTTCTGATTAAGAAAATAACGGAGAATTTATATGCGTTCAATGAAAGTAAATCTGGATAAAAAGTTGTTGTCTTCTTATGAAATCCATATCGGCAATGGTATTATGGAGCGGATAGCGCTGCTTATTGCTAAAAATCATAAGGCCAGCCGTCATATAATAATTACAGACAGCAATGTCAATCGGTTGTATGGCCCAAAGCTGCTTGCCGGTTTAAAAAATGTCGGTTTGAATGTTGATCTGATCGAATTTCCGGCGGGTGAATCATCAAAAAACATTAATACAGTGATGGATATTACAGGGAAGCTGCTGGAGATGGGAGCGGACAGGACATCCGCGCTCATAGCTTTCGGCGGCGGTGTTGTCGGCGATATGGTTGGTTTCGTCGCCTCTGTGTATATGCGATCGATTCCCTATATCCAAATTCCTACTTCCCTGATTGCGCAGGTGGACAGCAGCATCGGCGGAAAAACTGCCATTGATCTGACCTGCGGAAAAAATCTGCTGGGGACTTTTTATCAGCCCAAAGCTGTTTTTACCGATTTGAATTTTCTGGAAACTTTGCCGGAAAAGGAATTTAATAATGGCCTGGCGGAAATTATTAAATACGGCATTATTGACGATGAAAAAATGTTCCGTCTATTGGAAGAAAATATGGATACCATTAAAGGCAAGGACGAGGCGCTGCTGAAAAAAATAGTCGAAAGTTGCTGCCGTATTAAAAAATCAATTGTGGAAATTGATGAAAGAGAACAGGGTTTGCGGCGTATCCTCAATTACGGCCACACGCTGGGGCATGCCCTCGAAGCACAATCGGATTTTGCAATTTCGCATGGTGAAGGCGTGGCGCTCGGTATGATTGCGGCCGCGCATATTTCGGAGCGGGCAGGCTATCTGGCTACCCAAGGGCGGGAACGCATCGAAGGCCTTATCCATCAGGCAGGATTGCCCAATGGAATACCGAATAAACTGGCAGTTGACAAAATAATTTCGCGCTTGCAAATGGATAAGAAGAAAAAGGGTGAAGTCATTCATTTTGTCTTACTCAAAAAAATAGGTATGCCGTTTGTCAATGGAGGCATTGACGATAGAATTATTGCCGAAGTAATCGAAGGGATGAAGCAATGAAATCCGAGTTGGAAAAATTAAGAGATAATATGAAAGAAAAAGACCGGGAAATTATCCGGCTGCTTAATGAACGGGCGCAGGTATCTGTCCAGATAGGTGCTGTTAAAGGTCAGGAAGGATTGACTGTGTATGATCCTTCGCAGGAAGCAAGAGTTTATGGCTATCTTCAGGAGCTTAATTGCGGGCCGCTGCCGCCGACGGCAATAACGGCAATCTTTCGTGAAATTATTTCAGCCTCGCGTGCTTTGCAGAAGCCGACAGCCATTGCCTTTCTGGGGCCGGAAGCTTCGTTTTCCCATCTGGCGGCGCGCTTGCATTTTGGTGATTCCAGTAGATACTATCCGCAGAGCGGTATTGCCGGTGTTTTTGATGAGGTAGAAAAAGGTTTCGTGGATTGGGGCGTAGTTCCCGTGGAAAACTCTCTGGAAGGTTCTGTTAATATTACACTGGACAGGCTTATTGTTACTTCCCTGAAAATCAGGGCGGAAATATACCTGCGCATCAGCCAGTGCTTGATATCATCGGCAGCAGGGCTTGACGATATTAAAAATATATGTTCGCATCCGCAGGCGCTCGCGCAATGCCGGTCGTGGCTTAAAGCAAATATGCCTGATTGTGTATTGCACGAAGCGGAAAGTACAGCGGCGGCGGCACAGATGGTTAAAGGGAAAAAGACTCAGGCGGCTATCGGCAGTTCTCTTGCTGCTTCCACAAATGGACTTAATATTCTGGCGGAAGGTATTGAAGATAATATTTCCAATACAACACGTTTTTTGGTGATCGGTAATGGTGACAGTGGAAAAACAGCGAAGGATAAAACCTCTTTGATTTTCGCTACGCCTCATTCCCCCGGTTCGCTGCATCTTGCTTTGGCACCCTTTGCCGAACGTGGGATTAATTTAATTAAGATTGAATCGCATCCGGTCAAGGAAAGACTGTGGGAATATCTCTTTTTTGTCGATGTTGTCGGTCATGTTGCGGAAAAGGAGCTAAAAAGTTGTTTGGATGAATTGCAGGCGAAAACAACATATTTGAAAATACTGGGTTCCTATCCACGAGCGGAAGGTGGGTTATGATATGCATACCTATTACAGCCCGTTCCCATAAAGAGGCGTTACGCGATATTGAGCGGAGTTGTGCCATTGCCGATTTTATTGAGCTGAGAATGGATTTGATTGCTGACGGCGTTTTGCCGGAGTTGATTTCTGCTGCCCGCAACAGTTCGGATTCCATCAAGATAATAGTCACTAACAGGAAGAAAGATGAAGCGGCTCCGGCCGGGGAATTTCTGGGGATGGAAGCAGGGAGCACTGAACCAGCAGACAGGAAAATAGCGCTGCTTAAACAGGCAATTGATTTGAATGCTGATTATGTTGATATTGAGCTATCAGAAGGGAAGGCGGCTATCAAAGAGTTGAAGTCTCATTGTGCAAAGAAAGGAGACTTCACAAAAATAATTATTTCTTACCACAATCTAGAAACGACTCCGGCACTGACCAGGCTCAAGGAAATATTTCATCAGTGTTTAGAACTGAAACCGGCCGTCGTAAAAATAGTAACAATGGCCTGGACACCGGAAGATAATTTAAAAGTACTTAGTCTGATTCCTTATGCTCAGAAACAGCGGCAGGAGATCATTGCTCTATGTATGGGTGATAAAGGACGCATCAGCCGGGTTGTCGCGCCATTTTTAGGCAATTTTTTAAGTTTCGCGACACTGGAACAGGGAACACAATCGGCACCGGGGCAACTGACTGTCCAGGAAATAAAACAGATAAATAAACTTGTTAATGGCGAGCCGCCCCAGCGCAAATCGCTGGTATTTTCTCTACAAGATAGCCAGTTGAGAAATTTTATTTTATTAGGCAATCCGGTGAAACAGAGCCTTTCACCAATCATGCACAATGCTGCTTTAGACGATATGGCACAAGAAGGTCGTTACAGCGCCTTTTGTGTTTATGATCTGGCGGCGGCAGTCCTGGGGATACGCGCAATGGACATTCGCGGTGCTTCCGTGACTATACCTTACAAAGTTGCAGTAATGAAATTGCTGGATGATATCCATGAAGATGCCCTGAAAATCGGTGCAGTAAATACAATTATTAATAATAACGGACGGCTTACCGGCTTTAATACGGACTGGTTGGGGCTGATTCTGACGCTCAAAGAAGCCATGACCATTAAAGATAAAAAGTTTGTGATTATCGGCGCCGGGGGCACAACCCGGGCGGTAGTTTACGGGATAATAAAAGAAGAAGGAATACCCATTATTGTTAGTCGTAATGAGGAAAAAGGCAAGGCTCTATCCGTGAAGTTCGATTGCCAGTTTCATTCGCTGCAGGATATAGGAAAAATAAAGGCTGATTGTCTGATTAATACAACGCCGGTCGGTATGTACCCTTATATTGACACGTCCCCTGTTGACTCTGCAGCCCTTGCCGGATATAAATATGTAATGGATGTAATTTATAATCCGCTGAAAACAAAACTATTGCAGGATGCAGAAAAGCAGGGCTGCCATATATTTTCGGGATTGGATATGTTTGTTCATCAGGGTGCCGAGCAAATCAAGCTCTGGACGGGTAAAAATCCCGACCGTTTATTGATGAAAAAAGTGGTTTTAGAGAGGTTAACTCAAATTGAATAATAATGAACATTTCAGGGCAGCACCCGGAATTGTCCGTGTTCCCGGATCCAAAAGCCTGACTCAACGGGCGCTTGTGGTAGCGGCACTGGCGCAGGATAATTCTTTTATAAGCAATGCTCTCATTTCTGAAGATACGCTTTATATGATGGATGCATTGCGGGCATTAGGCGCGCAGATTGTTGCTGTTGACGGCGGATATTATGTTTCCGGAACTGCGGGAAAAATTATCAATCATGGGCAAGAATTATTTTTGGGAAATAACGGAACCGCGCTTAGGTTTCTCATGGCGCTTATAACATTGGGTCAGGGCAAATATGTATTAACCGGCGAGAAACGGCTTTGTGAACGGCCTGTCGGCGCTCTGGTGGATGCCCTGCGAAATATGGGGGTAGATATTTCCTGCAATAATAATTGTCCTCCCGTAACAATTAATGCTGGTGGGCTGGAAGGCGGGCAGGTAATTTTAAGAGATATCGAAAGCTCGCAGTATGTCTCCGCGCTGCTGCTTTGCGCACCATACACGAAAAAAGGAATTGATCTGGATTTGCAGGGCAAAATAGTATCTGCGCCTTATATTGATTTGACAATTTCCGTAATGAGAGATTTTGGTGCAAAAATCAGCGAAACGGACGGACGCCATTATCATGTGGCCGCCGGGAAAATTTATCAAGGATGTGAATATTTTGTGGAAGGTGATGCCTCCAGCGCTTCTTACTTCTTTCTGGCGGCGGCACTGCTGAAAAAGTCAATTCGGGTTGAAGGAGTGAGTTGGAAAAGCAGACAGGGTGATATGCTCATCTTAAATATTTTGGAAGAACTGGGTTGCCGGATAAATTATGGAGATAAATGGATTGAAGTGTCCTGTGAAAAATTAGAGGATGGTGATTTTACTTTTGATTTGAATGATATTCCGGATATGGTGCCGACACTGGCGGTACTGGCCGCTTTCCGCAGTGGGAAGACTATCATCAATAATGTAGCTCATTTGCGTTTGAAGGAAAGCAACCGTCTGGGAGTATTGGCTAATGAATTAACAAGGATTGGTATTGCAATACGGGAAACTGCCACTGGGCTGGTTATTGAAGGAGGCAGACCGAAACCGGCGCAAATCGAGACTTACAACGATCATCGTATCGCCATGAGCTTTGCCATTGCCGGACTGGCTGTCCGGGGGATCGAAATTGCCGATAAAAAATGTGTGGATAAATCTTTTCCCGGTTTTTGGAAGGAATTGGAAAAAATATGAAAGTTATTCTTATCGGCTATCGGGCAACAGGTAAAACAACAGTGGGAAAGTTGCTCGCCATGCTATTAAATGTTCATTTTTATGATGCCGATTCTGTCGTAGAAGAGATTGTCAAGGAGCCTGTTAAAAATATTGTTGCTCATCATGGCTGGGAATTTTTTCGGAAAAAGGAAACTGAGGCAATTCAATTGTTATCGGGGAAAGGCGATTGTGTTATTGCTACCGGTGGCGGAGTTGTTCTGAAAAAAGAAAATTTGGATTTATTAAAGGGGATGGGTAAAATCATCTGGCTGAATGCGCCCCTGCAGGATATCATTGAAAGGCTGGACGACGATGCCCGAAAGGAAAATACGCGTCCGCAGTTTACAAAAGGCAATCTACTACAAGAAACAATTGATATGCTGAAAGAAAGGATTCCACTATATAAAAAGGTTGCCGATTTTATGATCGACACAGCAGGTAAAAGCGTAGCCCAGGTAGCAGAGGAAATTGCTAA
This sequence comes from Syntrophaceae bacterium, assembly GCA_003142535.1. Classification (GTDB taxonomy): domain Bacteria; phylum Desulfobacterota; class Syntrophia; order Syntrophales; family Smithellaceae; genus Fen-1166. The sequence goes on from PLMQ01000068.1 coordinate 7,937, forward strand.
GCATTTAAAGAGCACAAAACAATAATAGATTGGACTCTTTTGTCATTGCCCTACTCGATTGGGCAATCCAGTGAAAAAGCCTGAATGACGGCAGAGAAGTTTTTATAATATTAAAGGAAAAAGACTATGGCAGGAAATACTATAGGCAGTTTATTTCGTGTAACGACCTGGGGTGAATCGCACGGCGCGGCTTTGGGCGCGGTGGTTGACGGTTGCCCTGCAGGGTTGAAAATCGAAAAGAAAGATATTCAGCAAGCGCTGGACAGAAGAAAGCCGGGTAAGAATGTTGCTTCGACAACAAGAGGCGAGGGCGATAAAGTAGAAATACTTTCCGGCATTCTTGAAGGAAAAACAACCGGTACGCCGATTTCACTTTTAATCAGAAATGCGGATGCAAAGTCTTCCGCCTATGATGAGTTAAAAGATGTTTTCCGCCCCGGCCACGGTGATTTCACTTATTTGCAGAAATACGGCATCCGCGACTGGCGCGGCGGCGGGCGTGCTTCCGGTCGCGAAACAGCAGCCCGTGTTGCGGCAGGCGCTATCGCGGGAAAGCTGATTGCTCAAGCCGGTATGGAAGTTATCGCCTACACGCAGGCAATCGGCAATATCGTGATTGATCAGGCAAAATTAGCCAAAATTAAAGATTTCAGCCGAAAAGTGCGCGACAATATTCTTTTTTGTCCTGATGCCAAAGCGGCCATAGCTATGGAAAAAAAACTGGCTGCAGTTCGTCACGAAGGTGATACATTAGGCGGTGTTGTGGGAATAATTGTGCGTGGCTGTCCTGCTGGTTTGGGTGAGCCGGTATTTGATAAAATGGACGCAGATCTGGCCAAAGCCTTGATGAGTATTGGTTCGGTTAAAGCTGTCGAGGTCGGTGCCGGTGCCGGTGTTAATATAGCCTCTCTGAGAGGTTCACAGGTTAATGATCAAATGAGCAAGAATGGATTTAGCAGTAATAATGCGGGCGGTATCTTAGCCGGGATTACTAACGGTGAAGATATTGTTCTGCGGGCTTATTGCAAACCGGTGCCATCCATCGGCAAGGAACAGTGGACGATAAATATTCAGGGCAAAGAACAGAAGATTAAAATTCAAGGTAGGCATGATGTGTGTGTGCTGCCGCGGATTGTGCCTGTCTGTGAAGCGATGGTAGCAATTGTGCTGGCTGATCACTGGCTGCGGCAGAGGGCGGCAAAAATATGAAAAATCCCATTATTGGCATAATCGGCGGCACTGGCGGTATGGGGCGCTGGTTTGCTGATTTGCTGCAAAAGGAAGGCTATAACGTTCATATCTGGGGCAGAAAATCAGCAATGAGCATTGCTGACCTAGTAGCATTAAGCAATGTCATCGTTATAGCGGTGCCTATTTCCGTAACAGCCTCAATGATTAAAAAAGTCGGGCCATTGGTGCCGGAAGGTTCTCTTCTAATGGATTTAACATCGCTCAAAAAAGAGCCAGTGGAACTAATGCTAGCCAACTCCCGAGCCGATGTTATCGGTTGCCATCCCCTTTTTGGGCCGCCGCTCAAGGATGTCCAAGGACTAAACGTTGTTCTGTGTCCGGCCAGAAGCGGCAAATGGCTGGTCTGGCTGAAAAATATTCTGGATAAAAATGGCTTAATCGTTATGGAAAAAACTCCGGAAGAACATGATAAAATGATGGCGATTGTTCAGGTACTCAATCATCTCAATACTATTTCATTGGGTATAGTGCTGGCCGATACAGGTATTCCTTTGGCTGAAATCAATAAATTCTCCACGCCTATTTTTCAGACAAAGGTAGAAATAATTAAAAAAGTATTTACCGAAAACCCGGGGCTCTATACCGATATTATTGCCGGAAATACCGATGTGGAAAAAATGCTGGAATTATACGAAAAAGCTCTGGCTGATATCCGCCAAGTGATTGAAATCGGCGATGGAAGAAAACTGCAGGAAGTATTAGAAACGTCAGCAAAGAAACTATTCTGAAAAAATGTTTTTATTTAATCTGTTTTTCCTTTTGATTTAAAATGACATGGTGTATCTTAGCAATTAACGAAATCAACTAATACCACGTCGCTTTCTTTGGCTAACTTTGTTGGCAGCGTCGTCGGCTTCCTGAACGTATGGACAACGCGTGACCTTTAGGTTATACGCCTGCGGAGCCTTCTCCTTGCAGCCACGTTATCCTTTGAAATTGAAATGGTATAATGATTAGAAGAGAGATTTCCTTGGAAGAAAAAATTAATAAAGTAGCTCAAATTATCGAAAGAGCCGGAAGAATTGTTGTCTTTACCGGGGCGGGAGTCAGTACGGAGTCAGGTATCCCAGATTTTCGCAGTCCCGGCGGGCTTTGGACAAAATTTGATCCGAATGATTTTACCATTGACAAATTCCTGAGTTCAGAAGATACGCGAAAAAAAATGTGGAAGATTCTTCTGGAGGGCGGCCTGATGGCTAATGCCGAGCCCAACGCTGCGCACCTGGCCATAGCCGAACTGGAAAAAATGGGGAAACTGAGCTGTGTAATCACTCAGAATGTTGATAACCTGCACGAGAAAGCCGGTAACAACAAGGCAAATGTGCATGAATTGCACGGTAATATGCAGTGGCTGGTTTGTCTGGATTGCGGGCAGAAATATCCGGTGGAACTTTTTACGGAAAATATAACGTCTGATGATTATGTGCCGGATTGCAAAAAATGCGGCGGCATATTGAAACCGGATGTTATTTTTTTCGGTGAGCCTCTGCCGCAGAGAGTATTAATGCAGGCCACATATGAATCGCAGTCCTGCGATTTGTTTATTGCCATCGGGTCTTCTCTAGTTGTTTACCCCGCTGCTTACATGCCTCTTTACGCGAAACGTGCCGGTGCCAGTGTAGTTATTATTAATTTGGGTCCGACGGAACAGGATGATATCGCCGATGTGATAATTGACCATTCCGCTGGTGAGACAATGACAAAAATAATGGAAAGACTGAAGGCGTGAAACGTGAAGCGCAAACATAAGTGACGAGTGACGGGTAACGAGCGGTAGAGAATGGATTCAAACCGTCCCTTACAAAACGAATAATAAGATACGAGATACGAACGACGAGGTCCTTTTATGTGCTTGATTCTATTTGCCTATAAAATTCATCCATCCTACAATTTAATTGTTGCCGCCAATCGGGACGAGTTTTATGAACGTCCGTCATCTCCCGCTGAATTCTGGGAAGATGCCCCACAGGTTCTTGCCGGGCGAGACTTAAAAGAAGGCGGCGCCTGGCTGGGAATTACCAGAGAAGGGAAGTTCGCGGCCATCACTAATTACCGCGATCCTGCTGCTATCAAAGCAGATGCGCCTTCGCGGGGCAAACTCGTCAGTAATTTTCTTATAGGTCCGGAAAATGCTATTTCTTATTTAAAGAAGATTTCAGGACAAGCGCATAGATATAACGGCTTTAATTTAATTTTTGGTGATGATAGAGATATTTTCGCTTATTCCAACCGCGGAGAAAAGCAAAAGCTCGAGGCCGGAATTTACGGGTTAAGTAATCGGCTTCTGGATAATGCCTGGCCGAAAGTTGTGCGAGGCAAGAAGGCATTATCTGCGGTAATGGCTAAAAAAGGCGATGATTTAGAGGCTGCGCTTTTTACAATTTTATCCGACAAGAAAATCGCCCCAGATAACAAACTTCCGGCAACCGGTATCGGATTGGAATGGGAAAGGCTGCTATCAGCAATTTTTATTTGTGAAACTCCAATTCCGAAAGCGAAGCGCAACGGAATTGGTAAGTTGAACAATCCCGCAAAGCGGAGGGTACAATGCTCCAAAGCTTGCTTTCCGAAGCAAGCTTTGGAGTTACCCGTGGGTGAAAGCCCTAATTATGGTACCCGCTCTTCTACAGTACTGTTAATTGGAAAAAATAAACGTGTAAGATTTGTGGAAAAGGTTTTTGACGGAAAACGGGAGCCGTGGGTAGAAAGCAGATTTTCCTTCGTAATTGATAAAGGAAATTAAGGTATGCAGAAGGAACAAGATAATATTAAACTAAAGCCAATCCTTTGGGTAGAGAAAGGAAGTTTTTATGAAAGTTGTTTATTCCGAAGATTTTAAACAAGTCTATACAAGCGATCCTGCCGCTGCCCCCGGAAGAATCGAAGCTATTGAGATGGCTCTCAGAGGCAAAGTTACTTATATTAATCCTGATGAGGCGTCAAAGGAAGACATCCTTCGAGTTCACACATCGTCTCATGTAAGTTCGGTGGAGCGCGAAGGTGTTTACGATATTGCTGCATTGGCAGCCGGAGGTGCCATCAAAGCGGCGGAAATTGGTCTTTCCGAACCTTGCTTTGCTGTGATTCGTCCGCCCGGCCATCACGCTTCGGCAGGCAGCGCCTGGGGATTTTGTTATTTTAATAATATGTCCATTGCGCTGGAGAAATTGAAAAATGAAGGAAAAATCAAAAAAGCATTTGTTCTTGATTTTGATTTGCACTATGGCGATGGCAATGTCAATATTCTGGGAGGTAAAGGATACGTAACTATTCTCAATCCGACAACAGAAAATCGTAATAAATATTTGAAAAGTGTTGAGCACAATCTGGCGCAAACCGATGCTGATATAATTGCCGTATCGGCAGGTTTTGATAATCACGAACAGGACTGGGGCGGTTTGCTCAAAACTGAAGATTATCGTTATATGGGCAAGCTTGTCCGCGAAACAGCAAAGCGCAATCAGGGCGGCTGCTTTGGTATTTTGGAAGGTGGCTACAACCACAGTGTTTTGGGGAAAAATGTCCTGGCGTTTATCGAAGGATTGGAAGAAAAATAATACTCTTTTGCTTTCTTCGGCTAACTTTGTTGGCTACGTCGTCGGCTTCCTCAACGTATTACCAATACGCCTGCGGAGCCTCCTCTTTGCCGAATCTGATCCTTTGAAAGCGCAGTGGTATTAGTTGCTATCTTTCTGATAATCCAATGTCAGTGAATAAGGCGAAAAATTGACAACTTTAAAATTACCTTTTTGTTTGATGCTGTTGGCCAGATAAAGAGTGTTTTCCGGATAACTGACGATAAAATCACCCATCTGCTTTTCTTCAACTGCGGAAACCCAGACGATGCTTTGCAACAGCCCTTTTACTTCCGTCACCGTTTCGATATCGGTTATGCCATTTACTTTAACAGTGACTTTTTTTGTATTGCCTTTGATATACTGGCTTACTTTATCCAGAATTGCGGGTGTCAGATTTTGTGCCAGCTCTTTCATTGCTGCTGCTGCCGCGTCTTCCACACTATTGGCCAGCGCTTTGGCTTCTTCCGTTCCGGTAGCCAGAATTTCCATGTTACCGGTTTTGTTGTTCTTGGCGATGATACGATAGCTGAGCCTTACCGTTACATTATTGAACGGCATGGAAAGACCGTAGCCGATGTTTTCCCCTTTTTTAGTGGAAATGTTATAGTCAACTTTGCCGATGATCAGCAGGTTGGACAGGAATTTATACATCATGCTGCGGACGGTCAATGTGCTGCCGGTGCATACGGCATTTTCAATAGCTGCCGCATCGATGGCGTGAGTCGGAGCAACATCAACCAGGGTATAGTTTTGTTCGATAAGCTTGCTGATCAGAGTTTCGGATAAAATATTTGTTTCCTCGAATTTGTTACCGCTGCGCCCCGGTTTATGTGCCGGGATAAAAACGGCTATTGAATTATTCAGTGCCAATTGGGATACCGCTTCTTTGGCTCCGGATGGTTCGACGCAGGCGTTGATTTTAACTTTAACACTGTCGGGACTATTTATCTGGTCTTTAACAGTATAACTTTTAACAACTCCGCCGGCTTTGGTTTTAATGACATCTTCGACTAAAATAAAGTTTTGCACAAAACTTTGTGCTTTGATTTCCGTACCGACAACTTGTTCGACTGCCGCCCATTTGGCGCGGGCAATTGCTTCCAGTTTGGCCGAGGGAATATCGTTATTGACTATGGCGGCTTCCGCTTCCGTATTAATGCATTTTTCCTGGCCTGCCGCTGTAGTTACTTCCCAACAGAGCAAAAGGGAAAGACAAAGAAAAAAAGATACCTTTTTCATAATACTACCTCATTGATAATTTTTGGTGCCCGGAACAAACAACCCTTTCCGGCAAATACGCGTTATGCTAACATATCTTGCCTCTAGATTCAAACTACTTGCCAATGCAAAAGCTGGAAAAAATCTTATCCAGAATTTCATCATTAATCTTCTTGCCGGTTATTTCATCAAGACTGTTCAGAACTTCGCGTAAATCCATAACGGTGCATTCCGGTGGCATGCCGCTAATGATGCTTTCTTTAGCTCTTTGTATATTATCGGCTGCTTTCTCCAGAGCCGATTTATGGCGTATATTGGTAATCAGCACTGAACCTTTATATTCTTCATTCTTGCCAAAGCAGGAATCAAGGATGGCATTTTTCAGCTCATCAATGCCCGTTTGGAATTTAGCTGAAATATTGAGTATTTTCCCGTCCGGCAAGAACTTTTTGATTTCAGCTTTATCCCACGCGGGAGGTAAATCCCTTTTATTGATGGCCACAAGGTAATTATTTTTTGATATTTTGGCTATGATATCAGTATCTTCTTTGGTCAGTGGTTTGCTGCCGTCTAAAAGAATTATTGCTATGTCGGCATTGGCCAGATTCTCCCAGACCAGATCGATTCCTTGTTCTTCAATATCATTCTGCGGCTTTCTGATTCCTGCTGTATCAACGATATTGACCGGAATACCCCGGATGTTGATTGTGTCCGTAAGGAAATCACGGGTCGTGCCGGGTATTTCCGTAACAATAGCTCTTTTCCTGCCGGTCATTGTATTGAGAAGACTGGATTTACCTACATTAGGTTTGCCGGTGATAACTACGTTGATGCCTTCCGAATAAATTTTTGCGGTCTGATAAGAATTTAAAAGTAATTGTAGGCGTTCGGCTACGATATCAATTTGCGGCGGCATTGGGGGTGTTTCTACTGCGGAAACATCTTCGGAGAAATCAATGGCCGCCTCCAGAAGGGCCAGCGCTTCAATTAAAAGGAGCCGCAGATTTTCCATTTCCCCGCTCAGCGCACCTTTTAATTGAGCAAGGGCAATTGCGGAAGATTTCTCTGATCGGGCGGCAACAATGCCGGCCAGTGCCTCTGCCTGTGCCAGATCAAGCCGGTTGTTGAAAAAGGCGCGCTGCGTAAATTCTCCCGGTGCGGCAAGCCTGCATCCCATTTCCACCAGTTGTGCCAGAATTGTCTGCATAATCAGCGGGCTGCCGTGGCAGTTGATTTCCAGAACATCTTCGCCGGTAAAGGAATGCGGCTTATGCATCAGGGAAATCAAAACTTCATCGAGAATGGTTTTACCGTCTGCGGCTAGAAGATCACCGTGATACAGGTGATGACTTTCCCAGGAACAATTTTTCTGTGCGGGCTGAAAGATGCGCCGCGCAATATCCCGGGCATGGGGACCGCTAACGCGAATTATACCCACACCTCCGGTGCCCAACGGAGTGGCAATTGCAGCTATGGTATCTGGGTTATACACAATGAGAAACTTCCGATTAATCACGGGTATGAATCCCAAAACAAGCTTTGGAAACATTTCGTGAGCTTGCCACGGGGTATTATACCCTCCGCGTACGCGGGATAATTTGTCCTGCACGCTTCAGTACACTTTGTTTCTGAAGCTTGGGACTCATTACAACTCACCAATTCCGATGTGCTGCGCTTTCGGAATTGGAGTTTCACGAATAAAATAGGGTGAAGGTATTGTGACTAAAGCTCACTTAAATCATTCAACCTTCAGTCTATGCCTGATCTTTAGTTTTTTATTCAGGTTTGTTTCCTATGCGCGCCGGCAGAATAACAATCTTGCGATATTCCCCCTCACCGCGGCTTTTTGTAGTAAGCGCTTCATCTTCCTGCAACGCCAGATGAATAATGCGCCGGTCATGGGCATTCATGTGGCTGAGCGATACAGGTTTTTTTGTTTTCTTTACCTTATCCCGTATTTTTTCCGCCAAACTCAAAAGAGATTCTTCTCTCCTTTTCCGGTAAGCTTCCGAATCCACCATGATCATTTTGCGTTCGTTATCCGCTCTGTTAATGGCTTTATTCAGAATATATTGGATGGCATCGAGATTCTGTCCGCGTTTGCCAATAAGCAAGCCGCTGCCGTCGCCCTCAATATTAAGGATTATTTTTTCCAGCGTTTCCCGGGCAGTAACCTGACAATCAAAAGACATTCTCTGTAAAATACCCGATAAAAGCTCTGCGGCTTTAGGAACAAGCGGAGAATTGAAAATTGCCGGAGCTGATTCTTTTATTTCCGATTTGGCTTTTGTTGCGATTTTTAGTTTAGCTTCACTTCTTACGGGAATATCATCACCGAGGTCGAACGATACATCAATAGAAAGCAGGGAAGCTCTTATTTTAGCTTTTTTGGAAAGCACCCCCAGAAAGCCGCCGGTACTTTCGGATATTATTTCGATATTTAATTTTTCCCGGGGTACGCCAAATTGACGACAGGCCGCTTCAATGGCTTCGTCAATTGATTTCTCCTCTATTTCTATTGTTTTTGTACTCATTTAAAACCCTCGAATCATTTGGCTAGTTTTTTATTGATATAAAGCTGCTGTCCAATCCCCAGAATATTGTTAAACAGCCAGTAAATGACAAGCCCGGAAGGGAAATTTAAGAAAAAGAAAGTCATGACTACGGGCATCAGCAGCATAATTTTCGCCTGCGTTGGATCACCCATTGTCGGTTGCATCTTCTGTTGGATAAATTGCGTAACTCCCATGATGATCGGGGTGATGTAATAGGGGTCCTTTGCCGATAAATCCTGAATCCACCAGAAAAACGGCGAATGACGTAATTCAATACAGTAAAGAAGTGTCTTGTAAAGTCCGAAAAATACGGGAATCTGAATCAGGATAGGCAGACAGCCGCCGAACGGATTTACCTTGTGGACCTTATACAGAGCCATAGTTTCCTGGCTTAGTTTCGCCTTGTCATTCTGGTATTTATCTTTCAGCGCTGAAATCTGTGGCTGTAATTTTTGCATTTCCTTCATGGACTTATAACTCATGTTGCCCAGAGGCCAGAAAATAATCTTAATGAGTAAGGTCAATAAGATAATGGCAATTCCATAGTTATGAACAAACTGATTGAGGAAGTTGACAACGTAAAGAAGAGGAATCGCCAGCCATTTTAACCAGCTACCGAAATCAATAGAATCTTCCAGCCCCACATTTAAGGCCTTCAATGATTTATAGTCTTTAGGGCCCAGATAAAGAACATAATTAATATTGTTGATTTGATTGCCGGGAATAGTTTCTTTTTGTCCTTTGATATTGACAGAAACCATATCATTCAGGTCACGCGCTACGGTAACATTTGTCAATGAGGGATTGGGTGGTATTACGGAGGAGATAAAGTATTTGCTTTCATAGGCTCCCCACAGCACATTTGGTCCCAGTGTTTTTTCTTTAGTTATCTTTTTTAAATCCTCCCGCTCAATGCTCCGGGCAACCGATATAACCGGTCCATCATGCCCATAGCTATCTTGTTCCTGCTTGGGATCGACATATTGCAGCCAACTAAGCTGAGGGATTTGCGTTATTGGTTCTTTGGTAAGATTGGTTACTTTAATATCCAGCCCGATGGTGTAATTATCAGGATCAAAAGTAAAAATCTTTTCCACTTTAATCTTGTTATCGTAAGTCTGGGTAAAGGCCAGGCTCTTTTTTTCTTTTGTGTTCAATAAATCCAGTTTGGAAACATCGGCCTGGAAAACAGTGTCCGGAGGAATATCTGTGCTGGATTGAGGAAAGGAGATTGTCAGAGGGTAAGGCATGTCCTCTTTGACCTGGACGAGCTCCACCAAATCCGTGCTTTTTGGTTTAGGCATTTCGCTGGTGTTTATGAAGAGTTTCTTAATGATCGGATAAATATCATTGGCGCATTCGGCACAATCTTTTTGATAGCCTTTAAGCCGGAATGACTTCAGTGCTCCCCCTTTAGTCGAAAATACAGCAACATAGTGAGGCGTCTCCACGTTAATATCTTTAGGAACAGCTTGGTTTTTGGTGCTGATCTTTCTGGTTGTTGATAGTTTTTGCGGGGCAGCTGATTGATTTACCGATTCTTTTTGAGCTTGCCCTGTTTGTTGAGCAGCCGGTGCGGGCTGCTTTTGTGGCTGCTGTTTAACAAGAAATATTTGATAAAGAGCAAGTACGGCAATGGCAAGGACGATAGCCAGAAAAGTCCTTTTATCCATATGGAAAAACCTCCCTAAATATTTTGTTTAATTTATTGGATCGTAACCGCCGGGGTGCAATGGGTTGCAACGCAAGATTCTTTTTATACCCAGGAATGAACCCTTAAACGGGCCATAAAAACGGATGGCCCCTATAGCATATTCAGAGCACGACGGGTAAAAGCGGCAACATGGGGCAAAAAGAAAAGGTGACACGCAGATTTGGTATAAACGAATTATCGAAATAAATAATTTTACCAAAATATTCCTGAACATAAATTATATGTTGGCTTTCCGCGTGAAGAGTTCCGTCAATTCCCTACATGCTTCCTGATAGTTAAGAGGCGGCATATTTCTTTTGGCCATGATGATAACGTCATTCCGGGCGGGAAACAAAGCCTTATTGAGGCGAAAAAATTCTCTGATCAGGCGTTTAATTCTATTTCTTTTTACGGAGTTGCCCGCTTTTTTGGTTACGGTAATCCCCAGCCTTTTAACCCCTTCGGTGTTGCTGCATATTATGGTTGTGAAGTGTTTTGAACTGCTCCAAACCCCTTGATCGTATATAGCCCTGAATCGGCTTTTGTTAGTAACCCTTTCCAACTTCCGGTAAGATAGTTCTTTCATGCATACCGACAATGAGACCATACCTTAAAGGCATATATGCCCGGAATTATACAGCTAAACGTTTTCTTCCTTTGGCTCTTCTGCGGCTTAAAACCTGACGGCCCGATTTTGAAGCCATTCTGACGAGGAAGCCGTGTGTCCTCTTTCTTTTCGTATTCGTTTTATTGGTCAAAGTCTTTTTCATAGTTAAACCTCTATAAGTAATAAGGCAATGCGTAAATCATAGTAGCCTGTCTTTGTCAAGATTAAAGATGATAATTTATTGCGAAATTATTATTATTCCAAACACAAAAGCGTCAGGAAAAGTTATGGTTTGCTGGCGAAAAAAGCGAAAAGAATTGACATTGTAATTATTGAGATCGGTACTCAAGTTGCTGTTAGTTGTCTGACATCCGGTGAGATAAGCAATTAGGACCAAGACAATAAACAAAAGCATGCCGGTAATTCTTTTTTCATTTTATCCCCCTTAAAAATGAATTTGACCAATAATTGTTTGTATCTTAGCTGAACAAATAGGCGAATACAATAGTTCGCGAATTAATTTTATAAAAAAGGAAGCGGTTTGTCTTTGCGATAAACGAGGGCCTGACAGGCGGCAATAAGGCTGTTATTGTTATCAGTCACGCGAATATCATAAGTCGCAGTTTTGTTTGTTTTGTTCAATTCTTTGGCTTCTGCGGTCAGCAGAGAACCTCTGGCCGGAGAAGAAATATAATTGATGCTCATGTTCAATGCGACGGCCATCGTGCCGTGCGAATTAGCGGCAATTTCAAAGGCTTCATCAATCAGAGCGAACAGGGCTCCGCCGTGAGCCATGCCGAAGATATTTTCCATATCCTTCGTGAAAACCATTTCCACTCTGGAGTAACCATCATTTAACTCAATTAATTTCAAACCGGACTTTTTCGCAAAAGGTTCAGCCGCTACCTGCCTGATAATTGCTCTTTTAATTTTTTCATCCATAACATATGCTAATTAATTATTGTCACTATTTGACTTTAACTAAGAATAGGGAAAAGTCCAATATTTTTTTATTTAATCAGATAAAGAAAAGACTTCAAGAAAAAAATTTTTACAGGTCTAGTCAAAAAAGGGCTTCCGCGAGGAAGCCCTTTTTACTGGTGGGTCGTGCGGGGATTGAACCCGCGACCAACGGATTAAAAGTCGGGAAAAGCCCAAAAACACAAGTATGAACAAGTAACAATAATGAAGCATATTATGAACAATAATAAACATTTACACTGAAAAGCTTTCTCCGATAGTTCACCTTTTTTCACTATGCTTACTCATAGTTTTTGATCATTATGGCAAAATTATGGCAAATCTCTTTTCAGTGGAGATCCGCCGCTCACATTTTAAATCATCAGGTAACAAAGCACGTTTTTTGCTGCCCGCCCCGCGACAAAATAAAATTAATATTTTTACCTCTTTCATAAACGCAAAATGAGTAAAAGTGGTGAAAGTGGTGAAACTTCCCATAAAAATTAATAATATTAACTAATTATAACTTTCACCGTTCTGGCAAATGAGCAGTGAAACTCTACCATCGAGATAATACAGGGTGAAACTGCCCCTGAAATATTACTTCCGCCGTGCCCATCTATATTCATTGTCTATAATAATATGCTTCCATATGTAGTAGGCTCATGTCCTTTTTTTACCGGGCATAGAATAAACTATTGAGTGAGGGAAATCATGTGTTTTGGAATTTTAAGGGAAGGAGATTAAATAATAAACGTTTACCATGCCAAAACAATGATTTTTAACTTGCTTTAAAAATATATTTCATGAAGGAGAAAATGATTTATGAGTAATGCCATTATTGGCAATAACTCCGCAGCATCCACGCTAACCGATTTGGATATTCTATCAACGGAATATCCAGCACCAGCCTTTATTATTCCCGGTTTAATTCCATTGGGATTAACAATTTTTGCCGGAAAGCCTAAGACCAAAAAATCAATGATGGCCATGGATATGTGTTTTGCAGTTGCTAGTGGAGGAAGATTTTTGGATGCAGACGTTGAACAGCACGAGGTGTTGTATCTTGCCCTCGAGGATTCGGAACCCCGCATCCAGTCGAGGTTACGTGCTATGATTGGAGATTCAATCGGGACCGGCAAACTTTATTTTGAGACGAAATGGAATCGTTTGGATGCCGGCTGCATGGAGGATCTGGAAAAATGGATACAGCAGCACCCTCATGTGAAACTCATTATTATTGATACGTTAAACAGAATAAGAGGGTTTACACGTCAAGGTTTGTCAATAGCAGAAAAAGATTACGGAGAGATTGGAAAGCTCAAGAACTTTTGCGACAGACATTCGATTGCCGTAATCTTGATCCATCATTTGCGAAAATCAGAATCACAGGATGTTTTGGACATGATATCAGGATCTACCGGACTGACAGGTGCTGCCGACACATTAATTGTATTAAAAAAAGACAGAGGTGAGGAATCGGCACAGCTTTTTGTCACAGGCCGAGATATAGAGGATAGGAACATACATCTGACATTTAATAAAGAGTGCCTGTCTTGGGAAGTAGCAAATATCAGGACAAATATGAGTCCTGAGCGTGCCGAAATCCTGGAAATTATTACAAGAGCAGCAAAACCGTTAAAATTGGCGGAAATTGCCGCTACTGCCGGTAAGAAACTCACAACTGTTTATAAGCTTGTGTCGCATCTGGTCGAATCGAATTATATTGAGAAGACCGGTTACGGCCATTATCAAATTGTTCAAGATGAAGAACAAGCGGTAAATCAAGACACAGAACCCAGCAGTAACATCGATGCTATATTAACCGCAGACCCTACCGAAAATTTTCAAGAAATGATCGTCAGTTAGCGGTTATAATATTGGTATAATGAATCCGCGTTGTGCGGGTATTTTGTTTATTCATTCTTTATATCTGTAAAATAAATTATCAGCATTAAGAAGGCTATTTCTCGAGAGGGGAATAGCCTATTTTTTTAAAGCAGTGTTCCAGAAAAACAAATAATAGAAAGGAGACTCTCAATGCAAAAAGCAAAACATGCGTTTAGAAGAAACGCCTGCGAGGATGATGATTATCCAGATCATTATCGGTTCGAAGAGGATAAGTCGGAAAATGAAGATCATCCCGAAGATCATCCTGAAAATTTCAATGATAAAATTACGTCTTTTTAATCTGTAGAAATTTAATTTAATAATTTTGATTACAGGGGGGATTGAAAAAGATCCCCCTCCCCCCCCGCCCATTTAGGCAGCCACTAATGCAATCGTCTAAGAATAGTGGATAGGCCTTTAATCTAGGCATGGCTGCCTAAATATCTTCAAAGAATTTATATCAGGAGGACTAAAAAATGGAAGCAAAAGCACTGACAGAAAAACAACAAAATGATCCCGAAATAAATGAAGTACAGCAGACGGAAGCGATCGACTATACAAGATTCTCAGATTCCACGAGCGTAGTCGATATTGTGAAATTCGTGAACAAGCATACCTTGATCGACAATGGCGGTATTTTTGGCAATATTAATGATTTTATTAATACGCCCGTTCCAGAACGAGAGACGGATAAAATTGTTTTAGCCAAAGCCGGCCTCGCCCTTTTAAATGAGTTTAGCGGCATGTTTAATATTGCCGAGCACGGCGTGGAAGCGGTTTTCACTAAATACAGCATAGCCCGAGGTTTAATTCTCATCCAATTAAAGAAGATTATTAAGAAAGCGGGGCAATCTTGGGATGCATGGGCAACAATTAATATTCCTCTTTTATCCCAGCGTACCAGAATTGACAATATGAGGCTCGCTTACAGATCAGACTGTCATCAATATTATGTTTTAGGCAGCGATCGCTTATTATTGCTTATCCGTGCAACTGAAGAACACAAGGGTGATGATAAGATCGGACAGTTTATGACAAGACGTGGAATAAAATTTAATCCGGAATCAAGAGATGAAATAAAGAAGTTCAAGGCTGAAGTAGATACGGCTCTCAATACAGAGAAGCTGGAAAAAGTCGGCGTCAAAGCTAAGCCGCAAAATGTAAAGGCATTGTCGCAGTATAGATCGTCAATGGACAACAATTTTATTATGACAGCTAAGGCAGTAGTTGACTCCGGCGGCGACGTCGACAAACACTTTGAAAAAATAATTTTGAATAAAGGAAAAGAACGGAGCCCTTTCGAGGTTTCTCATGCGGTGAAAGACTTTAATTTTTCCGGGGCAAAACTTATCCAGATCATAGATTACATGTTCAAAAACGAAGACACAATTGAGACTCTGGACGCGGAAATAGTCATAGAGCTTCAGGAAAAGCTCACAGAGCTCAAGAAATTTGCCAATATTCAGTAAAAAAGGAGAAACCAAAAATGATTTTATATTTATCAAGCCTGGATTCACAAAGGCTGTATCAATATTATGAGATAACCGGAGAGAAAGCCAGTGCCCTTTTATCATATGCCCTGCTCGGAAGCGATACAACAGAGATGGCAAGAGAACGCGGGCAAAAATTAAATAGCCTGATTCTGGACTCCGGCGCATGGACTGATCAGAGAAGCCCTTCGCCAACAGATATAGACGACTATATTAACTATCTCAGTGTTGCCGGGAAGTATTATGATTTTTACTTTAATCTCGATCAGGATTTTGACGAGAATGTTTTTTCCGGCACTAATCTGAAAAATTTATTAAAAATGGAAAAAGCGGGATTGAAGCCGGTTCCGGTTATTCACAGTTTATATACCGGAGAAATCGAATATTACATCGACAAAGGCTATCCAATTGTTGCTCTTGGCTCCTCTTATGCGACTAGGCTCGATGCACTAAAATTTGTGTTTGAGAAATTTGAAAAACACCCCGATGTCAAGATACATGTTTTTGGCACAACAAATTATGAAAACCTGATTGAGGTGCCAGTTTTTTCCGTAGATTCATCCAGCTGGGGAACTATGGGCAAATTCGGTAATATCGCTTTTTGGAATCCGGAGAGCGAGGAAACAGACAAATCGGAATACATCTATCTGGACCGCTATTATCATACGGATAAGCCGGCAGAACATCATTTTGCCACTTACTATTGCAAGAGGCTGCTTGAAGAATATTTGGCAAAGACGTTTAACTTCACCTATCACGACTTTCTTGGCGAAGGTGGGTATTACAATATGCAGGTTGTTAACTTGCATCATTATATCGAGTTGGAAAAAAGAATAACGGCGGAACACAGAAAAAGAGGCTTTATTTCTTAAACTAAAAACGCAGGAATCCGCGAATTTATACAAGGAGGTGATTAAAAAATATGAGATGAAAATGTAACGAATAAAATTAGACGAAAATCAAAACTATAATGTCGGCAGGGGGGCCAGGTTTTCTTAACTGGCCTTTTTTTATTTTCAAAACTAAAAAATCCAAGGAGGATTTAAAAATGAAAAGATTATTAGGAAAAGAACAGCAGATTTTTGATGATATGAAAAAGTGTTTCACGTCGTACGGTCTGAAAATATTTGATGAATTAAAGAAAAATGATCAACTTATGATTTTCTCAAAATTTGAATACCGGAATTATAATTTCGGTATTGCGGCTATATATCACGCTGACGGAGATCTTGTTGAAATCAGCACTGTATATACAAATATATCTAAGAACAAGATTAAGCCTGTAGCTGAACTCATGAATCATATTAATTCCTACATCATGAGCGGTCACTTCTATGTAGTTTATTCAACAGGCGCAATGTCCTTCAGGACAGCGATTCATGTAACCGATACCCTCAACAAGGATGACTTTGAGTGGGCTTTAGATCAGGTTATGTCTGCCAGCTACAAATTTTTTCCCATGATCATTGATCAAATATTCACTGAGATGGAACCGCTGGAAATTATAAAAAAGCATCTTGAAGAAGAACCAATGGAGGTGCAACCATGAAAAAGAAAAATAAGCAGCGTGAAGTTAAGCGATTATTGATTTTCAGTACTGATTTCGGTTTTGTTATTCATGCATCTAATGCTAGGCCTTTCTTTCCGACACACACTCATGGTCTTGCGGAGATGGGTATGCCGGAATTCATCTTTGATCCCCTTGCTTTTGGGGCGAAAGGTAATGCAAATAGAATAATTAAAGTTTATAAGTATTTATCAAAGCCGGAAAACGCAAGTCAACTGGATGATATTAAACACGGTATGACAGTCAGGCTTACTCCAAAGGAGCTTATCCCTGATTATACCGGTACTGATAAAGATAATGCTGACAATATTTTCTATGTGCGGAAAGTATCTCCGGATTTTGAAGGCGTAAAGCTTGCTTATTTTCCGGAAGATATAACCCCCGGCATGTGGTTTATTCAGATCTCTGTCGAAGGTGATGATTATGTATTGACGGATGAGTATTACCGCGGCGGTATTAAGTGGTAATGTAATAACAAAACCAATGCAACAAAGGGACTTGTTCACTATATGGAACAAGTCCCTTTTTATTTTAAAAAAATGAGGAGAAAAAATATCATGAAAAATAAGGATAAAGAAAATCAAATCAATAGAAGCAATACAAATAGTAAAAAGAAATACACTTGCCCAATAACAGAGGCAGAATTTGTTCTCATCCCTGCCGGAACGTTCATGATGGGCTCACCTGAAGATGAGTCTGAACGTTGGGATGATGAGACACTGCACAAAGTGATCATCAGCAGATCTTTTTACCTTCAGACGACGCCAGTCACGCAGGGTCAGTGGATAAAGGTAATGGGGACTAATCCGTCCGAACACAAGCATGAAGATCTGCCCGTTGAGACAGTATCCTGGAATGATGCACAACAATATATCCAAAAATTAAATGAACTGTCAGAGGGTTCACACTTTAGACTGCCTACTGAGGCGGAGTGGGAATATGCCTGTCGGGCAGGAAAAAACGGGAAGTATTGCTTTGGGAATGATGAAAGCATGCTAGAGAAATATGCTTGGTACCGGGCCAATGCAAACGAAACTCATCCCGTTGGTCTAAAAAGACCAAATGATTGGGGCTTATACGACATGCATGGGAATATCAATGAGTGGGTACAGGACTGGTTTGGGGATTATCCAATTCACAGTGTTACGGACCCTGAAGGGCTGCCATCTTCAGACTTGCAACGTGTACTGCGGGGTAACTGCTGGCTCTTAAGTGAACGATTTTCCCGTGCGGCGAGTCGTAATTGCGCCTTTCCGAACAATAGGGTCAACTGCAACGGGTTTCGTGTTGCTATTTCGCTCCCTGATGATAATTTCTGATTTCTAGTTTTCTGTTTGCTACCGGATTGGCGGTGCAGGGAACATCTTTGAAGATTATAAGGGCTCATCATTTTCTCGTGATGAGCCCTTTTTTATCTCTAATTCCTAGAAACAAACTAGTCACTAATCCGACTATCTTTCCAGAACAAATATTAAAATAACATACAAGGAGGTAATGATCAATGAACATCGAGAAGAAAATACAAATTAATCTGGCAATCCCCGAGAGCTATCGGAATTTACTCCGCAGAATGGCTGCCATGAGAATGATGGAGAACCCATGGATAACTACCACAGGAACAGCCATAGCCACAGAGCTGTTATTAAAGGCACTGGAAGAGATTGGAAAATTTAATAATGACGTAGGAGAAACTGAGAAATGACAAATGAAATTGACTTATCAACGGAAGAATCCATAAAAGCGGCAACCAACTTTTTAAATGCTATATTCAACTTCTCTCTAAATCAAAATATGGGTGAAATCGAAATTCGAACATTTAGACCCAGAGCAGAATCTTATTTCTTTAGCTCTGCACCGGCCGCAGCTGAATTAGCTATTGATCTTTGCAATCAGGGTATTGACGTTTATGTCGGCGTGAATCCCAGAACAGGTCGACAGGGGAAAAAAGAGAATGTCCATTATCTAGCAGCTTTTCATGCGGAGATTGATTACGGGAAATTTGGCCACAAAAAAGAAAATGAATTTGCAAACTACGATGAAGCCCTTGATGCAATCAATAATTTTGATCTTGCACCTTCAGTCGTAATTCATTCCGGTGGCGGATTTCACTGCTACTGGGTTTTAAATGTTCCGCTGCGTGTTGAGGATTATGAAATTGCTACACTCGAGAATGTTAATAAAGCTTTGAGTCAATCGCTTAATGGTGATTCAGGAACTCATGATATTTCTCGTGTGTTGCGTATTCCGGGAACTTTCAATTTCAAAAATTCGGATAATCCCAGACCAGTTGAAATAATATCTATGAATGGGTTGAAGTATGAGCTCTATGATTTCAGCGAAGTGCTGGCGAACTTAAAAGATGAGCCCATTAAAGCTAAGATCACACCAGAGAAGAAACTTATTCCGCAAGCTGATATTATAGCACCTGTTCAAGCTCAAGCAGTAAATGATATTGAAATAGAAAATCTATCTGTATCTGAAAAGATTAAATCCCTTATCCTGCATGGAAATGATGGTTCCTATTCATCCCGCAGTGAAGCGGATATGGCTGTAATATTATCACTTGTTACTAAAGGGCTGAGTGAAAACGAAATCAAAAATATTTTTGAGACATATTCTGTAGGATCTAAGTATCGGGAACATTCAGCGCCGGAGAATTATCTAAAGCATAATATCCAAAAGGCGAAAGAGCTGTCTAACCTGACTGACGAAGAGATGCAGAATCCTTTGTTCATATCAGGTTCGATATCCAAGACAGAAAAAGGGCTAAACTTAAAGATATTGAATTTTGAAGAATACATGGTGAAAAAATATAAAATAAAGATTCTTGATCAGGAAAGCGCTTTCTTTAAATACAATGGTAAGTGCTATGAGCAATGCACCGAAAAAACCCTGAATAATTTATGTCAAAACGAACTGGCGACTCACAGAAATTTATTTAGCAAGTCAAACCTGAATGAATTGATCCACTACGCTATTGGTGATGCTCTAATTAACAGTGATAATGCGAGAATCAACCAGGTTAAATATCTGACTTTGCAGAATGGACTTTATGATCTCGATGAGGGAGAATTGATTGACCATTCCCGTAACATCTTCACAACCAATCTTTTACCATATGATTATGATCCAGCAGTAGCATGTCCCCGGTTTATTCAGTTCCTTCAGGAAATATTTGAGAATGATCAGGAGAAGATTGACTTTGTGCAGGAGGCTGTAGGATATGCTTTTCACAAATCATTGCCCACGCCGGCAGTATTCTTTCTGGTCGGTAGCGGGAGCAATGGAAAATCTGTCTTTATCAATACCATTGCCAATCTCGTAGGTAAGGAAAATACCAGCAACATAAGCTTCAACGCATTATCTGATGAAAGATATGTTCTGGAACTCTTCCAGAAAATGATCAATATCTGCGGGGAGACCCCTTTGGGAAGACATATTGAAACGGGCATAATAAAGTCGGTTACTGCCGGAGACTGGATAACAGGTAGAGAAATATACAAGTCACCAATGAAGTTTCGACCATTTGCCAAGCACTTTCTGGCTATGAATAAACCGCCAATCATTTCCGACCCATCCCATGGAATGTGGAGAAGAATATGGATACTGGAATTCAACAGAAGATTTACGGAAAAAGATATGGACAGGCAGCTGGAAGAAAAGCTTATCAATGAACTCTCAGGCATCTTCAACTGGGCACTGGAAGGTTACAACAAATTAAAGGAAAAGAAATTTGCTTTAAGCGAATCTACGTCCATGAAGATATCGAAGAAAGAATATCGTGATGATATAGACAGCATCAGGGCTTTTGTAAAAGATAGGTTTATCAAGTCAAATGATGCAAGAGATTTGATTATTTTCAGCGAAACTTATGAATTATATAAAAGTTATTGTCAGCTTGAAGGAAAGAAAGATATACAGGTGAAAACCGACTTCAAGAAAACATTAATCGATATTGGCTATGAAATAAAAAGTTCCAGCAGATGCAATAATAAAGTCTGTATATTTAATGTGAAGATGAATTGAGAAGTATGAATTGCTATCGGGGTGGGAGAGAGTTTGATCTTCCTCCTTCCCCAAAGTGAATGAAAAGAGGACAAGAGATAACCCTGAGATTAAGAAAGTATTAACTAATTCATGCTAAGTTAATAACGAAATCCGAAATAGAATAAATGCTTAGAGTAAAAATTAACCAGATTAACTCAATTAAAACATATTCCCAAAAATAATAAATAATAATAATTTATAAAATTATATACTCTATAAAGGTTGAAGTTTTAGTTAATCTTGTTAATCTTTTAAGGAAGTATTTCATTTTATTCCGGAATATCAATTGCTCAACATAAATAAGTTAATTAAAAGTTATTCTTCAGTTAAGCATTTCTTCTTTTCTTTACTTTGGGGAAGGGAAAAGATCAATCTAATGTATTTTAAAGAAGACATATAGTCACCTGCTGCTTCTTCTGGTCATATCTGAACATCAGCATCTAATAACTTCCTGAGTCGTCTGGAGCAAGAGATCTTTGCTGATTAATATATGGGGGAGGATGAAGAAAGAAATGACTCTCAGGAGTTTGCTGCTTGGTCTGAATTAATGAATACGGGATGAAATGTGCATTTTTCAATGGCTATTTTTTGAAGATTGAGGCTACTTGTAACTTCCTATAATCAATCGTCTGGTAAGCATGACTGGCATTGAACCTTTCAAAGCCTAATCGTTATTAGACTGAACTCAATGAATGGTTATATAGTTTCAATGCTATTATTAAAATTGTCATTACTGTACTTTTGGACAGTTGCTAATTGCGTCATAATAAATCATGTTCATATCCGAGCTGTAACGCAGGAATTAATATCAATATCATATTTTGCTGGTCTTACAATAATATAATAAAAAAAGATGGCGAATATCCATTTTATATGTATTTGATTTTACAAATGCTGATAGCGCAACATAAACTATTTATGGACGTCTTAGTGAAATGGGAAAAAGCATATTATAAGTTTAAAAAATATTTTTCATAAATAATCAATTCAAAAAAGGAGAATCGGCTTTATGAACAAAAAAAAAGTTGTTGGAATGTGCCTTATCTTACTATTTGCTTCCGGATGCGCAACGCCCACACAATATAAAGCAGAGCAGTTAGAAGCGCCGGCAACAAAAATGCAACAGGTTAAAGCTCAACAGACCTCAGCATCACCATCAACAAAAAGATATAAACGTAAAGTTGCAATTATACGCTTCACGAACGAGACCAATTACGGCAAAGCGTTGATGACAGACGCTGATTTCGATCGTCTGGGAAAACAGGCATCGGACATGTTGGCAAGCCGTCTGGTCAAGTCAGGCAATTTCATGGTCTTTGAGCGTTCCGATATCAATAAAATTCGGCAAGAACAAACCATATCCGGCGGAAGTCTCATTGGTGTAGATACAGTTATTGTAGGTTCCGTAACCGAGTTTGGTCGTTCAATAGCTGGCAAAACAGGGTTCATGAGCTCTACAAAGATGCAGACAGCTAGAGCAAAGGTTGAAATCAGGCTTGTTGATATCAGGACGGGCCAAGCGTTTTTCTCATCATCAGGAGCAGGAGAAGCAAATACGGAATCCGGCGAGATCGCAGGATATGGTAGTAGGGCAGAATACGATGCGACATTGAACGACAGGGCCATTGGCGCCGCGATTACCGATGTTATTGATAAACTTGTTTCCACCCTTGAAGAAAAAGCATGGCGCACGGACATTCTCGAAGTTTCTAACGGCCAGGTCTTTATCAGTGGTGGATCACGCCAGGGCATCAAGGTGGGTGACACTCTCAAAGTCGTGGCGCTCGGACAAAAAGTTAAGAGCAAACAGACTGGAATGGAGATCAGTCTGCCTGGCAAACAGGTCGCAATAATCAAAGTGACCTCCTTCTTCGGCGAGAACGAAAACAACGAAGGATCGGTCTGTGAAATTATTTCCGGATTAATTGATCCGTCTTCAGCAGCAAAACTTTATGTAGAAGAGGTGAAATTATGAAAAAGATCATATTTTTTTCTTTACTGACGCTTATTTTATTTCTATGCAGTTGTTCTATGCCCACAACCACAGTTCGAACAGTGGACGACAGGCCAACTCTGGCTTTCAAAGGGGCGCCTGAAGGTGCTCTCCTCTATATCGATAGTCTTAGCATGGGGCCTGCCGGTCAGTATAACGGCGAGCCTACTGTTTTGACAATTGAACCGGGAACCCACACAGTCCGTGTTACTCTCAACAATGAAACAATTTATGAACAGCGGATCTTTGTGGAGAGTTCATTGAAAATTATTACTCTCAGATAGGAGGCGGCATGACATCGGCAACTAAATACTTATGGGTGCTCTTATTGATTTTCTCTTTAATTGGATGCAGGGGGGCTCAAACTCGCTATAATTGGAGTAATTACGATAACCAAATGTATCATCATTATAAAAACCCGGCTGAAAGAGATGCATTTGTTCAGGCATTAAAAGAAATTATGGACAATGCTGAGCAGGATGGCAAGATGCCACCCGGTATTTATGCAGAATATGGCTTTGCTCTGTATGAACAGGGAAACAATCAGCAGGCTGTTGTCTATTTTCAAAAGGAAGCCAATAAATGGCCTGAGTCTCGATCCTTTATGACCAAATTGATTGCCAATGCCAATAATCGGGAAAAGAATCTAAAGGCGAATGTAAAACTCCCGGTTGCCCAGGAAGTTGATGCCGATAACACTGTTCAGAAAACGTTGCCGGAGGTGTCCAAATGAGACAAATGCGTTTGTTTTTACTATTGCTAACCTTAATAACCTTTTCCGCATGTGCCCATCATGAACAATACTTAAGCAAGCAGGAGAAATTTCTGGCGGCTTCACCCCGTTCTATCCTGATCGTACCAGTGGTCAATAATAGCGTAGATATTACGGCGGCGGATTACATGCTTTCCACATTAACATTCCCTCTTGCAGAACGCGGCTACTATGTTTTCCCGATAAACGCAGTAAAGAGAGTGCTTGAAGATGAAGGCCTAGCCGACAGTTCGTTTGTGCATTCCGCTCCAACATCGAAACTCGCTAACCTTTTCGGTGCGGATGTAGTTCTTTACGTTGTCATAGAACAATGGGATGCCCAGTATGCACTATTAACAACTACGACTACAGTCTCTATTTATTACCAGATAAGGGACGGCAGAACCGACGAACTCCTATGGGAAAACAGGGTAAAGAGGGTTTATAAGCCTGACACAGGAAGTAATGCTGGTGGTGGTATTGGAGGACTTGTGGCACAACTCGTTGTGAAGGCTGTTGTCGCTGCGATGGAAAAGGCGGCCCCCAACTATATGCCATTGGCCCGCCAGGCAAACGCCGCAGCCTTGTATAGTTATCCGGGGCCGGGAATTCCACTTGGGCCTTACGCAGAGGAACAGAAGAAATAAACAGGGAAAAGCCCTTAGCAAATTAAAGCTATTATCTGGCAGGAAGCTTACGTAATGAGATATAATTTTTTCTAAAAATGGTTTGTGGAGGTATACAAATGCCTAATCTTAAATCATGCTTGTTCAATATAGTATTTTGCTTTGGGCTACTGGCAGTCATGGTTGGCTGTGGCCATACTACCTATACTTACAAAGGTGTAAAATACGCTTCACAAGAAGAGGCTCTGATTGTTCAAAAAGCTGATTTAGATCGTACAACCTCACAAATAACTGCTACCGAGAAAAAGCGCGGCGGTTCTGCAGCTATAGTCATTCCGACATTTGAGATCTTCTGTGACCTAGGCATAAAAAAAACAGGTAATGTTAGACAGGACTCAGTTGACTTTATAGGAAAAACTCTCATGGCTTCTTTCAGAAGTATGTCCGAGAGGATAGATAAACGAAAAATTTTTGATAAGGTGACTCTCATTGAGGATAAATCTCCTACTATAGTTGCAAACAAGATAATATCAGAATATGATGTTGTAATATATTTTAATTTAGTTTCATCTACCCAATCTCAGTGGTTTGTGCGAATAGCTCCGCAATATAAAAATAGAACCATAAGCTTTGATAACTCAAAGGCAGATGGGTATCCCAGATTATTATCGTGGTTAGAAAGCATCGAAACGAATTTGGATGAATCGGGTTATATGCTGCAAGTAAAAACTGTTTCAGCATCTAAATTGACGAGCAACAAGAAAGTGGTTGCAACGGAAAATAGACCCTCTACCATGGCAGTCATTGAGACCGGCAGGGACGGTCGTTTCATTGCTTATAATAATGGGACTGTAATGGACACGAAGACAAACCTGATGTGGGCGGCGCAAGATAATGGGAGCAGTGTAAATTGGATAGATGCCAAGGCCTATTGTTCGAATTACTCTGGGGGCGGCTATACGGACTGGAGGATGCCGACGCAGGATGAACTGACAGGGCTATATGACGAGGCTAAAGATTATAAATCTAGTTGTGGTTGGGTTCTTCATTTAACGAATTTGATTCGTCTTACTTGTGGTTTTATTTGGGCATCAGAAACAAGCGGTTCTGGCGCCGCCAGCTTCGATTTCTTCAGTGGTTCCCGGGCAGGGGATCACAAGCCGGGCGGATACGACCGCGCCCTTCCAGTGCGTTCTGGCAAATAGGTTCTTTTTGTATTCTGCTCTCTTTCGATTAGTAATCCTTAAATCTGACAACTACCAACGACTGAATAGTAGTAGGTGACAGCAATACCCGACTCAATTCAGCTTGCCTTGAACTCGCTTGAACATAACGGGTAGAAAGCTGCTATACAGACGTGCAGACCGCAAATATTCGTCCTCTATTCCAATCTTATCCTTCACATAAAAAAAGACAAGAGCCACTTATGCCGTCTTGTCTTTTGCTGGAGTCCGTCATTTAAAGTCCGGTCTATTAAGGGTGGCAATCACCACGAAGACCATATGATTCTTTTATTATTAACATCCAGTAGAATAGACTCATTACGCACATTGCAGGATCTCGTCTGTTACTAACATAGTGATGCTCATAATCAATGTCAATGGGTATAAACAAATATACTCACCACTTTTTAAAAAGCGCAGAATCCTGCTTATTTTATTCTAATTACAAAGTTTCTCGGACCATCTGTTTTTAGTTTTTATCCTAATTATAATCATTCCGGTATTGATGCCGATTTTAACGGTTCTGGGTATTTACCATGAATGGTAAGATGGATTGGGAAGGCTATGGAATTAGTGGGTTAGATTGTGTTGTCATTTGAAAAAATCCCATCTATTCCTATAATTCTCAGCATCTTTTAGATAAAACGAATACCACTCAGACCCGGTGGTCGCTTTTTCACATTTAACCTTTTTTGAAATTACTTTGCTCGGCACAACAAAGTATTCAATAGACTCTCCATTCTTTTTTGCGCGAATATTAACAAGAACATATATATGCGTATCAGAAACATACTCCGATGCTTTTTTACCAACTATCCAAAAATTAAATGTCTTTGCATTAGTCTTCACTTGAACTGAGTATGTATTTTTACATTCTTGGTCTGTTACGAGAATATCAGCTCCAACTGCACTTCTTGATGTTGGAGATGCAATTAGTTCATGTCTTGTGAGTTCTGCAGCTACAAGATATACTCCCCTCATTCCTGTCATTTGTCCTTTAGATGCCACTATTTTCTCCTCTCCATTTAACAGAATTTCACTTTTTCGATAATTTCACTATTCTCATCATAACACACGTCATTTTTATTTCAAAAGTGGAAATTATACAACCTCATCGATAACGGATTGAAGTTCTGCATCTTCTTTGATGTTGTCGATATGCCTCTTTTAGAAAGAAATGTTTGATTGCAATACTGGCACTGCCTTTTTTCCAGAGCAATAAAATAATTCATTCTTTATATCCTTCCAATAATTCCCGGATAACCGGTTTTATATAGATGTCACCAAGGTCAAACTGCTGTAATGCTTTAATCATAACTTGAATTTTTTCATTGACCGTAGCCTTGGAATGAAGAATTAAAACATATTTCCCTTCAATGCGGCAGAGTCCTCCTGTGCTCGACGATTCCTCAATGTCTATATTTTCATCACGAACTAATATTTCCAGCCTCTCGGCCAGTTCTTCAAGCTGATACAAGAGGATTTCTTCATCCATAGCTTATTCTCTAATAGCAAATAAAATATCTCATCCCACTTTTCCGTTTTAATCTTAGCACCCATCCGACTAAATAACAAATCACTTATAATTTACCATTAACGCGCTGGAAGCATTCCAACCTTACCTTAATTTCAATATGAGCACTCCAGTTCGCTTTTCTCAGAAACAAACTGACAACTGTTACCGATCCAATCTCAGAACAAATAAATATAAGAATAATAAATTAGTAAAATAATTTTCGGAAAGGAGAAAATAATATGAAGAAAAAATTTTATGTCCGGCCAGTTTCTGTAGTGCTGTCAATTGAGATGTTTGATGAGCTCAAAGATATTACAGATGCGAGCAACATTGCCATTTCTGATTTTATTAGGAATGCGATTAAACGGAAGCTGGATGAATGTCACAACAATCACAAGAAAAATAAAGTTGATTAAGGAGAACAACCATGAGAAAAAGAATTTATCACACGTCATTAAATTTGCTGATAGAGCCGGCCATCTATCAAAGATTAAGAATAGCAGCAAGAGAAAGAAAGACAAGTATGGCTGAGATAATCAGGGAAGGCATCAATCTCCGGCTGGACCAGATTGATAAAGTAAATGCAGCTGATGTTAAGCAGGAAAAGCAAAAACATAATTCGAAAGAACTGGAAATTGAATTAATTTTATAAAGGAGAAAGACTATGCGTATTAAAAATAAAGGCATCAAAACGAAGAAAAAATCAACCAAAAACAGGCAATGGGCGGAGAAAACCATGAACTTAATTTCCGGCTGCGCCCATTGCTGCAAGTATTGTTATGCGAAAGCAATGCTTGTGCAATTGAAAAATAATACGATTGATAACTGGAAGAACGAAGTAATTAGAAACCCATATCTTCTGAAAAAGAAATTCAGAAAAAGAGATTATTTAATCATGTTTCCGTCAACGCATGATATCACACCCGAGCATTTGCAGGAGAATTTGACTTTTCTTGGTCACCTTCTGGCAGCAGGAAATAAAGTCCTTATCGTCTCCAAACCTCATTTGGAATGTGTTAAATCAATGTGTGATGCATTCATTCCATTCAAGGAAAATATCCTTTTTCGTTTCACCATCGGGTCTGCTGATTCCAATATTCTCAAGTTTTGGGAGCCCAATGCTCCTGATTTCAATGAAAGACTGGAATCGTTGAAATATGCTTTTAATTCTGGATATCAGACCAGCGTGTCCTGTGAACCGATGCTTGATGACAAGATTGATCAGGTTATTCAGCAAGCGCTTCCTTACGTCACAGAAACTATTTGGATTGGAATACCAAATCTCCTGATTGAAAGACTTTCAAAAAACGGTTTTGAGGATGACCATATAACAATGGATCAGGCGTGTGCATTGATGAAATTATTTTCTGATGAATATATTTTAAGTCTCTACGCGAAATATCAGAATAATCCCAAAATTATGTGGAAGAGCAGCATTATAGAGGTGTTGAAAAAATACAAAATAGAAATTGAGAATGATAATCTGCGGACGCAAGTATTATCGGATAATGAGAGTGTTGCAGGTAAGGACAGTTTTATTTTAGCAGATGATTTTAAATCTATTAAACGCAATTTGTAAGAAGTGATAAGCATGTGTTTATATCTGACCTTAACACCTGTAATGATAACGAACCGGATAATTCCATTCCGGAATCCGATGAAGAAGATGAGGGTGTTAAGGTCTTAAGCGAGAATCAGGGTGATAGAGAAAATAATTTTGAAGAAGAGAAATCATGGCCGCTAGTGGATGGTCTTCCTGTTTCGGAAAAGTGCTTAAAGTTTCCTTAAGATTATCTTTGGTTAAACTGTTGTATGGTAAAGTCGTTGCGCAGGAAACTAAAAAACAAAGTGAAGCAAGAAAAATATATTTTAATTTTTCCATTTTTGATTCCTCTCTAACCAAAACTAAATAATAATCTAAACGGTTTTAATTTTTAAAGCAGCAAAAATATTATCTCTTCATTTTGTGTATTCAAGAATACAGATACCATTACTATCAGCTCCAAATCAAGGGTAAGTACTTTTATTCTGCTGTTTGATGAACTTTTCATGGTCCATAAATCCAAATAATCAAAAAAAGAATTAGTAAGATTATCAGTGATACCATGCCTGCTTCTTTATATACTTACCTTTAATTATTTTTGTTAGCCACATTACCACTAATGCCATCGTAATAGCTGCATATCCATCGATAAAGATACTCCTTAGGTGGTGCGAAACCTTTAGCTATATTCAGATATCGTCTTGCTCCATTTGCCGTTTCGTAACCCTCCCATAATATCTGCGCCTTAAGGAAAAGAGCTTCTGCAAATTTTGGTTCCTTCTTCAGTATCTCATTTACTTTCTTCAAAGCCTGTGGAAATTGTTTCTGCCTTTTTAAAAACATAACCTGCCGTATATCACCCTGTAATTGCTCTTGCTTGGTCCATCTTGGTTTCCTTCCTCCATAAAACAGTTTACCCCACCCATGACTAATTTTATCAGTAACACTTTCAACCAACAGGGCTAATGGAACACTGATAACTGCGGCAATCAAATACCCTGTTAAACCAATCATGAAGTAAAATATTGTTCCAAAAGCCGAAAAGCAGGTATAATATATTTTCAGTAAAAAGCTGATCCTTACCCTGTCAATATCTTTCAACCTGCTCCGCAGTGTTTCTTTTTGGTTATCTTCGTTCACTTGGGGATGCTCCTTTGCAAATAATATTTTAAGCTTCCGTAAAATCTGTCGGTTTGTATTTCAACAGTTTACGGAAATTTGTTTTATCATTTGCCTTCAGATAAGCATCATCACTGCTGATCCAGCCACGATTATAAAGATCCATGATACCATCATCCATGAGCTGCATCCCGTATTGTCTGCCTGTTTGTATAGGGGTCGCGATGAGATGGGTTTTACTTTCGCGAATCATATTGCGCACTGCTGAATTGGCAATTAAAATTTCCAAAGCAACACAGCGGGCTTTGATATCAATTCTTTTAAATAAAATTTGCGAGACAACTGCTCGTAAGCCATCAGCTAATGTGGATCGGATTTGCAATTGTTCGTTGGCAGGAAAAACTTCGATTATTCTGTCTACTGTTTTGGCTGCACTGGTAGTATGCACTGTAGCAAAAACGAGGTGGCCAGTGTTGGCGGCTTCCACAGCCAGTGAAATTGTTTCCAGATCGCGCATTTCACCAACCAGGATAATATCGGGATCTTCGCGCAGCGCTCCGCGCAATGCCGTGGCGAAGCTTTTTGTGTGGATTCCCACTTCCCGCTGGTCAATTATACAACCTTGACTTTGATGAACAAATTCAATCGGATCTTCAATCGTAATAATATGGTCTTTACGTAAACGGTTAGCTTCATCAATAATCGCGGCCAGAGTTGTGGATTTACCGCTACCTGTGGGACCGGTAACCAGAACAAGGCCGCGCGGAAGCATAGATAATTTTGCCACCACTTCAGGAAGACCAAGTTCTGTACAAGTAGCTATCTTGTTGGGTATTTCCCGAAAAACGGCGCCCATACCATATTTTTGTTGATAGTAATTGGCTCTATATCGGGCAAGACTTGGCACTTCATAGGCAAAATCAACGTCACCAGTTTCTTCAAACTGCCTAATTTTATATTCCGGTGTGATTTCGTACAGAAGTACTTTTAAAAATTCATTATTCAGAACATCATGTTTGATTCGTTCTATTTCACCGCGGATTCTTATCGTGGGCTGCCGGCCGGCAACAAGATGGAGGTCAGACGCGCCCTGGTCATGCATCAGTTGGAAAAAAGCATCAATTTTTGCCATGGTTATTTCTCCTTTCTATCCTTTTGCATTGACTTTAGGCTTTTGTATCTGATAGTTCAATGGCAGGGCGACAAAGGTGCGTCGCATTATTTTAAAACGGTTCTGAGGGAGGGATAAGCTATGACCCGTGAGAAGAATGTGCAGACAAAACTGATCCGCTTAGGGCAGATTCTCCGGATTTTCATGGAGAAGGAAAAAGTGTCCAGCAGTTGGCTCAGCAAAGAATTTCAGACCACACCGCGGACGATCCAACGGGACCTGCTGCTCTTGAAAGAATCAGGTTTTCCTCTCCATGAGATTCAAAAAGGCAGCTATCAATTGAGTAAGGATCTGGTGAAGAATCTGGAAGTCTTTGATGATACGGAACTAGCCCTGGTAGTCGCCCTGAAAAATGTTGTGGGACAACTCGGCCAGCCGTTCCAGAAGGCGGTAGAAGGCGTTCTGGAACGGCTCTATGAAAGCGTAACAAACATGCCCGTATTTGTGAAGATTGATGACGCCATTCCTCTCGACAGCACCTTTCTCAATCGGATGGTGAAGGCTATCAAGGAGAAAAGACAGGTCGGCTTCCAGTATGCCGGCAAAAAGGCATCTCATGCCGTCCAATTGGAGCCCTATCGGGTAGTCTATTTCGAAGGATTCTGGTATCTGATCGGGAATGAGCCCTCCACTGGTATACTTAAGCGCTACGCCTTGGACAAGATAAAAGATGTCCGTCTATTTAAGACCGGCTTTAAATCGATTCCGGAGAATCTGGATGCAGTCCTGCAGGGAAGTGCCAATATTTGGTTTGCCGGCGAGATGAATCTGGAAGTAACAGTACTGATCGATAACCAGGTCAGTCATTATTTCAAGCGCAGAAAGATGTTCCCGACACAGGAAATCAAAGAGGAAAGACAGGACGGATCGCTGGTTGTCTCTTTCAGGGTGGGACACTACGAGGCCATCCGCAATATTCTCAAATCCTGGATTCCCAATATAGTTATCCTGTCACCCGCTGATTTTGCAGATGGCTTGGTGAAAGATATCAAAGAGTGGGTAAAAAAGCAGGAAAAATAATTATCGCTCGTTTTGAATCAAGAAAAATATATTTCAATATTTCGATGGTTCTTTAATCAAAACTAAATAGTTTTTATCTCCAGAGCAGAAAAAATTCTATCTTTCAATATGGTCAAGTCCAAAGGCTTTGCCAAAAAGTTAAAAGCCCCCATATTAATTGATGGTTAATTCTAATATTTAGTTAAGGCATGTAACTTGTCTATTATATCCACCATCCCCATAGTATCTAAACCACAATATTCTTCCAGCAAATTTCTAACTTTGTCCTTATCTTTATTATCCTCTGTGAATATAACCCTGAAATATTCTCTGCTAGCCGTTCCGCCATCACCTATTTCCATATCATTATATGATTTACCTGTTAGTACCGGTAAAACTTTCTTGAGCGAACAGCTGCCGTCCTGCTTGGGATGATAATAAGCAAAATCCCTAAAAGGCTGAAGTAAATCTACAATCCTTTCTTCTATAGATGTTACACACTTTTTATATTCTGGAAATGCTTCAGCGCATCGTTTAATAATACCTGTTTCAAATCCTGCATTAAAAGCGATAACTGAACCCTTTAAGCCTATAACTTCTTTTAGTTTTGCCATAAACTCGGGACGTGGATCATCAGTTCTATCTTTTAGATATGAATGATGTTCCGGTTTTGCTCCTTTTTCTTTAACAACATGTACTGAGAACTGGAATGGAATCTGCTGATAAGGACTGGAACCATCAAACATTGGAATAGCTGAAGTCCAAGTCTCAAAATCCATATAATAAGCCGGATATTGAATTGTATCTAAGAACTCTTTTATCTTATCTTGATCAATATGAGGTTTTCCAGTTATTTCACAAGCAACCTGTATCTGATTCTTTTCGTTGAGCTCAATTTTTTCAGGTATTTTACCTAATTCAAGAATGCCGTCTTTAATTAAAGTCATGGGAAGTTTCTTGTTTTTGTAAAGCAAAAATACATTCCTCTCCGGCAGGAACGACCAGCATTTATCTATTAAAGGACATTCGTAAGGATCATTACAATGATTACCAATACCGATTTCTCTAGCATTTCTATCATTAATAGCCTTAACCATTTCGGCAACGTTTTTTTCTATCATTTTACTGTACGATGTTTTGGTATCATCAGTAACATCAATTTTCTTAAATAATTTATGGGAATCTATACCGCCCTTGCGGACATAGGTATTATCAATGCACATCAAATAACATTTATCTATTTTGAGGCCGGCACCTGTATAAACATAGTATTGAAAACCAATATCGGAATAATTAACATCTTTAATATCCGTTGAACTTTTTACTTCAATTAGGTTCCATTTATCTTTACCGACCGGTTCTAAAATATCAGCACGGGCATAGCAATTCTTATAGGTCAAAGCTGCTTCAAATATGGGAGACCTTTTGATTACTAGTTCTTGAGTTGATTTAAGGCCTTCTTCAAACGATTTCGTGTGGTCAACTTCTACACCATTTGGGAATAATTGTTTGGCATACTGTCCTACCAGGTGCCCTTGATCAAACACTGCTTGAGTGGATTCATCAGGTTTTGGAATTTTCTCCGGTTCATTATAAATATACCAGAGCAGTTTTTTGCACTGTAAGCCGTTGAGGTATTTTGTCTTGGATAGCCTTATGTTCATTTTTTTTTACGTTCTCGATTCTAATTGCTGTACCCTTCTTATCATTGAATTCCCATACTTCAACTAATATTTTGATCCAGAATATTTACGCAAAAGATAATTCCTGCACCGTTTGTCGATAGTTACTTTTTACAGTACTATTTTCCACGTTTATCAGTCACACGCGCAAGTAGAAGTAATAATTTATCTAGTTCCACCGGCTTAGTTATATAATCGAATGCTCCCGCTTTAATTGCTTCCACAGCACCTTCAATAGTACCATAAGCTGTAATGACAATTACATCAATTTTGGGATTGATGCGTTTTATTTCTTTGAGCATTTGCAAACCGTCCATACCCGACATTTTGTAATCCAACAGAATCAAATCAAAATGTTCCTGCAGAATATTTTTAATCGCGACTTCGCCGTTTTCCGCCTCCGCCTTTTTTAAGAGTTTTCTTAAATCCAGATATACCAGAGTAATTATTTACTTTGTCTCAATATTTGCGGTTTTATACCCTTGTGAGGAGGAGTTAAACCTTTAATCAGCATTTCCATGCTCATATCCATATAATCACTGAATGCCCCCCTGAATTCCTTGACAAAATTAAAGTCAAATGTGCTGTATTCTCCCAGTCGCTGCTTTAGATCATTGGAAATAAAATAAAGCACATCTTTATTGATGTAGAATGGCGGTGGCTCGTCACCGCGATCTTGCCTCCATTCATCTTCAAAACTTTGATTCCACTTCTGAAGGAGGATTTTTATCAAATTCAGATCGCTGGTACTTACTGTGACTCCTACTGAGAATTCTTTTTCGTTTAACAAAATTATTAGTGATTTTACGTCATGCTGATAGTCATGTGTTGAGTCTCTTTGACTCACAATGCCGTCTTCATAACGAAACATAAAATTCCAAGCATATATGGTGCAGATATTTTTATGGAATATATTCCTCAATCGCTTCTTCTCAGCTTTGTTGAATGATTCTATGGCAATCAGGTCTTCAAGCTGAATGTCTTTCCCTTGCAATGTGGATATTATGTCGGCAACTTTTACGATTAGTTGATAATCCTGCCCTTTTTCTCCAAGCAGATATAGATTTTTCTTCCTGTTCAATAAATATCCTTTCCGTGTATTTTTATGTTATACACTAATAAATGTTACTGTTTGTGCCTTCTTATGGGCTGAGCATATATCTTTGGGGGTTGTTTCTTTTTCTCTTTGCTCGGTAAAAATGCCTTCTCTATCCATCTGTTTTCTTTTTTACCATCTATGGGTGATAAGGCTACTATCTGATTTATCCTTAAGAATATTGATCCAAGAAAGTTCCGGTAAATATAATCGTAGCCGAATCTTATGGGATAGATATTAATTTTTTTCCCTCTTCGTTCAACATTTTCAATCCAATAAACACGTTCTAATTTCACAAAACCAGGGTCTGATGGATTGTCAAGAATTCGATTAAAGTCTGATAAAGAAATCATTCCTCGATATGAACACGAAAGCTTTACCTCGTCATGGTAATGGTCTTCGCCTTTATTTGTTTCCAGTTCAACCCAAACTGCCTCCTTAAAGTTTAAATTATTTGTCAGGTTTTCATTCGGCATTTATAAACCTCCTTTTGACACATTTATTAACATTGCAAATCAGGGGCCTACATTTGTTTGTAGGCAAAGTATCTTTTCATATCATCGTTCCATATCACGGCATGATTTAAATTATTTTTATTTACATCGCAGGCACTATAGGCTAATATTTATTTCACCTTACTCATCCATATTAAAGGAATCGCCTATGCCCGAGAAACGTGATCTTTATAAAAGTTACGGAGAAAAGCTGATCGGGTTGTTTGTGCGCTTGCTCTTTTCCGGTGAAAGTTATTCGCTGACTGAGCTTGCCAAGATGTTTGATTGCTCCAAGCAGACTGTTTTGAGATTAATTGACAATATCCGCAAGTCCTATGGCATTAATATTGAAGAAACCAGGCAGGGAAACAGAAACTTTTACCGGATCAGGAAGCCGGCAGCCTCACTGCAAAATATACCGCTGACGGAAGCCGAATTGCAGTCGCTTCAGCTATGCAAGGCATTTACACAGCATCTTGTCGGCAAAAAACTCTATGAAGAAGCAACACAGGCAATTTTCAAAAGCAAGGCAGCACTGGCTGGCGGAAAGCAAATAAATGAATGTAATATTACCGCGTTTTGTCCTGGAACTATTGATTACACTCCACAGCATCAAATCATCCATACATTAATTGAAGCAATGGATAAACGCAAGGTTTGCAAGCTTGCCTATCAAGCTATTAATACACAAAGACCTAAAACATTTCATATCAAACCCATCAAACTTTTTTCTTATCATGACGCTATTTATCTCCACGCGCAAAAAGCCAAAGAACCTGGTAAACCATATATTGCTCCTCAGTATGATCCACTGCTTGCTGTGCATCGCATGAAAGCTGTGGAAATGACAAAAATTGATTTTCAGCAAGAGAAATTTGATTTTGAGAAAGCGTTCAACCAGCAGTTCGGTGTTATTAAAGAAGATGCATTTCAAGTGGAAGTGGAATTTGCCGGCTGGTCGTCAGGTTATGTATCAGAGAGGAAATGGAGCCCGAATCAAGAAATTATCAAAAAGGATAAAAACAAAATTATCCTTAAATTTACAGCATCTTCCAAGTCCGAGTTAATCGGCTGGCTGCTTTCTTTTGGAGAAGAAGCAAAGCTGATAAAACCGGGTTGGCTGGTTAAAGAATTAAAAGCTGAAATTGCTAAATTAGGGGACTGTTATAAGTAAAGTATTACGGCAAAGGGCAACACCTGCCTTACAAGTTACGGTAATAAATCGATTATTGGCACAATCTTTATTTCAATAAAAAATATTATAATCATTCCTTATTATGGAACGATCATATGGTAGCTTGTTCCAGAAATCAGATACAAGGAAGGAACAAGCTTTATGGTAAAGAAAAAGGATTTATTTCCATGGGGAACAGGCAAACAAAACAACGACAGTGCTTCAATCGGTGATAAGAACGAACGCTTTGTCCTCCGTAATTCAATAGTTTATCTCGCATATTTGTTAGATTATAATACAATATCAGACAAAAAAATCTTTGAAGTACTTTCCTGGGTATTAGGGAATAAGTTCAAAAAACTGGAAAAACATCTCTTTGACATAATATCCCCGAAGGAAAGAGAAGAATTCAAACACGACCTCAAGGATTCCACTGACACAGAGAAATCTGTCAATTTAATTCATAAAATACTTTATAAATCATGCAAAAAACATATTATTGGATTTCTTCATTTTACCAAAGAAGTATTATCTCTTCGCCATAAATCTCTTGCTTACAGCGGCAACAGCGATACCGAAAATAAAATATCAAAACTGGCAAAGATGTTCAATCTTTCCGAACAGGAGATAAAATTCTGCACATTTCTTTTTATTACTACAGCATGGAAGAATGCAGGGGATTATTTCGGATCTCATTTAAAATGCAATACTATTTCAGGCCGGCGATATTTGAAGACCGCATTACAGATGACGGATAAGGAAATAAATAAAGTTCTATCCGGAACTTTAATAATGAGCGGTTTTTGCGAAATAAAAAAATCAGGTTTTTCCACAACAGATGATTTTGAAGAATATTTTTTAAAACCATCAAATGAAGACTCCGCAATCAAATATTTCAGCCGGATTCCCCGTAAAACTATCCCGCTGGAAAAACAGTTAATTGATCAAAAAAAGACGGAGCATATTTTAAAATTGCTGAGCATTAAGAAAAAATCATCCACTCATATTCTTTTACATGGAGCATCCAGCAGCGGAAAAACCAGTTATGGCTATAGCCTGGTAAAAAAATCGGGAGTTCCTGCCTATGAGATAACCCCCAATGAAAATGCCGCTAAGCATCGGGCTGCAATCATGGCCTGTTTAAACACAATAAAAAATAATGAAAGGTCGGTCATAATTGTTAATGAAGCAGATAACATTTTGAAAACAAAAGAGTCATGGTATACGCGGCATGAAATACAGGATAAAAACAGGCTCAATCAATTGCTGGAAGAACAGGGCAATACAATGATCTGGATTACAAACAATATTGAAGAAATTGATAGTTCGGTCATTCAGCGTTTTTCATTCAGCCTGCATTTTAAGCAATTAAATAAGAAACAGCGAACAAACGTATGGGAATCAGTTCTTTGTCGTCATCGTGTTAAAAAGTGCTTTAGTGACAATGAACTAAAAGAATTAGCCAACTCTTATCCGGTAGACGCTGCTGTTATTGATTCCTCTATTAAAAAGGCTCTGGAAATTTCATCACCCGTAAAGGACAGTTTTAAAGAAACTGTAATTATGAATCTCGATGCCTATATGGAACTAACAAAGGATAAGGACAAATTAAAAAATAAAAACAAAATTGAAAATAACTATTCTATTGATGGGCTTAATGTTGATGGTGATCTGGCTGTCATGATGGATCAACTGGAAACTTACGACCGGTTTCTTCGTGAAGCGGATAAAAGTGAACTGCGCAACTTCAACCTTCTTTTCTTCGGGCCACCGGGAACAGGCAAAAGTGAATTTGCCCGCTTTATTGCCAATCATCTGACCAGGGAAATAATGTGCAAAAGAACAAGTGATATTGTTACTCCGTGGGTTGGCGAAACGGAACAAAATATCAGCAGCGTCTTTGCCAAAGCGGAAGCGGAAGAAGCAATTCTGATTATTGATGAAGCTGACTCATTTCTCTTCAACCGCAGCCGGGCAGTTCGCTCCTTTGAAATAAACCGTACCAATGAATTCCTGACACAGATGGAAAGATTTCGGGGTATTCTGATTTGTACGACTAACATGTTAGCAGGACTGGATAGTGCATCCATCCGCCGTTTTAATCATAAAATAAAATTTGATTATCTAAGACCGGAAGGCAATATTGTATTTTATCAACGGCTTTTAGCCCCATTAAGCAACAGTTCATTGGATGAAGTTGTGAAAAAGGAACTGCATGAAATAAGACAATTGACGCCCGGTGATTTCCGTATTGTCCGCGATAGATTTTCTTTTTATAAGAAGTCAGAAGTAAATCATCAAATGCTTCTAGAAGCATTGAACAAAGAATCAAATATCAAGCAGTTTCAAAAAAATGGTGGCAAGAGGATTGGATTTTAATAGCTTAAAAATGAAGAGATTCTAACGCTTACATGAAGACGTTCATGCTCAAAACTCCTTTAAAAATGCAAACTACATATAATAAAAAATATTTTTATAAAATTTTTTGATTTAAGGAAAAATGATTTGTACCATTTTGTATCCAAATTGAAAAATTGGGCTACTTAGAGCACCCACTGCCTTATCTGTACTACCAACTACTATAATCACTAATGTCAATTTGCTCTTTTGTAAAAGTATCTATAACAGTGCATGCTGATCCAATCGAACATGATGAAAATTTGTAAATGTATCGAGATGTGAATTCGTCTTTTGCATTCCAATGTTTCCATTTTTGCATAGTTCTATATTCATTCTGTGCCACTATGAATCCTTTTTTTTGATTATCTCCAATAGTCGATGAATCTGTCTGTATAATCTCCACAGTATCCTCAAATGATACCCTCTCGTTTACCATTTCATGCTCAACGCCAATAATACATGTCGGTGTTGTGACTTGTAATGTATAGGCGCAAGCATTTGTACTAGTGGCTCCATAATATGGCTGGATGATACCTTTTGCTATTAATCCTTGCATTTTTAGGCGTCGCTTATCATCAATCGGACAGAGACCATGAAAGCTGCCTGTCTTCACCTGTTCATCAAAAACTATCTTGTTCATAGTTACTTGCCAGTCATGAATATATCCATCAATAATTTCTGAAAAAGAAATGCTTAAGACGTATTTTGACCAAGATGATTCATTATTGTTTTTATAAATAGTTGTCATAATCAAAACACCTTAATCTTTTATTAATATACAAATAGAGTATGTATTGAATATCACGATTTGATCTGAAATCTACTGTGCTACTATAAGCAGCTTCCGATAAATATTCAGCAACCTTTTACACCAGTCCTTGACCAAAGAAAACAGTGTGGGTTGTCCGACAGGAACAGATTTTGGATTATTTACTTTTAACAAAGCAAATACATGTGTTTCTTTTATTTAATATCCATTACGTTTTTTAAACAACTCGTAAGCTTTATTAAGTTCCCGTTTGAATTGAATATAATTACCAGAGTTCTTTTCAAATTTCTTTCTACCCTCAGTTGATTTATAAAAATTTCTTGGGTCTGCTTCTCTTTTGGGCAACATGCTAACATATATAGAGCATCTAGGTTTTGAATATTTAACTATACTGTTTTCATATTCAGGACTATCAATAAACTCTACCCATTCTCTCCAACTGCCAGTAAATATTTTTTCCTTCCAATTTTGCAATTGAGTATAACAATCAATTACAGCATACCATTTTATAAATTGATAATATTCTCGATTTCTATTATTTAATTCGTGCTTAACAATTCGATCAAATAAATAATTTAAACGCCAACAATCAATATATCTAAAAACAATATGATCTATATTTTTACCTAATGATTTCTTGATTTTATTTTCTGGAAAAGTTTCATTGTATCGTTTATCTTCGCCAAAATAACTTTCAATTTGACCCGAAATACCTTCATCCGGTTTTATATATTCACAAGAATAAAAGAAAAGTGCTAGTTTGGTCATAAATATCTTATAAGGGCTTGCAACTTCACGGCTATCTGTACGTTTCCTATGATATGTGTAGCGCAAACCTAGTTCATTTATTCGGTTCTCTATCATAACCTGTCTTGGATCAGTAGAATGGAGGTCAGAAGATTTAATCTTATTTTGTGAGTTTAATGCAGCAATTATATCAATACTTCTCTTATAAGTTTCAGAATCTTCATAAGGCAATCTGTAAATCCTGACCATTAATTTTGCAGGATTGTTTTCATTCCTGTTCTCATCATATGCTTTGTATAATTGAGTTACAGTTTGTGCACCATTAACCACTTGCGGATTACGTAGCGTTACTACTCTATCTTGCTCATTAACTTCTAACCAATCAGCGAATATTATGATGCCATTATGCTTATACCAAAAAAGAGAGGGTTCATCTTTAAAGCTTGTTCTTATTTTTTTGTTTATAGTATTTTCACCAACAGATTCTCGGACATTTTTTTGTAAATATTTTGAAATATCTTGTAAGTTTTTAAACCATTTTAACAAATCAGTAGCTTTTACATTACATACAATTGACTCAATTTTATCCCTCCCTTTGTCAATGGCCATGTATTCATGTGGCTCATACGGTAATCTCTTTTTGCCAGTGTGAGGGACATAACCATGTTTGATATCATAGATAACACCTTCTAATGCGTATCTATCAATAAAGTTAATATCTGCATTTAACTCCCATTTGCGATTTAGTAAAATCTTATTGAGATATTCTTTGGCTTCTATTTTTGAATTTGACGTAACTTCGTTTGTGCTTAACCATATTATTTCCAAATAAACATTATTATTTAACAATTCTCGTCTTAAAGCATTAATAAAATCTGCTGCATAATTATTAGTGTTTTCACCAACCAATGTTTTTTCAATTTTTTGTAATTCATGTGTTATACATCTTGTGCTTTCTCTTTGTGAGCGTTCATGATATTTGGATTGAACAAGATAAAAAGTATTACCTTCTTGAAAAAAACAATCAATCCCGCCATCGTTTGAACCATCTACGCTATAAATATTTTTAAAATCCTTTTCTGGAACCCTAAACCTTGCATTTACATAAAACCAAGTAAGATTTAAAGTGCGTTCAACACTATTTCTGCTCTTTTCAATTTCCGATTGAAAAGAATTAAAATCATCTGGTTCTATTTTATTTAGATTCATAATGTTTGTTTTAATTAATCCTTTCTAATTTTTAATAGAATCTTCTGCTGAATATGAGGTTATTTTAGATTGCTTTTGAGTTTAAGATTTTTATAACCTCATATTCAGAAATCCAACAATTATAATATCCGTACTTCTTCGGTACTTCTTTTTTCCCAGATAAGTTGAATACGTTATAGCACTATTTATTTTTTTTAAAAGAAGAAAATCCACAGCCTTATTGATTACGGATATAATGACCAATTTTACTCCAAGACGGCATCTTATGTATTTCATCTTACTATAAGGAAGAAATACGCTCATGGAAAAATTATGTTTACAGTGATATAGAATATTATATGAAATCAGTCAAACTGTCGATGTATGGAGAACCTTTCCAACTCAATAATTGGTATCTAATATCATGCCCATAAATTGCAATTATCATCCTTCTCAACAGGCAGCTCATCTGTGTCCCAAATGCAAAACTTATTTCTGCTCAAACTGTATCATCAAACGACAAATAGATTTGTATGGCTATATAAAAGATATATTTATCTGCCCAAAATGCAATATCTACACTAAAGCACTAACAGTTAGTCATAACATCGAACCATTTTGGACAAGATTACCAAAAATATTTAAGTATCCGCTACAACGACAGCCGATAATCTTATTGCTGGTTTTTGCTTTACTCAGCATCCTTTTATCGATCATATTCAAATTTGAAATTATTATACTATATGCATTTGGCATTATTATACCAATTGCATGTTTCGGAGTTGCAATAACCTATTCCTATGCTGTGTTAACAACCACCGTACACGGGAATTTTAAAGCACCGGAAATAAACATGGAGTTAATTAATAATAATTCTGGGGTCATCTTTAAGCAATTGGTTATCTTTTTACTTGTTGGTGGAATTTTCCATGAGCTATCTAAAATAAGTTCGCTTCTTGCCGGATTGTTTTCACTGTTATCATGGCTCCTTTTACCGGCGATTATTATCATCCTTGCTGAAACAAAAAGTATTCTGGCCGCAATCAACCCGCAAGTAATTGTTCGGTTAGCTTGGAGAATAGGCTCTCCTTATTTACTTATGTTTTTGTTTCTGTTTACTTTAGCTTCTGCTCCTGGTTTCATAGCCGGTTTAATAGGAAAATTTATCCCTCAATACATTAGCATACTTCTAGTTGCTATTTTAACTTTCTATTATATGTTAGTTGCCTATCATCTGATGGGCTATGTTCTTTTCCAATATCATGAAAAGGTGGGATATGAAATTGATTATGCCGGTGAACCTGTAAATATTCCCAAGACGCTGATTGATAACGCCTCAATCACAAATAAACGTCTTAATGATGAACTTCTCATCAGACTTAATATTTTAGCAAAAGAAGGTAATGTTGATAAAGCAATAGCTTTAATCCGGGAAGAAACTCAAGGTAACATCACTGATCCAATTATTGCCGAACGCTACTTTAACCTATTGCAAATCAAACAGATGAATCCGGAGTTATTGGAACACGGCAGAAATTACATTCAACTATTAATTAAGACTAATCAAAAAGAGAAACTCTGTGAGGTCTATTTGACATGTAAATTCATTGGTGAAAATTTTATTACTGACGCCGGCAGTCTTTACATAATTGCCAAAGCTTTAAACGAAAAGAATAATCATGCTGAAGCAAAGCAGGCTTTCGAACGATTTATTGCTATGGATGACAAGCATCCTCTGGTTCCCAATGCCTCTTTTTTTATTGCCAAGATATTAAATGAAAAGTTCCATGAACCTCAAAAAGCGTCAGAAATAATTAAATCTATAATCAATAAATACCCCTTTCACGAAAATACAGCTTACGTCCAGACTTACCTGAAACAGATTAAATTGTAATTAGCAATAAATCATCCCATCATGTTGCCGGCAATTGCCGCTTCCGGTGAGTTTGAAAAACGATCCCGCAATATTTGCAAAAGACGAACACTTTTTTATTTTTCACCTCTTTTTGCACTGAGCTGAGCCAATTCCAGTATTGAGGGCGCGAGACGCGGATGATTGGGAGCAATTAATAAGACTTCATCCAGTATTTTTTCCGCTTCGTCAAGCTTTCTGGAATTGGCAAAAACATGACATAAATGCAGAAGCATAGCGGGATCAATTTTAGGTTTATCTACTAACTTGCAATATTCCAGATATGTATCAAGCAATGCTCTTTCCGAATCTGCTTCTCTGCTCAATACGAGCATTCTTCTTCTTGCTGTTTTGTGGAATTCATCCGATGCCGGCTGCAGCTTGTCAATATTGTATAGTTGTTTTAATGCGATACTGTGATTTTCATCAATTGCTAGAATCTCGAGCAATAAAGGTCTTGCTCCCTTCATATCCAAAGTCTCGATTTTCTGCAACGCCTTCTCCAGCAGAGGCGTTATTGCTTCTTTCGGATCGGGCGCATCTTCAAATACTTTATGATTATCTGTCCTAAATATCTTAATAATCAGGAATCCGAGAAATGCACCACCCGCTAACCCGCCAATATGGGCCATATAAGCCACATTACTATTCTTAAAGTATATTAAGCTAAATGCTTCAATAGCTAGCCAAAGTGGTAAGAGCAGTATGGCGTAAACCCGAATGTAGCCAAAATAGAATCCCAGTGAATAAAAAATATTTATTTTTGTTCTTCCGTAAGCAACTGCATATGCTCCCATTAGTCCAGAAATGGCACCGGAAGCGCCGATCAAAGGGAT
Organism: Syntrophaceae bacterium; assembly: GCA_003142535.1. Lineage (GTDB taxonomy): Bacteria > Desulfobacterota > Syntrophia > Syntrophales > Smithellaceae > Fen-1166. Next base: position 52,032 of record PLMQ01000068.1, read on the forward strand.
TGTGCTCTCTATATTAAAAAAGGAAAATAGCTCTACGGCAGACACGCCGCCTAAAAGATAGACGATTATATATGTTATTCTGCCAAATCCCAATTCCAATATGCATCCGACAAGCCATAAAAAAATCATATTACCCAATAAATGCATAAAATCAGCATGTAAAAACATATGGCTAAAAACGGTAAAAAGATTATGATTTGCCGGAATAAAACCATATTTCATGGAAAATACTTGCTTCAAAATATTATCATATTGCGTCCGCAGATCTCGCCATGTTTTATATTGTGGGTCAGCAGTGGTAATGATCTGGTCACTAAGTAACAGGCTTTTGAACTTTCTGTCCCGAAACATTTCCAAATAATATTGTTTCATTATTTCGCTGTCCGGATTTGTTTGCTCCGGCTGTTTTATATCTTGTTGGACATCGTTCTGCCCTTTCTTGTATTTTATATATTCGTTGACTTCTATTTCACGGAGACCTGATTTAACGTAATATGTGTTAGCTTCCTGTTCGAACTTATCATCTCCAGATTGAAGAAAGAAAAAGACGAAACAATTAATCAAAATAATAATGATAGTAATCCAGGGAAGGTTCTTCTTATTTAGTTTTCCGGTCAGTGGAATTATCAACATTTAATGAGAGTTTCCTTTTTACTTATAAATCGAATAAAAAATACTCAGGTCGTCTTAATCAACATGAATAGTCATTATTGTTTTTAGTTTTTATTGTGACGATAATAATTAATTGCCCGATTATGCATTTCAAGAGAAGAAGAAAAATAGTTTGAACCATCTCCTTTGGAGACAAAATAAAGATAATCAACTTTAGCAGGATAGAGCACGGCGTTTAAAGAATCAATTCCAGGATTGGCAATAGGACTAGGAGGCAAGCCGCTGATCATATATGTATTGTATGGCGAATTTCTTTTCAAATGATTCTTTGTAATCTTTCCATTAATATTTTCTAGTTCATAAACAGCAGTGGCATCGCTCTGCAGCCGCATTCCCTTTTTAAGTCTGTTGTGAAATACAGCTGAAATCAGTGGTTTCTCCGCTCGGTTGTCCGTTGCTTTGCCCACAATAGAAGCAAAAGTAACAAATTGATTGATATCAAATCCGAGTTCTTCCGCCCCTTTCATCATTTCCGGCGTAACTCTTTTCCAGAAATGATGAACCATTATTTTCATAATCAGACGTGTGTCCATCGAACTGTCGAAAATATAATTCTCCGGAAAAAGATATCCTTCAATAGATTTTGCTTTAATTCCCAGTGTGTTTAGAAAATCGTGGTCAATCGCCAGTGTTAAGAAAGTTTCCTTATCAAAGAATTTAAACACAACTAGCCGTTCGGCAATTTCTTTTGTAGTCAAATTTTCGGGAATGGCAATATGATAAAGTTTAATCTCTCTGCTTAACAATTTATCAATGATTTCTACCGGTGTCATGGAATCACTGAGTTGATATTCACCAGCACGGAAGGCATTAGTAGCTCCCTTGGTAAAAGCTAGGCAATAGAATAAAAAACGGCTTTTTATCAATCCCGCTTTATTAAGAATTTCTGTTGTTTTGACAAAGCTGGACCCGGTCGGTATATCAACAATCACTGCAGCTTTGTTACCATTGGGGTTAATAGGAGTCGCCGCATAATTAAGGATCACTATAAAAAATCCAATAATGATGACCACGCACGCAACAATTATATATATCGCTATTTTTGTAGATTTCTTCATTATAATTACGGGATCTTTCTATTCCAAGTTGCTTTTGCGACTTATTTACTACTGATGAAGCAAGCTGTTAAATTGAATGTATTTATATTATGGTTAATGATGTTTATTAACATAGTCCCCTTTTCACGGCACTCTCTAGCCAACTGCTATCACCTAATTCGCTTGCTTTCTTAAAATCTCTATACATATTTTGGTTATCACCAATTATTTCATACAAATTGCCTCTATATATGTATAATTGAACATAAATTGGATTAATAAGAATTGCTTTACTAAAATCTTCAATTGCATTTTTATACCTTTTTAATGCCCCATAATGCCATCCTCTGCATAAGTAATATTCGCAATTCTGCGAATCAATTTCTATTAATCGGGTATCATCTTCTAGAGCTTCCTTATGTTTGCCCATATCCCAATATATTACTGCCCGAGCAAGGTAGCCACTTGGATCTCTTGGTTTGAGTTGAATAGCTTGATTAAAATCATTTAAAGCTTTTTGATATTTTTTAATAGCGGCATATGCTCTACCACGATTTATGTAATGGAAATTATCAGATGAATTTATATTTATTGCCGCACTGTGATCATCTATTGCTAGGTCAAATTTGTTTAGTTGGCTATATGCTAGTCCCCTAGAATGATAAGCCTCTTCTTTTTTAGGGTTTAATAAAATGGATTTGCTCAATAATTTAATTGCTTGTGAAGGATTACTAAAGCCTCCTATCTGATAATCCCAGAATTCCATAGCATTTAAATAATATTCAGAGTCTGACTTGTCATCGTCTAACTGCTTTTTCTGGTTTTTTCCGGGTAAATTAAAAATTCCCATATCATATGCTCCTATCATAGGATATTCATTAATTTATTGTGAAGTTTAGCTTTCATTACATATCAAACACCAACAGCTTGCTCAACCTTAGCAAGTATATCTTTTAAATTATAAGACATTTTAATCAATTCCGGCAACAATTACGAAAGCCATAATCAAAAGGATTAAAAAAAGCATCTTAAATATTTTCATTTGTTATTCCCTTTATTTCTGTTCCAATAATTGATCTACCTTTGATACTCATACTACAATCATTACTACATTATTTCATAACAACTGCACCACTTTCTATTTTCCATCCGCCATCTTCTTTAATTCTCTTCCCACCTTGAAAAACGGCAATCTCTTTGCTTTCACCTCCACATATTCCCCAAGTTTGGGATTCCTGCCTTTATAAGCCTTATACTGCCGAACAGTGAAACTCCCAAATCCCCTGATCTCTATTCTGCCGCCATCCTTAAGAGTTTTCGTAAACCTGTCAAAAACAAGATTTATAATATCCGTTGCCTGTTTTTCAGTCAGGTTATTTTTTACCATCAGTGCCGTAATCAAATCAGATTTGTTCATATTCTTTGCCTCTTCCTTATCCATTATAGATGCTCTAAGTATATATATTAATTAATATAGTGCAACCAATTTATTATGAAAGGAGGCTAAATATTCAAGCACAGTCAGCATCAGTTCAACAAACACTAATCAAATACAATTCAGAAAGGAGAAAACAAACATGCTTAATCAGACAATCATTGTAGGACATCTGGGAGAAGATCCCAAGGAATTCTTTTCAGCGGAGGGAGTCGCAGTAACATCATTCGATCTGGCTTTTCAGGCAGCAAAGAAGAAAACCTGTTGGATCAAAATTGTCTGCTTCAAGTCCTTAGCCGAATTATGTCAAAAATATTTACACAAAGGAGCTAAGATCGCCATTTCCGGCCAGCTTGATGCGAATAAATGGACTGACAAGGATGGTCAGAATCACACCAGCTTCCAGATCATCGGTAATTCGCTGGAGTTCATCAAAACAGATGGGCGCGGCTTTAAAGATGGCGAAGCCACAGTGGAGACCATCAACGAAGAAGCACCATTTTAAATAAGGAGGTGTCGATGAAGGCGAAGACAATACAGATAATCATTACAATTATCGCAGCAATCGCCGATATCTTGATTTCCTCAAGAGGCAATAAAAATAAAGGAGGTAAGAAATAATGACAAGTGCTGAAGCTCTCAAACGGAGTGAAAAATCACAGAATTTAAAAGTATTTCATCTGGAAGATTCACCCTGGTATTATGTGGAAAGCGAGGAAGGAAAAATCTGTTACAAGGTTTGCTATGAAAGCGACACGGAATATCATTGCAACTGCGCCGATTTTGCCAAGGGTTTCAAAAACGACCAGAACTTTAAATGCAAGCATATCATGGCAGTCATGAATTCCATCACGGAAGGCGATTCCGAGAATGTTCATTATCTGGAAAGATGGAGACCCAAGCTGGACGAAAGCTTCATCAAAAAGATCGATGACAAGGATTTCGTTCTCTACTCTGGATTATTGGATGTCGCCCATCAGAAGAATCTAATCAGTGTGGATGTTGAGCTTATTCAGTTTCCCTCTGATGATAATAAGCAGACAGCTATCTGCAAGGCAACAGTGAAAACATTTGACGGCAAGATATTTGCCGATATCGGTGATGCCAATCCGCAAAACTGCAATTCCAAGGTGGCCAAACACTTGATCCGCATGGCTAGCACCAGAGCAAAAGCACGCGCATTTCGGGATATGGACAATATCGGCATGACCGCTCTCGAAGAACTGGGAGATCTGAATGAAGTCACCGGCAATAAACCTCATGCTCATACTCAAAGTGACAATGTAAAACCTTTTATCAAACCAGTCAAGAAAGCGGAGCCGGTCATTCCGGCAAATGCCAAGGCTGAAACGAAAGAAGAAGTCAATGTTTCTAATGAGACCAAACCGAAGAAAACCAAGGTGGCAAAACCAGGCAACGGAAATGGTAACGGCACTGCTAAAACAGAGAAAGTTCCTTTAATGAGCGAGGCGCAGAAATCAGCTTTATTCAATCTCAGTCGCAGACGCGGATTTTCTGTCGAGGATATTGAAAAAAGAGCCACGGAAAAATACGGAGTGCCGGTTGAACAATTAACTTCTGTCAATGCCGGAGAATTTATCCGTTATCTGCAGCAAGCATCATAACCAATCACAATTAAACCAATAGCGCCATCTCCGTAACCGGGGACAGGGATATCTTTATTTATTAATCAGCCTTTTACTGGCTTAGGCATTCCTGTCCCTATTTCTTCACTACGCAGGGGTCTGCGCTTCCTAGAATTGAGGTGTACCATGAATTTAAAAGAATTAAGAAAGGCGGATCATTTATCAGCCAGCGCCATCAATGACTACATCGACTGTGGACTCTTGTTTAAGTTTGGCAGGATAGATAAAATCCAGCAAGAGTTGAAGGCAGACGCCATGGAACTGGGTTCAGCAATTCATTTAGCGCTCGCTGATTTCCATACAGAAAAAATGAAAGGTAATTTGCTGTCCATTAAAGACCTGCAGGAATGCTTTGCAGCTCATTGGAAAAAGATTACCGATGGACGGAATGACATTTTATATGCGGAAGGAAATAATCCGGAAATCATGCTCCTGCAAGGCAAAGAGTTGCTCACCGCTTATTATAATAAATCTTCCTGGAAAGATTTTGAGGTCATCGGCATTGAAGAAGCTTTCAGCTTTAACATAGAAGGCTGCCCTGTTCCCATTATCGGAGCGATTGACCTCATTGAGCAGGATGCTGCCGGCACTGTTATCATCACTGATTTTAAAACTTCTGCCAGAGCCTATTCCAATGATGAGGTGAATAAAAATTTTCAATTAACTCTGTATCAGATGGCAGCAAAAGCAAAAGGCTATGGTGATGCGGATATTCTGTTGCGCTTCGATTGTCTTATAAAAACAAAATTACCAAAATTTGAATCTTTTTATACGACACGGGACACTACTGATGAAATCCGGGCACGCAGAAAAATCATTGAAGTCGCCAGAGGTATCGCTCAAGGAATATTCATTCCTAATGACAGTGCCAGCAATTACAAATGTAAAAACTGCTCTTTCAAGAAAAATTGTGATGCCTGGTTTATGGAGGAAGCAGCATGACCAATGAAACTTTAGCGGAAGCTCAGGATTATCTTACAGTAGAAAAAGATGACGGATATAAACGCATCGTGGACATTCATCATTTATTACAGAGCCACAACATAAATGAAGTAATCGAGTTTTTGAAAGATTATCTTCGGGGAAAGGAACGAGCATTAAAAAGCATGATCCTGATTGATAAAACACATCATAAAGTAGATCAGTATGTCGCGGCAATGTTTCGGATGACCATGGCGATTAAAACACTGGAAGGAGAGGAGGTGGCAATAATTGAAAGATCTAAACAAGGAGCAAATGAAAGCGGCAAGCTTCACAACCGGCATAGCAGCAGTGATAGCAGTTCCGGGGAGCGGAAAAACTTTCTCAATGGTAGCGCGCATAGGATTTTTGGTAATGCAAAACAGCGTGCCGCCTGAAAACATTTTAGGCTTAACCTTTACGCGGAATGCGGCAGAAGAAATGCGACAGCGACTTGTTCCCGTATTAAATGAACTAGCGTCACGAGTAACATTATCCACAATTCACAGCTGGTGCCATTATCTTCTTCGGAATGAAGGAAAACTCTTTGAAATTCTTTCCGGCAAAGATCAATTATCCTTTATTAAAAATTTAATGAAACATAAAAAAATGAAAGATTTATCAGTCGGTTCTGTCCTAAGAGAAATCAGTCTGGCCAAAAATAATTTAATATCTTCGGCAGAATTTCGAGCTCTTTATGAGTCGGATAAAAATATGCTGAAGGTTGCGGACATCTATGAAGCGTATGACCGGGAAAAAGCAAAAAAGTATCTCCTGGACTTTGATGACCTGTTGCTGGAGACCTATCTACTGCTTACCACTAATGACAATATCAGAAATAAATATGCAGACCGTTATCAGCATCTATTGGTGGATGAATTTCAGGACACAAATCCATGCCAATTAGAAATCATCAAATGCCTGATTGATGAAAAAGATGACAGTGAAAAATCTTTCTGGTGCGCGGGAGATGATTGGCAAAGTATCTTTAGTTTTGCCGGAGCTTCAGTAGGAAACATTCTCAATTTTCAGACCACTTTTAGCAAGTCTCAAATCTTTATCCTGAATGTCAATTACCGCAGCACCCCTCAAATACTCAAAGCCTGTCAAAATTTGATTCAGCATAATTTACGTAAGATTGAAAAAAAGTTGAAGACAAATAATGCGGATGGAGACGAAGTTATTGTTTTAGAGAGTTCATCCGAAGAAGGCGAAGCTTTGAGCATGGTCAATGAGATACAGAATCTGGTGGAACAGAGAGGCTATGAATATAAGGACATCTCTTGTTTGTATCGAGCGAATTTCCAAAGTCGTGTTGTAGAAGAGACCTTTGCCCAGATGAAGATACCTTATCACATTGAAAACGGGTTGAACTTTTACCAGAGATCGGAAGTTCGATATCTTTTGGATTATCTGAGATTGATCAGCAGTCCCAACTCGGAAGAAGGCGATGAAGCACTGAAGTCAATATTAAATATACCTAACAGATATATCAGTAGAAAATTTATTCAGGAGCTGACAGAGTTTTCCAGCAAGCTTAATGTCCATCTTTTTGAAGGGCTAAAGCAAATGCCCGTTGATCCTCCCTACATTCGACATAATGTTAGAGATTTCATCTCATTTATAAATCCCTTAGTGGACTATGCTCCTAATCTCAATCCGGCGGAGGTTTTACAAATACTGAGAAATCAGTTCGACTATGACAGGTTCATCACAGATGAGGATATTCCCACGCCTGATGATACGAAAATTCAAAACCTGAATCAGTTACAGTTGTCAGCGGCAAGGTATTCCAGCATTCAATCTTTTCTGGAATATACGGACAGCTTTGATGAGCAGATGAGTAATGACAAGGAAGGAGTGGCTTTGATGACCATCCATAAGGCTAAGGGTCTGGAATTTCCCGTAGTGTTTGTCATTGGCCTAGTTGAAGGGATAACTCCCACCAAGCGCGGGGATATTGAAGAGGAACGCAGAATAGTGTTTGTGGGAATATCCCGAGCTATGAAGATCCTCTATATCAGCCATTCGTTTACCTATATGGGACAGGCGTCTAAGAAATCAATCTTCATCGACGAAATCATGGGCACTCAGCAGGAATCAACAATAGCCGCTTAAACATTCTCTACGTTTCTCCACAGTGAAATCCGTAAATCATTAATTCATATTAAAGGGAAGGCATATAAACGTTCCCTTGTCTATTTATGAAAGGTCAGGAGGTGAATAAGAAATGAGCAAATCAAACCGAAAAGCTTACGTGAATATCTACTGCAAAATCTATGCGGAGAACTTCAGTAATGAAATGCTGGACAGGGAAGCAACAGGAAAGGAAATCTATAATTTCCTGATGAAGGAGGCTGGATTGTGCCTGCCCCTGCATGGAGATGCCAACATCTGGTATTTGGGGTCATGCGAGAAGTTCGGCAACATTGTTTACAAAGACAAAACCTGGAGCTGGAGTTTCGGGGAAGCATCCTTTGATATTGTCAAAGAGTTTGTCCGCACTGTTTATGATGACGGCCTCTTTACAGAAGAACAGTACCGCAATCTGTTAGCTAAAATCAAAGAAGGTCGTCAGATAAACGACATGTATTTTATCGGAGATTATCTTTACAAGAAAAACAAACCAACAACAAAAACAGAAATGGAGAATAGTTATGTTTGAAATATTAAGTTTTCGTAACGGCGACAAGATTTTGAAAGAAAAGAAGATGGCAAAAGAAGTTAAACAATTGATGGAATACATCCATGATTGTCTGTTCGGCACACGCTATAAAGGTGAATTGTTGCGTCAGGCATTAACGGAAATGGACTGGCGGCAGAACGGAGACACAAAAATTCTGGAAGGAAGAAGGTATTTCTATAAGGGATTTAAAAACCGTGTAGCAATCGACGGCAGCTTTTCCAGTTATGAGGCAATTCAGGATGCACTGCTTCGATTACAGATCGGTTATGAAAAGAAGAAGATTGATCTGGGCATAGTCATGATCACTTCTCAGCGCAGTGAAAAGAGCAAACTGGGGACTACCAAGGATTTGGTCACTCAGGAAATTGAAATGCTCTATCCCGTAATTAATCTTCCTGTTATCGTCGTGCTGTTTGATTTGGGAAGACCGGGCGAACTTTATGAAGAAAAGGAAGAACCTCTGCCGGACAAGATTGTCATCAATGATCCCCTCAAGGGATTCAGAAGTTTTCCAAAAAATGAAGATGACCATAAATTGCCTGTCAATGCCGAGGAGCAAGCATTCCATGATACGCAAAAGAATAAGAAGAAGTCCAGGAAAGCAGCCCCGAAAGAGGCAGCATAAATCTATGGCTTATACACCGGAACTTTCTCTAAAAGCATCGCAGACTTTAAGAAGAATAGCGTGGGCATTGGAAAAACCGATGACGGAAACAATTGATATAGTCATGAATAATATTACCATGTTCATTGATCCGCAAAAGGTCTGCGTCAAGTGCAAAGATGATTCTCTGTGTCCAACCTGCATCTTCGACGGGCAGAATCATAAAGTCTGCAACAAAATAATTCAGTAAATCAATAGGGAGCCGCTCATCCTGTATCCTTGATGAGGATAGGAATATATAATGCACACGCGGTGAAAGCTGCATCTCCCGATTGATATTTAAGGAGGTTTCATGTCTATAAAAATTGTATTTGAATTTCTCGGAATAACCGGGTCCCTGATCATATGCGGCAGTGTGATTCCTCAGGTGATCAGGACATATAATACTAAAAGCGCCCATGATTTGAGCATCATATATCTCATGACTTTGATGACCGGCCTGATTTTGCTGACGGCTTACTCCGTCTATGTACGGGATCTGGTGTTCATATTTGGTAATGTCCTGTCACTTCTATCCATAGGCATCCTGATAGGACTCTGGAAAAGGTATTATTACAATGACCTGCACATAAAAATTAAGCGATAAAGTACTATTATAAAGAAAGGAGAAAAAACCATGTCACAGATGACAACACTAGCCAGCGTCATGGAAAGAGTCGAAGGCATGTCTAAAAATCATGCTGATAAATATATCAGGATAAAGAATATTTCCTTTGCAAGCTTAAGCACTGTTAAAATCGGCGGTGACGAGCATGTATTAAGACCGGTTGCCCAGCAGTCTCTTGCCAATAGATTGGGAATACCCATTCAATATTTGAGAAAATGCCCTGACGATATTCAGGCACTCAATATGAATCACTGGATCAAAAGCGAAAAGAACGAAGAATTATTCTTTCGATTTGACGGAGATGAAGTAAGAGCTTTGTTTACGCCAAGATATATTCCTACAGATAACTTCGAAATTCTGCAGAAGCTTGATGCTCTTAATTATTCAGCTGATACCAGAGTAAAGTGCAGTCTGGATAATGAATTTATGTCACTGAGTATTCCTGACGGCAGACAAACATTCAATGTTAATGGAGAAAGGATGACTCCAGGAATATCTGTGAGCAATTCGGAAGTAGGACTAGCTTCCTTGTCCATAGCTGCCTTCACATTGAGGCTGATTTGTACTAATGGAATGATTTCCAAAACTGAAGTTTCAGCATCATATCGGCATGTATCAGCTAAAATACTTGATGAGCTGCCTGCTGCATTGAATAACATTTCTCGGGAATTGGGACAGCAGAAAGAACAGATAAAATTATCACTGGAAAGCAAAGTGAGTAATCCGGAGAGCACAATTAATAACTTCAATAACCAGTTCCTGTTAAACAAGATGGAAAAAGAAGCTGTGGAATGGGCATTACCGCTGGAATACGGATTTACAATGTTTAATGTTATTAATACCTATACCAAAGCGGCACAGTATAAGGAATTACCGGCAGAGAGTTCATTTAGATTGGAAAAAGTAGGCGGAACGATATTGGGCATGGTAAAACAGATAATAAATTGATAAGATATAAGATAGTCAGCATGGGGATCGGGAGATCCCTTTGCAGGCTATCAGCCACAAATAATAGGGGGTAAGTCAATGACTGATTATATAAAGAAAGCCTCTAAAGGCGATTATGAAGACTATATTGAGTTCTTAATTAATTTGGTTGAGGATGAGATAGATAATAAAAAAATCCCATTGCGTGAAGCTGCCGAAGCAATCGTTTCCGAAGCTTTTTATCAACTGAGAGAACAAAAACAAATCCTGGATAAGTTGTTTTTTAAAGCAAATGAAGTCCTTGATCCTCCCTGTCAAGACGATACAGAGTTGGAAAACCATACATTTGATGCGGTTGTTGAGGGAATCAGCCGCAATGAAATATATATGTCACAAAAGACAGGGACATTACCGAGACCAGACAGAATTTGAAAAGGAGGATTCAATGAATATTCAAAAAATATACCAAGCGTTGGAAGAAGATACTGATAACTCAGCGCTTGGTATAATATAATGATACTCCGGTCACCTCTTATGACAGATGTTCATGATAAAGAAACCAGAAGTTATAACATGTCTAGAATAAGGAGTAAGAATACAAAACCAGAACTCCTTGTCAGGAGATTTTTATTTGGAAAGGGTTTTAGATATAAGTTGCATGATAAAAATTTACCAGGTAAACCAGATATAGTATTCCCGAAATTAAAAACTGTTTTATTTGTCCATGGTTGTTTTTGGCACGGGCATCATGGATGTAAGAATTTTGTACTGCCTCAGACACGAAAAAAATGGTGGACTGACAAGATTAACAGGAACAAACAACTTGATGTTGAACACTCTATTAAATTAAAACAAATCGGATGGAAAATTATCACTGTCTTTGAATGTATGTTGAAACCTAAAAAGCGTGATAAAACTCTCCATCAATTGGTAGTGAGACTTCTGAAATGAGATATATCGATTTATTCGCAGGTGCAGGGGGCTTTTCGGAAGGATTCAAGAGGGCTGGTTTTGATCCGATTGCACATGTCGAAGTTGACACTGCAGCATGTTTTACTCTGAAGACAAGACTTGCCTACTACTACCTTACTGAGAACAACCAAACAGATAGATATGTTCAGTATTTAAAAGGTGAAATTAACAGGAAACAGCTCTATTCTTCTATACCTTCACACATTCTTAATTCCGTAATAAATTTATCCATAGGTGACGAAAATAATAGCAAGATTTTTGATGCTATTAATACATTAAAGGGGGACAATAGTATTGATATTATTGTAGGTGGACCTCCATGCCAAGCATATTCCCTTATCGGAAGAGCACAAAATAAAAATGATAAGGGTAGTGATCCCAGAAATTATCTGTACATACAGTACGGCAGATTCCTGAATAAATATAACCCTAAGATGTTTATCTTTGAAAATGTGATGGGACTGCTGTCTGCCGGTGAGGGAAAGTACTTCAAAAATATTAAGCGCTATTTCAGACGTATCGGGTACATTGTCAAACCATTTTATGTGAATGCAAATCAGTTTGGAGTTCTTCAGAACAGAAAAAGGGTAATAATAATAGGCTGGCGGAAAAGTTTTGATTTTTTAGTTGACAGTCTGGCTAATGGGAATAATTTCAATTTTAAAGTCAGCTCTATCTTTGAAGATCTGCCCAAAATACATGCGGGTGAGGGTGCTGATAAGTCCGGTACTTATGCCTCCAAATCTAATGATTATCTGCAATTTGCAAAAATAAGAAATGGCATTAATGTCCTGACTCAACATATTTCAAGGCCTCACATAGAACAGGATAAAGAGATTTATAAAATTACTGTCGAAAAATGGGAACTACACCATGAGCGACTCACCTACAATGACCTTCCTGAAAGACTCAAGAGTCATAATAACAGGAAATCTTTTTTGGACAGATTTAAGGTTGTGGCTGATGACCTGTTGAGTGCTCAAACTGTAGTAGCACATATAGCAAAGGATGGTCATTATTACATTCATCCTGACATGAAACAAAACCGTTCGATATCAATAAGGGAAGCTGCAAGATTGCAATCATTTCCTGATGATTATTATTTTGAAGGGGTTAAAGAGGGGGAAAATAGAACAAGCGCATTCAGGCAGATTGGTAACGCAGTTCCGCCGCTCATGATAGAAAGTATTGCAAAAAAACTTATGAAATATTTGAAAAAGTAATTTTTTGGTTTCAATAATAAAATAATTCTATATCAGAATATTCAAAGAAAGACTTATCAGGGGTATAACTATATGAGAGAGATTAACCTGCCGCCCAAAGCATCATCACTGGCCGAATCAATGAGAGACATTGGATACTCACTCGAAGCTGCGATTGCTGACATCATTGATAATAGTATTACAGCATCAGCCAACAAAGTTAACATCTGGTTTGACACTGATAATAAAAATATAAGATTCTCTATTGTAGATAATGGCAAGGGAATGAATGAGAAAGAACTTATAGAGGCAATGCGTCATGGATCACTCAGTCCCAAGGACGAAAGATTGCCCGATGATCTTGGCCGGTTCGGTCTAGGACTAAAAACTGCCTCCTTTTCGCAGTGCAGAAAGCTGACTGTGATCAGCAGCACTAACGGAAATCATGCCGGAGCCGTCTGGGATTTAGATTTGGTTTCAGAGCGTGATGATTGGGTTATTTCTGTTCTGGAAAAAAACGAAATTATTAATGTGCCATATTTTGATAAGATTACTGATAATGGAACACTGGTCCTTTGGGAAAAAATCGACCGATTGTATGATGGTGAAATTACCGATACCAAAATGACAGATATGTATGGACGGCTTGATAATGTAGAGAAGCATCTGTCATTAGTTTTTCATAGATTTCTTAATGGTGAAATTCAGGGAAGAAAACTTGCAATTTTTATTAATGACCATGAAGTGAAGCCTTTTGATCCCTTCTGTATAAATAATAAAGCGACACAGGCAATGAGGGAGGAGATTATAAGAATAAAGGGTAAAGAAGTAAGAATTCAACCGTACATTCTTCCTCATCACAGCCGTCTATCACAGAAGGAAAGCGATTATTACAAGAGTCGTAGTGATTTTCTGAATAATCAGGGTGCCTATATTTACCGCAATGGAAGACTTATGTCATGGGGTGATTGGTTGAGACTTGTACCTAAAGGTGAAGCGACAAAACTGGCACGTGTTAAAATTGACTTCCCTAGCAGCCTTGACGATAGATGGACTATCGACGTCAAAAAATCTCGTGCATACCCGCCCTTTGAGGTTCGTGAGAGGCTGAGACAAATTATAGGACAGATAACTGATCAGAGCACAAAGGTGCATTCTGGTCGGGGTAAAAAATTATTTGAAGAAAATATATATCCATTGTGGCACAGATATGCAGAAAATACTGGCATAAAATATTCCATAAATATGAAACATCCATTACTGGAAAATTTTAAAAATAACCTTGCAGATATTCAAAGAAATGCATTTGAAGAAATTATGTCCGTGATCGCGGCCTCAATACCTGTTGAAGCAATATATTCGGACTATTCAATGAATCCAAAAGATTTTGAAAAAGAAACTATTATCGACAAAGAAGAAGCCTTATTAAAAATTGAAGCCTTATGGCAGGTTCTTTCACAGGGGCAGAATATAGATAAGGATAGTTTTAAAGATATCATTTATTCTTTAAAACCTTTCTGTTATCTTCGGAGTATCATTGACGACTTCGTTAGGAGAAAATATAATGACTGACAAAAATGCGAAAATGTTTGGAGCTGTGGAAAGTGCACTTTTGCTGAAATTTGCGGATGCAGAACAACCGCCCACAAAGGAAGCTATTGAAGATATGGCTATTAAATTTGCACCGCTGTACGATGTACAGCCATCAGATCTTAATGAAATAATAAGGATTGTTCAGTCAAAACTTGTGCACACAATGGATAAAGGTGTCTCTTTAACAGATAAAGACAGCCCTCACGATGAAGACTGGTACTGTAAACCCGGAACCGATATCACATGGAATTACTGGAATGACTACAGGCAATTGCTGATTATGGAACGATGGTCACCGAAGATAGTGAATACCATGGGTTATGTAACAGATAAAATTCTCGGTTTATTAAAAGATCCTAATGATTCAAAATCCCAGGATAGACGAGGCCTTGTTATAGGACACGTGCAATCAGGCAAGACAGCAAACTATATCGGTCTGGTTTCCAAAGCTGCAGATGCGGGCTATAAGTTCATTATCATTATTGCAGGTATTCACAACAATCTCAGAAAGCAAACCCAAGAAAGGGTTGATGCAGGTTTTGTCGGCCGTGACAGCAAAAGCAGGTCATTCGCCGGTGTAGGAACCGTTAACAGATCAAGGGCATTCCCGATTACACTGACAAATACAACGAGTGATTTCAGCAGACAACAGGCATCGACCTTCACAGCAGATCTCAAAGGATTCAGCAGACCCGTGGTCGTTGTTATAAAAAAAAATGTGACAACTCTTGCTAATCTACATTCCTGGCTCAAAGATCTCAATACGGAGAATCAGGACGACAAGATATCGGATGTGCCTATGCTAATGATTGATGATGAAGCTGATAACGCATCAATCAACACAAACAAACCCAATATTGATCCCACAAGAACCAATCGTGAAATAAGGAAAATATTATCATTGTTTCCTAAGGGTTGCTATGTGGGATACACTGCAACGCCGTTTGCCAATATTTTCATCAATCCTGATTCTGAAGAAGAAATGATTGGAGACGATCTTTTTCCCAGAGATTTCATCTATTGTCTGGATGCGCCGACAAACTACTTCGGATCTCAAAAAGTATTTATTGATGAAGAATCGAGTGATCGGATAATTAGAACAATATCTGATGCAGAGGAATATTTGCCGCTAAAGCACAAGAGAAATATTGAGGTGTCCGATATTCCGGACACGATGAAAGAAGCAATTAAAACCTTTATTGTCGGTAAGGCGATACGGCTTACCCGCAATCAGGGCAATAAACACTGCTCAATGATGATCAATGTTTCACGATTTGTTGACGTTCAAAAACAGATAAGGGAACATATATCGCATTACCTCAATATTTATGTTCCTATTGTCAAATTTAATTATGCAAAAAATGAAGACGCCTGTCTGAAAGATCCTTATATGTGTGAACTCAAAAAGATATTTGACACCGAGTATTCCGGTTCCGGTGTTAAATGGCACAATGTGCAGAAAAGATTATTTGAGTCGATCGAATCGATAAAGACATACGTTATAAACAGCAAATCCGATGAAGCGCTTGACTACAAGAAATACGAAGATGCCGGAGATACGCTGACAGCTTTGGTTGTGGGCGGTCTCAGTTTATCACGCGGCCTTACTATTGAAGGACTTATGGTCAGCTACATGTATCGTAATACTCGAATGTATGACACACTTATGCAGATGGGGCGGTGGTTTGGTTATCGTCCCGATTACGACGATCTCTGCAGAGTTTATTTGTCAGAAGAGTCCAGAGGCTGGTATGTACACATTGCCGAGGCAACCGATGAGTTGGTACAGCTTGTGAAGCAAATGCGACGGGATGGGCGCAGTCCAAAACAGTTTGGCCTTTATGTCCGTGCTCATCCGGACGCATTATATGTTACTGCACTCAACAAAATGAGAAATGCGGAGAGCAGAATATTCAGCGTAAATTACGATGGAAAGCTAAGGGAAACCTATATTCTTCCTGATGACGATGTAATTACCAAAAATAATATAGAAGCAATGAAAATTTTTTATTCAACTTTAAAAAACAAACATAAAAAACCGTCATCCAACAAATTGCGCAATTTAGATCGTGCGGAGTTTTGGAGTGATATCGGCTGGGAAGAAGTGGCTGAGTTCATAATGGATTTTCAATATCATAGCCAGCTGCGAAGCGAAAAAGACTCGCTCCTCGCATATATGAGAAAGGTTGCCGATACATATCCAGTCTGGGATATTGGGTTCATTTCATTGGCAGGAACGGGGCCAAGTATTGAAGGTTTGCCGATGGCTTTGCAAACAAGACAGGTTGGTGTTAAAAAACCTTCCTTCGGTGAAAATGGCTGGTATGTGGGCAATAAGCAGAAGGTTTCCGGTAAAGGCGTTGAAATTACAGGATTGGACGAAAAACAATACAACAAGGCCCTCGAGTACGCAAATGATAATGGGCGCGATAAACCGGATGACCACGATTATCGCCAGAAAGATGTAAGGGGAAAGCCTTTTCTGATGCTACATTTGCTGGAATTATTCAATAAGGATGAAAAATTGGAAACAAGGGAAACATTGGCTTCCAATATCCCTGCCATTGGACTGAGCTTCCCCGCAACTGGAGATACAAGATCAGTCGAATATGTTGTCAACAAAGTCTGGATCAATCAGGACTCTGTTGATTCTCCGGATGAGGATGACGATTATGATGAATGAAAAATTCCCTTGGGTCAAAATCAGTAAACCGTCTGCGGGTTATAATGTTTTACTTGTTGATCCTGACCATCCGCACGATTTTTTCTGGGGCAGGGATTCTGAAGGTTACTACCTCCTTGTCTTGGATATTGATGAAGACGGTTATGAGGAATTCCTGAAAAAGAAGACCATTGATTTTAAGGGAATAAAAACAGATCTGCGAATTAGTCAAGACGGAAAGAAACATGTTTTTGTTTTATCTCTTCAAAGGCAGGCGGATGCAGATATATTCCTATGTATCTGCAATGACCTTATCGAATTTACAAAAAAAGTCGAAGGGAATCGTGCCACTGTGCAGAAAATACATACGCGACTTCAGGTATGGCGAGCATTTTTGAGCAAAAACAGTCGCTACCTGCTTTCCGAACAAGAGGTAAGAGGCCTATTTGCTGAATTAGTTTTTCTGGAGAATTGTATAAATAATAATATTTATACACCCGCTTCCATCATAACCGGATGGCAAGGTCCATTGGATGGACCACACGACTTTGTCCTGGGTGATATTGCTGTCGAAGTCAAATCAATTGCAAGCAGCTCTAAAAATACAGTAAGAATTTCATCTGAAAATCAGCTTGTGACAAATCTTAGCAGACTATATCTTCAGGTTTTTTTTCTCGCGGAATATACAGACGGCAGTTCAGGCATTTCGCTTAATGATATAGTGGGCAGACTCAGAAACCGTCTCGAGGATACAGACTTCTTGGATACCTTCAATAACAGACTTCATTCAGCGGGATATATTGACCTCATAGATTATGCAACTCCATTATTTTCGGTTATTAAAAAACATGCTTACGAAGTCAGTGAAGGTTTCCCCAGAATAATACCTCTGATGCTTTCTTCAGGTCTTCGCAATGTTTCCTATGATCTCGATCTCAATATGGTTGAAGCATTTTGCATCGCATTTCCACTGGATGAAAGGGGAATTTAATGTCTTTATCATCAATTGACGAATATTATCATGATTTGCGTCAGGAGTTTCTTGCCGGTTCAGAAGCGGCAATGGATTTTTCCGAATCAGAATTTGCATTAAATCGCACAAAGGAACTTATAGAATCAGGTCAGATTGAGGGATTTGAACCATGTCACTATAAAGCTCCCAAAGGGATGAGGGTTGATGGATATTGGTTCAGAGAGGAAGAGGAATGTTTAGACGTTTTTATTTTGGATTTTTCAAATAGGGACAGCCTCGAAACACTGATACGTACCGAAATCGAAAACATATTCAAGAGATTGGAAAATTTCGTCACATCAAGCATGATGAAACAGATATATAAAGATTTGGAAATAACATCTCCAGGATACGGTTTATCCAGGGATATAAGTGAAAGAAAAATGAATTTTTCCAAGGTAAATCTTTATCTTATTTCAGAAAGGAGACTCAGCGAAAGAATCCAAACGCTTGAGGATATAAAGTACAGTTCTTGGGTTTTTTCTTATCATATATGGGACGTTTTGCGTTTTTATAGACTCTATACCTCAAAGGGAGAAAAGGAAGAACTTCTTGTTGATTTTACGGATTGGCGGCCTGAAGGGTTACCGTGTCTTCCCGCCCATCTCAGCACAGCAGAATATCAGTCATACCTGCTTGTGATACCTGGTGAAATACTTTCAGCTTTATATGGAAAATATGGTGCAAGGCTTTTGGAACAAAATGTCAGATGCTTCCTCCAAGCTAGGGGTAATGTAAACAAAGGCATAAGGGCAACAATTATGAATAATCCGGAAATGTTTTTTGCCTATAATAATGGTTTAACTGCTACTGCAAAGGAGATTGAATTTGACGAGAAAGAAAGTGGAATCTATATAAAGAAGATCAGAGATCTGCAGATCGTAAATGGCGGTCAGACAACTGCATCATTATTTCATACAAATAGAAAGGATAAAGCCCCTGTTGATAAGATTTTCGTTCAAGTAAAACTATCCGTTATCAATGAAGAACAAAGCGAAGAAGTAGTACCTAAAATCTCTGAATATGCCAATACACAAAATAAAGTTAACGCAGCAGATTTTTTTTCAAATCATCCTTTTCATGTGCGAATTGAAGATTTCTCACGACGGCTTTATGCACCACCACAGCAAGGTGCTTTACGGGAAACAAAATGGTTTTACGAAAGGGCTCGAGGACAATATGCCGATGCCATGGCAAAATTAAGCCCAGGTGATACCAAAAAATTTCAAGCACAGAATCCAAAGTCACAAATGTTTACAAAAACGGATTTAGCAAAATATGAAAATGTCTGGGACGAAAAACCGACATATGTAAATCTTGGAGCACAGAAAAACTTTGCGAAATATGCGGCAAGAGTCGGTCAGGAGTGGGAAAAGGATCCAGACAAGTTCAATGAATTTTATTTCAAGTGCATAATTGCCAAAGCAATCATTTTCAAAAACGCGGAGAAAATCATTTCGTCACAAAGTTGGTACAGCGGAGGATACCGCGCGAATATTGTCGCCTATACGCTGGCTTTGATTTCTCTATACTGTAGTAAAAACAATAAAACGATTAATTATATTAATATTTGGGATAAGCAGAACATATCGCAGGCTACAATTAAAACTATTGAAAGCGTTGGGAAAATAGTTCACGACGACATATTAGAGCCGCCGCCCGGAATATCAAATATTTCAGAATGGTGTAAAAGGGACAGTTGTTGGGACCACCTGATCGAAAAAACTTTTTCTAGTTCCAATATATTTCCGGCTGATTTTATCAAAGAACTTGTTCCAAAAAGTGAAATAAGGGAAGTTGTGAAGGATGCCAAAAAAATTCAAAAAATGGATAATTCCATTGAAGCACAGATTAATATTCTGAAATATTCAACGGAACAGTGGAAATATATACTCAAAGAAAGCAAGAAAACAGGTGTTCTTTCGCCAAAAGAAATGAGCATTATTGAATCGGCTACGTATAAATTACCATCTGAAAAACAGGCTCTGGTACTTTTAGAAATACTAAAAAAGCTTGAGATGGAGGGTCTTAAAATTGCGTAATAAACAAAATTGACAAATACCTTTCAAATATAAAAGATAATTAATAAAACCAGAAATGAAAATTATACTTTCACAGAGAATAGATTTTGAGCCTGATTACGAAGATATCCCTTACGTAAGATATCACTTTCCGAAAAGATACCGCAATCAGATTTGTTCTGGAGATCAATTTATTTACTATCAGGGCAATCGGTTTAAAAAAGAACAGCGGTATTATTTTGGTTGTGGTGTAATTGGTGCAGTAGAGCCTGATACAACAGGAGATCACTATTATGCTGAGATACTTGAAGGGATATCTTTTAAGAAAATTGTTCCCATATACAATTCTGGTGGTCAGGGTTTTATTGAAAGTATTGGATATAATCAAGTACGTAAGAACCCTATGCCCTCATGGCGAAATTCAATACGAAAAATATCTAAATCAGCTTTTTCAGAAATTCTTAAACTTGCTAATATTAATCCAAATATTTCCGAGGTTACAAGTTCCTTAGAAGAATATTCAGATCCAATCACAGTATTAAAGGAATTTAATAATCGCTTTGCAACGCTTTCACCTAAGGAAAGAGCCAAAAAGATTCAAAACCATTTAGATCGTGGAACAGCAGCTGCTAAGGCACTTAAATCATTATTAGGAGCTAAATGCCAAATATGTGGCTGGTCGGGATTTATAAAAAAAGGTGGTGGTGCTTTTATTGAAGCTCATCACATCGTTCAACTTTACGAACAGAAAGAAGGATCTTTGTGTACCGAAAACGTGATTCTCGTTTGTCCAAATTGTCACAGAGAGATTCATCACGGCAAAAATATAAATATAAATACAACTGGGGAACTGATAGAAATATCACTTTCATCCCAAAGAGTGAGTATTCATAAAAACACCATTAAATATCTTGAATCAAAAGTCACTAACAATTTGCTTTAGCAAAACCTATATTTTTCACTTCCCAGTCTAAGGAGAGTTCATGAAAAAAATTACTGCAATCCTTTTCTTAGTTTTGAGTATCATTATTACCATTCCTGTTTTCGCATTTAATGTTGATGTCGCCAATGTCTGTTTCTCGCCCAATGGCGGCTGCACCCATGCAATAGTAAATCAAATCTCTCAAGCAAAATCGGAAATACTTATCCAGGCATATTCCTTTACATCCGCGCCCATTGCGAAAGCTTTGGTAAATGCACATAAAAAGGGAATCCATGTAGAAATCATCCTGGACAAATCCAATAAATCGGCAAAATACAGTGCCGGAGATTTCACTGCTCACATGGGAGTGACCACTTATATAGATTCTCAGCACGCTATCGCCCATAACAAGATCATGATCATTGACAGGGAAACTGTAATAACCGGAAGCTTTAATTTTACTAAAGCTGCGGAAGAAAAGAATGCGGAGAATTTACTAATTTTGAAGAATAAGGAATTGGCCGAAATTTACATTAAGAATTGGAATAAGCATAAAGATCATTCTGAAAAGTATGAAGGCAGGTAGCAGGTTAATATGATCATAATTCTTGGTCGTTGCACAACCAGGGATCACATTATTTTTATGATTTTTGTGTATACAGCGAAATAATTTTCACTTCTTTAACCTTGTACATAGGTTTTGTTGGCTTTTCCATGGTAATTAGTTCGTCAGCACCACCAATGATGGCCGAGCTGACAATGAGAGAGTCCATGGGTCCGATATTATGCTCAGAGGCCAATTGTAACGCAAGATTTGTAACATCTGATGTAACTTCAACATGTATGGGGGCTTCATCAAAGAATAATTTATAAAAGAGAGCTTGATCTTGTATTTTATTGAAAATTGGCTTGGGAATTACTTCTAATGCAACAAAATCAACAGCCATAAATTTCCTATTTGTATCATTGAGAGTTTCTATCGCTTTCCTGTTTGCCTCACCTTCTCCTTCAAGTGCAACACGTAAAACGCAGGAATCAATGACGGTTCTGATAGACATTAGTCAATTTCGCCTCGAAGAACACGCTTTTCCGCCAAGATCTCATCCACAGTAAGTAAAGGCATCCCACTTAAAATGGCCTGTTTGCGGAGTGCAAGAAGTTTTTTAACAAATTCTGTTCTTGGCTGAAATTCCCTAGTCTTCTGAACCTCCCAGAGTGTTATGGCTGATCTCTGACATGTGACCTGTGGAGTTATTTTTATTTCGTATTTTATCTGACTCTGCCAAATATTTAGAATTGGCAAAGAATTAGCATCAATTGCTGGTGGTGTCACGAGAGATAATAAGAGAGCAATAGGCAAGGTTTTACTAATATCACTATATGTCCCCTTTAGGATGTTTGGAACTGTTACAGCGGCGTAATCCATATCAATCCTCCGGTCCAAGACGTTTTATTGTTTCCGGTTTTAGTAGATCGAAAAAAGTAGATTTATTTAAGGCATGTGCGCCGTCTAGAAAAACTTTTGGAGCATCCCAGAAATTGATGGGCATTGTCCTTGATATTGTGTCAATGTCGATCAAAATGCCATCTAAAAGCTGTCCGGTGTTAAGATTAGCTTGGGCTGGGGAGCCAATCTGAATGATATTGATGAATTCTCCATCATTAAATTCGGCTCGCAACTGGACGGGTGATGTAATAATGCGATTCCCCGCAATATGCAATTCAATGTTTAAGGCATCCAGCGTGTATCCTTCTGTAGCCAGCAGAATATCCATATATTTAAGAGAAATACGTTCCGGTCGTGTAATTAGAGAAGTTTGTTTGAGGATTGTTATAAGCTCAACTATAATTGACGAGAACTTTTCCCATCCAACATATGGTCTGGTGCAGCTGAGGGAAAATACATGCTCTCCAATTATTATACAATATGGCTCGCCTGTCAATTTAATCGTCGGTATGTAGCGTAAATTCGGATCATTTTTAAAAGCTATAGAGGGGATATTTGAAGCAGGCAGTTTCTCAACTTTTGGAAATCGATCACCTAATTTCTGAAAAATCAAGCCAGGCAGTAGATCGGAAATAGTATCCTTGTCGCTTTCAAAACGCAACTCACACACAGCCTCAAGAAGTGGCTCTTTTTTCAGTTTCTTTGGGATCACCTTATCATTCATGTTGAATAAATATACTTTTTTACAACTCAGTGCAAGAGAAAAGAGAATTCGATGATTTACCTCAAAGTTTTTGATGATCAGACTGAAACTATCAATATATTCTTAGCTGATGATCCCGTTTTAAAAAAAGATTGATGCATTACCCGAGTGAGCAAGTTAGAACTCTCTACAATAACCGCGATAGAATCCATTTCAAAATCCAAACCGCTGTCCTTGATCTCTTAATCGCGCGAGGTTCCCAGTATGGATCAATCATCAGGGATAACAATTCAATGTTTTTTATTTTCACCAAGCAATAATTCGTCAATTATCGCCGAAGGAGTCATGGAAGTATTAAATTTATATTCTCCGGCGCGAATGGAACGACGGGGTCTTTTTGTTATGGCCAAACTATAAAATAAAAATTTGTTTTTTACCAATCCCGCCTGTTTAAGCATTTCTGTAACTTGTAGAAAGCTGGAGTCTTTGAATATATTGATGTGCACAAATTCATATTTGTGATCATCATAGTTAATGGGTGTAGATGAATAATTAGTGAGTATCACAGAAAATACGATAATAGCAAAAGCAAAACATACAACAAGTATATAAAGTATTTTTTTGTACAGTTTCTTCATTTTTATCCTTTGATATTTTTAGTTAATTGGAGAAAATGCAGCCTTATTTATTTACGTCTAACCCGCCGCTACAAAATCATACTGCTCTTTATTTATCAATACTAATATGCAAAATTAAATAGGCTGTCCTTGAACTCTTGATAGCACAAGATTTTAATCAAGTGATTGCCCTCTTTGACACTCGATGTGCAAAACTAATCAGGTGTCACTGGACCATAGCCAAAATTGTCATCGATGTATAGATTCAACCAGAATTTAATGCTAATTCTAAAGAATAAGGAATTGGCTGAAATTTACCTTGATAACTGGTATAAGTATAAAAGCTTTTAGAAAGATATGAGGGAAAGAATCAATGAAAAAGTCACTTGGTGCAAAAACGATCATTTATCCTGCTCCCGTATTAGTTATCGGTTCATACGATAAGAATGGAAAACCAAATGTAATGACCGCAGCATGGGGCGGCATATGTTGTTCTTCCCCGCCCTGTTTAACCGTATCGTTGAGAAAGGCCACATATACATATGCTAATATCTGCGAACGGAAGGCTTTTACAATAAATTTGCCTTCGGAAAAACATATTGAGTATGCTGATTATTTCGGAATAAGCTCCGGCAGGGATGAAGACAAGTTCTCCCGAAGCGGATTAACTCCTGTAAAAAGCGATCTGGTGGATGCTCCTTATGTCGAGGAATTTCCGTTCATCCTTGAATGCCGGCTCATTCATACACATGAGATTGGACTTCATACGCAGTTTATTGGAGAGATTCTGGATATTAAAGCAAATGAAGATGTCTTGGATGATAAGGGTGACTTGTCAATAGAGAAGGTCAAGCCGATTATTTATGCCCCTGAATATGGCTATTATTTTGGTCTGGGCAAGAAGCTGGGTAAAGCACATTCCATAGGGGAAAGAATGAACAAAAAGTAGTCATCATCATTAGCAGGACAATGGTTTTATTTGATCCCATAAGCTCTATCCATAATCAAAAAATTATTTTATAAAAATTCCCGCTTAAAGGAAGAACTGTTTTTGTGCTTTTTGTATACAAATTGAAAAATTGGGCTTATCCTACGGATGGTATATTGGTAATGCGTTTATATACAAACTCCGCAAATCTTTCTTTAAAACAATGACCCTCATAGAATCCATTTATGAAATCAAATCCGCTGTCCTTGATCTCGCGAGGTACACACCATCAAAAGATGCAATCGTAAAAAAGAAGGTTCAGGAAAAATACTTGAAGTTGATTGACATGTTCTTTCGAGAGAATGAAAGTTTGGTAAAACCTGAACAGAGGTATTCCTGTTTGCAGGACATGAATTATTTTGTGAGGCTGATGGATGAAGCGGTCGAGCATTATTATTTGGAAGTGGAGGAATGATGCAGTTATTACTTTTTTTCCAATTCTTCGTCTAAAAACATGCCTCTGATTTGCCTAATATATAAAAACAATCCATTGACCATGTCTGTAATTATTTCATCATTTAATAGTTTTAAGTCAAAAGAATTCGAGCATTTTTCTTTGATCTGATTATTATGGCCATTAAACGACGGCTGCAAAAATTTTTTTTCAATTTCACTGAAACAACTATGGATATGTTTGATCAGAATGTACTTCATATTATTAATTGACTCGCCTTTAAGTGTGCGCTCGAATATTTTAAAACCTATTTCTATTATTTTGTAGGCTTCATTTTCGTCAAACATTTTAATTTTTAAAATATGACTTATAAAATCCATTGATATTTTATCACTTTTTTTTAATTTTCTGCCTTGTTTTATAGACGGGTCGCTTACAAATGGAACACCTAATGATAGAGCTATTGCCCTCGGTGATTTTCCAGTGCTTTCAGCAATTATTTGAATGGCCCTTCTTGGATGATTGCCGGCTTGAACCAGTTGTTGATATTGATCTCGCCTTAAATATTTTATTATAGAATCAAAATTTTTATATTTTGCAAAATCAAAAATATGGCGTTTCAGCTTTCTGTCAACGCTATAGTTATTGTTATTATCAAAATATCCTGGAAAAAGGGGACTATCCTGATCAACGGGGTGCTTTTTCTGAATAAGATACTTGATATGTGAATTCAGAATGCTTTCTAGAGAAGCTTCGGTTTTTCTTGGACTCTTATTTATATCAAACTCTATAAATGGCAGGATATTGCTACCGACATAGACATCGCCTATCTTCAATTTACAGATTCTTTTCTCTGGGAAATAGTAGGCCAAATTCAGTAACGTGTTGAGTTCAGTTCTATCAATTTTAGCCTTAGACGTTATTTTACCCTGATCCTTCAATAGATCCTGCATATTTGAGATTCCTTTTATGTCGATCGGAATAGTTACACTTCATGTCCTTTTTTTACCCCGGTCTTAACAAACTATAAAAGTTTGAGGAGATCGAGGATAATGAACATTAATGAAGAGCAATATCTGACAGTAAAAGAACTTAGTGGAAAAATCAAGTATTCCCAACAGAGCATCTATAATATGATTCATAATGAGATTTTTATCAAAGATAGGCATTACATAAAACCTAGCCGCAAGAAGATTCTTTTTTTATGGACAGCCGTTCAAGTTTGGCTGGAATCACCAAGAGAAGAAACTGCTAAAATTAAAGACACATCCCGTACAGAATCAACCACAAAAAATCAAAGCTTAATCAATATTTAATTAACAACCCTTTCTTTTATCTTTGCTTATCTGTTATAATCAAGACAGGTGAACTATCGATGGAAGGGAGGTGTATAGAAAGGAGCAGCAACAATGACACAAGCAGTAGCGCTGGAAACAAATATTATTCCGTTTCCAGGCAAAGAGAAGGCTTCACGAAAAGCGGGTCTCAACAGAAATCGTGAGGGATCCGTTCGGAGTATCAACGGTAAATTATATGTCGATTTCATCTATCTTGGGGACCGTGTTCGGGAAAAAGCTGGCCTCGATGATACTAAAGAAAATAATAAGCATGTCAGGCAGCAACTCGACAAGATAATTATGGCTATTAAAGCCGGAACTTTCAGGTTTGCCGAAGTTTTCCCTCAAAGTAACAAGAGGGACTATTTTAGAGGCAAGGAAAGCGAGGTTTATGGTCGGAAAAAGACACCCGTTGAAGTCAACGTAAAAGATTATGCCTGGCAATGGTATAATCGGTTAAGAGATTCGGGGCGTGTATCACAGAGAACTTTATACAGTTATAAAATGTATATCAATCTTTACCTGGTTCCGTTCTTTGAAAAAATGAGCTTTGGTGATCTCAATATGATTATCTTTGAGAAATTCAATGTCTGGGCAAAAATACAGCATTATAAGGGTAAGGCAATTGGTAACGAAACCGTTAATAAGATTTTTGTACCCTTAAAGATGATCTGTATGAGTGCTACAAACGAATTCAGGTGGGTTGATTATACACCATTTTTTGGATTCAAGAGGTTGCCGGCAGAAGGGGATGCTTATGAAAGGATTTTGCCCTTTTCAATTAATGAACAGAAAATATTGATTGAAAACATGCCCGACCACTGGAAGCCATATTTCCAATTTGCATTTTGCTCCGGTCTTCGTCAAGGGGAACAGATTGGATTAAAGCCTGATGACATTGATTGGGGAGAGCAAATCGTCCATATCCGGCGAGCTATAACCAAAGATGAAAATGGTAAAACGATGGAAGGTCCCACAAAGAATAAACATAGCCGCCGATCAATAAAAATGACGCCGGTTATGTATAATGCTCTGAAAGCACAACAGGTGATACATGAAAAAATTAAAAGCGAGTACTTTTTTTGTACTCCAGAGGGTAATTTAATTCATCCCCCAAACTTGAGAAAAAGAATATGGATACCGGCGCTTCACAGTGCAAAATTTCAGTACAGGGAAATGAAGCAGACTCGCCATACCTTTGCTACTATTGCCTTGAGTTGCGGAGAAAACCCTCTTTGGATTGCCAAAGTTATGGGGCACAGAGACACAAATATGATCATCAAAGTTTATAGCAAATACGTTGAAAATGCCTCTGATTCAAAGGATGGAACAATGATCAATTTTGCATATCAGAATGCAATGAGTAAAGAAGAGTAAGAATTAGTAACAAACTTTATGGCAAATTTATGGCAAAATACCAAAAAAAAAGAGTTACAAACCATCAGTACAATTTGTAAACTCTTGATTTCGTTGGTGGGCCGTGCGGGGATTGAACCCGCGGCCAACGGATTANNTCTACCTCTGAGCTAACGGCCCACTTTATGTATCATTTTTGAGAGTGCCCTCTTAGCAGCAACTCCCCTGTGTGTCAAGAAGAAACTAAGAAAAACCGGGCAGTCTGTGTGTCCATACTTTTACCTTGTGGCTTTATTAGTGAAACTCCAATTCNNAACCTAATAACCTAACCACCTGAAGGTGGTAAGAGGTCACGCGAGGTCACAAGTCGGAATTGGCAAGTTGAATCCGCCTAGGCGGGCACAGCGGAGGGTATGAACCCCAAAGCGAGCTTTGGGGTTCATACCCGTGATTCGTGTGCCTACCGGAAAATTCAATTGTGAAAAGGATTTTCCATAATGATTGTTTCTTCCCTGCCTGCACCGACGGATACCAGAACTATATTTACCCCGGCCAATTCTTCCAGGCGTTGCAAGTATTTACGGGCATTGGCGTGAAGTTCCTTGATGCTTCGTGCTTTGAGGATATCCTGTTTCCAGCCTTCAAATTCTTCATATACAGGTTGGCATCGGCCCAGCAAATCCATGCTGGCCGGAACGGCATGGGTAAATTCACCCTGCGGTGATTTATACCCGACACAGATTTTAATTTTTTCTAAACCGGTCAGAACGTCGAGCTTGGTTATGGCCAGCGCCGTAATTCCGGAAGTGCGCACGGACTGGCGCACCAGCACCATATCCAACCAGCCGCAGCGGCGGGGCCTGCCGGTTGTCGCACCAAATTCCTGCCCGACTTTCTGTATTTGTTCTCCAATCTCACAATTGAGTTCGGTAGGGAATGGCCCTTCGCCGACTCTGGTTGTATATGCTTTACAGATTCCGACAACTTTATGGATGGCATTGGGACCCACTCCGGAGCCGCAGGATGCGTTGCCGGCGACAGTATTGGATGATGTTACATAAGGATATGTCCCGTGGTCGATGTCCAGATGGGAACCCTGCGCGCCTTCAAAAAGAATTTTCTTGCCCTTCTTTATTTCATTGTCGAGGATAAGCGAAGTATCGGCAACATATGGCTTAATCATCCTCGCATATTCCAGATATTCAGCTGCAATTTCTTTTTCAGTAAGCGGTTTTTCATGGAAAAAACCGGTCAGCAAGAAATTTTTTTCTTCCAGAGAGTGCCGCAATTTTTCGCCGAACACAGTCTCATCATAAAGGTCAACAACTCTAATGCCGGTTCGGGCAACTTTATCTTCATAGGCGGGACCGATCCCTCTACCCGTTGTTCCTATTTTTTTCCCGGAACCATGAGCCTCCCGCGCCATATCCAGACGCTTATGATACGGCATAATTAAATGTGCCTTATCACTGATATACAATGTTGTATTGGGAGGGAAAAGGCCGCCCTTTTGCAGCTCTTCAATTTCCTGAATCAGCACAACTGGGTCAATAACAACGCCGTTGCCGATAATGCAAATTTTATTATCGTGCAAAATTCCCGAAGGAATCAAATGTAAAACAGTCTTTCTTCCTTCGACCACCAGCGTATGTCCCGCATTATTACCGCCTTGGAAACGGACAATCACAGCGGCGCCTTCGGTGTAAAGATCAACAATTTTGCCTTTACCCTCATCACCCCATTGTGTGCCGACTACTGCAACATTTGCCATAATTATCGTCCTTACATTTTTATCGGTTTAATGGATATTACATGGGGCAATTTCCGTAATTTCTCCAAGACATCTTTCGTGGCTGCCGAATCCGTATTTAAAACAACCAGTGCCCGCTTTGCCTCGGCATCGCGGCTCAGGTGCAGACGGGCGATATTAACTTTATTTTTGCCCAGAGTTGTTCCCAGGTTACCGATTACGCCCGGCTGGTCATCGTTCGATACCGCAAGGATATTTCCTTCCGGAACGATTTCTACAGAAAATTCATTTATCCGCACAATACGCGGATCGTGCTTGCCGAATAGCGCGCCGGCGGTGTTGCTCGTTTCTTTGGATGTTTTCACGGTCAGGGTGATCATGTTGGTGTAATCCTTCATTTCACTGCTTTTTGATTCCACAATTTTGATGCCCCTTTCTTTGGCAATAACGGGAGCGTTTATGTAGTTAACGTTTTCCATCAGAATCGGCTCCAGTAGCCCTTTGAGCAGAGAAATTGTTATCGGGGCAACGTTGTGATTGAGAATTTCACCGCTGTATTCAATATTCACCTGCTGGATTGCTCCGGTGATCAATTGCGCCTGTAGCTTTCCCAACTTTTCGGCCAAATCAAGATAAGGACGGATAACAGTCATTAATTCCGCGCTAACCGAGGGGAAATTCACGGCGCCTTTAATTTCACCGGTTGCGAAATAGGCGGCTATTTGCTGGGCGATGGCAATTGCGACGTTGGTTTGTGCCTCGTCTGTGGATGCACCCAGATGTGGCGTGCAGATGACATTGTCCAGCGAAATCAATTCCATATTTTTGGTCGGTTCTTCTTCGAAAACGTCTATAGCCGCGCCGGCAACTTTACCCGAAACCAGCGCGTCATAAAGGTCTTTCTCATTAATGATTCCACCGCGGGCGCAGTTGATGATAAAGACGCCTTTCTTCATTTTTGCTAAAGCTTTGGCGTCAATCATATTTTTTGTTTCTTTGGAAAGCGCCGGATGCACCGTGATAAAATCCGCAGATGCGTAGATTTCATCAAGAGTTACTAAAGGGATACCCATTTTTTCCGCTACATCTGGAGCAATGAAAGGATCATGGGCAATCACGCTCATTTTAAGGCCTTGTGCTCTGTCGGCCACGATTGCGCCTACACGTCCCAGGCCGATAATACCCAGGGTTTTATTGCAATATTCGTTGCCCATGAATTTGCTTTTTTCCCATTTACCCGCTTTCATAGAAGCGGTGGCCTGCGGAATACGGCGCGCCAGGGAAAGCATCATGGCGATGGCGTGTTCGGCTGTTGTTACCGTGTTGCCGCCGGGTGTATTCATGACGACAATGCCACGTTTGCTGGCGGCGGGAATATCAATATTATCCACACCGGCACCGGCGCGGCCGATGGCGGAAAGCTTTGCCGCCGCTTCAATGATCTCGGTGGTTACCTTGGTGGATGAACGGACGATCAATGCATCGTAATCTTTGATAATTTCTTTTAATTCTTCCGGCTTCAGGTTTGTTTTGACATCAACCTTTATACCCGGTGTGTTATTCAGTATTTCTACGACTTCGGCAGCCATAGAATCGCTGACTAATACTCGTTTCATATATGTCTCCTTATCACAGATTCTTAATTTTTTCGTTATAAACCTTTTCCAACTCGGTCAAGGCTGTTTTTATATCACTTTCGTTGATTGTCGGGCCGCACCAGAAACGGTATCCGGCGGGGGCATCCTTATACGAATTGATATCATGGGCGATGTTTTTTTTGCTCAACTCTGAGGCGATGCCTTTGAGGAATTTACCCTTATCTTCAGCGGAAAGGGAGTTGACTTTGGGGCTTTCTACCATCAGGCATACCGATGTATTGGACCGGATATTCTTGTCCTTAGCCAGGAAGTCCACCCATTCGGTTTTTTTAACCCAGTCTTCGACTATTTGCAAATTGGCCATACTTCTTTTAATCAGGCCTGCAAGGCCGATTTCTCCCGCCCATTTCAGCGCGTCCAGATAATCCTCAACACAGATCATCGAAGTGGTGTTGATGACTTCTCCCTCAAAAATGGCACGATTGATTTTACCGCTTTTCTTGAGACGGAAAATTTTGGGCATTGGCCAGGGTGGATCATAGGATTCCAGGCGGGCGACGGCCCGCGGGCTTAAAACCAGCATGCCGTGGGCGGCTTCTCCGCCCAAACATTTTTGCCAGGAGAAGGTGGTTACATCCAGTTTGGACCAGTCCATTTCCATGGCAAAAGTAGCGCTGGTGGCATCGCATAAGGATAATCCTTCGCGGTTGGCCGGTATCCAGTTCCAGCCGGGAACTTTTATGCCGCTGGTCGTTCCGTTGGCGACGAAGACAACATCATTGCTCCAGTCAACAGACTGCAAATCAGGCAGTTTGCCGTAGTCGGCTTTGATAATTTTCGGGTTGAGTTTCAGTTGCTTGGCGACATCGGTTGCCCAGCCTTCCGAAAAACTCTCCCAGACTAGCACGGTAACCGGTTTCGATCCCAAAAGGCTCCACATGGCAGCTTCAAAGGCGCCGGTATCGGAAGCGGGCATAATGCCCACGAGATAATCGGCCGGAATATTTAAGATTTTTTTTGTTTCATTGATCGCTTTGGCTAATCTTTCCTTGCCCAGAGCGGAACGGTGTGAGCGGCCCACCGGTGTGTTCTTCAGAGCATCAACGCTCCATCCCGGTCTCTTGCTGCAAGGTCCTGAACTAAAATTGGGGTTTTGCATAGTACACATCCTTAAAAAAATTTTGAAAAATCAAGCCGCTTCCTATACCAGCAATGATAATTTTACTCAAGAAATTTCGGTTTTTCGTATATGATTGAAATAATATATGTATTGCCTCCGCAGCCATTTCCTATTGACACTAAAGAACCTTTTCTCTATAGTTTTCATAATAAAAAATTAAGTATTGGAGTAGTTATTCTTTAAGTATATAATGATTTAATATTGTTAAATATAATATTTACGGTTACTGGTCATTTTACTGGGATATTAACTGAATATTATCTTAATAAACAATATTTTACGGAATATGCTGCCGGGCCTGGAGGAAGCTGGAAAATTCATCAGTAACAAGTTTTTCATTAAAAAGCGGAGGAATAAATTGTGTTGAAGAAAACCTTAATTATTTCGACTTTTTGTTTTCTGGTATTATTGTCAGCGAATGCTTATTGTGAAACGTCTTTTGCCATCATGCCTATGGAAGTCCGGGGCGATGTAAAACCGGAAAAGGTGGAGGAAGCCATAAGCAGTTTATACAAGGTTTTAATTGATTCTGGTAGATACCGAATAGTGGATAGAGAGCACGTTAAATCTGTATTAAATGAACAGTCTTTTCAAATGTCGGGATTGACCAGCAAGCAGGAAACGGCAAAAATTGGCAAACTGCTCAATGTCGATAAATTGATCGCTATCAGTATGTATATGAAAAAAACCGATCAATTTGCGTTAAATTTAAGAGTAATTGATATTGCCGGTGGAGAGGCAGAATTTTACCGGGAGGTATACCGGGAAAACTATACGCTGGGCGATCTGGGAAGATTCTGTGCTGCACACATAATTGGCAACTATCCTTTGTTAGGCAAGATCGAGGCAGTGCTAAACGATGTCATTATTGTTAATGTCGGTGAGAATAACGGTGTGAAAGACGGTAGCCGGTTATTTGTCGCGCGTAAAGAAGTGCTGAGAAGTAATACCGGGGAAATATTGTTTCAAGAATATAAAAGAATCGGTACGCTGCAAGTGATAGGAGTTGATAGTACGCGATCAAAGGCGAAAGTCCAAAAAATCCAAAAGAACGGAGAATCCTTCGTGAAGGGGGATATCGTGTCTCCTGAACCGCTGCCCAAGAAAAAAACTCTTATCTCTGAGACACCGCTTTTGGCGGGCATTGAAAAAGGAAAATTAATTTTAGATGACGACATGCAACAAAACAAATATCTTTCCGTCAAGAACAGTCAGGGTGAGGCTTACGTCGATGGAAGGCTGCAACTTAATTCGCTGCAGCGCAAAGCGGGCCATGCCTATTGCTTTTATCCGCGTCCGTACGATCAACTCGAAAATATTATTTTCGAGGGAGATGTTGAATTTTTGGAAACAAAGAATAAATACAACAAAGCCGATGTCGTTTTTAGGTCGAATACGGAATACGGTGTCAATCATTATGCTTACAGTTTCTTTTTCAATAACGACGGTAGCTATGAAGTCAATTTATCCATCAGCGGCAGCAATAATCAGCTCATTCCCCTGCAATCGACTCCTTATTTAAACCGTGGTGCGAAAAAGAATCATTTCCGGATTGTCGCATATGAATCCAGATTTGATCTTTATTTAAACGACAATTTCATAAGCGGCTTTGAACACGAAATGCTGGAAAAAGGTGCTGTCGGATTTATGGCCTCATTCGGCAGCTACATAGCCGTAAGTAATGTAAAAATATGGGAGGCAATCAATAAGAACTAATTTTTATAATGCAGTTGTACTGAGATTTGACAGATTATGCGGCAATTAATATTTTCGTTTCATGCCTGGTGACAGCATTGTTCAGTGAATTTAGCCGGGGAAATAACCTGAGCCTTGTCATGTCTCGGTAAACAAGCCGGTATAAGTAATTGGGAAAAGAATGGAATGCGGTTGTAATTTTTCTTCAATTCATCAACGATAGGGGGAGATACAATGACTAGTTCAAGTACTTTTTATGCCAAATGGTCAAGACGTCTGCTTAGTATTCTGAGAATTGTTGCAGCACTTTTGTTAATGGCGCACGGAAGCCAGAAACTCTTCGGCATACCCGACACACAGCACGTTGCGGCAATTCAACTGTTTTCATTAATGGGGTTGGCTGGCGTGTTGGAATTCTTCGGCGGGCTGCTCCTGCTCATCGGTTTGTTTACCCGCCCGGTAGCATTTATTCTTTCGGGGCTGATGGCGGTGGCCTACTTTATGGCACATGCGCCGCAGGGATTTTGGCCATTAATGAATAAAGGGGAACTTGCCGTTCTTTGTTGTTTTGTATTTCTTTATTTGGCGATGGCCGGCGGCGGTTCGTGGAGCATTGATCGCCTGATAAAGAAATAAAGTAAAGAGGAAAATATTTTTTGTGTTTAAATTTACCGCATTTATTCTGGCGGATAGATTTATAATGGTGATTGTGATAAAAAAATTAGAAATTTATTAAGAGGGGGAAAGTATATGAAAATAAATCAAAAGATTATTGCCTTACTTTTAACAGTTGTTGCCATTTTATTCTTTCTGGGATGTGCCGAGAAATCAACGGAATTACTGGCCGAAGATTATAAGAAAATGAATAACGAGGAACTCCTGCGCTATTATTATCGTTTAAATGATGAGATCGAAAAACAGGAAAAACAGCAGAGTCCGTCAGTTGGTTTTGGTGTCGGCGGCGGTTTTGGCAGCAGAGGTGGAGTCGGTGTTGGTGTGGGCTCGGGAGGATCGGGATATACTGCTGAAGATTTAAGAGCGCGCCGGATTGACATTCGGATGGAGTTGAAAAAGAGAGGTCTCAATCCGTAACATTTAAAAAAGACAAAGTATAATTGATATTGGGAATGCGGGGATAATTTTAATAGTAAAAATGTTTTTAATTAATTGTTCAGGCAAGGAGAATCCTAAATGCCCTTTCGTCATTTTAAGCTGGTAATTATCATAAGCGCCTGTCTCATTTTATTAGGTGTTATTTCCTGTGCGGAAAATAATAAAAGGGTTACAAGAATGTCTCCCAATGACGATAAGAACTGCCGTCTGGCGATGATCAGAGTGCGCACTGAACTGCAATCCGTGAACGATGCCGTAGCAAGATACGAAAAAAAGCAGGAAACAGCCAGAAAAGCATTTGATTCCGGCAAATCGGATTTGTCCGCTCATTACGCCCGACTGCGTGAAGGCGCAAAAGAAGTTCAAACTAAGGTGGACAAATTCAAGCAGGAATTCAATGTGCTGTGTCCGGCAAGTTCCATCGGTAAACAAAGCCAGAAAGAGTATAAGCTGCTGGCAGCCGACATCAAAAAGACGGTTACAGTTATGGGTAAGATTGATTGTTCTTTATGTAAAAATCTTAAATTTTTAAAAAGCGATATTACACAGGATAAGGTTATTACCGGATGTTCTGCACAGGCGGGCCCCTCTAATAAATGTAAGGAGTCGGATATTAACGCCTGCAAAATATGTTGTAACAACTTTAAGCCGGCGGCGGAAATGGATTCCGCCCCGGGCATTCAGCCTGCGAATAGCCGTGAGGCCTGCCTGAAGACATGCTCGACGAAAATTTGGGATTGCAATGTAAGCAATTGTAAAAGTACTGATCAATGCAGTAATAAAGTTATAGCTTCCGAATGCAATACGCAGGCGTGTCAGAAATGTTGTTCGGCTAATTGCCCGAGCGGCATCGATAATTGTGGTGCGGATTGTACTTTTGCGGCGGCAAAATGCATTCTTCAGCAATCAGCGGAAAGGGCGGCAGAGTCGGTTGTAAAATTACCGCAGAATTAGTCAAAGCGACTATGCACAATCAACTCTGCAAATATGTTAATTAAAAACGAATTAACGAATTAGGGAGGATGGATCATGGAACCTAAGATAGCCCAGAAGGCGCCTTATATAATGGATTTAAAACCGGGTAAGTATTACTGGTGCAGTTGCGGCCAATCGGCAGCCCAGCCTTTTTGCGATGGTGCACACGCGCGGCTCAATACCGGAATGACACCGGTGGAGATTACATTGACGGAAGCAAAAAAGGTTGCCCTGTGCGGCTGCAAAAGGACCGGCAATCCCCCATATTGTGACGGTTCACACACGAAGCTGTAAATAATCTGCTCGCCGGTTGATGATTTTAGCCGATGTAGGAACAACAGTAATCAGTAACAGTTTTCACCCTGAGGGCAAACTTGGATTGCGCAGGAACTTCAAATGTGCCGCCTGCTTTTATCGTTTACCATTTATTTGACTGCGGCAGTAATATATCCAGTTCTCCGGCCATTATTTCTTTATCGGCTGTTCCAAATTCGTATTCGCCCGGAAGCATGATACCCAGCGTTTTTTTGGAACCATCCGGAAAAATGACTGTTCGACTGGTGACTTTGCCCGCAAAATGCGCGTTGGCTTTTTCACAATTGTTATGTTTTTAAACTCTGACACGATAACCTCTCTTTAGAAAATTTTATGTTTTGCATAGAGCGATGTGCATTTCAGCCCTGGCGGGCGATGCCCTGGGCGGCGATGATACCGGAGATTGCCGCGCCCACAATGCCGCGGCTTTTGCCGGTGCCGTCACCGGCGACAAAAATGCCTTTGATATTTGTTTCCAAATGGCTGTCAGTAGGAAAATGCGTGTCAAAAAACTTTATTTCCGGCGCGTACAGCAATGTTGACGGATGAAGAATGCCCGGAATTATTTTGTCGAGCGCTTTGAGCGATTCCCAGAGATTGTCGATGATGCGGGCGGGCATCGCTAGCGTGATATCTCCCGGCGTTGCGTTGCCGGTTGCCTTGCAGACTTCAAAATGACGAGTCGCGCTGTTAAATGTTGTAAGCGAACTTCTTCTTCCCTCCCGGAAATCTCCAATTCTTTGCACAATTGGTTTGCCGCCGCCCAACAGAAAAAATTGTTTGGCAATCCTTTGCCCGAATTCAGTCGTATCGGATAAAGGCTTGGTCAGAGCAACCGTGTTAATCAGGGCGAAATTCGTATTTTTTGTTTTTTTACGGAAGAGAGCATCACCGTTAACCAACTTGAAATCGCCGTAATTTTCCACCCGCACCCGGCCGCCGGGATTTGTGCAGAAGGTTCTGACCTTATCGCCGTGGCGCGAGGTTGTGAAAATAAATTTGGGATTGTAAACAATATCGGTAGTGGAATCGTAAAATGTTCTGTTCAGCTCCAGGCGAATTCCCACATCAATCGGGCCGAAATTATGGCGGATATTCAGTTCTTTGGCCACATCGCGAAACCAGTAGGCGCCGCTGCGCCCCGGAGCGGCCAGAATAACGCTGGCCTTAAAGCTTGATTTCTTCGGGCCTTGTAAACAGCTCAGGCGAAAGGCATTTTTCTCCAGACGTTCAATTGCGGCCACTTCCGTGCCGAGCAGAAATTCCGTTTTTTTCAGATATCCGCGCAAATAATCAACAAGAGCCTTGCCGTTATCGGTGCCCCAGTGCCACTGCTCGGGCGCGATAAATTGAGCACCATGCTCAGCAGCTATAGCGGCGAGCGCCGAAAGCTTTCCGTTATTATCAATAAAGGTAACCTGCCGGCAGCGCGGGAACCGGATAAGCACCTGTTTGATTTCCTGCATCATTTTTTCTGCCGCGGCGCGATCAATTTGCAGTTCATCAATATCAAAGCCCACGCGGTAATCAAAATTCAGCTTGCCGTCATTGAGCAGTCCTCCGGCAGGATATGAATTGCGGTCAATAATGGCAATTTTATCCAGCCCTAGCTTTTCCAGCCAGATAGCGGCAAAAAGTCCGGCGGGCCCGGAGCCGATAATCAGGATATTATAGTTTTTCATATGTGAAACTCCAAATTCCATAACGCAATGTATAACCTAATAACCTAACCACCTGATCACCTATAAGGTGACAAGAGGTGGCAAGAGGTCACGCGAGGTCACAAGTGGAAATTGGTAANNCCTAAAGGTCACAAGCTGAAGTTTGCTGGTCGAATTATCCCGCACAGCGGAGGGTATGATACCCAACTGCTTGCTACGAAATTCGCTTCCAAAGCATGCTTTGGGGTTCATACCCGTGATTTTCATAGCGCACTACTCGTGAGTAGAAAGGCCGCCCCCAAAAAAAAGATGTCAGATTGATAACTGCTGGCCTTCATAAATGATCCGGCGATTCATATTGACATTACGAAGAGAAATATGCTTTTCTTCAACTATTAGTCAAGGAGAAAATCATTTGAAAAAAAG
The DNA here is from genome assembly GCA_003142535.1 of Syntrophaceae bacterium. GTDB lineage: Bacteria > Desulfobacterota > Syntrophia > Syntrophales > Smithellaceae > Fen-1166. The sequence goes on from PLMQ01000068.1 coordinate 90,605, forward strand.
CAAAACAAGTTTCTTCTGTCAGCATTGCGGCTATATGTCGCCCAAGTGGCTGGGCAAGTGTCCGTCGTGCAACGGCTGGAATTGCTTTGCCGAAGAGCTGGTGGCGGATACGAATTCGGGCAGCCGTGCAGAGATGAAGTTTGACGGCAAGCCCATTCCGATTGAAGAAATTCCGGCAGAAGAAGGGGCAAGAACTGCAACCGGCATAGCAGAAATTGACCGCGTCCTCGGTGGTGGCATTGTGGGCGGTTCGGCCATCCTGATAGGAGGAGAACCGGGTATTGGCAAATCAACTCTGCTTTTACAGATGATGCAGAATTTAGCCGCAAAAGGACTAAAAGTTCTTTACGTTTCCGGCGAAGAATCGGCGAGTCAGATTAAGCTCCGAAGTCGTCGTGTCGGCGCTTCGGCCAAAGATTTGCTCGTATTAGTCGAAGTATCTTTGGAAAAAATATTGGAGCATATAAAAGCCGTTAATCCTGCCTTTGTGGTGATTGACTCCATTCAGACAGTATATTCGGCGGATCTGATGTCCGCGCCGGGCAGCGTAGGGCAGGTGCGGGAAGCGTCATCAAGATTAATTTTGTTTTCCAAGAAGCACGGCATTCCTGTTTTTTTAATCGGCCATGTTACTAAAGACGGTTCCATTGCCGGGCCTAAAGTGCTGGAGCACATGGTGGATACAGTTCTCTACTTTGAAGGTGATTCCGGTCATGCCTACCGGATAATCCGCGGAATGAAAAACCGTTTCGGTCCGACCAACGAAATCGGCGTTTTTGAAATGCAGGAAAAGGGGCTAAAAGAAGTGCCCAATCCTTCCGCTTTTTTTCTGGCAGAGCGGCCGCAAAATGTTGCCGGATCAGTCGTCGTCCCCAGTCTCGAGGGAACAAGGCCGATTCTGGTGGAAATTCAGGCATTGGTCAGTCCCACCAACTTAGGTATGCCGCGCCGCACTGCTATCGGTGTCGACCATAATCGCGTTTCTTTGCTGGTTGCGGTTTTGGATAAAATCTGCGGCCTGCATTTGAGTGGCTCCGATATTTTTATCAATGTTGCCGGCGGTATAAGGGTGGAAGAACCGGCGGTAGATTTAGGAATTGTGGCGGCAATTGCCTCAAGCTTTCTAGACCGGCCGATTGATGCGCGCACCGTAGTGTTGGGTGAAGTCGGCCTCACCGGTGAAGTGCGGGCAATTTCGCAGATGGACGTGCGAATAAAAGAAGCGGCACGTTTAGGTTTTAACCGTTGTATAGTGCCAAAATCCAATATATCTCTGCCGGGAAGTGTACCAAAAATGGAGGTGAATGCTATTCATTCACTCAAAGAACTGCTGGAGAATTTATTTTAAAAAAGGAACACTGCTTAACCTTTCAGGCTTCTGATTGTTAAATCTTAATCTGGGAATTATCTAAATTTCATTAGTGAAACTCCAATTCCGAAAGCGCAGCGCATAACCTAAAGGTCACAAGTAACCTAAAGGTCACAAGTAACCTAAAGGTCACAAGTCGGAATTGTTAAGTTATAATGAGCCACAAACTTTAGAAGCGAAGCGCGCTAAAGTTTGATGAGCGAATTATCCCGCGTAAGCGGCGGAAATGAGACCCAAACTTCAGAAACAAAGTGCGTAACCTAAAGGTCACAAGCTGAAGTTAGCTGGTCGAACAATCCCGCGAAGCGGAGGGTAATGAGACTCAAACTTCAAAAGCGAAGCGCAATGAAGTTTATTAGCCGAATTATCCCGCATAAGCAGGGGGTATAATACCCCGCAGCGAGCTCGCGAAATGTTTCCATATCTTTTTTTGGGGTACATACCCGTGATTATCAAAAAAATCATTATAAAGTTGTCCACAAACCTTGACACTGATTAAATAATGCTTAATATATTGCCGCTAGTGAGCAATAATATATAAATTTAAAAAAAGGAGAAAGGAGAGGAAAACGCATGAATATCAGACCTTTACAGGATAGAATCATTGTAAAACGTTTGGCAGAAGAACAAAAAACCAAGGGGGGAATCATTATTCCCGACACAGCTAAAGAAAAACCTATCGAAGGAAAAGTTGTTGCCGTCGGCAAAGGAAAAGTGGCCGATGACGGTAAGCTGATTAAAATGGAAGTCAAAGTCGGCGACAAAGTATTGTTCAGCAAATACGGTGGAACGGAAGTGAAAATTGACGGCCAAGAGTACCTGATCATGAGAGAAGACGATATTTTGGGCGTTATTGAGAAATAATAATATAATATTAAGGAGGAATATATACAATGGGAGCAAAAATACTTCTTTATGATGAAGAAGCCAGAAAATCGATTCTGAAGGGTGTTAACACTCTGGCAGATGCAGTAAAGGTAACCCTCGGCCCCAAAGGCCGCAACGTAATTATTGACAAAAGTTATGGTTCACCCACGGTAACTAAAGATGGTGTAACCGTAGCCAAGGAAATCGAACTGGAAGATAAATTTGAAAACATGGGCGCGCAGATGGTGAAGGAAGTCGCGAGCAAGACCAGCGATGTCGCCGGTGATGGAACAACGACCGCGACACTATTGGCCCAGGCCCTCTATCGCGAAGGCGTTAAGGCAGTGGCCGCCGGCAGCAACCCGATGGACGTAAAAAGAGGTATTGATAAAGCCGTTGAGGTTGTTGTAAAAGAGCTCAGCAAAATGAGCAAGCCCACTAAAGACCAAAAAGAAATTGCCCAGGTTGGCACAATTTCCGCCAATAACGATGAAACAATCGGCAGCATTATAGCCGAAGCGATGGGTAAAGTCGGTAAAGAAGGCGTTATTACCGTTGAAGAAGCCAAAGGTTTGGAAACCGAACTGGAAATCGTCGAAGGTATGCAGTTTGATCGCGGTTACCTTTCTCCTTATTTCGTCACTAACGCTGACAAGATGCTTGTTGCTTTAGAAGATGCTTTAATTTTAATCTACGAAAAGAAAATCAGCGGTATGAAAGACCTGCTGCCAATTTTGGAACAGATTGCCAAGATGGGCCGTCCGTTGCTGATCATTGCTGAAGACCTCGAAGGCGAAGCGCTGGCGACCCTTGTCGTCAATAAGATCCGCGGCACTTTGCATGTAGCTGCTGTTAAAGCTCCAGGCTTCGGCGATCGCCGCAAGGCTATGCTTGAAGACCTCGCCATTCTTACTGGCGGCAAGATGATTTCCGAAGATATGGGCTATAAACTGGAAAACGTAAAGATAGAAGATTTAGGGCGCGCCAAGAAAATAACCATTGATAAAGACAACACCACAATTATTGATGGCGCCGGCGCTAGAAAAGATCTGGAAGCGAGAGTGAAACAAATCCGTGCCCAGATTGAAGAAACCACTTCCGATTACGATAAAGAAAAACTTCAGGAAAGACTGGCCAAACTAGTTGGTGGCGTTGCCGTAATTAAAGTCGGCGCGGCAACTGAAACCGAAATGAAAGAAAAGAAAGCCCGCGTGGAAGATGCTCTGCATGCGACCCGCGCTGCCGTTGAGGAAGGTATCGTTGCTGGTGGCGGCGTTGCTTTTCTTCGCTGTTTGCCTGCTTTGGCTAAACTTAATTATGAAGGTGACGAGCAGATTGGTTTGAACATTGTGAAGAAAGCAATCGAAGAGCCGATTAAAATGATTGCCGCTAATGCCGGTATGGAAGGCAGCATCGTTGTGGAAAAAGTTAAGGAAAAGAAGGGCGCCTATGGTTTCAATGCCCGCACCGATCAGTATGAAGATATGCTGGAAGCCGGTGTCATTGACCCGACCAAGGTTACCCGCTTTGCTCTGCAGAATGCGGCGAGCGTTGCCTCATTGCTCCTGACCACGCAGTGCATGATCGCCGATAAGCCTGAAGAGAAAGGTGCCGGCGGTGGAATGCCCGGTATGCCTCCGGGTGGTGGATATCCCGGCATGGGCATGTAAGAAGTAGATAAGTAGGCTGACGGTTCGAAGACCGGCGAATGCCGGTGAAGACTGAAGGCCAAAGATTAAAAATAGAAGCCCCTTGTTCGCGAGAGCAGGGGGCTTTTTAATGAGACCCAAGCTTCAGAAACAAAGTGTACAACCTAAAGGTCACAAGCTGAAGCTTGCTGGTCAAACTAATGAAACTCAAATATTACAAGCGCAGTGCTGTAATATTTGTTAGTTGAATTATCCTTCCGAAGGTTACGGATATCCCCGAAGCGAAGCTGAGTGGGATTACTATATCATCTCTTCTGGGGGATGATTTCAATCCAGTAATCGTCCGGATCATTGATAAAGTAAATTCCCATGGCCTTATTCTCATAACAGATGCAGCCCATCTTTTCATGCAAGGCATGGGCTTTGGTAAAATCATCTACTTTGAAAGCCAGATGAAATTCGTTATCACCCAGGTTATAAGGCCCCTTTCTATCTTTTAGCCAGGTCAACTCGAGTTGGTGCGGTGTTTGGCCATCGCCGAGAAAGATGAGAATGAAACTGCTGTCCGGCGCTTCATGCCTTCTGACTTCGGTCAGTTGCAACGCTTCGCGGTAAAAGGCAACACTTTTTTCTAAATTGAGGACATTGAAGTTATTATGGGCAAATGTGAATTGCATAAACTTGCTACCTCCAACTTTTTTCTTACAGCATTCTAAGATTCTTTGTATAACAGTATTAAACCCGCAATTATGTCATTCCGGCGAAAGCCGGTATCCAGAACTTATTTAATTTACTGGATTCCGTGTCGCGCTTCGCTTGCACGGAATGACAAATAGAGGAATTTTACAACAATATCAATCTACAAAACAATCTTTACTGCCTTATGGGCTTTCAGAGCTTCATAAAGAGCCGTGCGGTGAGATTCGCTTTCCACTGATAGCTCCACATTCAGGCAGTGATATTTGGCCTCTGCGCTGCTGCGGGAAGGAGAAACCTTATAGGAACGATCTTTAATGATTTCTGCGACGGCAGACTTCATCTCATCGGCATCGGGCCCGATGATCTTGTAGACCCAATGGCAGGGATATTCCAAGTTAACTTTTTGTTTTTCATTATCCGGCATAGCATTCCATCCTTTCCACGCCCAGGCTATATGCCATAATCTGCCTAGCCGTCAATAAAATTCGGGTTCATCCGGTTCTTGCGTACTTTCTAGTTTGCTGAGGGATTATACGGACAGCTTATTGCTCTCGCTTACATCTACAAAGTTTCAGTAGTGGGGATTCGCATAAATTGAGTATTACGGATCGGAAGATAATAACGCCGAAATTAGCGGCATGTTAGCATCCGCTGAATTAGCTGGTTAGGTTTTTTCAATAAAGAAAACTAATACTTTTTCGGAAAGTTGTCTGCCTCTATGCTTATGATCAGGGCCATCTGGAATGAAAATTCCGTCACCTGGTTTATAAATTATTTTTGAATTTTCATATTCAATTTCCATCTGGCCTTCGATGAGATAGCCATAGTGTCCCTTTTCACACCAATGGGATGGCATCTTTGTTAAGTACTCAACTAGACGAATACGTAAATTATTCTGATCGATATACTTGTGTCTCATCCCTTCAATTGGTGATTCCCATTCGAGTTTATCGAATTCTACCTTATACTGAACCATCATCTGAACTCCAATTTTAAAGTCTAAAAATTATTTAGTAAAATACATATACCACGGATACCTTGTGAATTCCGAAAATCCCATGCGCCTGTAAACCGGTGCGCCCAATTTGCTTGCCTGGAGCACCACAAACTGCGCACCTCGCCGGAATGCTTCGTTGGTGACAGCACAGACACATATCTCGGCCAGACCTTTACAGCGAGCGCTTGACACGGTTCCCACCCAATAGATACCGGCTATGGAGTGTGAAAAGGTGACCATAGCAGCGGAGACAGGATGATCTGCATCATAGGCTACCACCAGATAGTTATAAGGTCTTAGCAGCCTTTCGGGAGATGCAAATATTTTTTCACCTATTTCTGTCGGCATGCCAAGGCTTTGATAACTTTGTATGACTACTGAAGCGAAATCGACAACACTGGATACTTTTGTAACATTACGAACTTCAATTCCTTTCAGCATCTTTTTATCGAAAAATGGTTTATCGATCAACATTCCCGGCGAATCGGATATCAAAAGCATCTTTTCTTGATGACAAATGGATTCAATTTCTGCGTCCGCATGTTTTCGTATATGAATGCTGAAACCAGATTTTCTCGCACGATAAAATGACTGGATATGATCAAATACGTCGGCGCCGAAATGCCCCTCTACGTTACTCAAATACATTGCCACATTGGTGACGGGAGAATGGTCGGGGCCTTTCGTCAACACGAGATCATTTTGTTCGAATATCTCGCTTTCTGCATTCCAGCGCGCCATCTCACGAATAAATTCTGCCAGATTAAGATCGCTGAGGTGTAGTACGTCTTCAGTATTCATAATCATCCCTAGTGGTTTATTAAAAACTCGCTGAAAAGGATATTCTCTGTTTTCCGCGATATATTTGATCGGTTTCACCATTTCGTCTTTGATTTTTGATAATACATCGCTTGTTAATAATTGAACTATAAGAATTTCGGTCTTGTATGTCAAGGAAAGCTTGGCCACAAAATTTTGCGGTGTCGATGCTTGTCGTCAGGATGAATTGTGTTTATTGCGGATTGAAATACTGCATCTTCATCGAGGTTGACTATTTGTTTAGTTCAGGAAGAAAGATCACTGAAACAAGTACGCAAGAACTGGAAGAACCAAAATTTGTGAGAGTTTGTTTAAAATATATCTTCATCCTACCACCGGAGAAGAAAAATATAAAATTCAATTTTTCCGCCAGGGGAAAAACATGGGGACTCGTTTTTTATAATCAACATATTCCTGACCAAGACGCTTTGCCAATTCCGGTTCTTCCACTCTTTTTAATTCCCAATAATTAATGATAATAAAAAGCGGTGTAAAAATTAAAATCAGCGCCAATGAGTTGACCAGAATGCCCAGCCCAAACAATTGTATAAAAATTCCCGTGAGCATCGGATTGCGGGCGAATCGATAAGGGCCGTCGGTGACCAGCTTCGGCGGCGGGCTGAAAGGAACAGGTGTTCCTCTTACTTTTAAGAAATGAAAAACTGAAAAACACATGAGGATGAAGCCGGCGATAATAACCGGTAAGCCGATGATGAGCGTCCACGGGTAACAGAATATTTTTGGTAATTGCAATATCTTATCCACAAGAAAAGACAGAAAAATGAACAGGCCAATTAAGGCCAAATATGACAATCCGACAATCGGAGCTATAATAATTTTTATTTTCCAGTTTCCGGTAGCGACTTTGTAAATCAGCTCAATCCATTTTCCCGTTAAAGACATAAGCATCACCGGAAAATTAGTTAATTGGTAATTCGGCATGTGTTGCAATGGGAAAACAGCTGCCTTGATTTGCTTTATGTAAATTGCTTATTTATTCTTTAATCTATCAGCATCAACAAGGTCCTGCGGCCGGGCGCTGGAACGTTTATTTTGCAAAAGATCGGTTTTAGAAATAAAATTTACCGGGATATTATCAATATTCGCAATAACACGATTTTTATAACATTCTGCAAACGACACTCCATCAATTGATGTCAGTATCTCCAAACGCATCGGCGGAACTCCCATTCGGATTACCTTTTTTTCCGTCAGAAAAATCTTTTTGTCCAATTCTGGTAGATTAAATCCAAACGCTCTCATCACATCAACTATTTTTGATGCATTAATTTCATTTATTGAAATCCATATATCCAAATCGCCGGTTGCTCTTGGATAACCGTGGTAACCAACAGCATAACCGCCGATAACAAGGTATTCAATCTTCTTTAAGTTCAGTAACTGTAAGAACTCTTTGAAGTCTTGCGGAAACTCGATCATGGCCAAACATTGCCTTTCTCATGAACTCGATTACTTCCAACCTTTCCAGTGGACTACGATCATGAAAGTAACCGCTATCATCGGCCTCATGTAAATTGACTATTTCAATAATATTCTTTTTAATTTTTGCTTCGATCATTTTATTCTGGTATCCGAATTTTATTTTCTTGTCGTTCTTTCTAAATTCTAACACATCTAGAAAGAAAAACAATGCTTAATGTCCCGTATGGCTGGTCATTGGTTGTGCTTGAAAGTCCGTACGTTATGTGATAGTGCACTGCAACGAATAACATACCATACCGCCTTCATACGGCTACCTTTGTTAGCAGCGTCGTCGGCTTCCTCAACGTATCAGTAAATATGCCTGCGGAGCCTCCTCCTTGCCGCCTCGGTATCCTGATGAAATCGGCATGGTGTAGAGTTGTATAAAATTTTACGCTAATAATTTAATATTTTACAGGAGCAACAAATGGATTACAAAAGCACTTTGAATCTTCCCCAAACAGATTTTCCGATGAAAGCGAATCTGGCCCAGCGTGAGCCGGAAATGTTAAAAAAATGGGAAGAAATGGGCATTTATGAAAAAATCAGACAGACAGCCAAAGGAAGAAAACCCTATATTCTGCATGACGGCCCTCCTTATGCCAATGGAAGTATTCATTTAGGAACGGCGCTCAATAAAATTCTCAAGGATTTAGTGATTAAGGCTAAGAACATGATGGGCTTTGACGGAGTTTATGTGCCGGGCTGGGATTGCCACGGCCTGCCGATCGAACATCAGGTGGATAAGGAATTAGGCGATAAAAAAAGCAAAATGTCGCAAGCCGACAAGCGCCGTGCCTGCCGCGTTTATGCCGAAAAATATGTCGGTATCCAGCGCGAACAGTTCAAAAGGCTGGGCGTTTTTGGTGAGTGGGAAAATCCTTATTTAACAATGGCCTATCCTTATGAAGCGGCGACTGTCGCGGAATTCGGCAAGCTCTATCTCAACGGCAGCATTTACAAGGGCAAGAAGCCCGTTTACTGGTGCGCGACTTGTAAAACCGCGCTGGCCGAGGCGGAAGTGGAATATGCCGATCACCATACGCCTTCGATTTATGTCAAATTCGCTGTCACTTCCGATATCGCCAAAGTTCTACCGCAACTTCAGGGGCAGAAAGTCAGCGCTGTCATCTGGACAACCACTCCCTGGACAATTCCCGCCAATCTGGCGATTGCGTATAAAGATGATTTCATTTACGTCGCCGTCAAGATTGATGAGGAAGTGCTGATTCTCGCCAAAGATATGCTTGATTACTGTCTGGATGCTTTCGGTTTCCGCAAGAAAAATTATGAAATTCTTGCCGAATTCAAAGGCGCTGTTCTGGAAGGTCAGAAGTGCGTTCATCCGCTGGTCAAAAGAGACAGCGTTCTGATTCTGGCTCCTTTCGTTACGTTGGAGGCTGGAACAGGCGCCGTGCACATTGCTCCCGGCCACGGTCAGGAAGACTATGAAATCGGTTTGGTATATGGACTCGATAATTACGCGCCGGTTGATGATGCCGGAAAGTTCACTGAAGATGTCGAACATTTCGCCGGACAGTTTGTTTTCGATGCCAATGAAAACGTCATCAAGAAGTTGGAGGAAGTGGGCGCTCTAATGGGGCACGTGCCGATGCAGCATTCTTATCCGCATTGCTGGCGCTGTAAAAACCCGATTATTTTCCGTTCGACGGAACAGTGGTTCATCTCAATGGAGAAAAACGATTTGCGCAAGAAAGCGCTGAGCTGCATTGATCAGGTGCAGTGGATTCCCTCCTGGGGGCATGACCGTATTTACGGTATGGTGGAAAACCGCCCGGACTGGTGCATTTCGCGGCAGCGCTTGTGGGGCGTTCCCATTACCGTATTTTATTGCGCCAAATGCAAAAAAGAATTACTGACCAAAGAAATGCTGGATTATCTGGTGGGTCTGGTTGAAAAAAGCGGCGCAGATATCTGGTTTGAAAAAGAGGCCAAAGATTTAATGCCCAAAGGCACAAGCTGTCCGCACTGTAAAAACAAGGAATTTACTAAAGAAGTAAATATTCTGGATGTCTGGTTTGATTCGGGCGTAAGTCATGCGGCAGTATTGGAAAAACGCCCAAATTTAAGTTCGCCTGCCGATATGTATCTGGAAGGCTCTGATCAGCACCGCGGCTGGTTCCATTCCTCGCTTTTGGAATCCGTCGGCACGCGGGGTCGTGCGCCTTACTTAAGCGTGCTGACACATGGATTTGTTGTGGACGGCGAAGGCAAAAAAATGTCCAAGTCTGTGGGCAACACCATTGAGCCGCAGGAAGTAATTGATAAATACGGAGCCGAAATTCTGCGGCTCTGGGTAGCAGCCGAAGATTATACCGACGATATCCGAATATCCGATGAAATTCTCAAACGGTTGGTAGAAGCCTATCGCCGGATTCGCAATACCAGCCGCTTTATTCTGGGTAATCTTTACGATTTCGATTTTAATTTCGCGATGGTTGACTACGCGCAAATGGAAGAAATGGACAAATGGGCGCTGCACCGTCTGCAGGAAGTAATCAAACGCGTGACCGAAGCTTATGAAAAACATCAGTTCCATGTCGTTTTCTATACGCTTTATAATTACTGTTCGGTGGATTTAAGCGCGCAGTATCTGGATATTTTAAAAGACCGGCTCTATACGAATAAGGCGGATTCAGTGGCACGCCGTTCCGGCCAGAGCGCCATGTTCACGATTTTAAAGGCGATGACCAGCCTCTTGGCCCCTATTCTTACTTTTACCGCCGAAGAAGTCTGGGCTGCCTTGCCCGCCTGGAAAGGTAAAGAAGCCAGTGTTCATATGGCACAGTTTTCCCAAGTAAATGATCAATATTTTGATGCTGACTTGGGTGAGCGCTGGAAGGCGATGCTGGAAGCCAAAGCGGAAATTGCCAAAGCGATTGAACAGGCCAGGAAAGATAAGGTCATCGGTCATTCTTTAGATGCTTGCGTCAGCTTAGCGCCGACGGAAAAAATGCGGGGATTTTTGCAGAGCCACCTGGAAGACCTGCGGGCATTACTGATTGTTTCGCAATTGCAGTTAGTGGCGGAAAAAGAGATTGCCAACCCTTACAAGAGTGAGGAAATCAAGGGATTAACTGTCGGCGTGGCAAAGGCCAAAGGCGTTAAATGCGAGCGCTGCTGGATTTATTCGGAATCGGTAGGCGCGAATAGCGTGCATCCGACTGTTTGCGAACGCTGTGTGACTAACCTGTAAAATAGCTCTGGAGATTATTGTGAAGAGAAATATTATTATCTTTATCCTAGGCGCGGCTGTGATTATCGTGCTCGATCAAATAACAAAAGCCGCTATTGCCGCCCATTTTTCCCTGCATGAATCTTATGCCATTATCGATGGTTTCTTTAATCTCGTTTATGTAATGAATCCCGGCGCGGCTTTCGGTTTTCTGGCGGGAGCTTCCGCGACGTTTCGTTATATTTTCTTTATTGGCATTACTGTTCTGGCTCTTGTATTAATTATTTTTTATCTCCTCAAAAGCAAACCGCATAATATACTAATTGTTTTGTCTCTGACGATGATCTTTGCCGGTGCTGTGGGGAACCTGATTGACCGGATTCGCTTCGGGTCAGTGGTGGACTTTCTCGATGTCTATGTCGGCACCTGGCATTGGCCGGCCTTCAATGTTGCAGATTCGGCTATCTCCATAGGCGCTGCATTGATGATCTGGGAAATGATAGTAAACCGCAAAAAGGGAAATGCTTCTTGAGATATATTTTCATTCGCCGGTTGAGGGAAATATACTGTTTGAGTAAAATATGAAATATTTTAATTTCGGCAACACAGGCATGAATGTATCGGAAGTGGGATTTGGCTGCATTCCCATCATTCGTCTGCAGGCTAGTGAGGCGGTGAAGGTCTTACGTCATGCCTATGATAAGGGTATCAACTTTTATGATACTGCCAATATGTACCGCGACAGTGAAGCCAAGATTGGCGAGGCTTTATCTCCTTTCCGGGACAAAATATTCATTGCATCTAAAACCACGAGGCGCGATGCCGCGGGATTGCGTGAAAATCTGGAAAACAGCCTGAGAATGCTCAAGACCGATTATCTTGATCTTTATCAATTCCATCAAGTTGCTAACGATACTGAATGGGAAAAGATTACTAGAGAAGGTGGCGCCTGGGAAGAAGCACAGAAAGCTAAAGAAGAGGGGAAGATCAGATTCCTCGGCGTTTCTTCGCACAATTTGCCAATGGCGATTAAGCTGGTGAAAACAGGATTGTTCAGCACTATTCAGTTTGCCTTCAATTTCATTGAGACCGATGCACAAGAACAACTGCATCCTTATGCCCGGGAAAATGGAATCGGAATATTGATTATGAAACCATTCGCTGGCGGAGTGATTGATAATGCCGCAATTGCCTTCAAGTATCTGCGGCAGTCCCCCAGTATTCTGCCAATTCCCGGTTATGATTCCACAAAATCCGTAGATGAGATTGTATCTTTTTATGATCATCCCAACACAGTTACCGAAGATGATAAAAGGATCATGGAGCGGTACCGCCGGGAATTGGGGGAAGTATTCTGCCGTCGTTGTGAATACTGCCAACCCTGTCCTAACGGTGTTATTATTACTCCGGCAATGGGTTATCCCATAGTTACCAGCCGCATGTCCCCCAGTGTTTCCGTCAATTTTTTGAAGATAGCAATGGAATCCGTGCCTAAATGCACGGAATGCGGACTCTGTGTGGAAAAATGTCCGTATGAATTGCCTATCCCGGAATTGCTAAAAAAGCATTATGATATGTATGAAACACACCGAGCTAAGTTGAGTCTAAAGTAAAGTTAAATAAGCCCCGAGAGAAATTATCAATCGGGGCTTTTTGATAAATACTATTCGATAAAATTCTAGAAGGTCAGCGTCAGTTTGTTAGTTACGATAAAGTCATTAACGACCCCATTATTGTTGTTGGCTCCTTTGAAGTAATCACCTGTCCAGAGATAACCTAATCCGAGCATGTAACTCAAATTGTTGGTAATTTTGTAGGTTCCGACCAAATCAGCTTCCCAGCCGTAGGAACCGCCGACATAACCGGCTGGCTTTTTATCCGCTGTAGCATATGTCAGCGAAGCCATAACATCCAACTGTGCAATTGGTCTTACACCTATTCTGCCTTGATATAGTAAACCATTGGCAAAGGAAGACCCGAAACCATTAGTTGTTCCGACAGCCGTACTCGTAATTGCGCCGATCCAATAGCTGCGATCCCAGTTCCACATAAGCAAAGTGGGGCTCCAATCGCGGCCGCCGTTAAGAGTGCCGCCTTCTTGTGTATCCGAAGTAGTGGGATCATCACCGGAAACATAAGCTATGCTGCCCCCAAAATAGACAGGACTAAAAGTTGCGGTGGCGTCAACCCAGCCGGAGAAATTCTGCATTTTTACATCACTGCCGAACGATGCGTCATCGTATACTTTTAGTTTACCGGTAGCATAGTTCAATTCCGCCTGGAGATCCACCGGTCCGATTTTGGCAACAGCGTAAGGCGTGAAAACATAATATGTCTTTTGATAATTATTTGGCGCCGGTCTGGTGTCCGCGTAACGATAGTAGTTTATGTTTAGGCCTGCTTTACCGTCTTTCCAGGTGAAAATTCCTTCAATACCATATTTGTCCTGATCCGCGTCACTCCAGGTAGCGGTGGTATTGGTGCCTTGTTGATTATAACTTGTGTCTTTCACTTTTGTATAAGCAAGATTAAGTGTTACCGGACTGATGGTATAAGAATATTTTATCCGGCCGGCAGGAGCATAACTGTTCCCGAATACCGTGCCGGTAGCTCCATCATTCATGATACCAACAGCGAAAGCACCGATAGGCGAAGCATAATTAATATATGCCCAGTCAAAAGCGATATTTTCGTTTTCCGCCTGAGTTCCGTAAGAATCAACGGCCAGAGTGATGCCGGGTGAAGTTCTGGGGCCATCCCAGACTCTTTCCAGGGCATCAACACGGGTAATTAAAGATAACCCGGGAGATACGACAAAATCAGTCTGCACGCGCAGTCTCTGATAGAAAAAGGCTGTGTTGAAGCCTTTTTCCGCCGACCCCGGATCTTTACTTAAGCCTATTTTATCCAGATAGGCACCGGCAACATATAATTCGCCGCTGAATTTTACATCGACCGCTAAAGCCGATGTGCTGAAGACTGTCAAAATACCCAGCAAAAACAAAACCAACCATAATCTCTTCATTTTCTTTTTCCTCCTAAAAATATCGTTTTAAATTACGGCCCAAAAACGGGCATTTTCAGGCCACTCCACGTCAAGTTTCGTAAAACCGTAGGGAATATATAAGTTAAATGTTACAGTGTGATTACAGATCAATTAAGATATTAAAAAATAAACCAACCGAACTGAACAGTTTGCACGCCATTCTCATCTGTGACGACAGCTTCCAGATATATAATGCCAATTTTTGTCTACCTCATTTTTATTTTCTCCTAAATATCTGATAATTTAACCATTTGAATTATGGATAATTTTTTACGACTATCGGTCACTAGCATATGAGAATAATCTTGTAAAGAAATATGTAGGGTAATTAGTAATAATTAGTAATAATTTAAGATATAGAGGATAAATTAATCCCAAGAGGAACCGGATAAAGGCAATATTAAGACCTGACGAGTCTTTGTAATTTAAGATTTTTTAATTGAGATTATGAACGAAAATAAAATGTGAAGAAACTCAACCTGTTATCAATATTAGTTCAGGTATTTTGTCTTGAAATAAATCTAATGGTAAGCCGTTATATTTTTACGTCTCTTAATCTTTCCAGTTCTTCTTTGTAGCGTTCGGCTTGGGCTTTAACCAGCTCTATTTCTTCTTTAGCCTTTTCTAATTTTTCATCCTGCCGGTGTCTTTCTTCGCGAATTTTATCCTGGATTTCATCAATGCCAACATATACGGCCAAGGCTCCGCCCAAGAGTAAACTGATCGGAAAGGCTCCTTTTAAAATCGTCATAAAATCCACCCACCAGAATATCAGGCTGATCAGACCGAGAACTGCGACAATGACTCCTCCAATTAGCAAAGACATAATCTAACCTCCGAAGAAACTAAAAATCTGATTATAAAATTATTCTTTTTTTATCATGAAATATAAGCTTAGGCAAGTTGGAAATAGATGATTCATAATTAAAATATTGCTTGATTTAAAGTAATTCATCATTTAAATAATATCATTTTACTGAATATAGGAATATATAGAGACTAAAATGATAGAACCAAACTTTGCCAAAGGCAATAACCTGATTCCTGTTATCACTCAAGATGCTGATAGTAAAGAGGTTCTCATGCTGGCTTATATGAATCGCCAGGCATGGGAGACAACTTTGCAAACAGGTAAGGCCACTTATTGGAGCAGGTCTCGTAACTCTTTATGGTTAAAAGGGGAAACTTCCGGTCATGTCCAGTTGGTGAAAGAAATTTTTATTGATTGCGATAATGACACTATTTTGTTGCTTGTCGAACAATTAGGCGGTGCAGCCTGCCACACGGGCTATAAATCATGTTTTTACCGGAAAGTCGTGGATGGAAATTGCGTTGTTGTTGGAGAAAAGATTTTCAATCCGAAGGATGTATATAAATGAAAGTAGTGAAAATAGGTATTCCCAAGGGGAGTTTGGAGAATAATACGGTTGATTTGTTCAAGAAGGCAGGCTGGCGTATAACTTACGACAGCCGGAGTTATTTTCCTGATATCAACGATCCGGAAATATCCTGCACGCTGGTTCGGGCGCAGGAGATTTCACGCTACATTGAAGACGGAACACTGGATTTAGGACTTACCGGGATTGACTGGATTCTGGAAAATTCATCCGATGTTGTTGCAGTACAGGATTTGATTTATTCCAAAGTGTCCACGCGCCAGGCGCGCTGGGTACTTGTAGTCCGCGAAGATTCGCCTTACCAATCAATCGAAGATATGGAAGGCAAAAAAATATCAACGGAACTTGTTAATTTTACAAAAAAATATTTTGCGGATAGAAAAATTAATGTTCATGTTGAATTTTCCTGGGGAGCAACGGAAGCCAAAGTAGTGGAAGGCCTTGTGGATGCTGTTGTTGAAGTAACCGAAACCGGCTCAACGATTAAAGCAAATAAATTAAAGATTATACATGAGTTAATGAAGACCAACACACAACTTATTGCTAACCGGTTGGCCTGGGATGATCCCTGGAAGCGAAAGAAAATTGAGCAAATCAGAACATTGCTCATGGGTTCATTATTGGCTATGGGTAAAGTTGGGCTGAAGTTGAATGTTTCCAAAGAAAATTTAGGAAGAGTCATGTTGCTGCTTCCTGCACTTAAGGCTCCAACAGTTTCCAGTTTGTATTCGGAAGAGTGGTTTGCTGTCGAGACGATAGTTGATTCAGGAATTGTTCGGGATTTGATTCCCATACTATTGGAGGCAGGTGCGCAGGGAATAATCGAGTATCCCCTGAACAAAGTTATTTAACTGAGGGAGACAAATATGGCTAGAAAAGCTAGGATTGTCCGTAAAACAACAGAAACTGATATTCAGCTCACAATTGACCTGGACAATGCCACTGGCAGTAGCATTGATACGACAATTCCATTTTTCGACCACATGCTGGAGCTCTTCGCCCGGCATGGCTTCTTCAAACTTGTTATTAAAAGCAAAGGCGATACACATATTGATGATCATCATCTTGTAGAAGACCTGGGTATTTGTTTAGGGCAGGCGGTAGGTCAGGCTTTGGGGAAGAAAACGGGAATTAATCGGTACGGGTCGGCATCAGTGCCTATGGATGAATGTCTGTGCCGTGTGGATTTGGATATATCGGGCCGGCCTTATTTGATATATAAAGTTAAGTTCGAACGGCGGAAAATAGGCGGTTTTGATCCGGCACTGGTCAAAGAATTTTTTAAAGCCTTTACTGATCACAGTGGTATAACATTGCATATCAACCTTGCTTACGGCAATAACAGTCATCATATAATTGAAGTAATATTTAAAACATTTGCCCGTGCTCTGAGAAGTGCAGTTACGTTCAATGAAGATATCGACGGAGTCCTTTCCACAAAGGGAAGTCTCTGAGAGAAAATGGAGGAATATATACCTTGACTAATTTTCGCATCAAAAAGGCGTTTGGCATTATTGGATCATTACTAATTGCGTTTTTTATTTTGCCCTCAGTCGTTCCGGCTGAAGATATGATTACAAGTGGAGGAAAGCGTCCGGTGCGGATTGCTATAATTCCTTTTCAGTCTCTTTTGCCGGAAGAAGGTTCAGGTAACGCAGTTATTTCTCCTATCCACGGAGCGGGTTATTCCGGTGGTAAAATAGATAAAGGAGCAAATGAGATTGTAGGAGAACTTTTTACGGAAAAGCTGAACGCATTTAAAGACGTGAAAATCATGCCGTCGGAGAAAGTAAACGCTTTTTATGGGCGCATTAATGCTGAATCGCTAAAAAAACCTGTCATTGATGTTTTGAAAAAAACGGGCGCAGAACTGGGAGTGGATATTTTGGCAGTTGGTTATGTTTTTCGTTATATGGAAAGAATTGGTTACGATTATTCCGCAGAAAAACCGGCATCGGTCGGTTTTGAAATTAGTTTCATTAATGTCAAAAATGGTGAAGCAATTTGGCACGGTGTCTTTGACAAGACTCAGAAGTCGCTGATGGAAGATGTCTTCCAGATTTCGTCTTTTTATAAGGGCGGTGGAAAATGGCTTACTGCACGCCAGTTGACGCAACAGGGCTTAGACGAAGTTCTTAAAACTTTTTCCGGATTCGACTTTTAAAATATTATCCGGACTATATTTGTTTCCCATCTATGGCAATACCTGAACAAAGGGGAATTCAACCTGATATGCACAGTGGAGTTGTTGTTTGATCATTATTCCGGCAATTGATATAAAAGACGGCAAATGTGTAAGGCTGGCCCAAGGAGATTTTGATCGGGTCACCGTATATGCCGATAATCCTGTGGAGATGGCTTTACTGTGGGAACAAAAGGGTGCCGAGCTAATTCATATAGTTGATCTTGATGGCTCACTTGCCGGACTGCCACGTAACGCGGACATTATATTGGAAATATGTAAAAAGGTGAATGTTCCGATTCAGGTCGGGGGCGGAATAAGAAATATGGACACGGTTAATTATTACTTAAATAACGGTGTCGCCAGTGTTATCCTGGGAACAGCGGCCCTGCAGAATGAAACCTTTGTGCGTGCGGCGCAGAAAGCATATTCCGGAAAAATTATATTAGGTATTGATGCCCTCAATGGTAAAGTTGCCATTTGCGGCTGGAAGCAGAAGACGCAGGAAGATGCCATTGATCTTGCCCGGCGTTACGGGAACAGCGGTTTCAAGGCTATTGTTTATACCGATATAAGGCGAGACGGTATGGAAACAGGTGTCAATATTGAGGCGACAAAAGCGTTGGCTGAAGCTGTTAATATGCCGGTTATTGCTTCCGGTGGTGTGGCAACAATTGCTGATGTGGAAAAACTTAAGGCAGTTGAGGATTGCGGGATTTGCGCGGTAATTGTCGGACGGGCACTTTATTCCGGAGCAATTTCTCTGGAAGAAGCAATAAAAAAGGCAAGAAGGCCTCTTAATTAAAAAGATTGGGGAGCTAATCTATTATGTCCGAATGCATATTTTGTAAAATAGTTAGAGGAGAGATTCCCTGCTCTCGGGTTTATGAAGATGATAAGATGCTGGCTTTTGATGACATTCAGCCGATGGCACCGGTTCATGTTATCATTATTCCTAAGCAGCATTTTTCAACGCTTTTGGATATCGATGTAAAAAACATTAATGTCGCGGGTGATTTAATTTTTGCTGCCCAGAAGGTTGCCAAACTCAAAGGAATTGACGAGAAAGGATTCCGTACAGTCATTAACTGCAATGCCGAAGGCGGGCAGGTAGTGTTTCATTTGCATATGCACGTACTCGGTGGCAGAAAACTGCATGATGAATTGGGCTAATTAATCTTAGAAGGTGATGATTATGGATTTAAACGTAAAGATAAATGCAGAAATGATTACTGCGGCTAAAGCTAAAGACAAAATCAGGCTTTCGGCCATCAGGATGTTAAAAACAGCATTGCACAACAAAGAAATTGAGTTAATCCGTCCGTTAAACGAGACCGAAACGTTGCAGCTATTAGCAGCAATTGTCAAGCAGCGAAAAGATTCCATTGAGCAGTTTGCCAAAGGTGGCAGGACCGATCTGGTGGAGAAAGAAGAAGCGGAATTAAAAGTTATTCAGGAATTCATGCCGGCTCAAATGTCGGAAGCGGAAGTAGAGGCTATAATCAAAAAGGCAATTGCGGAAGCCGGTGCTGTGTCGGTGAAGGATATGGGTAAGGTAATGAAAGTTCTGATGCCGCAGTTGACAGGCAAGGCCGATGGGAAAATGGTAGGCGAGAAAGTTAAAGCGCTTTTATCCGAATAATGGGTTGTTTATCAGTAGAAAATTGGCAGGATTAAATCAAAGACGGGTAAAAATACTCTAGTGCGTTTTGATGACAGCAAGATTGAGGAAATCAAAAGCAGGGTAGATATTGTCGAACTTGCTTCCGAGTTCCTGACTTTAAAAAAAGCAGGTAGAAATTATTTAGGGCTGTGCCCTTTTCATCAGGAGAAAACACCGTCATTTACGGTCAACCGCGAAAAGCAGATATTTTACTGTTTCGGTTGTGGCGAAGGTGGCAATGCCATTACCTTCCTGATGAAAATTGCCAATAAAACTTTTCCGGAAGCGATCAAGGATTTAGCGGAGAAAACGGGAGTTGTCTTACCGCCGCGGCTTACAAGTAAAGAAGGCCGTGAGAAAGATACCGTAAGAGAGAACATCTCCAATTTAAATTTAAGGGCGGCGCAACAGTATGCCCGTAATTTGTATTCTCCTGTCGGCAAAGGTGCCCGGGATTATTTGCAAAACAGGGGAATAACTGAAGAAACAGTAAAACAATTCCGGCTGGGTTATGTGTCGGATACATGGCGCTCTTTGACAGATTACATTGAAAATAGTGGTACTTCCCTGAAACTGGCCGAGCAGGCAGGGCTGGTCATTGCCGGGAAAGAGGGCAGTTACTATGACCGCTTTCGCGGCCGGTTGATTTTTCCTATTGAGAATGTCTTTGGTGAAATTGTCGCCTTTGGCGGCAGAATTTTGGAAAAGGGTGAACCGAAATACCTGAATTCTCCGGAATCACCCGTTTATATCAAGGGCAGGAACTTATACGGGTTGAATAAGACAAAAGAGGAAATCCGTAAAAAAGGTTTTGCTCTTATTGTTGAAGGTTATTTTGATTTAATTTCTCTGTGGAACGTGGGTATCGGTAATGCCGTCGCCACTCTGGGCACTGCGCTGACCAGAGATCACCTTGAGCTGTTGCGTCGATACACGGTGGAAGTTGTCGCTCTTTTTGATCCGGATGAGGCAGGAAGAAAAGCCTTAGACCGCAGCCTGGAACTATTTTTGGGAATGAATATACGGGCAAAAGCGTTGGTTCTACCAGGAGGCTTCGATCCTGATGATTATGTAAAGAAATTCGGCAAGGATAGACTGGAAGAATTGATTTCCCACGCTCAACCGTTGAGTGATTATTATATCGAAAATGTTTTAGGTGGTGGCAAGACATTTGAAGAAAAGCGGGAGAAGGTTAAAACAGCGATAGAGTTCATAAATAAGATTAATGACAAGAATGAAAAGGACCTATTTATAAAACGCATTGCGGAGAAAACAGGCATTAATCAAGAATTGTTGATTAAGGAGGTCTACAAGAAGGAAGTACATATAAAGCAGAAGAGTGCAGAACAAAAACAGAATCTAAAAATTCATATTGATCCTGTGGAAGTAAATTTAATCCGCCTTTTATTGGAATATCCGCAGAAAACGGTACAGGTGGAAAGTGAAAATATCTTGGATTATTTCCTCCAGCCGGAGTTAAAGGATTTAGGGGCGAAAATTATTGAAATATATAAGCTGTTGGGTTCTGTTGATATAGGTGTAATTCTTCCTACAGATGAAGATACACCTTTGCGCGAAAAAATATTCCAATTAATGATGGAAGCTCTGCCTGCCGATGATGTAATGGTTGATAAGATTTTTGCCGACAACATCCGGCAAATTCAGAAGAAGTGGTATAAGGATCAGCATCAACAGATTAAATTAAAGCTGGGCAAAGCCCAGGAAAACGGAAATGAGGAGTTGTTAAATAAGCTGCTGCAGGAAAAGAAAAATCTGATTAGTAAAGAACGAGAACTGCGGTAAAAACTATTGAAGAATCATTGGTATGAATCCCAAAACGCGCTTTGGGATTCATACCCTCCGCTGCGCGGGATAATTCGACCAGCAAACTTCAGCGTACTTTGTTTCTGAAGTTTGGGTCTCATTACAACTTATCAATTCCGACTTGTGACCTTTAGGTTATACGTTTCACTTTCGGAATTGGAGTTTCACGACCACCGCTTACGCGGGATTGTTCAACATACCAATTTCCCTACACTTCGTTATGGAAATTGGAGTTTCACGAATAAATTATTTGGGAGATACCAAATGGCTAAAGAAATACAATCAGATGAATTTAAAAAGTTAATTACACTGGGTGAAGAAAAGGGCTTTTTAACATACGATGATGTTAACGATATGTTACCGCCGGATGTTACTTCTTCCGACCAGATAGATGATATTATAATGCTTTTCGGAGAAAAGAATATTGATATCATAGATACGGAGCAGGGAGACAAGCTGGTCATGAAAAAGACGCCGGAAGATGTAGTCCCGGTGAAATTTCCGGAAGCTCTCGCACTTGTGCCCGGTGCAGGTAAAACGGGCGATCCAGTGAAGATGTACCTGCGGGAGATGGGCCTGGTATCACTTTTGAGCCGCGAAGGCGAAGTGGAAATAGCAAAAAAGATTGAAGAAGGCGCACGGGAAACAATGTCGGCAATTTTCCGGCTTTCGGTTTCCATTAATGAAGTACTCAATATCGGTGAAAAATTAATCACCGGCGAGATAAGGGTTAAATATGTTGTCGATAATGTTGAAGATGAAGAAGGTTTCGTTGAGGAAGATGAACACAAAATAAGAGTATTAAAGCTGATTGATAGAATCAAGCTGTTCGATGACAGGAACGAAGTATTGCGCGCGAAGCTCAAATCAAAAACAATGCGGCCCAAGCAACGCCTGTTATTAACTGCCGAACTGGAAAAGAACACGAAGAATATCATTACCCTTTGCCGGAAAGTTCGTTTCAGCAAGAAGCAAATGCATCGTTTTGTTGCCCGATTGCGTTACTATGCCGATGAAATTGAAAGAGGCGAAAGAGTAATCAACCAATATAAAAAGGAAACGGGATTGAATTTGGCTCAACTGGAAAAAGCCTGGGTGAAAATGAAAAAATCCAAACAGGATGAAAAGCGTGCGGCTAAAGAAGCGCGTGTTTCCATTGAAGTCTTAAAGAAAAGCCAGTCTGCCATTACCGAGGCGCAGAAAAGAATAAAGCATATTGCCCGCGAAGTGGGTATCCCTACGGCAATCTTAAAAACAATTGTTGATTCCATTGAAGAAGGTGAAAGCAAGGCTGAAACAGCCAAGAGAAAGTTGGTGGAAGCAAACTTGCGTCTGGTTGTAAGCATTGCCAAGAAATATACCAACCGTGGTTTACAGTTTCTGGATTTGATTCAGGAAGGCAATATCGGTTTGATGAAGGCGGTGGATAAATTTGAATATCAACGCGGCTATAAATTTTCTACTTATGCCACCTGGTGGATCAGGCAAGCGATAACACGAGCTATTGCCGATCAGGCGCGGACGATTAGAATACCTGTCCATATGATTGAGACCATCAATAAACTTATCCGTACTTCGCGCTATCTGGTGCAGGAATTGGGACGCGAACCGACTCCCGAAGAGATTGCCAATAAAATGGAATATCCGTTGGAAAAGGTTCGCAAGGTTTTAAAAATCGCGAAGGAACCTATTTCTCTGGAAACACCGATTGGTGAGGAAGAGGACAGCCATCTAGGCGATTTTATCGAAGACAAAAAAATTATGTCTCCTTCGGAAGCTACGATCAGCATGGATCTGGCGGATCAAACAAGAAAAATTCTCTCTACACTGACGCCGCGGGAAGAAAAAGTATTACGTATGCGTTTTGGTATCAGCGACAGACTCAGCTCTATGGCCGAAGATGAAAGTGGCGCACAGATAAAATTAATGGAAGCGTTGTTGCAGGAGCCTGAAATAGTAGAGGTGCCGGAAGTGAAAAAGTCAAAAACGTCTTTCCGCAAACGGGCGGCAAAATAGTATTGACAAGCACTATATTTGGGTATATCAAAACACACCTTGATGCACTGAATACATACAAGTAAAGGAAATGGCGGGGCCCATAGCTCAATTGGTAGAGCCACCGGCTCATAACCGGTAGGTCCCTGGTTCGATCCCAGGTGGGCCCACCAGAAAAAATTGAGAAAAAATGATTAAAACGATAAAACAAATTTTTCAGGAAAGCGGCTGTCATTCAGTCAGTGCCGTGAATGGTGCAATAAAGCGAACAATGTCATCAGTCCACGGCACAGGTAATTCCAGAATAAACCTGTTTTTTTAAAATGCACCCATAAAGGTGCATTTTTTTTATTCGTGAAACTCCAATTCTGCAAGCGAAGCGCAGCGGAAGTGGCAAGTTGAATCCACTTGTAGTGGACTACGCAATGCCGCATAGCGGGAGGTATCAACCACAAAGCTCGCTTAGGAATCAGTTTCCAAAGCTTACTTTGGGGTTGATATCCGTGATCTAAAAAAGGAGAAGCGTATTGAAAGAACAATTATTGTTGTTAATTGAACTTCAGGAGTGTGACTCACAGCTGGTGATGTTTGATAGTAAGAAAAAGTATTTGCCGCACAAGCTAGCCAGGTTGGATGAAAAATTTCACACATTTAAAGAAGAAACGGAACAGAACAAAATAAAATATGATGAGCTGAAGACACGTCACAGCGAAAGTGAAAACAAGATTAAGAAAATAAATGAGGGTATGGTAAAAACCAAAGAAAGGCTTCTGGAAGTAAAGAACAACAAGGAATATCAAGCCATGCTCAAAGAAATAGAAACCGCCGAGGCATCGCGCGGTGATGTGGAAACTGATATTATCAAAATATTGGATGAATTGGATAAGCTTTTTGTTTTTGTTAAAAAAGATCAGGTGACTCTGGATGAATACAGGAAACAGTATCAGGAAGAAAAAAAGCTTATGGAAACTGAGTTAAACTCAATCGATACTGACTATACCAATTGGGAGCAAAAGAGGAATGATTTGATAAAGAAAGTTCCTGCAGATCTTTTGTCCCGGTATGAAAAAATAAGAAACAGAAATAACGGCGTTGGTGTTATTTCTGTTTGGAAGGCCGTTTGTAACGGCTGCCACATGAATATTCCACCGCAGCTTTACAATGAATTGCAGAAATCCGCAGAATTGCTTGCCTGTCCCAATTGCAACAGGATAATGTACTTCCAGAATATGGAAAAGCCAGTGTAGATTTTATGGAGAAACAAAATTATCGGCTCTATAGCGATGGTGCCTGCCGCGGTAATCCCGGTGAGGGTGGTGCCGGAGCAGTTATCACCGATGCCGAAGGGAATGCTGTTTGGGAGGGCAAAGAATATCTGGGACACTGCACCAACAATATTGCCGAATACAAAGCGCTGATATTGGGATTAAAGGGAGCGCTGCAGGAAGGCTATAAGAAGTTGTATGTTTACATGGATTCAGAGCTCCTCGCTAAACAAATCAATGGTTCTTACAAAGTAAAGAATGAAAATTTAAAAGTATTAATGCGGGAAGTCCGCAGTCTGCTTTCTTCTTTTGAATCAGTTCAAGTTAAGCACGTTCTGCGCTGCCACAATGCCAGGGCTGATAAATTAGCCAACCTAGCGATTGATATAAATAATTAATACCCTATAGCACAATCATTTACTAGGCAGAATCATAATCACGGAAGAAAACTTGAAAGAAAAATCAATCAAGTGTAAACTTTAATCTAGGTTGGAGAAGAGTAGATGATCGCCGGCGGAATTTGTCCGCTGGAGGAAAGTCCGGGCTCCACAGGGCAGGATGGTCGCTAACGGCGACCGGGGGTGATCCCAGGGAAAGTGCCACAGAAAAAATACCGCCCGGCTATTTGCCGGGTAAGGGTGAAAAGGCGAGGTAAGAGCTCACCGTTTTCCGGGTGACCGGAAAAGCATGGTAAACCCCATCCGGAGCAAGACCAAATAGGAGAATGTTTGAGGGCTGCCCGCCTGATGTTCTCGGGTAGAGTCGCTAGAGGCAACAGGCAACTGCTGTCCCAGATGAATGATCATCACCGCGCCGCGGGTAACCAAGACGCGGGACAGAACCCGGCTTACGCTCTTCTCCGTGCCTTAAATAAAAAATTCCCCGCCGGAATAACCAGCAGGGGATTTTTTAATTTAATTGGATTTATTCGTGAAACTCCAATTCCGAAAGCGCACGCATAACCTAAAGGTTACAGGTCGGAATTGGTAAGTTGAACAATCCCGCAAAGCAGAAGGTAATGAGACTCAAACTTCAAAAGCGAAGCGAAAAGAAGTTTGTTAGTCGAATTATCTCGCATAAGTAGGGATATAATCTCTCGCAGCTTGATGCGGAATCGGTTTCCAAAGCTTGCTTTGGAATTGGCATCCGTGATTTTTTATTTCTTTATACCTAAATCCTTTTCCGTTTTTAATATATCAATGGTTGTTTTGATTACGGTATCCGAATTCAGAGAAATGCTGCTGATACCGCACTGGACCAGAAATCTGGCAAATTCAGGATAATCACTGGGTGCCTGGCCGCAAATGCCTATTTTCTTGCCCATTTTGTTAGATTCAGTGATGGCCTGACGGATAAGTTCTTCCACCGCGGCGTTTCTTTCATCGAAAATATGAGAAATCTGGGCGGAATCTCGGTCCAACCCGAGAGTAAGCTGAGTCAGGTCATTGGAACCGATGGAGAAGCCATCGAATATTTTACCAAACTCCTTGATGAGAACGACATTGCTGGGAATTTCCACCATCATGTAAATTTCCAGAGAGTTTTTACCCTGCACCAGCCCTTTTTTCGCCATCAGTTCAATAACATTCTTACCTTCGGCAACAGTGCGGCAAAAAGGAATCATGAGCTTCACGTTGGTCAGCCCCATTTCATCACGGACTTTCAACATTGCCTCACATTCAAGTGAAAAAGCCTCGCGGTAGCGAGGATCATAATAACGCGATGCTCCGCGGAAACCGATCATCGGGTTTTCTTCATCCAACTCAAAGAAGGAGCCGCCCATCAAACCTGCATATTCGTTGCTCTTGAAATCGCTCATGCGTACGATAGCATCATTGGGATAAAAAGCGGCGGCGATTTTTGCTACGCCCTGCGCCAGCTTGTCCACAAAGAAATCACCTTTATTTGCATATCCCTGAGTGAGCTTGTCAATATCTTTACGGACTTTTTCATCGGTAACTTTCTCCGGGTGAATTAACGCCATCGGGTGAATAGCAATGAAATGAGTAATGATAAACTCCAGGCGTGCCAGCCCTATGCCGTCATTGGGTATTGCTGCCAGTTTGAAAGCATTATCGGGATTGCCCACGTTCATCATGATTTTGGTTCTGGGGCGATTCATTTCCTGGGCATTTATCCGGTGAATATCATATTTTAAAATACCGCTGTAAACATTGCCTACTTCGCCTTCCGCACAGGAAACCGTGGCTTCAGAAATATTTTGCAGAATCGTGGTCCCATTACCCGTACCGACAATGCAGGGTACACCCAATTCGCGGCTGACAATGGCGGCATGGCAGGTACGCCCACCCTTGTTGGTAACGATAGCCGAAGCAATTTTCATAATCGGTTCCCAGTCGGGATCGGTCATATCAGAAACAAGTACCTCACCTTTGCGGAATCTTCTAATTTCATTTACGGATTCTATGACATGTACAGGCCCGGCGCCGATTTTGGAACCAACGCTCGTGCCTTTGACAATAGGTTCTTTTTTATCCAGAAGTACGTAGTCTTCCAGAACGTTTATATCTTTTTGTGATTGCACTGTTTCCGGTCGTGCTTGCAGGATGAAGAGGCCATTGGTTTTGCCGTCCTTGCCCCATTCAATATCCATCGGCTTGAAGTAGCCGGCTTTTTGTGAATAATGATCTTCAATAATCATAGTCCACTTGGCCAGTGTAAGTATTTCATCATCATTCAAACAAAAACGATTGCGGTCTTCCAGCGGCACAGGATTGACCACTGTTGATTCGCTGTCTGTCTCGGAAGCATAAATCATTTTAATTTCTTTAGTCCCTAGTTTTTTCTGAATGATCGGCCGGTAGCCTGTTTTTAAAGTCGGCTTGAAGACATAAAATTCATCAGGGTTGACGGTTCCCTGAACGACTGTTTCGCCCAGACCGTAAGCGCCGGTAATCAGAATCGCATCTTTAAACCCCGTTTCGGTATCTATGGAGAAAATAACACCGGAAGATGCCAGGTCGGAACGCACCATTTTCTGCACGCCGATGGAAAGGGCAACAGACATGTGATCGAATCCTTTGTCAACACGGTAAGAAATAGCCCGGTCGGTATACAGCGAGGCAAAACATTTTTTACAGGCATCAATCAAAACATCTTCACCGCGGATATTCAGGAATGTTTCCTGTTGGCCGGCAAAGCTGGCATTCGGGAGATCTTCAGCCGTGGCAGAACTGCGGACGGCGACATCGGTATTCGGGCCGTATTCGTCGCAAAGCTTTTTATAGGCTTTGATAATTTCCTTACGCAGGTCATCGGGGAATTTGGCATTGTAAATAAGGGAACGAATTTTCTGGCCGCGTTCGGATAAATTTCTTATATCGTGCGTATTCACGTCGGAAAGTAACTTTTTGATTTCTTCCTCGATGCCGGCATGTGATAAAAGGTGGCGGTAGGCGTAAGCCGTGATTGCAAAGCCATCTGGTATATTGACACCTTTGGAAATCAGTTCTTTTCTCATTTCGCCTAAAGAAGCATTCTTGCCGCCGACCTGGGCGAGATCGGCAAGCTCGATGGAATCAAACCATAATATCAGTTTATTGTCTTTCATTAAATCCTCCTGAGAAATATTTATCCCGCCTTGGCGGGATGTCGCATCATATATATAATGATTTCATCGGCTCCTGCTGAAGTGGCTCCACAAAATATTGGTCATTTAAGGTTGCGCGTATCTACCAGTTTTGATTTCTGAAGTCAATTAAAATATCCTATAAGGATAATCAATGATATCAAGAAGATAAATATATATTGCGAGCGGCAAATAAACGTTTATTTTTATATGGAAAAGTAAATTTGGAATAAAAAAAGGCCGAATTAAATTCGGCCTTTTAGTTATTTATCATCATCTTCGTCGTCATCATCGAACGCGAGAGGTGATTGCGAGCCCTCCGGCACTTCCGATTGTATCGACCGGTTAATGCCGCGTACTAGCAGCCACATAATGAGGAAGAGTATAATCATGGAAGCAATCAGTATGAAGATAATTGTTGCCGTCCATGATTTAGCTTCCTTGTCAATACTTTTTGAGGCTTTAATGGCCGCCTCATTATATTTTTCTACGTCTATGCCCATTCCGACCCAGCCGAATCCGGCAGGAGCGGGGTAACTGGCAGCATAAAACTTGATCGGAGCGTAAGCCACAAATATCGTATGGCCGCCGAACTTATAAGATTTAGTTCCGGCATTTCCCGCTGCAGCATCCTTTGCTATCAGGGGAAGATTGGTATCGGTATAACCCATCATGTTGAAGTTAAGAACTTCTTCGCCGTTTTTCATCAGAGCTGAGGCAGTTTTTTCCGTTAGCGATTGCACAGGAATGCCTTCTTTAGTTAATCCCCCAATGTGAAAATCATTGGGATGAACTATGACAAAACCGCGGCTATCAATCATGTATGCATAATTGCCGGTGGAAGCATCGGCTTTTAGCACCTGGTCAGCCTGCGTAGGAATTACCTGATTGGTGTATTTAGCCAGATGCCGATAATCCAACGTCAGGACAATGATGCCGGCAAAACCCTCTTTGCCGAATACCGGGGTGGCGAAACGTACAACACCGGAAAAACTCTTTCCCTTTTCGAATTCCTGCTTGGTCACATACCACCCGGTAACCGGAGAAACGTAAACATCGCCTTTATTAAGATCTTTAGTTTTAGCAAAATAAGTTTCCATCTTGTAAGCGGTGCTGGCGGAATTGCTGACATTTTTTAACTTATCTGCGGTCATCGTATGCCCATTGACAATTTTAATTGTTTCCCGGCCGGTTTTGTCGATAAGGGACATTTCCGTATAAACTGGGGCAGATGTCAGCCGGATTTTTTTACCATCCTTTATCCAGATGGTTTTATTGCTTTCTTTTAGAAATTGTTTATAAACGATGTCATTAGCAGGAAGAATGGTTGCGGTAAGAACATCCTTCTTTCTTTCATTGAGAAAGTTGGCAACTTCTTCGGCTGTGTTAATGGCACGTATCTTAATTTCTTCCTGGGACTTTTGATCGAGCACATTCACAGCTCGCTCTTTTATGGTAACCCCCAGCTTAAACATGCCGTTGGCAATTAAAAACGCCATGAGTGATAAGGGGATTACGATAAGCAGGAAGAAGACACCTCCTACAGTAAAAAACTGCTTATCTTTTTTAGTTTCAGACATTACCATTCCCCCTAACCTTTGTTAATTTTGTAGTTAATTTATTTAATTATTAACCCAAAAAATAACGCATGTAAGGGTTAGCATAAAGTAATACAAGAGAAACGACCAATGCATAAATAGCGATTGATTCAGCCATAGCCATACCGACCAGCATGGTCATCATGATTTTGCCTTGTACACCGGGGTTTCTTCCTACAGCGGAGCATGCGCCGCTGGCGGCTGTTCCAATGCCTAACCCCGCACCAACTGCTCCCACTCCGATAGCAATACCTGCTGCCAGCATTGCGCCGACGGCAAAAATCGCCTTGGAATAAGACTCACCTGCCGGAATTGTTTCCGCAGCAAAAACGATGGGGCTCGCTAAGAGCATAACTACTATTGCAGTAAATGCTGTTAAAATTCTTTTACCAAATTTGCGTGACATTTTTTTCTCCTTTCCTCTCTATAATTATAATAATTTAACGCCTCTCCACTAACATAAATCAAATATCATGAAAAGAGGAATTATCTCCAAATTAAAACAGACTAAAAGTTGTGCAGGATATGTGCCAGTGCCGAAGATGAAAAGCTTTCTTCCTAAAGTGTTAAAATATTTGCTTATTATTTTTTTGTGAAAATCAAATGAATTTCTTTTTGGTGATGAAATTTAAAGTTTTGTTAAATTATTTGAAATGGAACATTAAAAAATACAGAATTTTAAGACATCCGATTATTACATAATTGCAGCGTGTTGGAATGGTCCGTAATTAATAATAATCTCAATTTTATATATATTTTGATTGAAATTTTACTGTTTGACCGTTAGGATTGCCAATAGTAATATTTTAAAAAATGCAAAGGAATCATTAAGGCATAAATATATGCAGGAACTTTTGACTGCTATTACTTACCCTGTAGTCTGGCTTATTTGTTCTCACGTTTTGAAAATTGAAAGCGGTTTGGCGAAACTGCTTATTTCGTTGACAGCAGCAATTTTAGTTTATGTCCTGATCGGAATAAAACGATCTGCGGATGAAAATAATAAGAAGGAAGAGAAATAATATTATCATTCCCAATTCACCATCAAAGAAAGACCGATGAAGAAGACAATCATGGTCATCGGTTTAGGAAGAGGTAAGGCACTTCTATAGCTATTATGAAAATACGCATTTGGTTGGCCAGCGCGACTGTAATTATCTTAATTCTGCTGCTTGCCTTGACAGTTAATCATGCCCGGGAAAAGGATATGGTAGAGCTCTTCAGCCGACAGCAGCTTGCCCATGTCCAAAATACTGCAACAAGAATGGCCGATATTTTCTTGCAGGTCGGGAAAAATGTTGCTTTATTTTCTCATTTTGATCCTCAGCTAAAAATACCTTCCGCAGAAATTGACAGTAATTACAAAATATTTTCTTCCGGCTGGGAAAACACTCTTAATACAGTTGTCCTGTTTGATGCCGCAGGCAGGATAAAGCGCATTTATCCGCAGGATACCTTCCCCGCAATAAATTTGTCCGATCACTTTAAGGCTCTCCAGAAAAAACAACAACAGTATTTAGGTCTGGCTTTAACGGAACGATCACGGGCAGTCAACTTAAAACAAAAAACGGACTGGTATCTGGTGGTCGGCTGCCCTCTCCGGCGCCAAGACGGCAAATTTGCTGGAGCATGGATGGTTTCCTTCTCTCTGGCGGCAGTTGTGGATAAATATGAAAAGCAAACCAGAGATAATGAATTGGGAGATCTCTGGCTGATCGATGAAAAGCAACAGATAATTATTCATCCCGATTCAGCATTTATCGGGAAGAACATTAAAGACCTGTTGCGCAACGATAAGGAAGCGCAAATTGATTTTTCATCAGACAAAAGTGCTTACTTTGAAGCAGTAGTGCGCCAGAGTGATAAAAAGCAGCAGCGCAGTGTAGTTGCTTTTTCTCCGCTGCAGGCGGGAGATAAAAAATGGATTCTTTTTGTTGTTGCTCCGTACAGCCAGGTAATTTCCCCTGTTCGTAAAACTTTTGTTTATACTCTTTTCAGCTCATTATTACTGATTTTGGTAGTTGTTATTGTCGGTATATCTTTTGCTTTTAAAGAAGGCAAAAACCTGCGCGTCAAGGAAGAGCAGAAAAGATTGAAAGAGCGGGAGGACTGGCAGGAAAAACTGCTGCGGGAAAAGAAAACCATCGACGGCATTATTGAAGGTTCGCCAATACCTTCGTTCGTTATCAATAGGGAGCATAAAGTTATCTTGTGGAATCGTGCTTGCGAGGAGCTGACCGGCTATCCCGCAAGCGAGATGGTTAACACAGACAAGCATCATATACCTTTTTATTCGGTCAAGAGGCCGGTCATCGCCGATTTGATAGTTGATCGGGATTTAGAAGGGTTGAGTAAATATTATGGCGCGAAGAAAGTAAAAAAATCAGAAAAAGTGCTCGGAGCTTATGAAGCCACCGATTATTTTGAGAACCTTGGCGGCTGCAGCCGGTATCTGTATTTTTTAGCATCCCCTATATATGATGAAAGAGGGGAAATAATTGCGGCAATTGAAACGCTGCAGGATGTTTCGCGCGAGGAGGAGCTGGCCAGGAGCTTGCGCGAATACGCGGAAACACTGCAAAATGAATTGGCCCAGAATATTGAATTGCGGCGTGAAATTGAGGAGCTCTATAGCTATCTCCAAACCATAGTCAAGAGTCTACCGGATAAAATATATGAGCTGGATGGAAATGGCATTGTCAATTATATGAGCCGAGGCTTGAAGAAAGAAGGGGGTCGTTCTTCTCGTGAATTCAAAGGCAAATACTTTTTGGATTTTGTTGCTCCCGAAGACAAGGATTTTGTCTGGGCCAGATGGCAGGAAGCAAAAAAAGGTATTTATAAACCCTACGAAATAGAAGCCATAGCAAAGGACGGCAAAAGAGTAAATCTTCTGATTACAACATCCCCGGTAATCGGCACCGACCGCTATCTTGTGGTGCAGCGTGATATAACAGAATTTAAAAATCTGGAAAAAAAGCTTTATGAAAGCCAGAAACTTGCTGCCTTGGGGCAGTTTTCGGCGGGTATTGCCCATGAGGTGCGCAATCCACTTTCTTCGATCAAGATGAGTTTACAGATACTGGGAAAGCGCATGAATCCTGCCGGTAATGATTTAAAGAGATTTAAAATTGCCGAGAAGGAAGTGGAACATCTCGAAGAGTTGGTCAATAATGTTTTAATATTCGCCAAACCGGTAGATCCGCAAAAGGTGCCGGTCGATTTGGCCAAGGTGCTGGAGCAGGCATTGGCTATGGCGGAAAAGGGAATTGCCGATAAACATATAGATGTGCAGACAAAGTACGAAGAGATTCCCATGATTGCAGCCGATCCGGCGATGCTCGTTGATACTTTTTTGAATATTATCCGTAATGCAGCAGAAGCGGTAGAAGATGGGGGCATTATTTTAATTTCTTTGCAATGCCCTGAGAGAAGTAATGAGGCTGTGGTTATCCGGATTGAAGACAACGGTTGCGGCATTGACTCCGAAGACATGCCCCATTTATTTAATCCTTTCTTTACACGGAAAAAATATGGTACAGGATTGGGGCTTTCTCAGGTTAAGAAAATAATTGATCTCCATCAGGGGACTATTGACATTACGAGCGAGAAAGATAAGGGGACAACAGTTCTTGTCACGCTGCCGGTGGAGTCGGAAAAAGCGCGGCTGGCCGTGCCCTTGAACAAATAAGGTAAGAGTGTATGCCAAGTATTCTTGTTATTGATGATGACTCTTCTATCCGGGAAACGCTCGATTTGTATTTAACGGAAGAAGGCTACAAAGTAGAAACAGCCGCCAACGGGACAGAAGGTTTGAATAAGTATGTGCAGCATCCGGCGGATGTTGTGATTCTGGATATTCGCCTGCCGGATGTTGATGGTTTTGCCGTTCTGGAAGATCTCAAAGAGGAAAATGAAAACGTCAAAGTAATTATGATTACCGCTTATCATGACATGGAAACCACGATCACTGCCATGAAAGGTGGCGCTTTTGATTATATCCATAAGCCGGTCAATGTTGATGAACTGGATATGGCGATTAAAAAGGCACTCAAGTCTCTGGAGATGGAACAAAAGATCGAAGGCCTTTTGACGGAACCATCACGCAGTTTTCGGGTTGGTGATATTGTCGGCACCGGCAATGAAATGCGCGAAATTTTTAAAACCATTGGTATTGTTTCGCAAAGCAGAACAACCGTGCTTATTCAGGGTGAAAGTGGCACAGGAAAAGAACTGATTGCCAAGGTTATTCATCATAATACATCACCGGACGAACCTTTTATTGCCGTCAACTGTTCGGCAATTGTCGAGACGTTATTGGAATCGGAATTATTCGGCCATGAAAAAGGATCATTTACCGGCGCGATTGCCCGTAAACTGGGCAAATTTGAACTGGCGCGCTATGGCACAGTATTTCTCGATGAAATCAGTGAAATGTCCATCAACCTGCAGGCCAAGCTCCTGCGGGTTTTGCAGGAAATGGAATTCGAAAGGGTAGGCGGCAAAGATAAGGTCAAAGTTAGCGCACGAATTATGACGGCGACTAATAAAGATTTGAAGACTATGGTCAAAGAAGGAAGATTTCGTGACGATTTATATTACCGTTTGAATATTGTCGCCATCAACATTCCGCCATTACGTTCGCGTAAGCAGGATATACCGCATTTGATGAACTATTTGCTGGCGAAAATCAATCTTGATTTGCACAAGAAAGTCATCGGTGTTTCCGATGAGATGATGAAAATATTCATGAAATATAATTGGCCGGGGAATGTGCGTGAGCTGGAAAATTTACTTGTCCGGGCTTGTGTTGTGGCTAAAGGACAGGTTTTAAGCAAAAGTGATTTTCCGGAACTGGGCGGAGAAGAAGCCCTCAAAACTCAATCCGAAATAATGGAAGATATTGCGAAACCTTCTTTGCCGGGCAAGCTTTTAACTCTGGATCAAGTGGAAGAGCGCTACATTATAAAAGTAATTCGGGAAACGGATAAAAACAAAGGGGAAGTTTGCGAAATTCTGGGAATTTCCCGCCCTACGTTTGAACGGAAGCTGGAGAAGTATGGGATTGTCTTTGAGCGGGAATAGGGGCTGTTGAAAAATGCCTATCTGCGGCGTTGCGCTCCGTTCGCGTCGCTGCGACCTACGAAAAGTAGGTCTCACTCCACGATACTCGCGCGCCTTGCATCTAAGTATTTTTGAACAGCCCCATATTATTTAGAGTCGGAAAGAAAAATGTTATTTCAAGACCTGACCCATTTCTTTTCTGTGGACATTTAATTTTGAAATCTAGATATTATGCGAAATCACGGAAGGAGGGTTTATGAAAAGTGCACAAAAAATAATTTTTGGACTATTGTTTACATTAACTTTTCTTACTTCACCAGTTCAAAGCGAAGGATTGAAGAATGACAAATCGAATATTCCTACAGATAATAAAGACATCACAACCAGAGAACAATTTTTAGGTCCTTTCAAATTAGGCGAACCAAAGAACGACGTAGTAAAGAAATTAGGAGAAGCTGGTTTAACAGATTCGGACAGAATGCTCTTTAAGGATAATTGGACAGCTTGGATAGACCAAAAGAAAATGACCTTAAAAGGTCTTGCATATAGTGAACCTCTCGGGATTAAAGATGAATCTGCTTATCCAAAAACATCTAAGTCAATTACCATTGGTAGCAAATTAATTGAAGTGGCGCAGGTATATGGTAAGCCTGACTCAACTCTTACTGGGAAGTCACCATTTATCTTAAGGAATAGTGAATTGTCTTTAATATATGTGCATTCAACAAAGGGATTATGGATAATTTTCTCCAATAGCAAGCCTTACAGCGGCACATATGATTGGAGGGTCATTAGTATTGCTATAGGCAATGAAGATGTAATAGAAAATATGGTTTACGGGTCACAGGCTTATGCTACAAAGCCAATAACACCTAGCAAGAAAAGTCATATTATTAGCGACTATGAAAAAAAATATGGGAAAGAAAAGGAATTAGAAATCTTTGATGATTACATGTATGTACTTCAGGTAGCAATTTTTGACTATATAAAATCAACTGGTGAGTATATTGTTACTCCGTTATTGATATTACCGAAAGATAAAGCAATTTTAAAAGAGTTTAATAGCAAGCTATCTGAAGATGGTCCATTGTCAAAGAAATTAGAAAGTCAGTCAAAAAAAGTTGTCATATTAAAGCATAACATCTCATTGGGCCATCTAGAACAAATAGTTAAAAGAGTAGAAAAGATCAAGGATGAACTCGCTTCCGAGGAATTTGCAGATTACAACGCCATTTTGTTGAGACAAATACAACAAAAAAAGAAACCCTGATTTTTTGAAGGAAAAAGAGGGTCAAATCTTTGCTCTTAACATTTCAGGTTTGTAATTCCGCTAAGGCTAGCTATTCCTGACTTTCCGGTGGTTAACCACTTCTAACGTGACAAAAATAATGATTATTCTTGACAATGGTTAACGTGTAAGTTAACATATAATCATGCACAAATCTGTTGATGAAAAGTGTAGCTGCGCAGAAGATATTTTCTAAGCAGGAGGAAAAAACATGAGTGATCTTAAAAAATATATAGCAGATAGAAAAAAGAGGGATAAGAAATTTTCCGTGGGATTTGATGAAGGTTACGAACAGTTCAAAATCGGGGTTATGTTGCGTCAGGCAAGAGAGTCAGCAGGATTAACTCAAGATGAACTTGCGAGTCGGCTTAAAACAAAGAAAACGGCAATTTCAAGAATTGAAAATCATGCCGAA
This sequence comes from Syntrophaceae bacterium, assembly GCA_003142535.1. Classification (GTDB taxonomy): domain Bacteria; phylum Desulfobacterota; class Syntrophia; order Syntrophales; family Smithellaceae; genus Fen-1166. Next base: position 127,009 of record PLMQ01000068.1, read on the forward strand.
GATATTAAGTTGTCAACATTAGAACGAGTTGCCAAAGCGCTGGGGAAACAATTGCAAGTTCACATTGCATAGCAATAGTCAGGCCGCACGCCATCCGGCAAAAACATTTGACTGAAATTAAAACATATTTTTAAATTATGAAAATTACTAGTGCGGAATTTGTGAAGAGCGCGGTTTGGCCGCCGCAGTATCCCGAGGCGGTATTGCCGGAGATTGCCTTTGTGGGGCGATCGAATGTTGGCAAATCATCTTTAATCAATACACTGGTTGCCCGCAAGAATCTGGCCAAGACCAGCAATACTCCTGGGCGCACCCAACTTATCAATTTTTTCACCATTAACGAAAAGCTCTCTTTTGTTGATTTGCCCGGCTATGGTTTTGCCAAAGTATCCCAATCAGTGAAGAAAGACTGGGGAGATATGATCGAAGCCTATCTTAAAGAACGCCAGAATCTTGCTTTGGTAATTTTTATTCTGGATATTCGCCGCAATCCCAGCGTTGATGATTTAGCATTGCGCGATTGGCTGGAAAGCTACCGCCTGCCTTATTTATATATTCTGACCAAGGTTGATAAATTGTCTAATAATCAGGCGGCATCTCAAAGGCGCGCTATTGAAAAAGAATTGCGTGTATCCTCGGGAAAAACAATTCTTTTTTCGGCCAAAACGCAAAAAGGTAAAGATAAAATCTGGCAGGCGCTGGACGATCATCTGGCACGTCTTAAAGACCAAATACCGGACTGATTTTTCCCATCTATATCTCAGAATTAAACATGCACCATATAAATCCTGAACGGCGGTCACAATATTATCTGATATATTCGAAAGTTAGCAAAAGAATAGAGACAAAATGGTCATCTGCCCTTGACATGGTTATTAAATTATGTTAGCCCACGCAGTCTAGTCTGACATTGAATCAGACAGTTTTTTACCAAAGTGTTTACATAGAATTAACGAGGTGTAATTCAGTGCTGAAAGATAACGAAAAAGTTGGTGCAGTAATGGTTGTTGGCTCGGGAATCGCCGGTATTCAGGCGTCCCTCGATCTGGCCAATTCCGGAATGAAAGTATATCTGGTGGAAAATGGAATCAGCATCGGCGGTGTCATGGCCCAGCTCGATAAAACTTTCCCGACAAACGACTGTTCCGCCTGTATATTATCCCCGAAACTGGTGGAAGTCGGACGCCATCCCAATGTTGAAATAATGACTCGCCGTACGGTGGAATCAGTCGAGGGCGAACCCGGTCGCTTTAAAATAAAAATGACTCGCGCCCCGCGTTTTGTTAATCTCGATAAATGTACCGGCTGCGGTGATTGCGCCAATGTCTGCCCGGTTTCTGTTCCTTCCGAATTCAACGGCAATTTAAGTGAGAGAAAAGCGATCTACCGCCATTTCCCGCAGGCGATTCCCAGCGGTTTTGCCATCGATAAACTGGGAACTTCTCCCTGTAAAGCCGGTTGCCCCACGCACATCAGCGTGCAGGGCTATGTGGCTCTCATTGCCGCCGGTAAATATAAAGAAGCTCTGAAACTTATTAAAAAGGATAACCCGTTCCCGTCAGTTTGCGGACGTGTTTGTAATCATCCCTGCGAAGCAGCCTGCAAAAGAGGCGAGGTCGAGCAGCCGATTGACATCATGCACTTAAAGCAGTTTGTGGCTGATATGGATTTAAATGATGCAGAGAAATTTATCCCGGAAATAAAAGAAAAGAAAAATAAGAAAGTGGCGATTATCGGCGCCGGCCCGGCCGGTCTTTCCGCCGCTTATTATCTGGCCATCGAAGGCTATGATATTGAAGTATTTGAAGCACTGCCCGTTGCTGGTGGTTGGCTCACCGTCGGTATTCCCGAATATCGTCTGCCGAAAAACATCATCAACGCCGAAATCAAGATTATTGAGGCATTGGGCGTTAAGATCAAATTGAACACCCGAGTCGGCAAAGATATTACGCTCGATCAACTCAAAAAGAATTATGACGCCGTATTCATCGGCTGCGGTTCACATATCAGCTCCAAACTGGACATTCCCGGCGAGGATTTGCAAGGCGTCATTCATGGTATTGATTATTTAAAGAAGGTAAATCTTGGCGACAAAGTATTCCTGGGCAACCGTGTTGCCGTAGTCGGCGGCGGTAACGTCGCGATGGATGCAGTGCGCACGGCAGTCAGAACAGGCTCGAAGGAAGTTTTCATTCTCTATCGCCGGACACGCGCCGAAATGCCTGCAGCTCCGGAAGAAATTGAAGAAGCGCTCGAAGAAGGAATCAAGATGGAATTTCTGGCGGCACCGGTGCGAATTATCGGTAAAGACGGCAAAGTCTCCGCCATCGAATGCCTCCGTATGGAATTAGGCGAGCCCGATGCCAGTGGCCGCCGTCGTCCTGTCCCCGTTAAAGGTTCCGAATTTAAAATCGCAGTTGACGCCATTGTTCCGGCTATCGGCCAGGCCAACGAGTTATCCTTTATCAGCAAAGAATCTGGTGTTGCCATTAATAAATGGAATAACATAGATACTGATGCGGTTACCTTTGCGACAAGCGTTCCCGGCATTTTCGCCGGCGGCGACGTAGTCACCGGCCCGGCAACGGCGGTTAAGGCTATTAATGCCGGTAAAGAAGCTGCAATTTCGATTGATCTTTATCTGAAAGGCGAGGATATCCAAGCTGGTCGCGCCCATGACTGGACCAAAGGATTGGCAGATCAGGCCGACACCAAGAATGTCAAAAAAGTGAAGAGAATTCATTATCCTTTGATGGATTCCGAAGAAAGAAGAACAAACTTCAAAGAAGTTGGTCTGGGTTTCACCGAAGAGCAGGCGAAAGCCGAAGCCGCGCGCTGTCTTTCCTGCGGTATCTGTTCCGAATGTTATCAATGCGTTGATGCCTGTATTGCCAAAGCCATCGACCACAATATGACATTTGAAGAAGAAACAATTGAAGTCGGTGCCGTTATCGCTTCACCGGGTTTTGAAATATTCGACGCCCGGCTGCGCGGCGAATACGGTTACGGCATTTATAAAAATGTTGTCTCCAGTATTCAGTTTGAACGTATTCTGTCTGCTTCCGGTCCTTTCTTCGGCCATGTGCAGAGAATTTCCGACGGCAAAGAGCCCAAGAAGATCGCTTTCATTCAGTGCGTCGGTTCCCGCGATACATCCTGCGATAACAGTTGGTGTTCATCGGTTTGCTGTATGTATGCCACCAAGGAAGCGATTATCGGCAAGGAACACGCCAAAGGGTTGGAACCAACAATTTTCTACATGGACATTCGCGCGCACGGCAAGGATTTCGACCGCTTTGTCAATCGCGCCAAAGATGAATACGGCATCCGTTATATCCGCTCGATGCCTTCGGCAATCAAGGAATTGCAGCAGAGCAATAATCTGCTCATGACTTATGTTTCGCAGGACGGCAAATTAATCGAAGAAGAATTTGATATGGTTGTTCTTTCCGTGGGACTCACGCCGCCCAAAGATTCTAAAAAGATCTCCTCCAGTCTTGGCATTGAGCTTGAAGAACACGGCTTCTGCAAGACTTCTTTGGAAAACCCTGTGCAGACCTCGCGTCCCGGAGTTTTCGTCTGCGGAGCATTCGGCGGTCCCAAAGATATTCCCGAAACGGTTATGGAAGCCAGCGCTGCTGCCGCCTGCGCGGAAGGATTGTTGGCAGCCAAACGCGGCACGCTGACAATCGCCGAGGAAGTACCGGAGGAAAAAGATTTGCGTGGCCAGGCAGTACGCACCGGTGTTTTTGTCTGCCATTGCGGTATCAATATCGGCGGCGTTGTGAACGTTCCTTCCGTCAGAGATTATGCGGCAACCTTGCCGACAGTTGTTTACACTGCGGACAATCTTTTCACCTGCTCACAGGATACAGCCGTAAAAATGGGTGAAGTTATCAAGGAACAAAATTTAACCAGAGTTGTCGTGGCCTCCTGTTCACCGCGTACGCATGAAGGCCTGTTTCAGGAAAACTGTGAAAAGGCCGGTCTCAACAGGTATCTATTTGAGATGGCCAACATCCGCGATCAGGATTCCTGGGTGCATATGCATGAGCCGGAAGCGGCAACGCAAAAAGCCAAAGATTTAGTGCGAATGGCTGTAGCCAAGGCGCAATATTTAAAACCGCTGAAGCCCGGTCAGCTTTCCGTCAATCACGCGGCTTTGATTATCGGCGGCGGCTTGGCCGGTATGACAGCGGCGCTTTCTCTGGCTGATCAGGGTTTTGCTTCTTATATCGTCGAAAAAGAAGATCAACTGGGCGGCAATTACCGTTATTTATATAAAACTCTCGAAGGGCTAGATACCCGAAAGCATCTAAAGGCGCTTTTGGAAAAGGTTTATAAAAATCCATTAATCACAGTAGCCACAAGCGCTCAGATTAAGAAAATCGACGGCTTCATCGGTAATTACAAAACAACCGTGCAGGCCAAAGATGGTGAAAAAGTATTCGAACACGGTATTGTGATTGTCGCTACAGGTGCTTATGAAAATAAGCCGAAAGAATATCTCTACGGTCAGAACGCCAAAGTTAAAACACAAAGAGAACTGGAAAGCTTGATTTACGAGAAGTCGGCCAGCTTGGCGTCGGCGAAAAATATTGTCATGATTCAGTGCGTCGGTTCCCGCGATAAAGAGAGGCCCTATTGCAGCCGTTATTGTTGCAGCGAAGCCGTTAAGAATGCTCTGGAATTAAAAGCTGCTGATCCTTCGCGTGATATCACCATCATTTATCGGGATATCCGCACGTTTGCTTTCAAGGAAGATTATTACAAACAGGCGCGCGAGGCGAATATAAAATTTATCTCTTATGAAGAGGACAGAAAGCCGGAAGTTGTCGCGGCTGGCGATAAGATAACGGTAAAGGTTCTGGATCCGATTCTCAATGAAGTCGTCAGCCTGCCCGCTGATATCGTGGCCTTGAGTGTTGGCGTTGTGCCGAATCCGGAAAACGCCGCAATCGGCCAGATGCTAAAGGTGCCAACCAATCAGGACGGTTTCTTCCTCGAAGCGCACGTTAAATTGCGCCCGGTTGATTTCCAGACGGATGGCGTATTTATGTGCGGTATGGCGCATTCGCCGAAGTTCAGCGATGAATCTGTCACGCAGGCCAATGCGGCGGTATCGCGCGCCTGTACAATTCTGACCCAAGATTTCATCGAGGCGGAAGGAAAGACGGCTTATGTCAACAAAGAGCGCTGTTCGGCTTGTGGGCTTTGTGAAATTAACTGTCCGTTCAGTGCAATTATGGTTAATGTCAACGAAGGTTGTGCTGAAGTCAATGCCGTCCTTTGCAAAGGCTGCGGTGTCTGCACGGCATCCTGCCGTATGAACGCCGTGGATTTGAACGGCTTTAACAACGAAGAAGTATTAGCTCAAATTGAGACAATAAATTAAGAAAAGCGGTGCGATGATCGCGTCGTGTGATGGAGCATGTATGGCGGAAAATTTGGCAAAAGAAAGTTGGGAACCGAAAATTGTTGCGATCGTCTGCAATTGGTGCACTTACGCCGGAGCGGATCTGGCGGGCATCAGTAGAATTCAGTATCCGCCCAATGTGAGAATTATTCGTGTTCCCTGCACCGGCAGGATTAATCCTTTTTACATCGTGAAAGCGCTGCAAGGCGGAGCCGACGGAGTTCTGGTTTCCGGTTGTCATCCCGGCGAGTGCCATTACATAACAGGGAATTTAGTCGCCCGCCGCAAGTTTGCCACATTAAAACGTTTTCTGAATTACATCGGCCTCGAAGGCGACAGAACAATGTTTACCTGGGTTTCCGCCTCCGAAGGCGACCGCTTTGCGCAAGTCATCAGAGGTGTGACCGCCAAGGTTAAAGCTCTGGGGCCGGCAAAAAAAATGCTCAAGAAAATTGGTTAATTGGGAAAATAGATTATAGACGGGGAATCAATAGTGGAAAACATCGATACGAAATTACGAGAAGTTGCTAAAAGGCTGCTTTTGGAAAAGAAGGTTGACGTCATTATCGGCTATGAAAAAGGAACGCTGCCCATGACGGCAACACCTTGCTTTGTATCCACAGAGGCGGAAGCCGACAAGTTGGTATTTAATGACCTCTGCACGCAGAATTTAGCCAAATTTGTGCATGACCTGATAACTAATCATAAGAATTCGCAAAAGCGCGTCAAACCGGAAGACCGCAAAAAGAAGATTATCGGCGTTGTCGCCCGCGGTTGCACAACCCGCTCTCTCATTATTCATTTACAGGAGAGGCAGTATGGCCGCGATGAAGTCTATATCATCGGCGTGCCCTGTGAGGGGTATGTGGATAGAAAAAATCTGGCGAAGAGTTTGCAGCAGGCCGAAATACTGGATGGAACTATTGAAGGCGGACAATTGAAAATAAAAACAGCAGCGGGCGATAAGACAGTTGCTTTTAAGGACGTGATTGCTCCCAATTGCGTAGTCTGCCGTTTTAATAATCCGATTATCTCCGATATTATGATTGGCTCTCCGGCTCCGGCCATGAACCCTGATAATGAATACAGCAAAATTAACGAATTTGAGAAAAAATCTATTGAAGAGCGCTGGGCGTATTTTACCAAAGAAATGGAAAAGTGCATCCGCTGTAACGCCTGCCGTCAGGCTTGCCCTTCCTGCTACTGCCCGACTTGCTTTGTGGAGCAGAGTCAACCACAATGGGTAGGCATCGGCGAGGATAAGACCGATACGCAGGTATTTCAATGCATGCGCCTGTACCACATGGTTGGTCGCTGCGTGGATTGTGGGTCGTGCATTTCCGTTTGCCCGATGGGTGTTGACCTGCGCAATTATTTGAAAAAGATAGATAAAGATTGTGTTGAATTATTCGGCAGCCGCGCCGGTTCTTCGATGGAAGACATGCCGCCGCTGGGCAAATACAGTGAACAGGATAAAGAAGATTTTATCTTCAACCCATAATTAGTTTGAGTAAAGAAAAGGTGAATATGGAAACTTTTTTGGAAGAAGTAAATAAGAAAATAGACGGCGTGCCGATTCAGCGCTGTTATCACTGCCGCAAGTGCACCGCGGGTTGCCCTGTTGCTTCTCACATGGAATACAACCCCAATAAGGTTGTCAAGATGATTCAAAACGGCAAGCGCGAGGAAGTGCTCAAAAGCTCAACAATCTGGCTTTGTCTTTCCTGTGAGACCTGCATTACCCGCTGCCCCAATCAGGTGGATATTGCCCGGATGATGGATGTACTGCGGCAGATGGCAATCGAATCTGGAGCCGGTGCTCGCGAGAAGAATGTTTTGAAGTTCCATAAAGCATTCCTTGCCGGAATTAAGCGTGGCGGGCGTATCAATGAACCAATGATGATGGCTGAGTATAAACTCACGTCGGGAGATCTTTTCTCGGACGTTCTTATGGCGCCGGGTATGTTCCTGAAAGGAAAGCTGTCGCTTCTGTCTCCGCGGACCAAGGATATGAAATCGCTTAAAAGTATTTTTGAGAAAACAAAAAGTATATAATGGTAAAATTGTTTCGTGTCGAACCATAGCTGGTTTGATATTGAGAAGTAACAAGCATAAAAGGAGGCTACTCTCTTGAAAGTTTCATATTATCCGGGCTGCTCACTACACGCGACGGGAAAAGAATATGATCAATCCATGAAAGCGGTCAGCCGCGCGCTGGGTATTGAATTAAAAGAAGTTGAAGACTGGTCCTGTTGCGGAGCATCATCGGCGCACAGCACCAATTTTGATCTGTCTATTGCTTTATCTGCCCGTAATCTGATTGCCGCGGAGAAGAACGCCATGGATGTCATGGTTCCCTGTGCTGCATGTTTTAATCGTTTCAAAATGGCCGAACATCAGTTGAAGGCCAATAAGGAACTGAAATCAAAAATTGAAGGTGTTGTGGGTGCCAAATATCAGGGCGGCATCGCGATCCGCAATCCCATTGATATCATCTATAATGAGATCGGTGTGGATGCGCTGGCGGCAAAAGTTGCTAAACAGCTTGCCGGATTGAAACCAGTCTCTTATTACGGCTGTTTATTGCTCCGTCCGCCGGAGGTTTGCGAATTTGAAAATTACGAAAATCCGTACATGCTCGACAAGATATTAGGCGTGCTGGGTGCTGATGTTCGCAACTGGTCTTATAAAACTGATTGCTGCGGTGGATCTCTGGCCATCAGTAAAACGAAAATTGTTGTGGGCATGGTGGATAAGTTGATGAAGGCGGCGAAGGAAGCAGGCGCCAACTGTGTAGTTACAGCCTGTCCGCTTTGTATGGCCAATTTGGATATGCGTCCCAGCAAAAAATACAAATTGCCGGTTTTTTATTTTACAGAATTGATTTCTCTGGCACTTGGTGTGGAAGGGGCGAAGGACACTTTCAAATCGCATATCTTTGATCCACAGCCACTGCTGAGAGAGTTAAAGCTTATTTAATTTTTTACATAACGAAATTCTTTATTAGGAAAAAATATGGAAAAACGGTTGATCAAGAAAGATGCGCTGGTGGGTATTGCCAAAAAGATGGCGGAGGAATTGACGGTTTGGGCTCCGGTGAAAAAAGAAGATAACGTGCTTTTCACGCCGCTCACCAAGGATGCGGAGCCTTTTTTCGCATATCTGAATTCCAAAAACGCGCCCAAGCAGGTATTCTTTCCGCATACGGAAACGCTCATGAAATACACCCGCACACCAAAGGGAATGGTTTTTTCGGCGGAAGAAAATAAGGCGGGAAAAACGGTTCTTTTCGGCGTCCGTCCCTGTGACGCGCACAGCTTTGTTCTGCTGGATATGCTTTTTGATCAGGAAAAGTATAAGGATCAATACTACATCACCAAAAGAAACAATACCACAGTCATTACTCTGGCCTGTGCCGAGCCTCCTTATGCTACCTGTTTTTGTACATCGGTTGATGGCGAGCCCGTTTCGGCAGATGGAGCGGATATAGTTCTGACAGATATCGGTAGTGAATATCTGGCGGAATTTATTACACCCAAAGGTGAAAAACTGGCCAAATATTTTGGCGAGACTAAAGCCGATGCCGTGGCCGAAACAAAGAAAAAGGAAATTGCCGAAAAAGCAAAGAAAGCAATCAAATCCAAAATACCGGCACATGAAGTAAAACCGATTCTGGATAATAACTTTGAGCATCCCTTCTGGGCGACAATCCACGGCAAATGCCTCGCCTGCGGCACTTGCACCTATATGTGCCCGACCTGCCATTGCTTTGATATCAGCGATGAAGCTAAAGCAAGCGACGGCGTGCGGATTCGTTCTTGGGATTCCTGCATGTTTCCGCTTTTCACCAAGGAAACGTCGGGCCACAATCCGCGGATATCGCAAAAAGAAAGATGGCGCCAGCGCGTCATGCACAAATTCAAGTATTATGTGGATAATTTCAATGCCATCGCCTGCGTAGGTTGCGGCCGCTGTGTCATGTCCTGTCCCGTTAATATAGATATTAGAAAAATTATTGAAGATATTTCAAAATTATAATGATGGAGTCAGTAATGCAAAATCCTTATATACCGTATCCCGTTGAGGTCACCAAAATAATCACGGAAGTAGACACGAAAGATATCAAGACTTTCCGTTTAAAATTCGTAAATCCGGAAGACGAAGAAAAATTCAAGTATATTCCCGGCCAGTTCGGCGAGCTTTCCATTTACGGCAAGGGTGAATCTCCAATCGGTATAGCGTCATCACCCACTCAGAGGGGCTATATTGAATTTACAGTACAGAAAGCCGGCGTTGTGACATCCGCTTTGCACGAAATGGAAGAAGGAACCCTGATGGGTGTCCGCGGCCCGATGGGCAATTCCTGGCCGATTAAGTTTCTGGAAGGAAAGAATATTGTCATTGTCGGCGGCGGTTTTGCTTTTACGACTTTGCGTTCTTTGATCAACTACATGATTCATGAGAATAACCGCAAGCGCTTCGGCAAAATAACCGTAATTTACGGTGCCAGAAATCCCGGTTTGCTGATTTATAAAGACGAACTTATCGAATGGCAAAAAAGAGACGACCTGAACATAAATGTCACCGTGGATAAAGGTGATGCAACGTGGAAGGGTAGGGAAGGTTTTGTTCCGACAGTTTGCAAGGAAGTTGCACCGAGTGCGGAAAATGCAGTTACAGTTATCTGTGGCCCGCCGATCATGATTCGCTTTACACTGCCGGTCTTTTTTGATTTGGGCTTCAAGAAAGAAAACATCATCACTTCGCTGGAAATGCGCATGAAGTGCGGCATCGGCAAATGCGGCCGCTGCAACGTCGGCAGTAAGTATGTCTGCAAAGATGGACCGGTGTTTTCGCTGGCGGAGCTTGATAAACTAACCAAAGAATACTAATACCATTCCGCTTGTAATTGCCTTTGTAAGCGGCAATTACCGGCAAGGAAAGAGTTTTATTTATCGATGCGCTCCCTATGGGATGCGCACCCGGTCATCGGCTAACTTTATTGGCTGCGTCGTCGGCATCCTCAACGTATTGTAACATACGTCTGCGGTGCCTCCTTCTGGCCGCCTCGTTATCCTTTGAAATCGAAATGGTATTTAAATCGTAAGAAATACCCTATCGTTCAATTACTACAAAAAAGAATCATTAAGTCCGGTTTCTTTCTTTCAAAACCCAGATCGCCAGAAGGGCTAAGACCAGAGCGGCAAGGGCACTGGGCCAGACGGGAATATCAAATCCTGCCGCAACTATCTTTACCCCCAAAATAAAGCGGCATAATTGAGCGACAGCCAAGAAAATAAAGAAAATACCTGCTACTAATGATGCGGGTCGTTTCATAATGAACCTCCTGAAAAGATATTTACTGCTGTTATAATTTTCCTCATTTGTCATTGCCGGACTTGACTTGTGCCCTTTAGGGTATTAGGTGATCAGGTTATCCGGCAATCCAGGAAACAAATAGAACTTATCTTCCGGGGACGACAATGCGGGATGATTCCTGCCGCTGCATTTCCTTGGCCTCGGCAATCATCTGCTGAACCGCTTTTTCAATAGCCGCCGGTAATTTTTCCGCTGCCTCACTGAGATTCTTTGCCCCTTCGATTATGCACTGTAGAGGAATTGCTCCATTGGGGGTCATAAGCTGGGTTATTCCCGCATAAATGGCCTCCCGGCTCTCGTCAACCGAGCAGTCAACCTTGATGGGTGTAAGGCGCCGGATTGTGGCAGAAGAAAGATCCGTAAACGACTCTTCCCTGTAAAGATTATTGGGATTTATTTTGATATCAGTTATTTTAGTTTCATTAGCGCCGCTCATTGTTTGCTCCTTTATACGGAATGAATTCTTAACCTAAATACACTGGAAAGTTTGTCTGGTCAAATAATTAGTTTATGGGTTATTTTTTTAGTGGCAAATGTTAAGGATAAAGATTCGACCCCGATTGTTTCCGCGTAAGAGGCAAGGTCTGCCGCGTTACCAGTAATGGTGTAATAAAATACGCTTTGGCCTGAAAGTATTGATTACAATAATGTCTTGTCAATATTACCCGGGCCGCCGCATTCCGGCGTGTAGCAGGAAACGTTTCTGAATTCACATTTTCGAAAGCAGGATGGACATTGTTCCGGAATGTCTTCAGCTTTCAGAATGTAGCCGCATTCCCTGCATTTCCAGAACGTCTGCCCGCAGGAAGGACATTTGTCCTCGTCAAAAGCCGTTTCGGATTTGTACCCGCAGATTGCACATTCTTTAACAGCCATATCAAGGTCTCCTTTACATTCGTCATTCTGCCATTTAGGGTAAGTCAAGCAATTTTAATTGTCGGAAAGCCGCTTCTGGTAAGGCTTTCCGAAGACTAACAAATTAAATACAGCCATCCCGGATATTTTTCGAAAGAATAATTTACTCCTGTTTTATTTTTCTGATTGCCGGGGGATTCCATCTTCCATCAAGCGCTTCTGCTTTGGGCGAATACAAGCGCATAGTGACTGCAAAGCGGCCCTGCGCGGGCGCTGGAAGCCAGTTCGATTCCTTGTCGGCTCCCGGCGATTCGTTCTGCAGGTAAATATCCAGCGAACCATCGGCGTTGAATTTCAAATTATTGTAATTGCCGATAGCGAAACGGTCGAGCGGGTTTCCAACCTGGAACCTCTCCGCATCATACATGGTTATCGACCAAAAGGCTTCTACAGGCGGCAGTTCATCCTTAGTAAAATGCATAACATACTTGCTCACTCCCTCCAGCGGCTTGCCGTCAGCGTCGGCTGCACTATTCGGGTAGATGGCATCTTCCGGCTGGTTCGCCCCCAGTCCGCCCATAGCGATAATAGCGCGTTTGAGGTAGCTGTTGCCATACACACCCATCGTGTCGGTGCTCATCTGCCAGCCGTTGACGACCCGTTCAAGCGTAAGCCCTTTCTGCTTCATTAACTTGAGCCCATCCGCAACGGCGCGCTCAAGCCCTGCCTTGACTTCGGGAGGCGTTTTATTAATATCGAAGCTTTTGCCGGGTTCGATGCCAATGCGCTTCAGACGTTCAATCTGAGACCAGTCGGTAATGTGCGGAGGAGTCACTTTCATCAGTTCGGCTGCATAGCTGAAGTACCTGGCGGCCGGCATGGTGTTTACCTGCATAAGCGGCGGCGTTTTCATATCAACATTAGGATTGGCAATGAACTTGGCCGGCTGGGCTTTCTTGCCCCATTGGGATAGCGGCGTAACCTTATAGCCGGCCTGAATCTTGTGCACTGCCTCATAATCACCGGTACCGTTAGTTTGAGTCCGACCGATGATCCAGACATAGGAAGTGGGCGACTCGATACGCTCAATCCCTTTGGGCAGTTTACCTCTCCATCCCGGACGCACCACTGCAAAACTGGCTGCCTTTGTTCCACTGGTTCTCTTTCCGGGGGCAGCAAAGACATCCGTCCACATGTCCAGCATCTCCAGCAGGTAATAGCGTCCGTTGGTATCAGGAGCGGAAATAATCATAGGCTCCGAGGTCAGATCAAGCCATGCCGATGAATAGAGTGCATCGAAACAGGGACTAACTACAGTGTGAAATTTTGCCGGTGGAAAGGTCGGGGCATTGATGAAAGTATTAATCGGCCCAAATCCTGGTTTTGCTCCCGCCGGCAAATTGGTTATTACCTGCCGCGTTATGTCCATAGAGATGAGTGGATAGAAATAATAGTAAGCCTCAATACCAATCTCGTATGCCTCTTTCTCCGTAATCTCCGTCGCTGATAGGTTGCCCGGAGTTGTTATAATCAACAATAATGACGACAATGTTACGGCAAGAGCAATAATTTTGTCTTTCACCTTCATAAATTACACCTCCCATTATTGATATTTATTGTGAAACTCCAATTTCGCGAACGAAGCGAAGCGAAATTGGCAAGTTGTAATGAGACCCAAACTTCAGAAACAAAGTGCGCTGAAGTTTGCAGGTCGAATTATCCTAGGCAAAGCCTAGGGAACAATCCCACGTAGCGGAGGGTATAATACCCCGCAGCTTGCTTTGGGGTTCATACCCGTGGTTGAAAAATATTGGTTGAAACGCCGCAGCGCCATATCTGATAATGCATTCCGAAGACTAATAAATTAATTAGAATTGTCCCCGATATTCCTCTTCTAAAAATGTGTTTCTATAAAATTACGAAAAGGAACAAAAGACGGGCAACGCTTCGTTACCTTTTCGATCGAAAGTTTCTTGGCAATTTTTTCGTTGTGTTTAGTATTCATGTAAATTCTTTCACCTTTAGAGCAGATGCGTATCAATTCGCCAAGATGTTCTTTGGGCGAGTTAATTGTTTCGGGAAATCCTTTAATATTGGGTTTCTGATTCAGATTCATTGCGCTTTTTATAGCATCTGGATCACTTAGAAGCCAAGCTTCAAATTCTTGTACTGGTATACAGATTAAATAATTTGCGATAGCACACGGATCTAAAGCTGCCTGGATCTTTATATGTAACTCATTGAGAATATGTGAATCGCGATCGTGAATAACAACCAAAGCAGAGCATCCCTTCTGCTTTAGTTGATTTGCCCACGCATTGCATTTACGCTTGATTTTCCCACATCCTTTACCAACAAATTTTTTTATTCCTATTTGTTCATTATTTGCAATCCTATGGATTAATACCTTGGCGGATTCCACATCAGAATCATCCTCGGCGATTATTCCTATCTTACTCATTATCAAGGCCTCCCTCTCTCCAGTATTCGCCAAGATTTCCTGATTCCTCAAGATATCCGCGCAGCACTTTGTAATCATTCTTACTCATAGATTTGCTCAATTGTGTTGCTATTGTGCCTTTATTGGGCTGACGTTTAACTAAAACAAGATTTTCTGGATCCAAATGATCAAGAACGAAATCGGAGTGCGTACTAATTACAATCTGTTTCTGTTTTGATTGAGACTTGATTAAAGAAATAATGCTACTTAACAAGCCATGATGAATACATACTTCTGGTTCTTCAATCAGCAATAATTTACTTTCGTCTGTTAAAATATAAAAAAGCAATGCTAATGTTTTAAAAGTACCTTCAGAAAGTTGATTTGGTGACAACTGGCTACCATCAACAGAAAAGCTTGGAACAATAAGCTGTCTATTTCTTTCAATCTTCGTTATTTTACCGCCTGATTGAACATTATAGGAACTTGACGGCATGTTAACTTCATTAAATGAAATGTCATCAATAAGTCCTATCCCCTCCTTATTAACAGTGCTTAGATAACGTTTATACTGTTTATCTTTTGCTTTATAAGACTTATACAAATCTAAGATAAATTGGTCATGGCCTGCAAAAGAACGAGGCCTTCTCAACGGTCTATTTTCTTCTAGTTCTATAGATACTGGACTTCTTGATGGATCTGAAAATTGGCTTGCGCTGTAATAACTTATTCCATTAAAGAAGAGGGCTATGTCAGTTAGAATTTGATGCTCATTATCTGACAACAATGGTCTCGATCTTCGTTTAAGATAAAACCATCTTTCTCGCATGATTCTTCTATAATCTGAGTCAGATTGATCTCCCACATATTTAAATTGTTCATGATATGTGATAAATTCTATTGGAATATTTATCCATTTTGATTTTTCAGGAAATTTCCATTTAACATTTGAGAATTGGACATCATCATTATTTCGTTCATCAGTTTCAAAATAAATTATCCCATCCATAAATATCGATTTTGTTGAATCCACAAGCTCTGCTCTAATTTTACAATGATTATATGAAGCTTCATCCATGTGGTGCGGGAGAGAAGAAGATCTAGCGCGCCAAATTTTTCGCAGAAGTAGAATAGCGTTTAATATATTGCTTTTACCAGCGCCATTTATACCTATGAGACCAGTCAATTCATTTTGTAATGGAAAGACAGTTTTAATGCATGAACGATAAGTTTGAATTTTTAGAGATTTAAGTTTCATTAATATTCTCCTTGCTAAGTATACTGTCGATTTATCGGGATAATTTTATTTCCAATTATCACTAAATATTACATCACTAATGTTCATATTTTATTTCTTTTCAGTGGCTCACACCTAATACGATGGACTAAGTTGTCAAAAATAATACAACTTCTTAGAAACATTGCAAGAAAAACTTAACATTACGATATTTTAGCTTTTTTTGCTTTTTTTAACGAAATCCGGCGACTTGCCCGGAATATCCGGCATTCGCCGGATGAATTACACTTATTAATACCGGCATCTGCTTAAGCACGCCGGTGATTTTTGAGGTAATTCAATTTGAATTTGCGATTTTAGCTTTCATGTGTTAGTAAACTGCGCGTTAATCAGATGGCATAAATCCATTAAAAAATCAGTTTATGTTCATCAGGAAGTACAGGAGAAACAAATGTCTATTGCAACACCATTTCTGGAAATGTCCCAGGCGATTGTTGATGCCGGCGGCGAGGCGCTGAAAAAATGTTATCAGTGCGGCACCTGCACGGGCACCTGTCCCTGGACACCAATCACCCATTTCAATATCCGCATGCTGGTCAGGATGAGCCAGCTTGGCCTCGAAGGCATCGAAGATAATATGTGGGGCTGTTCCACTTGTAAATTTTGTGTGGACAGATGCCCCCGGGGCGTGGAAATCATTGATCTGGTGCGGGCTATAAGAAGTGTATATAGCATGGGCGGTATGTTGCCGCAGAGCCTGCGGGCGTTTGTCGGTAGCATGTCGGCACGGGGCAATCCATGGTCGGGCGATCAGGAAAAAAGAAACGATTGGGCAAAAGGAAAATATCCGCTTTATACAGCCGATAAAGAATATCTCAACTGGACATGCTGCACTTCTGCGTTCGATCCCCGCAATGTTCATGTAGCCAAAGCAACGGCGGCGCTGCTGGATGCTGCGGGTTTAAGCTGGGGGCTGCCGAGTACGGCGGTCAACTGCTGT
This sequence comes from Syntrophaceae bacterium, assembly GCA_003142535.1. Lineage (GTDB taxonomy): Bacteria > Desulfobacterota > Syntrophia > Syntrophales > Smithellaceae > Fen-1166. The sequence continues at coordinate 143,336 of PLMQ01000068.1, forward strand.
GGCGAAAGTCTTAGTAAAGTTGGCGATAGTGAGCTCTTTGAAAGGCTCAAGACCAATAATCTGCAATTCTTTGATAATAACGAAGTTAAAAAGATGATCGTCGCTTCGCCGCACTGTCTGGATACTTTTACCAAGCAATACGGGCGCGACTATAAAGTTATCCATTTAAGCGAGCTCTTGGCCGATTTGATTAAAGCCGGAAAGCTGACGCCGAAGAAAGATTTAGGCGGAATAAAAGTTACCTATCATGATCCCTGCTATCTGGGACGGCACAACCAGGTTTACGATGCACCGCGCGAAGTCCTGCAAGCCATACCGGGAATTGATTTTATCGAGATGGGCAGAAACAGAGAGCAGAGCATGTGTTGCGGCGGTGGCGGTGGCGGACTATGGATGGAAAAGATGAAAGGCGAACGCCTGAGCGATCTGCGTATTGAAGAAGCGCTCGCGACCGGTGCGACAGTGTTGGCAACGGCTTGCCCGTATTGCATAACGATGTTTGAAGACAGCGTTCGCACATTGAATGCCGAAGATAAAATTAAGATTAAGGATGTGGCGGAGCTGTTGCTGGAAAGCTTGGATATTAATGTGGCCGAGCCGGTTGCTGATGTTTGTACCACCAGTTAAAATGAAAAAATATTCTCTCCCCCTTTTTTAAAGGGGGATCAAGGGGGATTTTGTGGTGGTTGTGATTTCAGAGGCTTTATTTGACGCTTTGCCAAAATAAAGCCTCCCCTAACCCCTCTTTATAAAAGAGGGGAATCATGAGGCGGGGACGTTACTAATGGTTAGGGCTAGAGCATTGACTCTTTAGATAGATTTTGATAAAAAAGTAAAAGCAATTTTTAGGGAGAAAGTTTAATGAGCAGAATTGGTGTTTTTGTTTGCCACTGCGGTTTGAATATAGCAAAGACAGTGCGGGTGAGCGAACTTGTGGAATTTGCCCGGACGCTGCCCGATGTTGTTGTTGCCGAAGAATATAAGTTCATGTGTTCCACACCGGGTCAGGAACTGATTCAGAATGACATCAAAAAATACAAGCTCGACAGAGTAATTGTTGCCGCTTGTTCACCACTGATGCACGAGAAAACGTTCCGCAAAGTTATTGCAGCCACAGGTCTGAATCAATATCTCCTCACGATTGTCAACGTAAGGGAGCAAACATCCTGGGTAACCAGTGATATCGAGGTAGGCACAGCCAAGGGCAAGGCACTGATTAACGGTGCGGTTTACCGCGCACGTTTGTTAAGTCCTTTGGTATCACGTGTTATTGATGTAAATCCCGACATAGTGGTCGTGGGCGGTGGCATCGCAGGAATTCAGGCCGCGCTGGAGTTGGCCGATACCGGGAAACAAGTTTATCTGGTGGAAAAAAGCCCCACTATCGGCGGCCATATGGCGCAGTTTGACAAAACATTTCCCACGCTGGATTGCTCTGCCTGTATTCTGACGCCGAAGATGGACGCTGTTTTGCAGCATAAAAATATCAAGATGATGACTTACTGCGAAGTTACCGAGGTAAAAGGCTATGTCGGCAATTTCGATATTATTGTTAAACAAAAAGCACGCTACGTCGATCATGATAAGTGCAATGCGTGTCTTGCCTGCACGGAGAAATGCCCCGGCAAGGGCGTATCCGAATGGGATGAAGGCCTGGCCAAGAAGAAAGCCATTTCCATTCCTTTCCCGCAGGCTGTGCCGCAAAAACCGGTAATCGACCGCGACTCCTGCACGTTTTTCCTGAAAGGCAAATGCCGCCTGTGTGAAAAGGTCTGCGAGCAAAAAGCAATTGATTTTGAACAGCAGGATACTTTTGTCAATATCAAAGCCGGCGCGATAATTGTCGCCACCGGTTACGATTTAATGGATACCAAACCACTTGTGCAATACGGCTACGGCAAACTTCCCGGCGTTTATTCCGCATTGGAAGTAGAGCGCCTTTTCAATTCAGCCGGTCCTACGGGCGGCAAAGTGACGCTGCGCGACGGTTCGGAGCCCAAGTCTATCGCTATCCTGCACTGCATCGGCAGCCGTGATAAAAATAATCATGAACATTGCAGCAGAGTCTGCTGTATGTATTCGCTGAAGTTTGCGCATCTCTTCAAAGAGAAGACATCCGCCGATGTTTATCAGTTCTACATCGATATGCGGGCGGCAGGCAAAGGTTATGAGGAATTTTACAACCGGATAATTGAAGAAGATGTGAAGTTCATCCGCGGTAAGGGTGCGCGCATTACCGAAAGCAAGGAAGAGCCGGGCAGGCTGGTTGTCGAGGCGGAAGATACAATTACCACCAAATTTATCAATCTGCCGGTGGATATGGTTGTCCTTTCTCCGGCTATTGTTCCGCGCGCGGATGCCAAAGATGTGCAGCGTATGTTTAATCTCAGCTCCGACAAGCACGGCTTCTTTATGGAGCGGCATCCGAAACTGGCGCCGCTTTCCACAATGACAGAAGGCGTTTTCATTGCCGGTGTCTGCCAGGGGCCGAAAGATATTCCCGACACAGTTGCTCAGGCGCTGGGCGCGGCGGCAGAAGTGCTAACAATTGTTTCCAAGGATAAAATGGAACTGGAAGCTACAACAGCGATTGTTAATCCGGCTGTGTGCTGCGGCTGCCAGAATTGTGTTCGCGTTTGTCCCTATGGAGCGCCTTCCTTTAACGAGCAAAAAAATGTTTGCGAAATCAACGAAGCTTTATGCAAAGGCTGCGGCCAGTGTGCGGCGGCGTGCCCGACTTCGGCGATTATTGCCCGTCATTTTACTAACGAGCAAGTATTAGCCGAAATTGAAGGATTGATGGAATACTAGGAGAAGATTTATGGAATTTGAACCAAAGATACTGGGTATAGCCTGCAACTGGTGTACCTACACAGGGGCGGATCTTGCCGGAACGACGCGCCTGAAATATCCGCAGAACCTGCGCGTTGTCCGGGTCATGTGCTCCAGCCGGATCAATCCTTCGTTTATATTCCGGGCGTTTCAACTGGGCGCGGATGGAGTCCTCGTCGGTGGCTGCCATCCCGGCGATTGCCATTATAATACAGGGAATCTTTATGCACGCCGCAGGCTCGCGGTAACAAAAAAAATACTCGACTTTGCCGGGTTGGAGCCTTCCCGTTTCCGTGTGGAATGGATTTCCGCCTCCGAAGGCAATAAGTTTGCCGAAGTGGTGAAAGAATTTACCGAGCATGTGCAGATCCTGGGACCGCAGACCAAGTTCAAGATCGCGGGGGTGTCTTAAACAAGATATGACTAACTTTAAACAGATCGAAGAAAATTTAAAAAAGGAAGCGAAAAAGCTGCTGGAAGCTGGCAGTGTGGCGGTTGTGCTGGCTTACACCAAAGGTGCCGATGAAAAACATCCCCAGCCCTTTGCTGCCAAAAAAGCAGACGATGTTGCCAATATTATATTTAACGAATACTGCAATCATAATCTGGCCCGCTATATTGTGAGATACGCGCCCGGAACAAAAATCGCGGTGGCCGTCAAAGCTGCCGACAGCCGGGCAGTGGTGGTGCTGATTCAGGAAGAAAAAATCAAAAGAGAAAATTTAATACTGCTGGGTATTCCGGTAAGCGGGATGAAAAACCAGAAAACCGGTGAAATTATCGACGAGAAGACAACCGGCGGATTAACCAATCCCGTTGTCTATGACGTACTGCTTGGTGAAGAAATCCATACCGGCAAACCTGTTTCACCTTACACGGTTTTGGAGCAGTACGAAAAAATGGATAAGGACGCACGGTTTGCCTTTTGGAAAGCTCAGTTCGATAAATGCATCCGCTGCTATGCCTGCCGCAAGGCCTGCCCGATGTGCTATTGCGATCCGTGCTTTATTGATCAGACTAAACCGCGGTGGGCGGATAAATCTCCCCAGTCGCACGGCAATCTCATGTATCATCTGACGCGCTTCCAGCATCTGGCCGGGCGCTGCATCGATTGCGGAGAGTGCACCCGCGCCTGCCCGGTAGATATTCCGCTATACCTGTTCCACAAGAAGGTGGCGAAAGATTGCGAGGAAATGTTCAAGCAGGCTGCCGGCATGAAGATTGAGGATAAACTGGTAATGGTGGATTTCCGCGTGGAAGATTCCGACAAAATTTTGGAGTAATGTAATGGCCGCATCCGTATTGAAAAAAGTAGTAATCGAAAAAATAAATGAAGTCGCTGCCGTGCTCATGCAAAAGGGGACGCTCATTGCTCCTGTCAAAGAAGAAGCAGGCGCGAATTTCCGCGAAATAAAAGATCCCAAAGATATTTATCTCGATTATTACAACAGCATCCTCAGCCCCAAAATGGTTTTCTTTCCCCAAATGGAAGATTTCGTTAAATATCAACTGGCCAAGCCGAAAGCAGATGCCAAAATTGTCGAGATGAATTTAAAGCCCGCCTTTTTATTCGGCGTGCGCCCCTGCGACGTAAAAAGCTTTGAGATTCTGGACAAACATTTTTATGCTTCGGGCATTATCGATACCTACTGGAAAGCCAGACGTGATAACACAACAATCATTGGTTATGCTTTTGATTTGGATAAGCCGGTCGATTCCGCAGATTTCTACAACACGCTGGGCATCGGTGCCGCTGATCCCGAAGGCAGCGATATCTTCATAGTGAAAAAAGACAAAGAACTGCTGCTCAAAGGAATCACGAAAAAGGGCGAGGCGCTGCTGGGCGAGCTTTCTATGCTGGAAAAAGCTGACGCCAAAGATGAAAAATATTTCACCGATTATGTGAAGAAGGGCAAAGAAAAGAAAACGCGCTTCATGAAAGTGGATGATAAGGCTGTTGCGAAAAAATATGAGGATATCTTTGAAAATAATGAATACTGGACAAAGATGTCCGATGCCTGCCTGAGCTGTGGCGTTTGTACGTTCGTCTGTCCGACCTGCTATTGCTTCGATATTTGCGATGAAACAATCTTTGGTAAGGGAACAAGGCGCCGCATCTGGGATGCCTGTATGTTTACGGACTTTACGCTGGAGACGAGCGGCCATAATCCGCGCACCAAGGTATCGCAGAGATTAAGACAGAAGGTCTGCCATAAATATTCATTTTCGGTCAGAAAGTACGATGTCATTTCCTGTGTCGGTTGCGGACGCTGCACGCGTTCCTGCCCGGTGAATATTGATATATACTCGATGGTGGAAGAAGCGACAAAATTATAATTATGTGGTCATTCCGGCGCAGGCCGGCTTTGTGCCCTTTAGGGTAAATCCAGGCGTCGTCCCGACGAAAGTCGGTAACCAATTTTATTATATTACTGGATGCCGGATCAAGTCCGGCATGACAAATTAGGTTTTTTAAAGTTATAACTGTAAAAAAGCATATATGCAAAAAATAAGGAAAAATGATGATGAGCAATAACCCTTACATTCCAATGCCGGTGACCATCACCAAGATAATCAATGAAGTCGATACCAACGATATCAAGACATTCCGGCTGACTTTTCAGAATAAAGAAGATGAACAAAAATTTAAATACCTGCCCGGACAGTTTGCTGAACTTTCTATTTTCGGCAAGGGCGAATCACCCATTGGTATTGCTTCATCGCCTACGGAACCGGGCTATGTGGAATTCACCGTACAAAAAGCGGGAGTAATTGTACCGGGGCTGGTCACCGCAGCGCTGCATGATCTGGAAGAAGGCGCCGAAATCGGTATGCGCGGCCCGTTGGGTAAATCATGGCCCATTGAATTTCTGGAAAAGAAGAATATCGTGGTTGTGGGCGGCGGCTTTGCCTTTACAACTTTGCGTTCGCTCATCAATTACATGCTGCATAAAGACAATCGTAAACGTTTCGGAGAAATTACTGTTGTTTATGGTGCGCGGAATCCCGGCCTGCTTCTTTATAAAAATGAACTGGCTGCCTGGGAAAAAAGAGACGATATTAAAACCAATATTACCGTGGATAAGGGGAATGAAAGCTGGAAGGGCAGGGAAGGCTTTGTGCCCAATGTCTGTAAAGAAGTTGCACCCAGCCCGAAAAATACAGTTGCGGTCATCTGCGGTCCGCCTATCATGATCAAGTTTACACTGCCGGTATTTTACGATTTAAAATTTGCCAAAGAAAATATTCTAACATCGCTCGAGATGCGGATGAAATGCGGCATCGGCAAATGCGGCCGCTGCAATGTCGGCTTCAAATACGTTTGCAGCGACGGCCCGGTTTTTTCCATGGCCGAACTCGAAGAACTGCCACGCGATTTTTAGCCATAGGCCTATAAAATCTGGGAATCCAGTTAAGAAAGAACGGGTAAAAATTGTCTGTTCATTTTATCGAATCAGCAAGAGAATCGTCCGATACATAAAATAGAAACCAAATCCGATCAGAAATATTCCGGCAATTAAAGAAATAAATCCCGTTGTCTTTTTATTGATAAAATTCTTGCCGAAGTGCAACACAGCAGCCAAAGAAAAAACCCAGAGAAAACAGCCAAGTAAAATGGAAAGGCAAGAGAAGAAAGCGGAAATATTAGTCACTGTATTGGTTTGCGAGGCAAACAGCGCGCCGAAAACACCTGTCCACCAAACAATGGTCATCGGGCTGGATATTGCCAGTACATAGCCCGTAATGTAAGAGTTGCTGAATAATTGTTGTGGTGATTTGCTTTTGTTTTCCGAGTGGCGAAAAAACTCTTTAACGCTGAGGGCGCCCAGATAAATCAGGATAATGCTTCCGACAATGCCTAAGAAAATTTTCATAAAGGTAATGTTTAAAAAAGTGGTCAGGCCGAAGAAAATAAGTGTTAAGTAAGTGGCATCGGCGGACATCGCACCCGCGCCGGTCAGGAAAGCCTGCTTAAAGCCGGAGTTCAAGCCGCGTTTGATTATTTCCAGATTGACCGGTCCGATCGGGGCGGCCAGCGTCAGCCCTAAAAGTATGTTTTGCAGTAGTGAATATTTTTCCAAATTAAAAAGTTCCTGTTTGTCGATTAAAAGAGCAATACATTACATCTCCGTGGTTGTCAATTTTGCATATCTGTCATATACTATTTGATGATTTAAACTATATTAAGCAGAAACGAATCTTTCTTAATTGGAATATAAAATGAGTAAAATATCAGACTTGATTTTTTTCCGCGATAAGCATGTCTGCCCATGGTGGTTATGCTTTACGTTTGATAACATTTTCCGTAATCTGATCCATAATCCGTATAAAATCCTGAGTCCGTACATAAAAGTAGGAGATACGATTTTGGATATTGGGCCGGGAATGGGTTATTTTACAATTCCGATGGCGAAGATGACCGGTGCGGAAGGCCGGGTGATTGCAGCGGATATTCAGGAGAGGATGCTCCTTGCTCTTAAAAGGCGAGCGGAAAACGCTGGTGTAGATAAACGAGTGATTGTGCATTTGAGTTCTCCCGATTCATTGGCTATAAAAGAGAAAGTAGATTTTATTCTGGCATTTTGGATGGTGCATGAAGTACCGGACAAAAAGCGGTTTTTGAGCGAACTTTTTTCGGTATTGAAAGATAACGGGGCTTTTCTACTGGCTGAACCGGCTATTCATGTTACAAAAGCTAACTTTGCAGAAACAGTAAATTTAGCCGTGCAAGCGGGATTCATTATTTGCGCCCAACCTGAAATATTTTTAAGCCGGACTGTTTTATTAGTGAAACAACAATTCGGAAAGTGAAGCGTATCCGAATTGGTAAGTTGAACTATCCCGCACAGCGGAGGGTATGAACAGCAAAGCTTGATTTGTTGTTCATGCCCGTGGTTACAAAATCACCCCAGTGATTATCCTTGGTGTCAGTGGGTAGTGTGGATGAAAAGGAGTGCATCCATCAATTACCCGTTAAGAAGATATACAAAAAAAATAAAGGGCGATTTACCCATGAAAAAAGAGAAGCCGAAAGCAAAACAAAAAACAAAGCCGAAGCGTAAACGCAAAAGCAGAATAAAATATTTAATTCTTTTATTATTTATGGCTATTGCGGTTTTTATCATTTATTCTATTGCCACTTATCATCTGCCTGTTTATTCCTATGAAAGCTCCGATAGAGGAATGGCGGAGATGGAAGCTCCCTTAAAAGGACGCACACTGGACGTTATTGAAGCACGTTTTGCAAAGTATAAGCAATGGAAGTCCCAAGATGATTTGCGGCTTTATCGGACAAGTAAAAGAACATGGTCTGTTCCTCTGCTTTGGTTGGATGGGCTGACTCATCGCCGCTGGGAAATCCCTTATATGGAACCATCCACTAATCCCAAGTACAAATACTATGAAGAAATGGAACAGCAGCCCCAAAATAGAAAGTAGATACTCCACAATATATAAACTCGATAATTTAGAATTGGTATAAGAGGTTTGTTTGATGAAAGATCATCAGTTTGGCTGTGTCCGTTTGATCAGCGGAGAGAATAGGAGGAAGATATCCTTTTCCCACTCGGTTTTTTGGGCGATTACGATCTGACCTCATTTGCCCGTGGTATGGTGATGTTTATTCGGATATTGATGAAACTATCAGTTCAGTCAGGCGTCTTAAGGTAAGGAAAATCTTGACTTGACAAAACAGCCAAATTAGTCCTAATTTAATTAATTATAGGCATAATTACATACTTAGAGGAGAAATAAAATGGACAAAGACAACCAAACAATTACCTTGAAGGATGGTCGTAAACTTGGTTTTTCCGAACATGGGGATCTCAACGGGAAACCCGTATTTTTTATGCATGGCAACCCGTCATCAAGATTTTTACGCTACCCCGATGACTCGGCAAAAAACCTCGGTCTTCGCATTATAACTCCTGATCGTCCCGGTATGGGGCTTTCCGATTTTAAGCCTAATCGGAAACCGATGGATTTGCCGGACGATATGGTTCAGCTCGCCGATCATCTCAAAATCAACACCTTCTCGATTTTTGGCGCATCTGCGGGCGGAGTTTACACACTGGCTTGTGCGCGTAAAATTCCGGAGAGGCTGGAAAAAGTTGTAGTGCTCAGCGGCGGAGCTCCTTTCAATTACGCGGCTGATCCGTTTCAAGGTATGGCGAAAAATTGGAAAAAGATATTTGTCATGTTCCAAAAATTTCCCGTTTGGCTCCAGAAACTGATGCTCTGGATTGGCAAAAGAAAACTCGACAAAGACCCCGAAGCGGCATATCAAAAAATGGTTCTCGATTCGTGCCACAACGAAGCTGATAAAAAAATTGCACTTGATCCTGCCTTGAAAGCATGGGTTATTGGACACAGCGGCGAATCAATGCGTCAGGGAACAAGAGGCGTGATCCACGAAATGAAGATAGTTCTCTCACCCTGGGACTTCAATCCTGCAGATATTAAAAAGCATGTTGATTTGTGGTACTGGGAAGATGATCCTCTCGTACCCATTCAGATGGGCAAATATCTGGCATCCGTTATACCCAATAACACGACTCACTTTTTCCCGGGTGGCGGGCATCTGGCCGCTCTTGGAGCTTGGAGAGATGTGCTAAAATCGATTACTGGAAAGTAAATATCTGCGCGAAGCTGCAATCATCCTTATCGAGGTTGATTGCAGCTTCCGTAAAATCTACTGATGTTGAGCTATTATCCGATCTACGTCCAATCTCCTGCCTTTGAGTATATAGATAATCTTTAAACAATAACACTAAAATGCAAGCCTGCATTTTTCCAGTATTCATTTGTGAAACTCCAATTTCCATAACGAAGTGTGTAACCTAAAGGTCACAAGTGGAAATTGGTAAGTTGTAATGAGACCCAAACTTCAGCCCTGAAGTTTGCAGGTCGAATTATCCCTAAAGCGAAGCTAGGGGAAACAATCCCGCACAGCGAAGGGTATGATAATCAGCAGCTTACTTTGGGGTTCATACCCGTGATTTTTAATTCCTGTATTTCTTGCTGGAGATTTGACTTGATAAAATAACAACTCGATTGTAAAAGAAAAAGACATAAAATTGTTCGGAGGCCGGAAGTGTATTGGGAAAAAGATGTCGAAACAATTGACCGGAAGAATCTGGAAAAACTTCAATTAAAGAAACTGAAAAATACACTCAATAAAGCGGTAAATTCTTATTATTACGGCAAAGCATTTAAAGAAAAGGGAATTAATGCCAATTCAGTAAAATCATTGAAAGATATTCAGAAAATCCCTTTCACGACAAAAGACGATTTGCGCGAACACTGGCCTTATGGTTTTGTGGCGGTGTCGAAAGATGATCTTGTGCGGATGCATTCGTCTTCGGGGACAACCGGCCGCGCCACGGTGGTATTCCACACAACCAACGATATCACCGTCTGGACGAATCTTTTAGCGCGCTGCATGTATATGGCCGGCATGCGCAAAAGCGATGTCTTCCAGAATATGATGACTTACGGCCTTTTTACCGGTGGTCTTGGTTTTCACTACGGAGCGGAAAAAATTGGCGCGCTGGTTATTCCGGCAGGTTCGGGCAACAGCAAACGCCAGATTCAATTAATGATGGATTTCGCCACAACAGTAATTCATGTAATCCCCAGTTACGCCTTGCACCTCTCGACAGTTTTTACGGAACTCAAGCTCGATCCCCGCAAAGATACCAAAGTAAGGATAGCCTTTGTCGGCGCGGAGCCTCATACGGAAAAAATGCGGCGTAAGATTGAAGCAATCTATGGCTACCAAGCATTTAATTCTTACGGCTTATCGGAAATGAACGGGCCGGGTGTGGCCTTTGAATGCCCTTATCAGCAGGGCATGCACATCTGGGAGGATAGTTTTCTGGTAGAAATAATTGATCCTAAAACGCTGCAACCGGTTGCCGATGGAGAAGAAGGTGAGCTGGTGATGACGACATTGCAGCGGGAGGGCATGCCGATTTTACGTTATCGCACAAAGGACTTAACCAGAATCATACCGGAACCATGTTCCTGCGGGCGCACGCACCGTCGCATTGAACGAATCAAAGGCCGGACGGATGATATGCTGATTATCAAGGGTGTTAACATCTTCCCGATGCAAATTGAAAAGAGACTCATGGAGATTCCCGGTGTGGGCACGAACTTCCTGATTGTTCTGGAACGCGAAGAATTTAACGATTCCCTGACCGTAAAAGTGGAGGTGGGTAAAGAATTTTTTTCCGGTGAATTAAAACAATTAGAGATGTTAAGAAAGAAAATCAGCGAAGAACTGAAAAGCGAAATATTGATTACGCCCAAGATTGATTTGGTGGAACCGGATAGTATTCCTAAGGGGGAGGGGAAGGCAGTAAGAGTTATCGACAACAGGCGGGACTGATTGGTTGTTAAAACATAAAAATGAATTAGAAAATAAACAATTTTAAAAGACCTCGCAAAAAGCTCCAGAGGCAAGGCGCACAAATCACGAGGAATGAGACGTACTTTTTGCATACGTCGCAATGACGAGAGACGCAGTGCAACGCGGCATATGGACTCTTTCCGAGGTCGTCAACAAGAGGAGAATATTATGATTGCTCATCAGCTTTCCATTTTTGCCGAAAATAAGCCGGGAAAACTTGCCCACGTAACCAGTGTACTGGCTAAAGAAAAAATAAGTATTCGGGCAACGACGATATCGACTTCGGATACGTTTGGCGTCGTTAGCCTGATTGTTGATGATCCCAAACGGGCGGAAGCAGCACTAACTAAAGCCGGAATGACTGTCCATTTACGTGAAGTATTGGCCATCCTTATTCCCGACAAGCCCGGCGGGCTGGATAAACTCACTCAATTGCTGCTTAAAGAGGAAATTAACATTAATAATGCTTACGGTTTTGTTCTGGAGAGCTCCAAAAAAGCAGTATTTGTGGTTGATGTGGATCAAACGGAAAAAACAGAAAAAATTCTGGAAAAGCATGGCTTCCAGACATTGGATACAGCTGCACTTTCGGCTATTGAGCCCTCACATGCAGCAAAATAGAAAAAGGCAAAAGGAATAATATTATGACGCATGCAGATAAAGGTAAATATTTTCAGAAACATCCCGGCCAGGCAAAAATAGATGATATCCTGCAGCAGGATATTCTGCAGAAAGTAAAGAATAACAATATTGCCTGTCCGGCTGCGGAAGAAATTGCGCAAAGAAAGGGAGTGGCATTGGGTGAAATCGGGATTGCTCTGGACCTTTTAAATATTAATATTACCGAATGCCAGTTAGGCCTTTTTGGTTACAGTCCGCAAAAGAAGATTGTTCGGCCCGCCAAAGAAATTGCGCCTGATTTAAAACAAGCTATTAATGATGCGCTGAGTGGCGGCCGTCTGCCTTGTGCTGCGGCCTGGGCGATAGCTAAACAACTTAATCTGCCGCGCATGAAAGTTTCGGCCGCCTGTGAAACATTACAAATTAAAATCAAACCTTGTCAGTTAGGAGCGTTCTAAAAATTAATTTCGATATAGCTTTCCAGCAGGCGGATCATCAAATCGGCATTTTTACGGGCGCCGGCGATAATCTCATCCATGCCCAGAGGTTTTTCCAGTAAACCATTGCCAAAATTGTCGATAGAACAGGCAGAAGCGTAAGGCAAATCCAGTTCCAGGGCAATAACAGCCTCGTTGGCCATGGTCATACCGACGATATCCGCATAATTGGCCATCATTCTAATTTCCGCTTTTGTTTCCAGCCGCGGTCCCGGCGTTTGCCAGTAAGTCCCTTTTTCCACAACCTGAATCTGGCAATTCCGGGCAGCTTTGATCAGCTTTTGGCGCACTTCTTCATTTAAAGAAGGAGTGGTATGGGTGGCGCTGTTCTGATGAATGCTGGGAGTGGCTGTCAGCGTGAGGAAATCATCGGGAACGACAATCATGCCGGGGCATAAATCCTTTCTTAAAGATCCAGTAGAGTTGATGCCCACAACTTCTGTTACACCCAGGTCTTTTAGTGCTTGCAAATTGGCGCGATGGTTAATTAAGTGCGGTAGAATATGTTTTTTGGGGTCATTGCCGTGACGGGGAATCAGAACGATTTTATTGGTAATATAGGCAAATGATTGGCCAAATTCGGTATTCAGCTTTTTTGTCTGGTAATTTTTAAAAAGGTTGCTTTTTCCCACGATAATTGTGCCGGAGAGGACACCTAACATACCCATAAAATCATCCTTTCATAGTGTCTTATTATAGAACATATAGCCGATTAGCAACAAAAAAGTGCCGCCAAATAGCATTTGACTTTTTTCAGTCCGCTGTGACATAAAGACGCCTAATTAAAATTCAGGGGAGTATAAGCAATGAGTAGCCAATATGTAACTGCTGCTACTGAAGATAACTTTGAAGCTGAAGTTTTAAAAAGCGGCAAACCGGTACTTGTTGATTTTTGGGCTCCCTGGTGCGGGCCATGCAAGGCTATCGGTCCCGTGGTTGAGGAACTTGCTGAACAACTAAAAGACAGCGTAAAAATTATGAAATTGAATGTTGATGAAAGCCAGAAAACGGCTCTTAATTACAATGTGCGGAGCATTCCCACCCTTATTCTGTTTAAGGAAGGAAAAGTATTCGACACGCTCATCGGCCTTGTTCCCAAAGAGAGGCTGGAAACTTTTATCAAGAAGGGTTTATAGTTAAAATGGCAGGAAATAAAGTGAAGTTTAAGATAGTTATCTGTACGTTATTAATATTATTTTGTTTGAGTGGTTGCTCGCTCTCCTCGATATTTTCGTTTTTTAAGAAGGAGCCTTTAGTAAAAGGAACCCCGGAGGGTTTATATAATCGAGGGGCTACGGAATTTCAGGATGGCAGTTATAAAAAATCCAGAGAGTATTTTACGCGCCTCAAAGATGAATATCCTTTGCACGAACTGGCCCTTTTAGCGGAACTGGGAATTGCCGATTCTTTTTTCAGTGATAAAGAATACATTGAGGCGGAAGGCGCTTACAGCGACTTTATCAGAATGCATCCCACCAATGAAAATATTCCTTATGTTGTCTATCAAATGGGGATGTGCCATTACAAGCAAATAGGAAAAATTGATCGTGATCAGACGGAAACTATCAAAGCCCGAAAAGAATTTGAAAGGCTCATTGCGCGTTTTCCGGAAAGTAAATTCTCTATCGCTGCTGAAAAGTTACTGCGGGAATGTAAACAAAAAATTGCAGAACAGGAATTTTATATCGGACAATTCTATTTTCGCAAGAAAGAGTATCAGGCAGCTTTAAAACGGTTTGAATCTATTGCCCGTGAATACGCTAATATTGGTCTTGATTACAAAATTGAATATTATATCGAAGAAACCAAAAAAAAGATCGCCACAGAAGACAAGTTAAAGAGGGAAGAAGAACAGAAGCAGAAGCTGAAAGCTGCGAAAAAATAAAACATTAACTCTCTGTTTAGCACATGTTTTTACATAGCGTGGTTTTCAGTTTGGCAAAAGCGGTAGCGGGTGTAATAAAACAAGCTTTAAGGCGAAATAAGGTTTTGATTCATGCCCGTTATCCATTTTGATTCCTTATTATTCGAATAATTTCCTGCCTTGCAAATTCCTGATTTTCCGATGTGTCCATTACAAAGTAATTTTCAGCGGGGAATTCTCTGATTTCATCAAAGTCCTTTTTTTGTTCCAGAAATATTTCCCAGCGGCCGTCTGAAGCATTATCTTTTTCCCGCATTCGCGTATCCAGCCGTTTTTTAACTATTTCTTCACGGCAGGTGCATTCAATTACATAAAAAGGGACCTCAAGGTTACGTGCTAAATTCATCGCCTTTTCGCGTTCGCTGCGTCTTTTGAAAGATGCGTCAATAATTACAGACTTGCCGTGTTCAATTTGGGAAGATGCCAGTTCGTATGCTTTATCATAGGTACGACGGGAAATATCGTCGGAATAAATTCCCTGACTGAAATCTTCATAATGCCGGGTCGAAGGCGTGATATTGAGTAGTTCTTTGCGCAGAACGTCAGTGCGAATAATTGCGGCGCCGAATCGTTCAGCGAAAATCCGCGCCTGATAACTTTTCCCGCTACCCATAAGCCCGGCGGTTAAAATCAAAGCAGGTTTTTCCAGACGTGTCGCGTATGACGTGGCTAGGTCAAAATAACGTCCGGCAGTGTTGGTAATTAGCTTTCGTTCGCTTGCCGGGATTTCCTTTTGATCAAGACGGAAACTGATTACTTTTCCGCGTACGTAAGCGTAATAGCAACGATAAAAATTAAGCAGGCTCAGCATTTCGTAATCTCCGGAATACCGGAGATATGCCTGCACAAAAGCATCCGCCTGCCGGGAATAACCATTGAAATCAAGGTCCATGGTCAAAAACGCTACTTCGGCTGCAGTATCGGCAAAACGGAATCTTTCATTAAATTCTATGCAGTCAAATATTATTATTTCGTCGGCAACGCATATATGTTCCAAATGTAAATCTCCATGACAATCACGGATTTTGTGGTCGGTTATTCTTTTCTCGAAGAGATTCTTTTTTGTGCTTAGAAATTTCTCTACATATTCTTTGATGAATTTGTATTGGTATTCGGGAATAGTAGTATTAACATAGTTTAATGTCTGGATGAAGTTTTCCTTATGATTATGGCGGATTGTGGCGATACTGCCCATTTCGTCAATCCGGCCGCCCGTTTCCGCAAGCTTGTGAAAAGCGGCGATTTTTCCGGCAATAGCGTCCATTATTTTGTCATCGGCCTGGCCATTGGCCAGAAGTGTTTTGAGCATTCTATCTTGCGGCAATTTTTTCATTCGTACGGCATATTCGACCACTTTTTCTCCCGCTCCCAGAATAATATTGCCCTGTGCGTCTTCCGAAAAAGCTACGACATCCAGGTAAATGTTTGGCGCAAGACGCCTATTTAATCTGATCTCTTCTTCGCAATAATACTTTCTTTTTTCGAGGCTGGTAAAATCAAGAAAACCGAAATTAACAGACTTCTTTATTTTATAAACAATATCTCCGGCGATGAAAACATAGGAAATATGAGTTTGCACCATTTCGACTGAGTCAGGCCGGTGCGGATAAAAATTGGGATCAGCTATTGTTTCCAGTAAACGGGGATGGGTCATAAAATAAACTCCTTGTTAGTGAAACTCCAATTCCGAAAGCGAAGCCCGGCGGATAACCTGACCACCTAAAGGTGACGAGAGGTCACAAGTGCTGGGCGAAGCGCATAACCTAAAGGTCANNATGAGACCCAAGTTTCAGAAACAAAGTGTACTGAAACTTGCAGGCCGAATTATCCCGCAAGAGCGGTGTTTGTTTGCGAATCTAAACAATCAGCAATAGATAATCAAGATAAAAAATTTGCGCTTGCGATTGCCGGGTATTCATGATTTGTTTAGATATAAGCAATTGTAAAAATGGGGTTATAATGTGTTCAAAAAGCTGCGCAAGTTAGCAACGACAAAATTAGCCAGTAAAATTATATATTGGATAACAAGTTCATATTGTGCGACTTTCCGTCTTTCAATAATTAATGAAGAATCATGGCGGAAATATTTAGATGAGGGTGGCCGGGTTTTATTATGCACGTGGCATCAGCAGTTTTTCTCCGCTATTCGCTATGGTAAAAAATACAGGAAATATCATCCCACGTTGATGGCATCTAAAAGTTTAGATGGAGAAATCGCTACCGGTGTAGGTCGGCAGATTGGCTGGTATCCGGTGCGCGGTTCTTCTTCCCGTGACGGCGGTTTTGCCTTAAAAGAGATGGCCGATAGATTAAAAAAATACGGCCTGGCCATTCTTCTGCTGGATGGTCCCCGCGGCCCTGCCGGTATTGTCAAGCCAGGTGTGATCAAACTTGCCCAGGCAGCAGATGCGGTTATTGTGCCGGGATATGTTCAGGTGGAGAAGGCATGGTATTTCAATAGCTGGGATAAATTTATGCTTCCCAAGCCATTTTCCCGTGTAACTATTAATTTTTGTGAAATGATCAAGCTCCCGCCGATACACACGGAAACAGATTTTGAAAATCAGCGATTAATGCTGGAAAAACTTTTACGGCCTTACCTAAAAGGTTACGATAATCCGTGATAGGGCGTTTTTATCCTCAATACCAATTAACTTTATTCGGCTAACTTTGTTGGCATAGCCTGCCCGGCGCATAACCTAAAGGTCACAAGTGCCTGGGTCGTCGGCTTCCTCAACGTATTAGTAAATACGCCGGATGCCTGCCCGGCGAATAACCTGAAGGTCACAAGTGCCGGGGATCCTCCTCCTTGCCGCCTCGTTATCCTGTGAAAGCGAAATGGTATCAGAATAAAAAATTGCCATGTATTTTACAGACAAATATTTCCACAGGCAAAGCATTGTCTGAATAATGAACATTTATGTTTCCCCCGGAGGAGGAGGCATCTGTTTCCTTAATGATCATTATTGGATGAAGATGAAAAACTATTTAGGCTCTTTAAAGAAATCATCTACTTTTTTGAAATTTTCGTCCACAATATTCTTAAAATCATCGCAGCCTTTTTTGTACGCTTTCATCCATTCGGAAATAGCTTTTTTGCCTTCTTCGGGGAACATCGGCGATTTCTCCCAAAATTTATTGACAACTTTTTCCGTTTGTTCATGTAATGCTTTCATGGCACTGAAATTATTGTCAAAGGCAGTTTTATTGAAGGCAATCATTTGCTTGGCAATTTGTTTCGGATTCACTCCAGCCTCCATAGTATTGTTTTAATTTTCATCATTTCTTGGTTGCTTTGGGTGCTTCCTTTTTTTCAGCTTTGGCAAAGTAGTCTGTAACTTTTTTATAGCTGCCATCGGCTGATGATTTGAAATCACTGCGGCCCTTTTTATAAGCGGTTACCCATTCATTAATGGCCTTTTTCCCTTCTTCCGGGAACCACTGGGCTTTTTCAAAAAATTGGAAAACAAGCTTTTCTGTTTGGTCTTGTAAAGCAGTCATGGCATTAAAAGTATTGTCGAAGGCCGTTTTGTTAAACTCCATCATTTGTTTGGCAATTTGTTTCTGATCCATAGTTCCACCTCCTAAAAATTTAAATAGTTTTTAATTGCTCTGTATTGCTCTATGTTTACGATCAACTCTTGCAATTAAATTAAATTCATCATATCATTATTATAGGGCAGCGGCTTTTGAAAATAATCATCCATGTTTGGCCAGACAGTTTCAACTACCGCCCCTATATCACCAAATCCAGAAAGAAGAATTACGGAAACCTCCGGATGTTTCGCCTTAATCCAGCGTAAAAGTTCTACGCCGTCCATATTCGGCATAACCACGTCGAAAATAATCAGATCAAAGGGCGTTTCTTTGAGGTCTGAATCTTCGCAGCGGAGGGTATTATACCTGTGATTGATGCAGCCATTTTGCCAGCGACTTTACTTCCTTCTCGTCCCATTGCGGTGAATAACGGACATTCAGAAAAAAGTCATAAAGAACATCTATAGTTTTGGCGGCATTTTCAATAAGGTAAATCCGCTCCAGCATTTTCCCGGAAGGGTCTTCTTCTGTTTCCTGCCATTCCGTAACGGGGAGTTTTAAAGACTGGAAGTGAAAATTATCGGCCTTGAGAGTAAACTCCCATTCATTTTGATTATAAGTAAGTTTGATGCCCGCTTCCTTAACCTTTTTGCCCTGACGGATAGCTTCCTTGCCTTCCTTTAATTCGGCGTGGAGCCCGTGGCAGACAACACCCTGCGAATATTCTCCTTCACCGGCTTCGAGAACGATTCTTTTTAAAAAGTTCAGTTCGACTTCTTCACCTTGTGGCAGGCTGATTCTGCCGTTGCGTTCTTCCGATTTATACCAGAGCCAGGTCATAAATTCGCGGCCGCTGAGGGAAGCTTCCTCTTGTTTGATCGCTGCCTCGGCAATCTTTTTGGCGATTTGCGGATTTTCCTGTGGCCCCAGGCGCCGGAGATTCAGGGAAAAAGTTTTTTTGAATAAATCAACAAAATCATCGGCAACTTTATCCGAAAGAGATGAAAAATAAATTGTGTTTTGGCCAAGCGCCCAGCAAACATCGTAGAAGGACGGCACGGGATCGAGCCGGGTCAAGAGCTCTAATTTTACTTTATCTTTGATACCAGCGGTTGCTTGCTTGTTAATCCGGGACTTACCGTTTTGGGCAAGAAAGCGTCGCTCTTCTTCCATAACCTTGATGGCCATTAATTTGGGCGGAATCATCTTGCGGTCAATGCGCAGTGAAAATATAAGATAATCTCCCAATGCGTAATTTGCTTTTTCAAACTCGGCATCGAGGACATCGGTAATCGAAACCCAGCCCAATCTTTTTTCTTCAGTTGATTTGGGTGAATCCCTAAAGGAATTGGCTTTAATTCGGTTATTGACGAAATTCAAAAATGCCTGCGGCATCTGGCCTTCCACCCCAAATCGCGCAAAAGAAAAACTGCCTTTTAATAAACCCATAATTAGCACCTCACAGAAGCTCATACTATTTCGCTTTCAAAGGATAACGACGCTGCCAACAAAGTTAGCCTTCGAGCGCGAATTGGTATTACCGTATATTATTCAACGCTTCTCTGTCAAGAAATTATGTATGCATGTAAATGTCTTGCGAAATCAAATGGTTTCTGTCTGACTGTGCCTGGTATTTATGCATAGACAGTAGCTTTTTTTTATGTTAGTGAGCTTCATATTTTTGGGGTTTAAGGCCATGAAAATTAAGCGAGCTGGCATTGTTGCCAATACACAAAAAGAGAAATCGCCCGAGTACACAAGATCATTAAAAGCATGGCTTGAGGAAAAGGGTGTAGAAGTATTTGTCGAGGCGGAAATTGCCGCCAAAACCGGCATCCGCTGCGGGCTTATCTGCGATGATCTGGCTTGTAAATCTCAGCTTATTATTGTTTTGGGCGGCGATGGCACAATGCTACGCACCGCACGCTATGTGGCCAGGCATGATGTTCCCATCGTCGGCATCAATATGGGCAGCTTCGGCTATCTTAACGAAGTAAACCTGGGCGAAATGCATGCGGCGCTGGAATTGATTCTGGCCGGTAATTACCTGACTGAAAAGAGGATGATGCTTGATGTAATCATCCATCGCGGCAAAGCAATCGTCAATACCGGTACAGTTTTAAATGATGTTGTGATCAATCGGGGTAATCTCTCCCGCATCGTGGAGTTGGAAACGACAATCAATGACAAATACCTGACAACATATAAAGCGGACGGCCTGATTATTTCGACGCCGACAGGTTCCACCGCTTATTCTCTTTCCGCAGGCGGGCCGATTGTTTATCCGGAAAAGGATTTGATCATCATCAATCCGATTTGCCCGCATACCCTGACCAACCGGCCGATTATCATCCCCGAAGATTCCGATTTACGGATTACACTATGGTCGAAAGAAAAGGGTGCAACCCTGACATTGGACGGGCAGGAATCTTGCCGGATAAAGTCCGGCGATATCATAACTGTAAAAAAATCAAAATATGTAACAAAACTTGTTCTATCGCCGCACCGGAGTTACTGGGAAATATTGCGTTCCAAGCTAGGTTGGGGCGGTTTACCTTCGGGAGCGAGAAAAAGGAAAAATGCTTAACGATCTGAGCATTAAAAACTTCGCCATTATTGATGAACTTCATGTTTCCTTTAATGATGGATTGAACATTATTTCCGGTGAAACGGGTGCCGGGAAATCAATCATTATCGGTGCGGTAAGCCTGCTTTTGGGAGACAGGGCAACTGCCGATATGATCCGGACGCAGGCGGATGCGGCAACTGTGGAAGCGCTCTTTGATATCGGTCAGAATAAAACGCTTAAAGAAAAAATTGAAGAGATGGGCTTTGCCGCCGCCGATGAACTTATTATCCGGCGGGTTATTTCCCGCACCGGGAAAAAAAATAAGGCGCAAATCAACGGGCAAATGGCTACTTTGGCCAATTTATCCGCCATCAGTGAGTCGCTCATTAATATTTGCGGTCAGCATGAACATCAGGTCATTCTCAATGCTGATAATCACCTGGACATTCTCGATGAGTTTGGAGGCTGCCTTGGAGCGAGAGCCGTTTATGAAAAAGCTTATCGCCAATATCAGCAGATTAAATCTCAAATAGAGAAACTGGATGATTTGCGCCGCCGCCGTAAGGAAAAAACGGAATTAATCAAATTTGAATTGAAGGAAATAGAAGATATCGCCCCGCAGGCACAGGAAGACAAGGCACTGGTTGAAGAAAAAAAAGTGCTGGCCAACGTCCAGAAACTGGGGGATGCAGCCGGCCGCGCTTACGATCTGCTTTATGGAGAAACAAGCTCCATTATCGAAAAATTAAAAGAAGTGCAAAGTCAGATTAAAGAAATTAAAAAGATAGATACCGGCCTGACATTATCCGAAGCCGATGTTGAGGGGAGCTTTTTTACTTTACAGGAAACGGCTCTCACGCTGCGTGACTACAGTAAAAATCTTTTTTTTGATCCGGCAAGACTGGGGGCCATTGACGATCGCCTGGAAATGTTAAACAAGCTGAAGCGCAAGCATGGCGGCTCTCTGGAGAGTGTGTTTACCAAAAAGCAGGAAATGGAAGAGGAACTGCGCCGGGTTTTTAGCGTGGAAGAAGAGCTGGAAAAATTAACAAAGGAAGAGCAAAACGTCCGGGCGGTAATGGTGCAAAAAGCGGAGGTGCTTTCCCGACAGAGAGCGGAAGCGGCGGAGAAGTTAAAAGATGCCGCAGATAAGGAAATCCACGCTTTGAATATGCCGCATGCATCATTTTTAATTAACTTTAAGAAAACAGCCAGGCAGGCGGCACCGGAATCTTTTGGGCCCCGGGGCGGTGATGAACTGGAATTTTATCTTACGGCCAATCTCGGTGAGGAACCGAAAGCTTTGAATAAAATTGCTTCGGGCGGTGAACTATCTCGAATTGTGCTGGCGCTGAAGAATGTTTTATCACGCGTCGGTTCGGTGGCGACAGTCGTGTTTGACGAAGTGGACAGCGGTATCGGCGGCGCCACCGCGGAGATTGTCGGGAGGAAATTAAAAGAAGTATCAGCCAATCATCAGATTATTTGCATTACCCATCTGCCGCAGATTGCCTGCTACGGTGACGGCCATTTGCGTGTTGCCAAAAAGGTAACGCAGGGCCGGACAGCCACCATCGTGGATCAACTGGATGATGACCAGAAAATAGAAGAAATCAGCCGGATGCTGGGCGGTGTGGATTTAACCGAGAAGACAAGGGATCATGCCCGGGAAATGCTGGCAGGCGCAAAGGTATCACGCCGCGATAACGGGAAGGAGACGGGTAATGCTAAGAAAAGCGCGCATCGGTGATGTCAAGACCATACACCGCCTGATAAATCTATCCGCCGGGAAAGGCGAGATGCTGCCGCGTTCTTTGATGGATATCTATAATTCGCTGCGCGATTTTTTTGTCTCTTATGATGAGGATGAATCAGTAGTCGTGGGCGTTTGCGCGATGAATATAATCTGGGAGAATCTGGCGGAAATACGCTCCCTTTATGTGGACGAAGATTACCGCAAAAAAGGCATCGGCAAAGAGCTTGTGGAGGCCTGTATCTCGGAGGCAATTACTCTGGAGCTCTTCAGGATTTTTTCACTGACCTATAAGAAAGAATTTTTTACCAGAGTCGGTTTTAAAGAAGTTGATCGCGCCACATTACCGGAAAAAATATGGGCGGATTGTTTCCGTTGTTCCAAATATCCGGACTACTGCGACGAAGTGGCGATGATTGTGGAATTATGAGATACTGCGGGGCTATTGAAAAACGCTCATCTACTGGTTCCCCCCTTCAGGTGGCGTTGCGCTGTAAACCTAACCGCTCAACATATATTTATATACGCCTCGTGATTCGGTTTTTGTGCGCCTTGCACCTGAGCATTTTTGAACAGCCCCAAAAACAGGGGGATTTTCAACAGTCCTACTGCCGTCGCCTTTCCACTTTAATTTTAATCATCCTCATTGTGACCGGCTGCGGCCGCACCTTGTCGCGGATTTCCCCACCTTCCATTGAACCTTTGTCCCTTCTCCGTGCCGAGGATATTGAGTTTGCCGATGATCTGGATATTGATTCCCTGAATCTGGCCTTGGAGCGGAGCATTAAATACTATGAAGGCCGCGGCCGCGATAATATCTATCACATTGCGGAGCGGCAAATCAGCGCGAGGCAGATGATCGAATCTCTGCTGGCTTTCCGTCAGATTATCGGGGAGAGCAACAATGTCGCCGATTGGCAAAAGCAAATCCGCGAAAAGTTCGATGTTTATAAGGCCCAAGGCGCGGATGATAACGGCAGTGTGCTTTATACCGGTTATTATGAGCCCCTGTTGGAAGGATCGCTAACTAGGACGGAAAAATACAAATATCCGCTTTATAAACCGCCGCCCGACCTTATTGCCCGAAAAGTTTCCAAAAATGAAACTAAAATTTTCCGGATGAATAACGGCGAGCAGGTGCCTTATTACAGCCGCAAAGAAATTGATGCCGCTGGCGTATTACAGGGGAAAAACCTGGAGATCATTTGGGTTGCCGATCCGGTAGATTTATTTTTTCTGCATATTCAGGGCTCCGGCAAGATAAAATTGGCAGATGGCCGGATGGTTACAGTAAGTTTCGCGCAGACAAACGGACGTCCCTTCCGCAGCGTAACCAGATATATGCTGGATAACGGCCTGATCACCGGCAATACTGCTTCCTACCGTAACGTCAAACGCTTCCTGAAGGAAAAAGGCGAGCAGGAGCTCTATGAAATTTTAAGTTACAATGAAACTTATATTTTTTTCCGCTTTGTAGATCGCGAACCGATGGGCTCTTTAGGTGAGCCGGTGACACCGGGTAGATCAATAGCCACCGACCCGGAATATTTTCCGCAGGGCGCGCTGGCCTTTATTCGTCTGAGCAAACCTGTTTTTGATGACAATGGCAAGGTTAAAGAAAGAGTAAAATATTCGCGCTTTGTGTTGAATCAGGATAAAGGTTCGGCAATCAAGGGCGCCGGCCGCGTTGATTTGTTTTGCGGGTTTGGCGTAAATGCCGAAGCAATGGCCTCCAGCCTCAAAGAAAAAGGCGAACTATATTTCCTTATCAAAAAATAAAATTAATCTAATATTCGGCGATAATTCAAAAAAATATATTGACCTTTTGCCCGCCATTTCCGAGAGTCTGTTGCTTTGCTTCGGATTGAATACACTTCTTGAAAACTGCAAAACTATGTAAAATCAGCAATAATGTCATTCCGGCGAACAGACTGTGTCACAATTACCATTTTTGTCATTCCGTGCAAGCGCAGCGCGACACGGAATCCAGTATGATTAGGTATTTCCTAGATTCCGGGTCAAGCCCGGAATGACGAGCAGATGAATTTAGCTAAGGTTTAGCTTTGAGTCATTTCGAAGCGTTAGTGCCGAAAAATCTTTTTAGATTTTAAAGGTAGATTGATTCTAAGAAAAACAGGGCATCCCCGTATGCGTTAGCGGGAATGCCCTGTTTGAGGTTTTATATGTGAAACTCCAATTACGAAAGTGCAATCCGGCGTATGCCGGGCGTAGCGTATAACCTGAAGGTCACNNGAGACCCAAACTTCAGAAACAAAATATGCTGAAGTTTGTCGGTCGAATTATCCCGCGCGGCGGAGGGTATGAACCCCAAAAACTATTTGTGGGGTTCATACCCGTGGGTTAAAACTGAGGTTGTTACATCTGCATCATGCTACTGCTTTTGCCTGTGCCGAATTCCTTATCTTCTTCCTGAATATCCGTATGGCGAAAATACCTGTTAAGAGAATGATGGTTGAAAGAAGCATTGTCGTTAACATTCCTAAGTGAACCAGTAAATAGGCAGCACCAATTACCGGCATTAACATTACGCGGGTAATAAAGCGTAAACCCTCACTTCGGGCAATTTTATCGGCAATGGGCGGGCTGGTCTTGTAGTAAAAGTCAACAAACGCTTTTCCGGCAGAATAATTAAGCAGAATACGGTCACGGAAATCACGCAGTATCTGCACATGCCGCTCCAGCGGTGAACCAAAGGCTGCCGTGGCAATGAAACATCCGCCGCCGCCACCACCGGAATCGGGAGGTGGTACGGCAATAGTAAAGGTTGCTGGATTAGAAGTTCCGCCGCCCGGCGTCGTGTTTACAACGGTAACGTTAGCCGTGCCGACGAGTAAAATATCTGTCGCACTAATATCTGCCGTCAACTGTGTGGACGTGCCAGGGTGGGTTGTGCGATTATTGCCATTCCATTTTACCTGCGAATTGCTGACAAAATTACTGCCGTTAACAGTCAGCGAAAACCCTCCTCCAAGTGGCGCCGTGGAAGCAGGGCTTAAAGAACCGATGACCGGTACGGGATTATTGATCGTAAATGTTAAGGCGCCAGAAGTTCCGCCGCCGGGCGTTGGATTAAATACAGTTACTGCGACCGTACCGCCGGTGGCAATATCTGCCGCCGTAATAGTTGCCGTTAATTGTGTTGTGGAGACGTAGGTTGTTGTGCGATCAGTGCCGTTCCATCGTACTACTGAATTGGAGCTGCCGCTGATGAAATTGGTACCGTTAACAGTCAGCGTAAACGCTGCTCCGAGTGCCGTCGTGGAAGTGGGGTTTAAAGAAGTGATGGCCGGTACGGGATTATTTACCGCCGTAAGCTGCATCACGGTAACCCCATTGTGCTGCATGCCGCCGTAAGTGCTCCCCCAGGTCATGGAATGGGTGTTATAGTCCCAAGTATCATGTACGTAAATAGTATTTGGATTTGGTGTAGTATCATTATAGCCGACACCTAACATTGTGTGGCCTTCCAACTGAATCAGAACAGGGCGACCGGCGTCAATTTCCGTCTTGAAATTATTATAGGTAAAGCCATGCCCCGACGTAGTTCCGGGATGTCCGGAAATGTACTGATTAAAATTCCCGTTGGCCTGAACTGTATATCCCCGCGATTGGACAAAAAGCTTCATGCCATGAGCACCATCGAAATGGCCGGCAGGGGCTGAATAATCATAGGTGGGATCGCCATTTGTGTAATTGTAAAATGTCGTAGACCCATCGTTGTTACCAAGCTGAGACTGATTGGTTCCCATGTAATCGCCGGTGCACTCCCCTTTGGTATGCTCTGTCCAGTTACCGATAAACGGGTCGGGAGCTGTACTTACGGATGATATCCAGTAATCGTCAACATGTCCCTTGATTAACCGGCCATCAAGACCATTACGCGTGGCACTCAGTGGGCATAAAGCTCTGGTCTCACCATTAATTACCACGGTACCCCACGCTGCATTAGTCATGGGGAAAACTCCGCCATTGGTGGGGCCGGTGTACATGTTGGGGTACCCGGTGTTATCATAGTGGCCCATCATCATGGCCGCCGATGTAGCTGAGCAGCCAAATACCCACGTCATTGTCGGTACATTGGCAATAGTATTGGTTCCGGCAGCGGGGTTGGGTACAGGAAGCTTGGCCACTTCTGCCCGGACAAACCCTTCCGGGGGGGTAGGCGGACCCGGGACAATAACCGCATCAATTGATTTTCCGTTCTCAATGAATCTATCCACCACGTATGGGTTCGTTGAATGGATACCGTATTGATTTAAAGGTATTTCCTCGTTGGCAGATTCATCGGAAATTGCCGGATGAATGAAGATGAAACATGCCAAAAGACACACAATAAAAACGCAAAAAAGTCTTCTCCAAATTTTAGCCATTATTTTCCTCCTTTGTTGAAACTAGATTTTATTATTTTTTTGATAAAACCGATAAATTGCTTTTCGCTTCCTACATATTTTCCAACATCTTCCGCGAATTGGAAATAGAATGTTTTAATGCCATCATCTTCTATAAGAAATTCGCAGAGGTGCTTATTGTATGTACCGGAGCCCAATGGCCTATATTTATCGGTACCTTTAATTTTTTCCATAAGCACAACTATTCGCGAGCCCTGTTTGTATCTTCCGTGATAAGTGCTTGGCCCGGCAATTGAGCTAACAACCATCTTTGGGGGCTCACCTTCGTCTTTTGACCCCGGGCCAGGTAATAATTGGGGTTTATAAAACTTATAGATTTCCTTGATAAAGATATTTTTTTCAGCAACCTTGCCCTTTAATATTTTTTCCAAGCTCAAGGTCGCTTCTACCGTTTTTTCTTCTGCTTCTTCTGTTTCTATAACTGCGTTTATCTTTCCGACAACAATTACATCTGCTTCGGCAATAAGCATCTTTAATTGCGCAATATTTAAAGGTGGGGGTGGGGGCTGCATAGCATATCCTCCGTTAGTGACAAGAAGAAGCAGAAGGCATATCCCCAAGACTAACTTTGCCTTTTTTGTCTTGCGGCAACAGATGCTGTATGGGAAAATTGGCGTGGCCAACATCGGCTGTATACCTCTTTCTCTTGCTGCCTGGAAACAAAAATTAATCAGAAACTCTATTAAACGATAAAATAAAATTAGATTGATAAAAATTTGCTTATCATAAAAAAACAAAAAATCAAATATATTTAAAAAAATATTTAAAATTTCCTGCAAAGTCAAAAAACTGTATATTGTCATTGCGATAGCCTGCCCGGCAGGGAACCCCGGCGCATGAGACTGTGTCGCAATTACTATTATCGTCATTCCGTGTAAGCGAAGCGCGACACGGCTTTGTGCCCTTTAGGGTAAATCCAGTATTTTCAGTAAGTTCTGGATGCCGGCTCTTGTGCCCTCTTGTCACCTCCTGTGCCCTTCAGGGTATTAGGTGGTCAGGGTATTCGCCGGCATGACAGTGGTGATGGCACTTTCTATTATTATGACATAGTCTCGAATGCTCGGGCATACCGGTAAATCCGGCTTGTGCCCTCGCGTGATCTCTTGTCACCTCCTGTGCCCTCTTGCCACCTTCAGGTGGTCAGGGTATTAGGTGGTCAGGGTGAATCCAGTTATATGACTCCCCGCTTTCGCGGGGCAACGTCTGGACACTGGCTTCCCCAGCATTCGCCGGGCAGGCTGCCGGGGTGACCGGGTATTTCGGGGCGAATTTCTGATTAGCAAATAAAGAATAGGACACACTTTTCAGTCCGAGCCCGTCAGCTAACCTCGTCGGCATAGGGGGAGGATAAAGCAGAAATGCGGGGCTGTTGAAAACCCCCCAT
This sequence comes from Syntrophaceae bacterium, assembly GCA_003142535.1. Taxonomy (GTDB): domain Bacteria; phylum Desulfobacterota; class Syntrophia; order Syntrophales; family Smithellaceae; genus Fen-1166. Next base: position 171,296 of record PLMQ01000068.1, read on the forward strand.
CTGCTGGCTCCCACCTTCAGGTGGCGTTACGCTGTAAACCTCATCGCTCAACGTATTTCTATATACGCCTCGCGATTCGGTTTTTGCGTGCCTTGCATCTGAGCATTTTTGAACAGCCCCCAAAATAGGGAGTTTTTCAACGCACCCAATGCCTGTTCTTTTTTCATCAATTCTACGGCGATCCCGTTACGAAAATCATCAATAACCTTCCCTACATTTTGTAGTAAGTTTTTCATTGACATACATAACGTGACGACCATATAGTCACTCCCAATTTAGCAAAAGGTAAGTTCATATCAAAAATCAAAATCATCGAGGGGTGAACCATGAAAAGTAAAGTTTTCATGAGAAACAAGTTTTTTTCAGTTGGTATGATCGTTTTTTTGCTGTTGTTTATTATCGCCTGTGGCAGCAGTAAGGATGAGCCGGCGCCTACCTACAGCATTTCCGGTACGGTGAGTGGAGATACTCTTGCCGGTGTAACCATCAATTTGTCAGGCGCGGCAACTGCTACTACAACGACCGATGCCGGCGGAAATTACAGCTTTACGGGCCGGGCAAACGGAACCTACATAGTAACTCCTGTCAAGGCTGGTTATATATTCAACCCGGTCAGTTTGCTAGCCCCTGTCAGCGGAGCAAGTGTTACCGGCATCAACTTTGTGGCAACAGCCACTGGCGCTTCGACCTACAGCATTTCCGGTACGGTAACCGGGGCAGCGCCAGCGGGCGTGACGATTAACTTGACAGGCGCGGCAATCGGGACGACCACAACAAACGCCAGCGGGTATTACATTTTTTCAAACCTTGTGAACGGCGACTATACCGTGACACCCTCCCATATGGGGTACTCATTTACGCCTGCTAATCATAGTATAACATTGAGCGGCGCCAATTCTCCGGGAAATGATTTTACGTCAGCGGCGGGAATAATAACGCTTTATGGCATATCGGGCGCGGTGACTGGAGCTTTAACTGCCGGTGTAACAATCAACCTGACCGGTACGGATACCCGTTCTACAACGACCAATGCCAGCGGCACTTTCAGTTTCACAGGACTTGCCAACGGGCCTTATACGTTAACGCCCGTTAAGGAAAACGTTACATTTGCACCCTCCAGTTCGGCCGCAACTGTCAGTGGAGCAGATATTACCGGTAAAAATTTTGTAGCGACAATCAATCCTGCGCTGAAATACAGCATCTTCGGTCAGGTAACCGGGGATGTGCAGTATCAGGTAACAATCACATTGAGTGGTGCCGGAACAGCTTCGACCATAACAAACCCCAGCGGAAATTACAGTTTACCGGGCCTTGTGAATGGCAGCTACACGGTGATGCCCTCCCTGACGGGCTATACGTTCAGCCCGGCCAGTGCAGCGGCAAACGTCAGCGGAGCGGATATTACCGGTAAAAATTTTGTAGCGACAGCTATCCCGACCACATATACCCAGGCCGATCTTACGGGAACATGGAGATGTCAATTTCTGACTCCATGGAGCGCTAACCGATGGTTTCGTGGCATCGTAACGTCTGATTCCTCCGGGTTGCTGACCCTTTCGTCTTGTCTGGACAATACAGGAAACACAAGTTGCCCGGCTGCAGGTTCGATACAGTGGACGATTAATGCCAGCGGCGTGATATCTGAAAGTGGCAGTGGCGGTTCACCCGATGCTCATTATACGATGACATCGAATAAGAATTTCATTGCGGGAACGGGAACGAAAGGCGCAGGCCAATACGACTTGCGGATCGCCCAGAAAATGATACCGGAGACTGCATACAGCAACGCCGACTTGCAGAACAAGACGTTCGTTATGCATGAGTTAATCTTGAGTTCCTATAGCGCCTACAACTTCTGGGCATACGCGACGGGAAGTATCGGCGTATCCGGTGTGGCAACTTTATCCAGTGAGACCACACCATTCGGTACTTCTACACCGGGAGTTATGGGGACATTATCGGTGGATAGCAATGGGTACGTCACTTTAACCGGACATCCGAATTGGTATGGCTTCCTTGCGGCCGACAAGAAGACGATCGTGGCGATATGGACGGATTCAGCCATGGGATGGACGACTTATAATTTGATGATTATCCAGATTACCGGGCAGACTTACCCTGCCGGCGCATTGCCCGCCGGAATATCGGCCGTTCATTACCTTGCCGGCGGCGCCACGGCTGGCTGGATCCATTACACCAACACAGTGGCCAGCGGCGGCGGAATGACCTTTAGTGACTGGGTGACCAGTAATCCCGCGTTTACTGCACCTGCCGCGACCACCGGCACCATCAGTGCGTCAGGCACTGTACTCATAGCCGGAAATTCTTCGTACCATGGGCAAGTGTCGGATGATGGGAAGTTCACTGTGGGCACACAGACGAACGGAACCAGCCCCAACTTCGTCTATGCGCTTACTGTAACCACGCATTAGAAAAACCAGATAGGTATAATGCCTTGCCCCTGCGGGGGCGGGGCATTAACCCACGGCATAACGATATTTTTCTTATGGTTGCCGGATTAGTTTATTAGGGACAACAGCTTCCACAGCATTCGCCGGGCAGGCTGCCGATGTGACAACATTGATATATTGTTGTCGGAGTAATAATAGTCAGTGGAGATTGTTATATTGCCCCGCTAAGCTTCGCACGTGGGATTAATTCAGCTTGCCGATATTACTGCACTGCGCTTGTGGAGCACCTCTAGAAGGAGCCGTAGGCTCTTTCCAAAGACACGACATCCCGCAACGGGATAATATCTGAGTTTCATTAATTCGACTTAACAATTCCGACTTGTGACCTCTTGCCACCTTTAGGTGGTTAGGTTATACGCTACGCCCGGCATACGCCGGATTGCACTTTCGTAATTGGAGTCTCATTAATAAAGCAACGGGGATCTTCGGTCAGATAATCCCCGCTGTAAGCTAAAGCGCGGCCGCGGCAGCCGCCGCAAACCTTTTTATAATTGCAATCGCCGCAAACGCCTTTCAAAAGTTCTTCCCGCCGCCGCAATTGCTGAAATACTGGAGCATCCGCATAAATCTTCTGAAAGCTTTCCTGACGGATGTTGCCGGCATTAACTTCCACAAAAGGGCAGGGCCAGACATCGCCGTTGGCTTTAATATAAACAAAGCCGCGGCCGGCGGCGCAGCCGTGGAAAAAATTACCGGCCAGTTGTAGAAGCTTTCCGTCACGGATGCCGTTTTTCTCCAGCAAATAAGGCCAGTACTGAGGCCCGGCGACAGGCTCAATGATTGTTTTTGCCGTCTTTTGTTTTTCCGAGATAAGCTCACTTAAATATTTATTGGCGCTTTTTTTTAAAGTAGCTTTTTCAATTTTCTCGCCGCGGCCGACGGCAACAAGCTGATACATCAACATAATACCGGCGCCGCAATTATCGGCAAAGTCAATCAGCTCCGGCAGATGTGGCATGTTATATTCCATGGCGGTGGTATTAATCTGCAGCAGGATGCCCGCTTTCTTCGTTGCTTCTATCGCCCGGAGCGCCAGATCAAAAGTGCCCGGTTTGTTTCTTATGGCATCATGGGTTTGCCGGTCGGCGGCATCAATACTGATGGCGTTACAGACAACGCCGTGGTCTTTCAGCTTAAAGGCCATTTCCTCATCAATCAATGTGCCATTGGTGGCGATGATGTTAGCCAGACCTGCTTTCTGAGAATATTTGAGCAATGTAAAAATATCGGGACGGACCAGAGGTTCACCACCAGTATAAATCAAAGTTCTAAATTCGCTGGTGGCGGCAAGCATGTCAATGAGCTTTTTTCCTTCGTCGGTAGTCAGCTCAGAGGAATCTACTTCGCCACTGGTTGCATGGCAGTGGATGCAGCGCAAGTTACAGGCGCTGGTCACTTCCCAGACGGGATGCCCCGGATAACCGATGCAGCCCATTCCCCAGGCGCCGTTGGAAACTGGTATTGATGAAAAGCCGTGATGCCAGAGCCATCCCGGAAAATTACGCCAGCGGTTCAGGTAGCCCATGAGCAAGGCGCTGCCCATTTGTTTGAGCAAAAGGGAAGGGGGATTATAAAATGCTTTTACTTTGTTTTTTGTCTGCATTAAATATACGCCAGAATGTAAGACAGGGAAGTCCCCAGATTGACGGCGATATTCAGGCCACATAAGATTTCCAGCTTTTTCGGATCTTCATACTTTCCGCGCAGCATCATAACCACGATAAATAAAGAAATAACCAATATGGGTAGATAATAATAGATTGCTCTGTAAGGAATGCCGAGGATCGGAGAGATAATCATTGCCCCAGATGCCAATAAAGAAAGAGCGACATAGATGTACATGCCGGTTCGCTTGCCCACGCGATTGAGAAAATTGCGTTTACCGGTTGATCTATCAGCTTCGTAGTCGGGATATTCATTCAGTAATATGACGTTGATAATTGTCAGGCCGATCGGAATGGCAAGCCAGTGAATAATCGGATGAATAGTAGCCGTCTGGATATAATATGCCGAGGCAATTGGCAACCAGCCGTAACAAAAGCCGATAAATAGTTCACCAAATCCGCGTTCGACCAGGCGTATCGGTTTTGTCGAGTAAAAGAATCCCGGGAAAGCTCCCAGACAGCCCAGAAGCAGCGTATAGGTGCCGGTCTGGAAATAGAACTGTAGGATTAATCCAATGGCTCCTGCCAAGAAAAACGATATAATGCTCGTCCAGAGAGGTATGGATCGGGGCAGTTGACCTTTTTGGATTACGCCGGAGCCGCCGGCAAAATTACTTTTATGGTAGCGTTGAGATAATTCGTCTTCCTGATAATCAAAGTATTCCCCGGCATGATAGGTGGAAAGCATGATTAAGATTACAGCCAGAACGCCCAGCGCGAAAATAGTCAGGCTGATTGAGGGATTGAATTTATAGGCCAGAACTGTTCCTAAGATGAAAGGCAGCACGCCGACCGTATGAAAGGGTGGCCGGGAAAGGCCAAACCAGCCCCGCAGTATTTTTTTTAAGGAATGTTGCATAAATCGCTCCTGATATTTTTCGTGAAACTCCAATTCCGAAAGCGAAGCGTATAACCTAATAACCTAACCACCTGAAGGTGGCAAGAGGTCACGCGAGGTCACAAGTCGGAATTGGCAAGTTGAATCCGCCTGTGGCGGACTACGCAATACCGCGAAGCGGAGGGTAATGAGACTCAAACTTCAAAAGCTAAGCGAATAGAAGTTTGTTAGCCGAATTATCCCGTGTAAGCAGGGATATAATACCCCGCAGCGAGCTTAGAAATTGGTTTTCAAAGCTTGCTGCGGGGTATTATGCCCGTGATTGCGGCGGATTACCCCGCGACAGAATGACCGCGGCACCCGCCGGGGGATTAATGCGTTCTGCTATTCGCGGGATGTCGCGTATTTTAAAGGAGCCTCCAGTAACATAAAGGCTATGCTTTGTCAAAGAAGTAGAAACTTTTGTAAAGAGATCGCCCGCCTGTGGATACTGATAGAGAGCCATCACCCTGTCTCCGATGGGTGGAAAAAGCGGCGGCAGAAATACCTGCAAAAAAAATTTCTTTTTTTCTTGATTGTTCTTTTTTTGTGTGTTAGGCGTAGCGTCAGTTTGAAGGAAAAACACCTTCCCGGACAAGGATACAGCGAGATGGAGCGAAGATGATGAAATCCTGTGTTAAAAGGTGTTGCAAGAAGATGTATCTTCTATTATAATAAAGAAAAATGCGTATTCCAGAGGAGAAATAACGGAAGTTTAAGTGGTAGCCGCACGAAGCGGTTGATTATAGAATTAAATATTGAATTTTATGAAAGGGGGTTTTAAAAGAATGACGAAGCAAGAATTGATTGGAGTTATGGCTGATGAAGCAGGCATTACCAAGGCAGCAGGTGCATTGGCTTTGGATGCATACATTACAGCAGTTACAAAAGAACTCAAAAAGAGTGGAAAACTCGGCCTTGTCGGATTCGGCACGTTTTCTGTAGTAAAAAGGAAGGCAAGAGAAGGCAGAAATCCGCAGACAGGCAAAGCCATTAAGATTCCAGCGAAGAAAGTTGTTAAATTCAAGGCTGGTAAGACTCTGGCAGACAAAGTAAAATAGTACATTTTTAAGTAATCATCCTACTAAGGCCTCCGCATTAATTGTATGAACGATCGGAGGCCTTAGTGCATTAAAGACGACTTTGTAAAAAGTCCATACGCTGGCTCCCACCTTTAGGTGGCGTTGCACTGCATCCCTCGTCACTGCGACCTACATAAAAGTAGGTCTCATTCCTCAGGCTTTGTGCGCCTTGCCTCTGGAGCTTTTTACAAAGTCGTCGGTAAATTAAATTATTTTAGGAGTATTTATCTTGGCACTCAAAAGAATTCTCAGCGGAATGCGGCCTACCGGAAAACTGCATTTGGGCAATTTACACGGAGCACTGGGAAACTGGGTGGAACTGCAAAACAGCGGCAACTATGATTGCTTTTATTTTGTTGCCGATTGGCACGCTTTCACCAGCGAATACAGCTCTACGGAGGGAATTAAGGATTACTCTATCGGCATGGTCATCGATTGGCTAAGCGTTGGCCTTGATCCGCAAAAAAGCACTCTCTTTGTGCAATCGGCCATTAAAGAACATGCGGAACTCTTCCTTTTGCTGTCGATGATTACGCCTCTGGCCTGGCTGGAGCGTAATCCTACTTACAAAGAAATGAAAGCAGAGCTGATAAACAAGGACCTTTCCACATTTGGTTTTTTGGGGTATCCTGTTTTGCAGGCTGCTGATATTATAATGTATAAGGCGTTGGGCGTTCCTGTAGGAGTGGACCAGCTGCCCCATGTGGAGCTGACCCGCGAGATTGCCCGCCGGTTTAATTTTCTTTATAAAGAAATCTTTCCGATTCCCGAACCTCTCTTAACAAGCGTTCCCAAGCTTTTGGGTGTTGACGGCAGAAAGATGAGCAAATCTTACGATAACTCCATTTATATCAGTGATCGCGGAAAAGTATTGCAGGAGAAGGTTTCGTCCATGTTTACCGATCCCCAGCGGATGCGGAAAAGCGATCCGGGCAATCCCGAAATCTGTAATGTTTTTACATTTCACGGCCTGTATTCACCTGAGGCAAAAGTCAGGGAAATCGCCGCGGATTGCCGCAAAGCGGGAATCGGCTGCACCGATTGCAAAAAAATGCTGGCCTCGCGGATTGCCGAAACTATGGCTCCCATTCATGAACGCATGGATTACTACCTGAACCACATGGCGGAAATCAACGGGATCATCGAGGAAGGCAACAGGAAAGCAACTGTAATTGCGCGTCGGACAATGGATGAGGTTAGAGCAGCGGTGAAAATCTAAACTTATATCATTCCGCGCTCGAAGGCTAACTTTGTTGGCAGCGTCGTCGGCTTCCTCAACGGATAACCTGAAGGTCACGGGTTATTAATACGCCTGCGGAGCCTCCTCCTTGCCGCCTCGTTATCCTTTGAAAGCGAAATGGTATAAAATATAAAAAAGGGAACGCATTTATCTTGGATAACGAAACAACAAATTATGCTATTAAGCTGGATATTTTTGAAGGTCCGCTCGACCTGCTTTTGTATCTTATTAAGAAAAACGAAATTGATATTTATAATATTCCCGTAGCCCTGATTACCGAACAGTATCTCCAGTATCTGAAAATTATCAAATCGCTTAATCTGGACCTGGCCGGCGAATATCTGGTTATGGCCTCGACCCTTATTCATATTAAATCCAGGATGCTTTTGCCGGTTCCGGAAGAGCCGTCCGAAGAGGGGGCAGAGGAGGATCCGCGTGCCGAGCTCATCAAACAGCTTCTGGAATATCAGTCATTTAAAGAGGCCGCCGCCGATCTGGGGAAAAGGCCCCTCCTGGAAAGAGATGTGTTTACCCGCTCTGCACCTATTACCGATGAGGTTGACAAATCAGCGGAAAATGACGATGAACTCATGGAAGTGAGTATTTTTGAGCTGATTGAAGCTTTCCACCGTCTTGTTTCCCGGATTGATAAAAAAGATCTTCTGGAAATTGATATGGAAAAGATGTCGATAACTGATATAATCAACGATGTGATGGAAAGATTGACCCGCGAAAAAAATCTCACTTTTGAAGAATTACTGGGGGAAAGAATAGACCGCCGCCGCATTATTTATACATTCCTGGCCATACTGGAGCTGATTAAACTTAAAATGGTCAAGGCCTATCAAACGTCGGCATTCGGCGTAATCCGGATATTTCCGGCTGTGGAGTCATAAATGGAAAACATCAAAGCAATAATAGAAGCCCTGATTCTGGCTGCCGAGGCGCCTTTGGCTTTGGACAAAATTTGCGTAGTTCTGGATGAAGCTGAAAAAACGGAAGTTAAAAATGCCCTCGATAGGCTGATCACGGAATATGATGAGCGCCAAAGCGGTATCTGCCTGCAGGAAGTAGCCGGCGGCTTCCAGTTCCGTACACGGTCTGAGCTTAGTTGCTGGGTGAAGAAATTAAAAGGGACAAAGCCTGCTTCGCTGTCTCCGGCGGCGCTGGAAACACTGGCGATTGTTGCCTACAGGCAGCCGATTGTTAAAATGGAAATAGAGAGCATCCGCGGCGTGGATGTCAGTGCGCCATTGAGAGGCCTGCTGGACAAGAAACTTATCCGCATTGTGGGGCGTAAGGATGTTCCCGGCAAGCCGATTATTTATGGAACAACCAAAAAATTTCTGGAAGTCTTTAACCTGAAAGATCTCTCCGAATTACCGAATTTGCGGGAGCTAAAAGAACTCAACGAGCAACAGGAAACCATTCAGGAATTTTACGAATAATGAAAGAACGTCTGCAAAAAATTATTGCCGCCGCCGGAATTGCCTCCCGGCGCCATGCGGAAAAGCTGATTACTGCCGGACGCGTAAGTGTTAATAATGATGTAGTTACCGAACTCGGTGTAAAGGCGGATGCCCAAAAAGATATTATCCGGGTTGACGACAAAACCATCTCTGCCGAAAAAACACTGCTCTATATCGCGCTTCATAAACCTGCCGGTTTTGTCACTACCATGCATGACCCTCAGCAAAGGCCAACGGTTGTTGATTTAATCGGCGATGTACCGGAAAGGGTTTATCCGGTGGGCCGACTTGATTATGATTCGGAAGGTTTGTTGATTTTAACCAACGATGGTGATTTTGCCCAGAAGATGCAGCACCCCCGCTTTCAGATACCCAAAGTTTACCGGGTGAAAATACAGGGGCGCCTGAGCAAAGAAGAAATTAAGCAACTGGGACAGGGAATTAAATTGCCGGACGTAATATTTAGACCGGAAAATGTGCAAATTGAAAAATTCAATGACAAAAGCTGCTGGCTCAGGCTGACGCTGCGGGAAGGAAAAAACAGAATCATCCGCAGAGGTTTTGAAGCGGCGGGACATCGTGTTGCCCGTTTGGTGAGAGAGGCACTGGGAGATATTACTCTCGACAAACTCAAGGAAGGTTCCTGGCGTTATTTGTCGAAAAAGGAAACTGATCAATTGCTGAAAAGTGCGTTAAGTGAGGAGAAAAAAAATATTCTTGACATTCGTTAGAAAATAAATAATAGTCGCCAACATACGAGAATAAACCCGTTTTTATCGTTTGGCGATTGAAGGGTTGTATTTAGTCTTAAGGAGGTAGTATGAACAAATCCGGTCTGATTGAAGCTTTAAGTAAAAAGCTGGACTTGACAGAAAAAAAGGCCATTGATGTTGTCAATCTTGTTTTCAAAGGGTTCACTGATGAATTAAGAAAAGGCGGACGCATTGAAATCAGGGGATTTGGCAGCTTTGTTGTAAAAAAATACGATGCTTATACCGGAAGAAATCCCAAAACCGGTACAAAAATTAAGGTTGAACCAAAGAAATTGCCTTTCTTTAAAGTGGGCAAGGAATTAAAAGACAGAGTTGATAAGAGACGATAATAAGTTTATCTGACCTTTATAAAATACAATAAAAAGGGGGCTGCCTAAAGGCATACCCCCTTTTTTAATTCGTGAAACTCCAATTCCGAANNGCAAGAGGGCACGAGAGGTCACAAGTCGGAATTGGCAAGTTGTAATGAGACCCAAACTTCAGAAACAAAGTGCATAACCTAATAACCTGAAGGTCACAAGAGGTCACAAGCTGAAGTTTGCTGGTCGAATTATCCCGCAAAGCGGAGGATATAATACCCCGCAGCTTGCTTCGGGGTTTATACCCGTGATTTAAGTTAAGTTGGCGTTGACAAAATCCCAGTTAATTAAATTCTGAATAACTGCGGAGAGATAATCCGCTCTCCGGTTTTGATAATCCAGATAATAAGCATGCTCCCAGATGTCGATGGTTAAGAGTGGCTTTTGGCCATGGGCCAAAGGTGTATCGGCGTTGCCGGTTTTTGTTATTTTTAAATCATTACCATCTTGTACCAGCCATGCCCAGCCGCTGCCAAATTGAGTTATGCCGGCGTTTTTCAATTCTTCGGCAAATTTATCAAAGCTTCCCCATGTAGAATTAATTTTTGCTGCAATTGCACCCTTTGCCGCGCCGCCGCCTGCTTTCTTTAAGCACTGCCAATAAAAAGAATGATTCCAAACCTGGGCGGCATTATTAAAAATGCCTGCTTTGGAAGTGTCCTTGGCGGCGATAATTATAATTTCCTCGAGTGATTTTTTTGCCAGATCAGTGCTGTCAATCAGTTTGTTTATGTTGTCAACATAAGTCTTGTGGTGTTTGCCATAATGAAAATCCAGTGTGTTGGCGCTGATAAAAGGCGCTAAGGCATCCTTGCCGTAAGGCAGTTCGGGTAAATTAATAGACATGATAATTCTCCCTTCAGAGTTATTTAATTTAGTATAGGTCGTAGTTTTGTTTTGTCAAATTTTAATCCAACTTCGCGTTTGCTAAAGCGGACGAGAACACTCAGGTAAAATTCCCCGCAACGAGTTTTCGAATGGGTTTCCAAAGCTTGCTTTGGGGTTCATACCCGTGATTGTTCCGGTTTTGTATCGGGAACGGCAATTACATTTTTTATTCTGATTTTCAGCCACGTTTCATAGATAAACATAATGATAATAAAAATCATTGAGGGAATGGCGACGTCTTTGTTAAATATAGCCAGGGCAATCCCTCCCGATAAAGCGTAATTTTTCAATGTGGCCAGAAGAAGCAGAGAAGTGGTTTTTCCTCTGGCCACGCCATAAAAAGCGCATATTTTTTCCACGGCAAAACCTATTAAAAAAGTGCTGATAACCGCAATGAAGAAAATAAAGAAAATATCAAGAGGCCGTTGGGAGATCAGATCATGACTGCTTGCCACTAAAGCGTAGAAAACAATGAAAAAGCACCAATCACTAATTGTTCCTTCATATGGTTTAATAATTTTATCCCATTCTTTCTCCACCGCAAGCCTGGATAGAATAAGCGGCAGGGCAATTAACTCGACAATGAGGAGAATGATGCCGAAGTAATTGAGAGGAATAAATTTTAGAAAGCCCAACCCGATCAATGGCGTGAAAAGTATGCCTCCCAGATAAGCACCGGCCAGACCGGCAAAGGAAAATTTTTGTTCCGTCCGGAATAATTTACTCAGCGGTATAATGGAAACAGCGGGTGGGACAGCGGCAACCAGAACCATCCCTGCCCAAAGCCCTTCTTTGCGTATCAGAAAAAAACTAGACCAGATAATAAAATTACCCAAAACGAGGTAACTCAGGACGTTGCCCCAGACAGCCGGAGAAAAACGAAGTCCCGGGCGCCGTAAAAACCCCCGCGGCATTCTTAATAATGTTATCGTCAGGATAGTTGTCAGTGCCGGCAATGTCAATGCTGCCGCTATTTCTATGCCCTGCGGCAGAAACGTCCCTGCTGCAATAGCCAGTAAAAAAAGCGCCATTGACCGGTTAAAAAAATATTTGAAACGAGCCATACTGTTCTACCTCGATGCAGGCAATATTCTTCTGGTTGCTATTATCAGCAGAAGAAAGATAACATTGAAAAGGACTATAGTGCCTCCCGCCGGTAAGTTCAATAAAAAAGAAAATATAATGCCGCAAATCACGGAAAGAATGGAAAAGACTACAGAAAAAATAATGGTCAGCCGGAAGCTCACGGAAAGTTGCATGGCGGTAAGTGGCGGGATAATCAGCATGGCCGATACCAGCATGATACCCGCAACTTTCATTGCCAAAACAGCGGCGACTGCCGTTAAAATAAATAGCACAGTATTTATCTGTTTTGTTTTAATCCCCATGCTCCGGGCCAGCTCTTCGTCAAAAGTGAGGGCAAAAAGATCACGGTAAAAAATAAGCACGAAGCTTACGACAAGAAGAAATACTATAAAAGAGAGAATAAGCTCATTTTGGTTGACAGTTAAAATGTTGCCGAAAAGATAGCTTAATAAATCAACGCTATAACCGCCGGATAAACTTGCCAGCAATATACCGGCGGCAATTCCTATGGACGACACAATTCCGATAGCGGCATCACCGTGAATTTTTCTGGTACGGGTTAATTTTAGAATAGCCAGAGAAGAGAGGATCACCAGTGGCAAGGCCGCCAGTGTTACGTATAAAGGGCTGAAGCCGACAAGTAAAACAAAAGCAACGCTTCCGAAGGTTACATGGGCAAGGCCGTCGCCAATCAAGGAGAGGCGCCGCAAAACGAGAAAAACGCCCAGAATAGACGCAACGGCTGCAATGAGCACACCGGCCAGCAGGGCGCGTTGCACAAATACAAAACTGAATATTTCGATTAGATTCATTCTAAGCATTGCTCCGGTCATGTTGATGACAAATAATATGCTGGGTTCCCGATCCAAAAAAGCCGGTCATTTCTGGGGATGTGCAGAAATCTTCAAAGGTTCCGGAAAAAATTATTTTTTTATCCAGATATATCATTTGACGGGCGTATTTACCGATAACACCGGTGTCATGAGTGATTAATATTATCGTTGTTCCCTGATTGTGGTTCAGTTCGTGTGTAAGCGAGTAGAAGTTTTCTCTTGTTTCGGGATCAAGCGCGGCTGTAGGTTCGTCTAAAATCAGTAAGTCGGGATTGCCGGTAAGCGCTCGCGCCAGCATTGTCCGCTGTTGCTCGCCATAGGATAGTTCACCAATAAGACGCGAAGAAAGATGCTCAATGCCCATAAGCCTCAGTATATTATCAAAGTTTTGCATGCTTGCTTTTGCCCCTGATCCGAGGTTGACTATTTCCTTCACGGTGCAGGGGAAATATGTATTCAGGGCGCTCAGCCGTTGAGGTAAATAGCCGATCTTTGCCCATTGGCGGAAAGATGCCAGCGGTTCGCCGAAAACATAAACGCTTCCTTTTTGCGGTTGCAAAATGCCCAGTATATTCTTAATCAAAGTGCTTTTACCGGAACCATTCGGCCCGACAATTCCCAGGTAATCCCCTTTTTTTACGGCGAAGGAAATGTTGCGGAGCACTTCTGTTCCATTGTAACAGAAGCTCAAATCTTCCGTGCTGATTAAATTTACTGGCATTGCATTCCCTTCTTTAAGTTGACCAAATTATCTTCCATCATGATAAGAAACGATTTATTCTTCTTTAAGTCTTCTTTGCTTATATCATGCCCGTTATTCAACTTAAGCAGACCGGCACCGGTTTCACCGGCAATTGTATCGGCCAGGCGCGGAGCCGTCAGGCTTTCATAATAAATATAGGGAATCCTGTTTGTTCTAACCTGCTCGATCAGGTTTAATATCTTTTGCGGGGATGGCTCAGCATCTGCCGAAACATTATAAGCAGCGATATATCTTACGTGGTATTTATTGGCCAAATAAGCAAATGCCCAGTGCCCGGCGTGCAAAATCACTTTGGAACGGCATTTGTTCAGTCCCGCGCGGTATTTTTTGTCCAAATCAATCAATTTCAGTTTGTATTTCCGGGCGTTTTTTAAATAGTAGTCGCTGTTACGCGAATCTCTTTTTACGAGGGCACTGGCGATATTATCCACCATCTTCCGGGCATTATCCAGATCCAGCCAGATATGCGGATCAAATTTGGACAAGTTATTTTTTTCTTCATCTCCTTCCGTCAGTGGGATCAAGACAGCGCCGTTGCCCGTTTCCACGGCCAGCATGTTGGTATTTTCCGCCGCCGCTTTTATGATTTTATAAGCCCAGTGTTCCATTTCAAAGTTAGTAAAGAAAAATAGATCGCTTTTGCATATTTTCAGGATATCTTCCGGCTTCGGCTCAAAGTTGTGAGCGTCGGTTGACGGCGGCAGGAGCAAGGTCACCTTAACTTTATCGCCACCGATAATGCGGACAAAATCATAAACAGGAAAGATTGTAGCAATTGCCCGCATTTTCCTGGCGTCTTGCTCAGTTTCCTTAGCTGGCTGACAGGATAAAATTACCGGCAATAATAAAATACCGATAATGAACTTTTTCAGTTGAGTATTTATTTTCATAGTCCTCTGCTTTTGCAACTATGTTGCATTCCGGCAATAAGAGCAAAGGCCGGAAATATTAATTTCAATATGTTCGATACTAAAATTTTCATCTGTGTTAAACAAATGCTTTGCTTGGGAAAAAGTGAGGGGTTCAAGGCAGGAGAGCTTCCCGCAATTCAGACAATTGAAATGAGGATGTACCGGATTTTCCCGGGTTGCCAACTCGTAATAGCTGATGCCGGAAGATGTAATATCCCGAATAATACCACGCATCTTGAATAATGACAGGATACGGTAGATCGTCACCCGATTTATTCTTGTTTTCGATTGCAGAGATTGCCTTATGCTGCTGATGTTGAGCGGAGTTGCTGCTTTGCTCAATATGTTTAAAACAGCGATACGTTGCTGTGTTTTAGAAATGCCTGCTTTCTGCATAGTAATTAAGGCGTTTTTGTCTCTTATGTGGTCAAGCATGCTGTGAACATACCAAAAATGCAACATAGTTGCAATTATTTTATGTATGCCGGATAAAAGTTTTTTGCCGGTATATTCTTCCAGGCATTAAATGCTATCAATAATCTGTTGTTCATTTGATAGTATTTTTGATATTGAAGTATATCATGTTAAAAATAAAAGTTATTTATAGAGAGGTGAGTTGTAAATGAAGAAAGCAGCAAATAATCAATCCGCAGAAAAAGCCATAAGCATTACAGAAAATATGGAAGATGCCGTTTGCTGCTTTTCACCTAACGGGCAAATTACGTATGCCAACAAAGCCTATTGTCTTCTCATAAAAAAAATAAGCAGGAGACCGCGACAGACTAAATTCATCCTTCATCTGCTGGAGAAATACAAAAATAAATTTTCTGAAAAAACAGGTGAGCTGTCATTAAATAAACCTTCTTTTACGATGGTGCAGGATATTGAAGACGGCAAGGGAAGCCCCAGAAGGATGGAATGGCTGATTAAAGGAGTATTTACAGGTAGGGGGAAACTGATAGAGTATTGTGCTGCCGGGCATGATAGGACTAGTGGCAAAAAAATAATTAAGAAGGATAAATTAGATTTTGAAAACAGGTTCCGTACATTATTTGATTCGGCCAATGATACTATTTTGATTATGGATCGTGACAAGTTTGTGGATTTCAATAAGAAAACTATGGAAATGTTTGGTTGTACAAGAAAGCAGCTACTGACCCGCCCACCGTCGTCGTTCTGGCCGGAATACCAACCGGATGGGAGAAAAACAAGAGATGTTGCCATAGAAAAGATAAGAGCGGTTCTGCGGGGAGAAACCAGGTCTTATGAATTAAGGCACTGCCGTTTTGACGGCAGTCTTTTTGATACGGAAGTGAGCCTTAATTTTTTTATTGATCAGGGGAAAAAATATCTCATGGCAATAATCCGCGATATTACGGAACGAAAACATGCCGAAGAGATAATTCGGCAGCTTGCCTATCATGACACATTAACCGGGTTGCCCAACCGACGGCTCTTTATTGACCGTCTGGAAGCATCAATCGCCCTGGCGAAAAGAAATAGGCAGAAAGTAGCGCTGATGATGCTTGATCTTGATAATTTTAAAGAAATAAATGATTCCTATGGGCATCTGGCCGGTGATTTTCTGCTCAAAGCGGTAGCTGACCGCCTTTATTTGACTCTACGAAAAAGTGATACAATCGGCAGAATGGGCGGCGATGAATTTATGATTATTATCTCTTTTGAGACTATGCATCGGGAGAGCGTTTCCGCCATTGCCAACAAAATTATGAAAGCGTTTGATGAACCGGTACAATGCGAAAGAAGGAAAATTAAAGTCACACCCAGCATCGGCATTGCCATTTATCCCGATCACGGAGACAATACCGACATCTTGAATAAACGGGCGGATGCCGCCATGTACCGCGCCAAGAAATTAGGACGCAACAGGTATTTTATTTATGACGATGTTGAACAACAAGAACAGCAACGGAAGGGGGATATATGAAACCAATCGGGCCTTTGATGTGGGAACACCGATTAATAGAAAAGATGCTCACAGCGATGATGAAGCATGTGGATAAAATTGAAAAGAGCAAAAAGGTTAATCCCGTGGTGATTGATGTGGCGGTGGATTTTGTCAGAATGTATGCCGACCGCACCCATCACGGCAAAGAAGAGGAAATACTCTTTCGGGACTTGGCCTCGAAAAACCTCTCACCGGAATTAAAGAAAACCATGCAGGAACTGCTCGACGAGCATGTCTGGGGCAGAAAAACGACAGCTGCGTTGGTTGCCGCTAAAGAACAATATTTGCAGGGTGATGAAAAGAAATTAGCCGAAATAATTAACTTGGCGCGGCAGTTGGGTAATTTTTACCCCCGGCACATTGAAAAAGAAGATAAGCGTTTCTTCTATCCCTGTCAGGAATATTTCAGTAAAGGGGAGCAGGATAAAATGCTAGAGGAATTCTGGGAATTTGACGGTAAAATGATTCACGAGAAGTATAATAGGGTGTTTGAGGAATACACAAGGCTCGGCTTTTGATTTCATATCAATTCGCGCTCGAAGGCTAACTTTGTTGGCAGAGCCTGCCCGGCGCATAACCTAAATATCATAAGTGCCGAGGGGGAGCCTCCGCCTTGCCACCTCGGTTATCCTTAAAAAGCAAAAGGGTATTACGGGCGTTGCTACAGGGGAAAACATCTCCATAATAACCATCTTATACTGATTGATCCCATTCTTTAATAGCGGCGTAAACCTGCTGCGAGTTCTCGGCTAATTCCACGCTTTTTAAAAAATACCTGTTTTGGAATGTGCGGGCGGCGACCGCCATAAGCTGCAACTGTACTTCCGGCTTTGCCAGAGGGGTAAGACTCAGAAAAACATATTTTATTGGTTTTTCCGTGGTTACATCGCTGATTCCCATTCTCGTCAGGCCGAGTGCAACAAGCGGTTTGTCCAGACCGGCGACTCGCGCATGGGGGAAGGCCACGCCTTCGCTGTAGAAAGTTGAACCCTGCGCCTCCCTTTCTCTTACGGCAACTAATCCGGTCGCAAAATCGCAAGCGAGAGCATTATTGCAGGCGGATTTGACCAGTTTTTCAAGGACGTGAGCCGTATCGACGGGGTTGTCCCAGATGATAATCCCCGATTCATTGATCAGGGAACTTATCGTAGTTTTTTGCACCTGTACCGACGGTTTCTGGGAAGTAATTTTTACCGCCTCTTGCGACTCTTCTTCAATAAAAAGCGTCGATCTGGCGGCGACCGTTTCATAAGGCTTTGTATCCAGCACGACTATAGTTACCCCTCTGGCTTGTTCCATGAGGAATTCGGGGATGCTTTTCTTGCCCATGATCCTTTTCCAGAAGGATACGCGCGCAGGGGACCCGGTCACGATGTGGCCAACCTGATATTCCCTGGCAAAACGCAGGATCGTGCCGGTAATATCCTCGCCTTTGTAGGTAAAGACCATGGCGCCCAGTTCCTTCGCCAGGGTTAGTACTCCCGACAACAATCGCTGTGTCCGGCTGTCTATTACGGTAGCCTCTTCAGAAGGGGTCTGTACGTAAACTACATACCAGTTTCGGTTGAGCTTTCCGGCCAGTCGCGAGGCATACCGGAGCAGTATTTCACTGTTTGGCCCCCGGGAACTGAGACAAACCATTACCTGATCCGGCACGATGGCGCCATCTTCCGGCAGCGTTTCGTGCCTTCTCAGATCGATCTGAGCGGCCATTTCCCGGAGTGTCAGTTCCCGCAAATTTTCCAGGTTGGGGGTTCTGAAAAAGTTATCAAAGGCAGTTGAAATCCGTTCCGCCGGATAAACCTTGCCCTCCCGCAGGCGCTCTTGCAGGTCCTCAGGCGTGAGGTCTACATTGACGATCTGATCCGCCTCGGCCAGGACACTATCGGGCAGGCGTTCCCGAACCTTTACCCGGACAGCTCTTTCAACCACGTCGTAGAGACTCTCCAAGTGCTGGACATTCATGGTTGTAATTACATGGATACCGGCCGCCAGTAGGTCCTGAACATCTTCATAACGCTTCGCATTTCTGCTGCCAGGCACATTGGAATGAGCCAGTTCGTCGACCAGGGCCACCTGCGGCTTACGGCGTAAAATGGCGTTCACGTCCATTTCTTCCACGATGATGCCCCGATGTTGTTGCAGGAATCTGGGGATAACTTCCAGGCCTTCGATGAGTTTTGCCGTCTCTGCACGGCCATGGGTTTCCACCAGGCCTACGACCACATCGACACCCGCCTGCTGGAGCCGGTGCGCTTCCTGTAGCATCTGATAAGTCTTGCCGACTCCCGCCGCATAGCCAAGGTAAACCTTCAACCGTCCCCGTTGGGAACGGCGAATCATACGCAGGAAGTCATCCGCTCTTTCAGTTGTCATAATGCTCTGCTCTTTTCAGTGTAAAGGAAAAGGTGGTTCCTTTCCCTTCCTGGCTGATAACATTGATGTTTCCGCCGTGAGCCTCCACGATTTCCTTGGCAATGGCCAGACCCAGCCCGGCGCCTGTTTCCGATTTCTGATCGGGTACCCGGAAAAATTGTTCAAATATCCTTTGCATAAACTGATGGGGAATGCCGCTGCCGGTATCGGTTACGGAAAAACATACCATTTGTTCCTCCAACATTGCCGAGATAGTAATACTGCCGCCCGGCGCCGTATAACGGAGCGCATTGGACAACAGATTGGAAAAAACATGGCCGATCTGAGTCGAGTCTGCGCAGACCATAGGCAGATCATCGGGAAGTTGTATCCTCAATTCGATACCGCCATCCTGGGCGGCCCGCCGGAGGGGCTCCACGGCATCAAGAACCAGGGATTGTGCATAGGTATCTTGACAGTCCATCTGAAGACGGCCCGATTCGATCCGGCTGATATCCAGCAAATTCTGAAGAATTTGATGGAGGCGGTCGCTGTCTTCCCTGGCGGCTAAAAGTAGTTCTGTCTGTTTTTCCGTAAGGATGCCCACTCTTTCTTCCAACAGTAGATGAATGGCCATGCGAACCGATGTCAGGGGGGTTTTCAATTCGTGAGATACCGTGGAAATCAGGCCCCGTTTCATCTCGTCCAGGTAGCGCTGTTCAGTTACATCTTTCATAATCAGAATAACACCGGTCAGTTGACCATTGCGATCAGTAATTGCTGTTGCCTGAGGTTGGAAATAACGTTCTTCCGTCTTGATGAATTTCTGAAAAATTTTCTTTTTTTGTTCCGCTTCTTTAACTAAACCATAGCGAACAATGTCTTGGAAGAGTTCATTAAATATCGTAATAGGGATGTCCTGAACTTGAGCGTCTGGATTGAGTCCAAAATATTCTTTGGCGGAATTTGTGGAAATTTCAATCTTTCCGTCCGGATCGACAATTGCTATGGCACCAGGCAGACTGTTTAAGGCTTCTTTTGTTGCCTGTTGAGTGCGGAGCAATTTTGCCTGATCGCTGCGACGAAATTTGCGCAGACCGGCAGTCATGTCGTTGAAGGCCTCCGAGAGCCGGCCAATCTCATCTTTAGAGTCAATTTGTGCAATAAGATCGAGGTTACCGTCACGGATTACTTCCGTGTAGTGAATCAGTCGTTCAATGGGGCGAAGTATCCACTTACCGATAAACAACATGAAGGCTACGGCGATGAAAGCACCGCACAACAAGAAAAGGTACATCCGCTCCTGAGCTGCAGCGGCGTCTTTTCTGGCCCGGTCATTGGCCTCATTCATATTCTTTTGGTTCATCTGAAGGATGTCATCCGCCGTGTTTTTCACCTGTTGAAAGAGCGGCAGAATCTGATCGAAATAGATGCGGCGAGCACTGCCTGATTGGGACTGCTTCTGCAGATCATAGATTTTAACTTTGTAACTGGTGAAAAGTGTTTGTAACGCCGCGGCTTTTTCCGCTTCACCGGGAACCGTGATGTTATTCAGTTCAATACGGAGTGCGTCTTCAAAGGCTACTTCATTCTTTTTAATTTGCTCATTTCCCAGCCGCTGATACCCCAGGAAGATAAATAAGACACCACTATCCATGCGTTCCAAGGCTTCCTTCATATCCTGACAGGCAACAACGCTGCGGTAATTTTCCTTCAGGATCACATCAATGGATTTACCAAGGTGTCTGAATTGGATGAGGCTTTGCACGCCGCCGATCAACATGATCAGCAGCATCCCACCGAATCCCAGTAACAACTTTTGACGAAGGCTCAGCATGTGCTCTGTTTCTCCCGGACGGCTTATTCCTGGCCAGACCAGCGGTCGGCTTAGTGAGTTAGAAATTATTTTGTGCGTTTTTCCGCAAAAAATAATTTTGTAAACACACTTATCTCGTTTATCGGGGTTTGGCAATCGTTACAGTTTAGTAATGTTTGCCGAGTCTGTCAATCTTAACTTCTATTATGCATAGACTCACTTTTTACCGTCCAGGTCGAGATTCAGCATGAGGACATTCACCCGTGGTTCGCCTAGGATTACCAGATCACGGCCTTCAGTGCGAGATACGATCATCTTCCGCAGCTCCTCTTCCCCGATACCTCGAACTTTGGCGACACGGCTTGCCTGCAGCATGGCATTTTTCACACTGATATGGGGGTCCAGACCGCTTGCCGAAGTAGTTACTGCGTCCGCTGGAATTAATACCTCCGGCGCCAGTTTATTTTCCGTACGGTAGGAAGCCACGCGCTCTTTGACCGCGTCAATTAGTTTCTGTGATGTCGGTCCCAGATTGCTGCCGCCGGAATTGACGGCGTCATACCCATCACCCGCCGCCGAAGGACGGGGATGAAAGTAACCTGCACCAGTAAAGTTTTGTGCCAGAAGTGATGAGCCGATAACCTGACCCTTTACCGAGACCAGCGAACCATTGGCCTGAGAGGAAAACAGACCCTGGGCAATACCCCAAACGAGGGCAGGATAGATGCCGCATAGCAAAACGGCTAAACATAACGTCGCAATCAAGGAAATACGTAATTCGTTTATGATGTTTTTTATCATGGATTTTTCTCCTAACCCCGATGAACGGGATAAGTGCGTTAACGAATATGCTTTCCAACGTAAAGCATATTCTAACTTACTAATACTCTGGGCAAGATGCCCATCAGCATATCAATCAGTTTGATGCCCACAAAGGGAGCAACCAGACCACCCAGACCGTAGATTAACAGGTTTCGCCGCAAAAGCGAGGCAGCACTAAGCGGCCGGAACTGGACACCCCGTAAAGCCAGCGGAATAAGCGCCACAATAATCAGCGCATTAAAAATGACAGCGGAAAGGATGGCGCTCTGCGGGGATCTCAGTCCCATAATGTTCAAGGGCGCAATCGCCGGGAACAGACTGATCAGCATGGCCGGGATGATGGCAAAATATTTCGCCACATCATTGGCGATACTAAAGGTGGTAAGCGCTCCGCGCGTGATGAGCATCTGCTTGCCGATTTCCACGATTTCGATAAGTTTCGTNNAGCGCCGGTGCGTCATTGGTGCCGTCGCCCGTCATGGCTACCAGATGGCCGGCAGCCTGTTCCTTACGGATCAGGGCAAGTTTATCTTCAGGCCTTGCCTCGGCCAGAAAATCGTCCACGCCGGCCTCTATTGCAATAGCTGCCGCCGTAAGCTTGTTATCACCCGTAATCATCACCGTCTTTATGCCCATGGCCCGGAAACGGGTGAAGCGATCTTTCAGCCCGCCCTTGACGATATCTTTCAGATGGATAACGCCTAGTACCCGGTCCTTTTCAGCGACCACAAGGGATGTCCCGCCGGAACGGGAAACAATTTCTACCGCCTCGGTTACGGGCCGGGGAAAATCATGCCCGATAAAATTTTTCACGGCATCCGGGGCGCCTTTACGAATCTGCCGCCCGTCGATGTCCACACCGCTCATGCGGGTTTGCGCCGTGAAATTAATAAAAGTGGCATGCGGCATCTCGGCAATGGTCCGGCCTCGCAGTCCATACTGCTTGGCCAGGACAACGATGCTCCGTCCTTCCGGTGTTTCGTCGGCCAGCGACGCCAGTTGGGCGGCATCAGCCAGCTCTTCGGGCTTCAAACCGGGGGCGGGAATGAATTCTGCGGCCTGGCGGTTACCGAGGGTTATGGTACCTGTTTTATCCAACAGAAGTACGTCAATATCTCCGGCTGCCTCGACGGCCCTACCGCTCATGGCCAGGACATTTTTTTGCACCAGCCGGTCAATACCCGCAATCCCGATAGCGCTCAAGAGTCCGCCAATGGTAGTGGGAATCAGGCAGACCAGAAGTGCCACCAGCACCGTGATGGTAAAGGAAATGCCCGAATAGAGGCCAAATCCTTTCAGAGTCAGGATGACGACCAGAAAAATGATCGTCAGGGCTGAGAGGAGAATGATCAGGGCAATTTCGTTGGGCGTTTTCTGGCGCTGTGCTCCTTCCACGAGGCCGATCATCCGGTCCATGAAGCTTTCTCCTGGATTGGCCGTCACCATGACTTTGATCTGATCGGACAAAACACGGGTGCCGCCGGTCACGGCGCTCCGGTCGCCGCCGGACTCGCGGATGACGGGTGCCGATTCCCCGGTAATGGCGGATTCGTCCACCGAGGCCACACCTTCCGTAACTTCACCGTCCGCCGGAATCATTTCTCCGGCCACGATGATGACCACATCGCCCTTACGAAGCATCTCCGCCGGCACTTGCTCAGTAGCGCCGGAAGCCAGTGTACGATTGGCTATGGTATGGGTCCGCGTCTTGCGTAACGTATCGGCCTGGGCCTTGCCGCGCCCCTCGGCCATGGCCTCGGCGAAATTGGCAAAAATAACCGTAAACCACAGCCAGATTGCCACCTGCAGGCCAAAGCCGACAGATTCACCGGCAGAACTGAAAAAAAGGCTGACAGTGGTAATCAGCGCGCCTACTTCGGTTACAAACATAACCGGATTTTTCATCATAGTCAGAGGGTGCAGCTTCTTAAAAGATGCGCCCAGTGCCCCCGCAATAATATNNCCAGGGCCGGGAAGAAGGTTAACGCGCCCACAATCAGCACCGTGCCGACCAGCAGGATAACAAAGGTCAAACCCGAAACCGGGAAACTGCCTGCGCTTTCCGGCACCAGCTTTTTTCCGGCTAGATTTCCCGCAAGCGCCAAGACGGGTATGATAAAGAGAAAACGGCCGAAGAGCATGGCGATTCCCAGAGTGGTATTCAGCCAGGGCGTATTGGCGCTTAATCCCGCAAAGGCACTGCCGTTATTGGCGACAGACGACGAATAGGCATAAAGGATCTCGGACAGACCATGGGGTCCCGTGTTGTTCAGCCCGGCGATACCCCAGGCGCTGACGGCCGCCCAGGCCGCAAAGCCGAGGATGCTGAAACAGAGAACCAGCACGGTCAGGACGCTGACCTTGACATCGTAGGCTTCGATTTTCTTCCCCAGATATTCCGGCGTACGCCCCACCATCAGGCCGGCCAGAAATACCGTCAGGACGACAAAAACCAGCATGCCGTAGAGACCGGAGCCCACCCCGCCAAAGACCACCTCACCCAGTTCCATGTTGACCAGAGGAACGAGTCCCCCCAGGGGAGTGAAGGAGTCATGCATGGCGTTCACCGCTCCGCAGGAGGCGTCGGTGGTAACGGTGGCAAAAAGCGCGGAATTGAAGATCCCGAAACGCGCCTCCTTGCCCTCCATATTCCCCCCAGCACGCTCAATGCCCAGGGCCGTCAGATGGGGGTTGCCGGCCGACTCGGCCGACCAGCAGATGAGGACGCCGGCCAGAAAGAGCACTGCCATCGCCCCCCAGATCGCCCAGCCATGCCGGCGGTTCTTGACCATCCGGCCGAGATAATAGGTGAGTCCGCTGGGGATAAGAAAGATGGAGAGCATCTGGATGAGATTCGAGAGCGGCGTTGGATTTTCATAAGGATGAGCAGCATTGGCATTTGTGAAGCCGCCGCCATTGGTCCCCAGCATCTTGATCGCCACCTGCGAGGCCATGGGCCCCTGAGGGATCGTCTGGGTGTCGATTTTTTTATCTTCCATGACGGTCTTGCCTTGCTTATCTTTTATTTCCTGATTATTGGCGTCCTTTTTGACGACTTGAATAGTGTAAGGCTCAACCACTTTTACCGTATCATAGGGTTTGAAATTCTGGATCATCCCCTGGGAGACTAGGAAGAGAGCATAGAATAGACAGATCGGTAAAAGCAGATAGAGATTCACCCGCACCATGTCCACCCAGAAGTGGCCGATGGTCTTGGCGGTATGGCGGGCAATGCCCCGCACTAAGGCAGCGGCGATGGAGATCCCCATAGCGGCGGAAACAAAATTATGGAACACCAGCCCCACCATCTGTGAAAAGTAGGACATCGTGGATTCGCCGCTGTAGCTTTGCCAATTGGTATTGGTGGTAAAACTGGCCGCCGTGTTGAAGGCCAGATCGGGGCTGAGAGGGCCAAACCCCTGTGGATTCAAAGGAAGCAGGTGTTGAATCCGAAGAATAATATACGTGAAAAGCAGGCCAATAAGACTGAACATAAGCAGCGAAATGGTATATTGCTTCCAGTCCTGTTCCTGTTTTCGATCCACCCTAAAGATCCGGTAAAACAGCAGTTCCACCGGCTTTAAGACGGGATCGAGAAAAGTGCGTCCTTCGCCGTCCAGAACACGAACCAGGTAAAGTCCCATCGGCTTGGTCAGGAGCAGGAGCAGACCGACAAAGACTGCGAGTTGCAGCCATCCATACATATCCATTTTGTTATACCTCCGTTAGTACTTATCCCGTTTATCGGGGTTAAAATAATTCCGGCCGAATGACAGTGGCCAAAAGATAGATGATCAAAACAACGCCGATTAGACCGACAATGATGTCCAGCATAGCTAAAACCTCCCACAGGCCTTGGCGAACAAAACGCAAAGGCCAAAGAATATAATGGTGACACTAAAATAAACAATATCCACTAACATAGTTTACACTCCCTTCAAATAAATGATCTGTCCCTATTTAGGAGAAAGAAAAGGTCGTTCCTGTCCCCATATTTCTTAAAAAGTAAAACTCAAAGTAACTCCGCCATAAAGGTAGGAACTACTTCTGTCGGTGGGATTGACAACACCCTGCAGGCCACGTCCTTGCATTTCATACTTGGCATCATTGCAAAGTGGGAAAACATAAGATATCGTCGGAGTAACCGATAATGTCTTATAAACCGCTATGGGCAGGGCCACGGAAACAGTTCCATCGTGAAAATTATTATATTTATCCGTTGTCGGCAGAGCATTGCCGTCATATTTGGCATAGGTTGTTTCATCGGTAGATATCAGGTAACTTGCCGAAGCCGCCAGTTTTAAGCTGACTATTTTATTGAATTCGATGGTATGAGAAGCTCCCAGCAAAAAATACCACTGATGATAATGATCAATTTCCTTATAAACAGTCAATGTCGGCGATAAAATCGTATCCAAACCCAAGGTGACAAAAAGCTCCTGAGAGTCAAGCGGGGCAGTTCCTCCGGCATAAGGCGCACCCAAAGCGTAGTAAATATATCCGGGAGTCACCTGCAAAATCCCAAATTTTTTGGAATAAGAAATAGTGTAGTCGGTTTCCGTATATTTAGCACTATTATTGGCACTAGCAACGGAATACGGTTTAGTGTCCAGATTTCCCCAAACATTAACCGAAAAGCCTTTATAGCTGACAGTTGCTGCCGGTTGTATAACAACACTGTTGCGGGTCTGCTCATACCCGCGCCATATATAAGCGCTCAATACGCTTAAATCTATTTCGCCAGTAACCTTGTCTTCTTCTGGAACGGCTATTACCGGTTCGAGATTTACCTTGGTTTCCGCTGTTGTCTTTACTTCTTCGGCAAGAAGCTGAGGGACATGGACCGTTAAAATTGTGAGAATCAATAAACCAATCAATAATGATTTCTTGAAATTTAGAACCTTTTTCATGAACAGTTCTCCTGTGAAATGATTATTTTGTCAATTGTATTGATAGAGCAATGAGCGTGCCAAAGGATACCATTGCTAATATATTGAATTTATGTAGTTATTTTTTAGATGGGCAGAGATTCCCATTGCATCTTGCAAAAGACGCATTAGGGAAGATTGAAAATTGCAAGGCGGCTAAATGCCATATTGTTTACGGCGGCGCCAGAGCGTGGCTTGGTCGATGCCGAGAAGCTCGGCCGCCTCCTGTAAAGAACGGGTTGAGGCGAGTACCCGTCGGATATGCTCTTCCTCAATTTTATCAAGAGAAACCGGATCGCCGATCCTGATGTCCGTATACGCGTTGTGCACATTTTCCGGGAGATGGTCAATCCCGATCCGGTTTCCCTCACAGAGAATAACCGCCCTTTCGATGACATTTCTCAGCTCGCGGACATTTCCCGGCCACGGATAACTTTTCAACAGGTGCAGCGCTTCATCAGTAAAACCTCCCAGTACCTTGTGACAGCTTTTACTGAAAAAAATCAGCAGGCCATTTGCCAGTGATACAATATCGTCGGGCCGTTCCCGCAAGGGAGGGATTTCAATCTGAATCACATTGAGCCGGTAATAGAGGTCCTCCCGGAACCGGCCCTCGCGGACCGACTTTTCCAGATCAATATTGGTGGCGGCGATGATCCTTACATCGGCACAGCGGGTCGAATAATCCCCGATACGTTCATACTCCTTCTCCTGGACGAACCGTAAGAGCTTCGGCTGGAGGGAGATGGGCAGGTCACCGATTTCGTCGAGCAGAAGTGTTCCCCGGTTAGTCATGCTGATCCGTCCGGGATTGTCGCGCACAGCGCCTGTAAAAGCTCCCTTGATATGTCCGAACAATTCACTTTCCAGAAGTTCCGGTGACAGGGAAGGACAGGAAATAACGCTGAACGGCATCGCTGCCCGCTGGCTCCAGGTATGAATGGCTTTGGCCAGCACCGTTTTACCGGTTCCGCTTTCTCCGCGGATGAGGATGGTAGCATTAGACGGCGCCGCCTGTTGTGCCAGATTAATTGCCCGCGTCATCGCCGCGCTGGTACTGGAAAAATCTACGTCAGAATTCGAACGTCCGAGATCTTCACTCAAAGCAGTGACCTTCTGCTCCAGGTTGCGAATGTCGAACACCTTTTGGATAGACAACTTAACCTGAGCCGGAGTAAAAGGTTTGGGAAGATAGTCGGTTGCGCCGCGTTTCATGGCTTCCACAGCGGTTTCTATAGAGGCATAGGCCGTAATTACGACAATCTTGAGCCAGGGCGTGGTGGCGAGCAAAGCGGGAATCAGGTCGAGTCCATTGGTGGTTCCCAAGCGGAGATCCACAAAAGCAACATCAAAGGATTTTCTCGATGCTTCGGAAAGTGCGTCATCGAAGTTGCTGACCGCTGTCACCCGGTAGCCTTCCGTCTCCAAATATATGGCAAGCATTCTGCGGATGTTCGCTTCATCGTCAACGACGAGAAAATTAAATTGATTGGTTTCTTTCGTAATTACTACTCCTTCAAATAATTAACCTATTGTGAAACTCCAATTCAGAAAGCGCAGTGCATAACCTGAAGGTCACAAGCTGAAGTTTGCTGGCTGAATTATCTCGCGAAGCGGAGGGTATAATACCCCGCTGCTTGCTTTGGGGGTTCATACCCGTGATTTTATGGAAATGATTTTGTTGGATAAAGACGGCTAGGAATTGATGTATCAGCGGATTTGTTGATGCACAACTTTTAACGCACGACGACTGCGGTAGATTTGCTGGAAGAAGCATTAACATTTCTTCTTTTATCCTCCCATGCGCCGACGAGGTTAGCTGACGGGCTCGGACTGGGAATGTCCTATTCTTAATTTACTAATCAGAAATTCGCCCCGAACTACCGGGTTCCCCCGTATCCATCTCTTATGGATTTTGGCATTGTTCAAATATCGATGAGGTAGCTATGCCCTTTCTATGCGACTGTCAAGAGATATTTGCAGCACATTTTTGTACCAAATTCATAACTGGATTGAGTTTTATGAGGATAGGCATTACCAGGATTATTTGGAAATTGTAAGAAATTGGAGTTCCAAGTATATATACGTACTTAATATTCTTTAAAATCCCTCTAAATATCCCGTAGCAAAGGGAGAGCACTTTTTAATATTTCACTGCGCGTGTTGGCAGGCCAAGTTGGCTAAGGCAATGTCTTCCAGGCCGATGCCGACTGATTTGCAGATCACGATATCGTCCGAATGGGTTTCCAAGGCTTGCTTCGGGGTTCATACCCGTGATAAAGAATTTGCCTAAAGAGGTACGGATAGGGTATAAAGGCTGGTAAATATAATTGCCCTAGAAGCATGATGGTCATCTGGCAGTGTCTTTATGCTGCCGATGATACAATATGTAGCCGGGGATCTGGGAGAAAAGTAATTTGATATTGACACACAAGTTGAGATTAACTCTTTTTATTCTTTTTACGGTACTTATCGTAGGTACCTTTGGCTTTCATTTTATTGAAGACTGGAGTTTAATTGATTCCTTTTATACCGCTATTACTACTATGGCCACCGTGGGTTATGGTGATTTCACGCCTAAAACCACCGAAGGAAAGATATTTACCGTTATTATAATTATCTGTGGCGTGGGCACAATGCTTTATTCTTTCAGTCTGGTAGCGGAAAGTATTGTGGAAAGCCGCTTACGCAGAATCTTAGGGAGGGGAAAATTGCAGAAAATAATTGAAAAAATGAATAACCACTATATTATATGCGGATGCGGCCGCATCGGATTTTTAATTTGCCGTGAATTGGCCAGCGAAAAGGTGCCTTTTGTCATTATCGACAACAATCCGGAGATAATCCAAAAAATCCAGGACGAGAGTTTTATCTACTGCAAGGGAGACGCAACTCAAGATAAAGTTTTAATTGAAGCAGGAATAAAGAGGGCCAAAGGAATTATTTGTGTATTGCCGACTGATGCCGAAAATCTCTATGTAATTTTAACGGCAAAAGAATTAAAACATGATATATATATTCTTTCGCGTTCCGAGGAAGAAGAATCGGAACATAGGCTTATCCGGGCCGGAGCCGATCGGGTCATGTCTCCCTATACCCTGGGCGGCATGAGAATGGCGATGGCTATTATGCGTCCGGCTATGCTTGATTTTATCGAGATCACCACGCGGCGGCAAAGTCTGGAATTGCGCATGGAAGAGATTTCCGTCTGCGACGGTTCGCCGATAATCGGCAAATCGTTGGAAGAATCGGGAATACGTCAGCGTTACGGGCTGATTATAATTGCCGTGAAAAAAGATACCGGTAAGATGATTTTCAATCCTCTGGCCAACTATGTTATTGCTACCGGTGACAGGCTTATCGCGATGGGCGAGGATGAAAATGTAAAACGATTTGCCGAGGTATGCGTCGAATAGAGGAGACGAAATTATGAAAATCAGAGATTTATTTTTATCCAAGAAAAAAAGGATATGGATGATTATGCTGGGTTTAATGATTTTCGGGGCGGGAATTACCGGCTGTGCCAATGCGAAGCTGTACAGTATAGATATGCGTTACGATGCCTTTGACGCCCTCATTCCCCCGTATTTAAAAGCCGATGATAAAATCCGTGATACGATAATTACGCTGACGGAATTTACAGATACCCGCAAGGTAGATGACCGAATGGTTATCGGACGGGTTGTGGAAAAGGACGGCATGAAAGTATTGGTTTTGCCCAAATATACTAAACCGACACGGGCAGTGGCCGCCGGGATCAAGGAATATTTGGTTAAAGCCGGATATAAAGTTGACGGCAAAATAGAACAATGGGATTTAAAGGAAGATACAATGCCAAAAGTAAACAGTAAAATTATCATCGGCGGGAATATTGAGGATTTGGATTTTACCTGCCGCCGGGGATTTCCGACCGATACTTATAAAACGAATATAAAGCTCAGCATTATTTTTGCCGATACGGTAAAAAAGCAAATATTTTATAAGAGCACCGTGGAGAGCAACTCTCAACTGGAACACATTTTCTTTTCCGAAGAGCGCATGGCCGATCAGGTTAATATTGCCTTGAGTGTTGCCGTTGAGAAGGCTTTTGAAGACAGAATCGTAGCCCAGAAGATCAAAGAGGCCATTGCCGGGCAGAACTGATTCCGGCGCGGCGGAAATATTCCGCGCGGCAGGCATTTTCAATTGCTGCCAGTCTCTGCAATGGTTCATTGAAGTCAGTTACTCCGGCAGTAAAAACACCATGTCCATAGACAATAACCGACGGGTCGTGTGCTATTGCCGCGGGGACCGTTTTGGAAAGCCCTTTACCGATTTCACCAGGAACGATTGATATGCCGCAGACCTCTCTCTTTTGCGGGCAACTGGTGTGGCATGAGCCGCGGAATTTACAATCGTTGATTTTACAATCCAGAGAAAGAATGACGGAAAACTTCGGATGCCCATGCAGTATCGCGCGGTATGAGGTATTGTTTACTATCTGCCGGTGAGCACTGTATTCGCTAGATGCAGTGATACCGACACTGGAAGAACCGTCCAGGGGAACCGCATCAATGTTTCCTTCCAACTCATCCAGAGAACTTGCAGTCTGGCTGATGTAAAGAATATCGCAGGCCAGATAAGATATGTTGCCGAAAAAGGAATCAACCAGACGGCTTTGCACAGTGGCCCGTCCGGCTTCGCTAATGGCGGAAAGAATATCATTACGGGAGGCAAAAGGCCCAGTGGCAAGCGTTGGCGGACTGTGAGGTGGCTCAAGTAAATTTATTACTTTCAAAAATGCATCTTCCATTTTTTTATCAATGCGTCCCGTGCGCCGCGCCCAGAGATAATCGGTAAAAAATTTGACAAAGCAAGAAAAGCAAACAGAGCTGAAACTAACATAAGCCTGCAATGGACTAACGCTGCCTAAAGCTACTATACCGGCTTTAGGTACTATGACATTTTTGCGGTGCTTTAAGGCGCTGATCAATTCCAATGCCGAAAATGTTGGGCAAACGGGGAAATCATGGAAAAATGTCCGCGTTTCGGAATCTTCAGGGAAAATCGTTGGTGCGGAAGATACTGCCAGATAATCAATGATTGTCTTATAGGGTTCGGCCAGTTCGGAAAAAATAAGAGAATTGATATGGAGTCCGGCCATCACCTGCTCCAATGTTTTTTGCAGGGTATCATGGCGGTTCCATTCCACGTCGGCATCAAGCAGGGCAATAAGCGGCGCTCCGGCCGGTGCCAGGCCTGCGGAGATCATCTTGGTTGAATATTTGTTGATCAAACTTTCCATAGAAGCCCCAGCTCTGCCGCTTTTTCTTTAGTAGGAAGTCCCCCTTCATTAAGTCCGCGGATGCGGTAATAATTGGCGCGTGCTTGATAAAAATCGTTACGGTTTATTGCCTTAAGAACAATCCGGTCGTCTTTCCGGGAATCGTCATTAAAAAATCGTTTGGGTAAATCGTCATCAACTTGTGAGAAACCGTTAGCGGCATTCATCAGCTTTTCCTGATAATAAATCCGCTCACCGGCGCGAAACAAATCTTCGGCTGATGATTGCAAACCGGTTATTGCTGAAAAAACCTGAGCATATTCTTCGAGCGATGCCGCAAAAAATAAAAATTTGCAGGCGGTGAGAGAATCCACAGCGGCGTTGAGATCTTCGGCGGTTTTAATTATCCTGGCTTTCCCATCGAAAGTGAAGCGGTCGGTAGCAACCGGCTTTCTTAAAATTTCATGGCTGATAGGATAGGCACGAAGGTGACAGCCGCCCCTGGTGGAAACGGCGTAAGATAAAGCCATTCCGTAAGCGCCGCGCGGGTCGTATCCGGGCAGTTCCAGTTTCTTTACTGTCATGGATGTTTCGGGTCGGCCTCGTCTCAGAGCATAACGATATGATCCTTCCGCCAGTTCGGCGCCGACTCCCCGGATGTGGCCGATATCATGAAGCAGCGAAAAGAGCATCTCTGGAGTAATTTTTAATGAGGATATTTCTGCATAACAGGCGAGAGTCGCGGCTGCTGATATTGTATCCATGCCCAGATCATTGCAAATCCTGTTTGCTTCCGTTACTGCTTCCAGATTATCATTATCGATTAGCGCACTGAAATGTGACATTGTTTCAAATTCCGGTAAAATTAAGTCAGCTGCTGTTTCCTTTTTACACAGAACCGGGCAGCCCCGGCAGCCGGTGTTGTGCGGATGGTAGCGTTGCTGATAGGCAAAAGCGTTCATTTTCGAGGCCCGATCGAAGATAGATTTACGGAAATTATCTGTAGGCATCATCGTGCGCGCATCAATTAAATCATAGAGGGCACCAGTACCAAAGCGGGCGATACCCTGTTCGCCCATCAGTGCCGGGGAAGCAGAAACCAGGCGCATTACATCGGCGCGGGATTTTTTCAGCGCAGGCCCATCGAAAATAAAAGTATTTTTATCGCCTCTGACGGTAAGATACTTGATGTTTTTTATGGCGAAGGAAAGGCCGATACCGCCGCGCCCGGCAGCGTAATGTCCGTCAACTATGACACTGGAAAATAACACATCATTTTCCGCAGCCGGGCCGATTACCGCCGTTGCCCCTTTTTTGTTGATAGCCTGATGAGTGGCGGCCGTGCCCCAGCCTGTGTACTGTTTAGCCTCGACAATTTTAATTTCATCATTGATAATTTCCAGGCCGCAGAGGAAGTCGCTTTTGCCGGTAATAATAATGCCATCCCAACCCGCTTTTTTAATTTCTGTGCCTAAAGAACCCCCGACTGAACAATCACCGACCGCGCCGGTAAGCGGTGAACGGGACATAATTGTCATCCGTCCCGAAGTGGGCGAAATGGTGTTGACCAGCGGGCCTGTGAAAAGAAGCAGCGGCATGGCGTTGTCATTCCAGGGAAGGGTGATGAAAGGGCGCAGAAAATATCCGGCCAGGCCGCGGCCGCCGATGAATTTGCGGTAAAGGGCGTTGTCAATTTGCTCGGTGTGGTGACTACCGTCATTGAGATCAATTTTTAAAATCCGGCCGCACCAGCCATATATGTCCGGTTTTGTCTCCATAATGATCAGTATTACATAGGCGTTTATATTTGCCAAATGAAAAATGCGGGGTTCATACCCGTGATTTTGACGATGACAAATTAATTTGTTGAGATGTCCGACAGCTCGAATAAGCCGTTGTCGGTCTTCGGGTGACTTAATCGCAAAATTTATGTTTTCGGCGGCGTATAAGGAGTTTTCAGGTAGCTTCTAGCTTCAATCTGGGCGGCCCCTTCTCCGCCTTCAACATCTAAGGCCTTGGCATAATACTCTTCCGCCAGCTTTCTTTCTTTACGTGCGTCGTTAATCATTCCCAGCCGGACATAAGACCAAGCCCGAACCCGGGCATTATATGCAGACGTATTCTTAAGCGCTTTTTCAAGATAGTCGGATGCTTTGGCATAGTCTCCCTGGTCAAATAATATTTTGCCCATTAATTGATCATAACGGGGCTGAAGCTCGGGAACAAATGGTGGAGTTCCGGCCTGAATATTATTTCCAATATCCCGGGCTATGCTCAAGGCTTCTTCGGAGCGATGGAGGTCGGAAAGTGTGTTGCCGAGCGCAAAAAGTAAATTATAATTGTTCGGAAACTTTTCCTTCAATTCCCGGTAAATGGTCAGCGCGCGTGCCGGTTGTTTTTCAAAATATAAATAGACAGAAGCAATCTCGACTTGCGCAAGTTGTTTGAGAAGATTTCCTTTCTGCGCCGCCAATTCCAGTTCCCGCAGCCCTTTGTGCCTATCGCCACTGGTAATCAATATAGAAGACAATAAGCGGGTAAATACGGGCAGGTGATCAATATGGTAATGGAAGATGCCCATAAGAAATAGAATATCGTAATTATACGGATCTCCCTCCCTAGCTTTTTCCAGATAATCCCAGATATTTGATGTTTCCTGAGCCATAATGAGATAGCGTTTCTGTTGAGTCGCCCAGCGAACTTTAGCAATTTTCGCCATTGCCATAGCCAGGTAAGCTTCACTGTCTTTTGTATTTTTAGCAGTTCTTTTTTCGCCTCTGGCTAAGGCTTCGTCAACATAACTCAACATGACATCCTGATATTTCTTCCGGCTATTCTCATCAAAGGTCGTCTCAATAGTGAACAAGTTCAGCATGGCCATGTAGGCGTATGCCGTCGGGTTTTCCGGGTCCATTGCCAAAGCTTTTTGCAAATAGGCCTGCGCGTTGACCGTTTCCAGATTAAGAGATTTTTCAATTCCCAGCTTGAGATAGGTCTGGAATTGGTTCGGCTGCAGTTTTACAGCTTTTACTCCCATTGCGGTTTCCGAAATTAATAACACGGAACAAACAGCAAGCAAAAAGCCGAGAAACCTAAGTTTCATTACCTTTAATAATATAATTTTCATCATAAACCGTTGATCGAAATTTCATTAGTTTTTTTCTTTAGCAGAATTTGTTTTTATATTCAAGTCGGCAAGATCACCATATTCTTTCCCTGAATTGATTATTTAAAAAATACTTTACAATTTATTTGTTGTGACTGATAATCGCAAACCAAATGAACATGTAAAGTCGAGGTACGAATTATGGGTCAAGGTTGCCACTAAAAAAGCTGATGTAAAGCTGGTAGCGCCCCAGCTTGATTCCCTGGACAGCGTCATTAAGAAATCTGCCGGCAGTGTTCTTCTGGAAGTAGGCAAGGGCGCCGGAAAGCAGCTATTGAATGAAGATCAGAAAAAAATTCTGGACAGCGTGCCAAACCTGTTTAAAAAGTGATGTTAATAAGGTCGAGGCTTTTTTATAATAAAAAATATTTATAATAAAACTGCGGAAGAAAGGAGATAAAAAAGATGAAAAACAGTCATAAAATAGTATCTGTATTGGCAGGGCTTTTGCTGTGGAGTATCGCGGCTTCCTGCGGAGCCGTCGGTTACTATACGACAGTTGAGCAATCAGCGGGATCAGAGATCATCAAGTCCGCCGGGGAATTCAGCGTCAGGCCTATTGATTTCAGCGCCATCAATCCCAAAGACCTGGGATATACAACCAATGAGGAATGGAAAACCGATAATGCAGGAGTCCCCGTATCATTCGCCGATGCCTTTCCTGTATTATTGAAAGAAGCAAATATTTCCAATAAAAAAGTTGCCATGGTTAAGCGCGATGAAAAAGTCGGCAAGGGGATCATTGTGGAAGTAGTTGTGACGAAGATCATCTTAAACTGGAGTTATATGACAGCTCGCCCCGATGAATTTATCTGCAGGGTTACTTTCACCAGCGCCGCCAACGGACAGAAACTATTTTCCGGAATTGTCAACGTGAACAGCCGGTCAGGTAATCCCTATGCACAGGCCTGGGGAGCTAGTTTTAGCAACCGCCTCCAGGCAGCGGCCTATAATATCGCCTGGGTTCTGACCAAAGTCATGGTGGAGGGTAAAGTAGAACCGGCTGATTATTGATTGTTGTTGCCTAAAAATATATTATGAGGCAAAACTTTTTAACTAAATAGAGCAGCAAGGATGGTTGATGTTTCCGCTGTAAATATTGAATAAAGCAATCTGTGAACTCCCTGCAACGGATTAGTTTGCGGGGAGTTTGCTTTCTTTTTTGCTCGATGATCATCTAACCACACCAGCCATAACTCGGAAAGCGGAATGTCCGGCCGAATGCTGATTGTCATTTCTTCAGCTTTTCTACATGATAGCCCCGTTTTCTGAGTAATTCAATTACGCCGTTATCTCCGACAAGATGTGCGGCCCCCACGATAATCATTATTTTTCCCGGCTGTTGGAGATAGCCTTCGATATTTTTTACCCATTTGCGGTTTCTGTCGGTAATCAAGATGCTGTATAGTTTCGGGTAGTTTTTTAATTCTTGGAGTGATAGCTCTTCAATTTTTACCTCATCACCTTTGCGCCAGGCATTCAAGATATCGGGCAGCTTGACATTAATTTGCTCCAGTTCATCAATGGTTTGAATGATTTGTTCGTTGTCCATTCCTTTGTCCATGAGGGTCATAAAACCGATCTGCTCATCCACTGTTTCCAGGTTGTCGATTACTTTCCTGTCCCTGCGGGCGCTTTCATTGAAAACATGGTCAATTCCGTAGTTTGGTTCAGCTCCCAGCCTATTCATTTCCTGCATGGTCAGCATCATGGCAAACATCCACGGCCGTAACATTTGCAATTGCTCTATTTGATAATCACGCTTTCTGCAGAAGTCCTCCGCTTTGGCGTAAGCTTTTGCGCTAAGATGCTGCTTGAGAGTTGTGCCATCATCGTAAATTGACGCGCTCAGCAATTTTTGCTGAAACGCAGGCCCGGCCATTTCATCCTGCGGTGCCTCAAATATGATTTTGCGCGAGTCCTGATAAGCGCTCCAGAATTCGGGAGGCAATGGATAATCAGAAGCCCGAAGGACATGGCAGGAACCGGCAAAATATATAGTGGCTTTCGGACTGCTTACTATCCAAACCGAGCTTTCCGCCCGGACTCCGGCGGCAGTAAAAAGCAGAAGCAATATGACAGCCAAGCGCAGTAAATTATGTTTCATTTGTTTTTTCTCGTTCGTGATTATTCTTCAGCCCAATGCATGGAACGCTGGACCGCCTTTTTCCAGCCGGCATAAAGCCCTTCTCTTTTTTCTTCACCCATATCCGGGAGAAATTTTCGGTTCACTTCCCGCTGTTCGGCGATGGATGATTTATCTTTCCAGAAGCCGACTGCCAGGCCGGCCAGATATGCGGCACCCAGTGTTGTCGTTTCAATAATCTCCGGCCTTTCCACGGGGACTCCCAGAATATCCGACTGGAATTGCATCAGAAAATCATTGGCGCAGGCGCCGCCGTCCACGCGTAGTTCCTGTAGATCGATACCGGAATCGGTGCGCATAACTTCCAGCACATCGCGGGTTTGATAAGCGATGGATTCCAGTGTGGCACGGATAAGATGGTCTCTCGTTGTCCCCCGAGTTAACCCCAGGATAGCACCGCGCGCATACATGTCCCAGTAGGGAGCGCCCAACCCCACAAAAGCGGGTACTACGAAAACGCCGTTGGAGTCCGGCACCTTAGCGGCAAAATAATCACTGTCCTTTGAGTCGTAGATAAGTTTGAGCTCGTCGCGCAGCCATTGCACGGCGGCACCGGCAATAAAAATACTTCCCTCCAAAGCGTATTCCACTTTATCATCCACACCCCAGGCAATTGTCGTCAGCAGGCCGTTTTCCGAGATTACCCGTTTCTCTCCCGTCTGCATGAGCATAAAACATCCTGTGCCGTATGTGTTCTTAGCCATTCCTGGAGCGAAGCAGGCCTGTCCGAATAGCGCCGCCTGCTGATCACCCGCTACACCGGCAATGGGAATTGCTGTTCCCAGTATTCTGGTATCAGTCTGGCCATAGACTGTACTGGAAGGTTTTACGTCCGGCAGCAGGGCAGGGGGGATGTCGAGTTCTTTTAAAATCTTTTCATCCCACTTCAATTCTTTGATGTTGTAGAGCATGGTGCGGGAGGCATTGGTATAATCTGTTACATGAACTTTGCCGCGGGTCAAATTCCAGATCAGCCAGGTATCAATATTGCCGAAAATCAAATCGCCATTTTCTGCTTTCTTTCTTGCCCCTTCGACGTTATCGAGTATCCATTTAATTTTAGTGCCGGAGAAATATGCGTCAATCACCAGGCCCGTATTTTCCCGGATATAATTCTCCCAGCCATTTTTTTTCAGTTCGTCGCAGATGCCGGATGTGCGGCGGCACTGCCAGACAATGGCGTTATAAACCGGTTTTCCCGTATGTCTGTCCCAAAGGATTGTTGTTTCCCGTTGATTGGTAATGCCGATGGCCGCCACTTCTTCGGGAGCGATGCCGGTTGCCGCCAGAACTTCGCTGGCCACACCGCTTTGCGAGCCCCAAATTTCCATTGGATCGTGCTCCACCCAGCCGGCCCGGGGATAGATCTGGGTAAATTCTTTTTGGGCGACTTTGACGATTTTCCCGGCGCGATTATACAAAATAGCGCGCGAGCTGGTGGTGCCCTGATCGAGGGCCAGGATATAAGACTTTTTCATAATCACCCCGCAAATATTATGGCAGATATGGAAACGCTTATTAATACCATTTCGTGCTCGCAGGCTAACTTTGTTAGCTGCGTCGTCGGCTTCCTTAATCCGCCGTGGCGGACCTCCGGAGCCTCCTCCTTGCCGCCTCGTTATCCTTTGAAATCGAAGTGGTATGATAATAGTATTGCATAGCGTTTTGTTTTTGCCAAATAAAAAATAAAGGAAATATTCAGGAAGCGCGGCGCCAAGTGATAAAACGCAAATTAAAAATTTCTTTTTTTATGCCTGTTCACTTCTCCCAGTTTTGGGTTGACATCAGAAGATCGTTGCGTTAAGAAATCCCACCCATGAGGCTTATCATAATATTCAACCTGTAAAGAAATAGCCCGCGGTAAAAAATATTTAAATGGAGGTTTTCATGAGTTCTCAAAAAACATATAAGATCGCTGTTATCCCGGGTGATGGAACGGGACCGGAAGTTATCAATGAAGGGCTGAAAGTGTTTAAAGCCGTCACCGCGGCGGAAGCCATAAAATATGATCTTGTCCACTACGATCTTGGCGGTGAACGCTATAAGAAAACAGGAGATATTCTGCCTGATTCCGTATTGGCTGAACTAAGAAAGTTTGATGCCATCTATCTCGGCGCTATCGGTCATCCGGACGTGAAGCCCGGCATTCTGGAAAAAGGATTGCTGCTGCGATTGCGTTTCGAGCTGGATCAATATATCAATTTACGGCCGGTGAAGCTTTATCCCAATGTCCCCTGTCCTCTGAAAGATAAAACGCCGAAGGATATTGATTTTGTCGTTGTCCGGGAAAATACGGAAGGCCTCTACACTGGCGCAGGCGGTGTGTTGAAGAAAGGCACTCCCGATGAAGTTGCCACTCAGGAATCAATCAATACCAGAAAAGGCGTGGAGCGCTGCCTGCGTTACGCTTTTCAATACGCCCAAAAAAGAGCAAAGGATAAAAAGCTTACCCTGTGCGGTAAGACTAATGTTTTAACCTATGCGTTTGATCTCTGGGAGCGGACATTTCATGAATTAGCACGCGAATATGCCGATATCAAGACCGACTATGCCCATGTTGATGCCACCTGCATGTGGATGGTGAAAAATCCAGAGTGGTTTGATGTTATTGTAACCGATAATATGTTTGGCGATATCATTACCGATCTGGGCGCCATGATTCAGGGTGGCATGGGCATTGCTGCCGGTGGCAACATCAATCCCGAAGGCGTCTCGATGTTTGAACCGATTGGAGGTTCCGCTCCTAAATACACCGGGCAAAATGTTATTAACCCGCTCGCGGCCATCTGTGCCGCTGGAATGATGCTGGAAACATTAGGCGAGGAAAAAGCCGGCAAACGAGTGGAAGCTGCCGTAATAAAACTTTTGGAAAGCGGAAAATTGAAAAGCCTTGATGCCGGTAAAATGGGAATGAGCACAAGCCAAATCGGCGATTGGCTCGCGGCGAATATTTAATACGGTATATGCCTTAATTGCAGTTTTAAGGCGCTAACGCATCATTCTGGCAGGGAACCCCGGCGCGACAGCCCGGCGAATGCCTGGGCATGCCCGAGGAAGTTGGAATTCAAAAGTTTTAAATTAATACCATCATCACACGCCGCGGAAACTATTATCGCCGGAAAGCTAAAACTGGGAGGAAACTAAATAGAAAGTCCCCAATTATTTATTTTGATTATTTTTTTATTCTTCACGTTAACTTGTTATATCTTGCAAAGTAGTCGTCTATTTCCTGACGTAATTCGATGCCAATTTTTTCAAAGATATCAAGCAAATTCTGGTATGCACCAACGCCACCAATAAAATCCCAAAATTCACTCGCAACTTTCAATTCGTTTTCTAAGTCAAGCATCCCGCGCATTGTCCAGCGACTGTACGGTTGTGGTTCATATGGATTGTAAGGTATTGCAATAAGCGATTGAACATTTGCCGCCGGGGCAACTGCAAGTGTGGCCGCAACCCACTCTAAAAGTGTTCGCTTAAATTCTTTGAAACCACCAGCGTTTGGTTTTGCAGTTTTGAGATCAAAAAGGTAGATCGTCCCATCACTTTATATCTTATAAACCTATATCGATTCTAAGTTCTTTTAAATTTAATTCCGCAGAATAAAGGTCCCCTATTAAATCATTTGCAATGAATTTATATCGTTCTTTATATTCAGAAAAAGAATTAATTACCTGCTTATATTTTTTTGCATCATTGGAAATTATATAGAAGCCTACATTCTTATAATCCATTAAAGTTGCCATTCTTCCTATGCCTGACCATACTCCCGTTGACAATTCAACTTCAAAAGCATACTCTGGAACAAAATTGCTTCCTCGATTTTTAAACCATAAAACATCAATCTGCCTGAGCAGATTGTAATCTGAAAATTGTAATTGAGGACAAGTACTCAAGGTTGTTATTTCATCTAATTTCTTTTCATTAAATTTTTTTGATTTATCTGGGCAATAAGTATGATAGCCGCGAATGTTACCAATTTCTATTAAGCGTCCTTGTAAAATCGAATGGACGCTTTCTTCTACTGTATTTTTTGTCTCTTCTTCAATTATTGGAGGTGATAAAAGTAAGTCCCAATTGTTTACAAATCCATTACAGTCAAGTCTATTATTTCTGCCTGCTAAAACGATATTTAAATCTTTATCAATGTTAATTTTATATTCACCGTTTCTATCATGACTTATTCGAGGAAGATGTCTAAAAAGAATTTTAGCCGGAATAATTACAATTTTTTCTATGGAGCCACATATAAAAGCAACAAAAGGATTGTCCAGATTAGCAATTTCCTCAACCGTTATATAATTTATCCCAAAAAAATATCTCCTATTTCCTTCGGATGATGCACGAATTAGTATATTGCTCTGACCGATACAATAGGTTCTTGATTTGAGAACTTTAATTAATTCGATGCTTGCGTTAAATTCTTTTGCTTTTTCCAAAAACTGAGCGGCTAGTAAATCTGACGGACTTAATTTTTTACTTGGTATGTTCATTTTTTATCATTTCCCCAAAAATTGTATTGTAAACAGTATCAATATCTGTAAGCAATCCAAACTCTAAACCTTTTTGGGCAACATTAATTTCATCATCAGTAAGTTCTCTGCCAATTTTTTCATTTGCTTCATTCTGCAAATCTTCAATTGTGATAGCAAAAACAATTTCTTTTTTTGTAAAATTTTTCATAGTCAATTATTTGTAATTACATTTTTCTCAAAGGGATCAAGAACGATATCGTTTTTATGAAAGCAAACTTCTTTTTTAAAACCATCTGTATGCTCGTCAAGAAAATACTCTACTAATTGTGGTATGAATTTTCCTTTATAAGGGTGGAGCCTGTGAACGTGTTTTGTTGTTTCTGCTTCCTTGTATTGGTCAAAAGATAAAGCCCAATTTAAATCCGCACCAAGTTGGTCTTTCCATGAAACTTCTCTATTCCCATTGTAGCTTTTGTAATAGTCAATAAGTTCTTGCTTAATAATTTGCGTAAAGCCATTTTCACCTATTTTTTTGATACGACCATATTGGATAAGGTAGGAGATATTGGACGGTGTGACATTTTTACCTAAGTGCGCCGATGCCCAATCACTTGCTTCTTTAATAGTTAATAATTCATCTGCCCCAAATATTTTCGCCTGAAAAGGTTGTGTTTGCATGGTTCGAATATAGGGAAAATATGTTTTAGTGTCAAGGACAGATAAATATGACGAAAACAATAGTAAGGGAAAAGCAACGGGTCAAATCTTTCTTCGTCTTCGACCAATGTTTGCTAATTCGTATTATCCGTGGCTTTACGGACGTGACCGGCAACGGATCCCAATGCTCCGACGGAACCATAAACGATAAAAAAGTTGTGCCTATTCGTATTCCTTCGGAACTATACAGATCATAACCAGCGGGTTTTGTGTTGATTTGTTTTTATATTGATGCTTCTCACCGGGCGCGACGAGGGCAAAATCTCCCTTCTTTACGGGACGCTCATTACCATCTTCTGCGACAGTTACTCCTTCGCCCTCAATAATATAGTTTAAGTGTTCAAAGGGGTGTGTATGATGTGGCGTATGGCCGCCCGGCATAATTGCAAATACCCGTAAAGAAACATTCGGTGACCCGTCTTTTGCCGATATGGGTACTTGTTTCCAGGTATCTTTGGCTCCTTCCATCGTCATCTTTATTTTCTCAATTTTATCAAGGTTTGTTATTTTCATATCTTCCTCTTAAATCATTTTTTCAGAAAGCAATCACGGGAACCCCAAAACAAGATTTGGAAACACAATCCGCAGCAAGCTGCGGGGTATTATACCCTCCGCTTTGCGGGATAATTCGACCAGCAAACTTCAGCTTGTGACCTTCAGGTTGCGCACTTTGTTTCTGAAGTTTGGGTCTCATTACAACTTGCNNGGAGTTTCACGAATAAAAAAGTAATTGGATGTCAAGGCAATTAAACTTACATTATTTTACTTGTCCCAGCTTGCGTGCCCAGATGGTCAGCCAGATGACTATAAAGGTCATCAGCAAAAGGCCAAGCTTCAATACAGCCATGCCCCAGAACCAGATTGTACGAATTGAAGACCACGTTTCGCCTTCTCCCCAAAGACACAT
Source organism: Syntrophaceae bacterium (assembly GCA_003142535.1). Classification (GTDB taxonomy): domain Bacteria; phylum Desulfobacterota; class Syntrophia; order Syntrophales; family Smithellaceae; genus Fen-1166. Next base: position 214,276 of record PLMQ01000068.1, read on the forward strand.
CAGCCATTCGGGCTGACGGGGAACAATCAGCAGATACATAAGCCATTGAACCATAAGAAGGCAAAAAGCTATCAATAATGTCCACCAGCCGGCTATTGCCGCTGTCTGCACTTTTTTTGTAAAAGGGTCGTTCATTGTTTTTCTCCTTTCTTCGCCATATTATTATAGAACAAGCAAGAGGAAATAGATTATTTTGCCGGCAGTCTAATGAGCCGTATTCGGCGGCTCGATTATCAGATCGTCTTTTATGTCAATACAGCCGCTGATGCTCTGTGCGGCCGGGCAGCGTGTGATATATGAAGAAAAAGCTTCTTTTGCCTCGGCAACTTTTTCCGGCGGTACTTTGAGGTGATAGGTCACTCTGATTTTTGTAATTTTCAGAATGCCATTGACATTTTCCACATCGCCCTCGACATCCGCCCAATAGCGGTCTTCAAATGTTGCTATCTTTTTTCCGGCCAGTCCCGCGGCCAGTGTGCCCATCATTCAGGCGGCAGTTGCCGCTATAATATGATCAAGTGTAGCGGCATGTTCCTTTTCCGGCTCTATTTTGTAAAATTTCTTTATACCGCCGTGAATACCGTAATAAACAGGTTCATTAAATCCTTCAATGAATGCTTTCCTCGTAGGGCCGTTTTCCCGGACAATTTTGATCCGTGATGTATGAACTATTTCTCCCATAAGACACCTCCTGAGGTATTTGTTTGCGATAAAAAGTATAGTTAACAATTAAGAAGCTTGTTTACCCTATTATTATACCAGATTAATTACAAAAAGTTTGAAAATAAATATGATACAGGAATAATTATGAATAGGAATTAAGAGTCGTTTATTCGTGAAACTCCAATTNNACAAGTAACCTAAAGGTCACAGGTCGGAATTGGCAAGTTGTAATGAGACCCAAACTTCAGAAACAAAGTGCGCAACCTGAAGGTCACAAGCTGAAGTTTGCTGGTCGAATTATCCCGCAAAGCGGAGGGTATACTACCCTGTAGCTTGCTTTGGGATATTATATCCGTGATTAATCTACAAAATCACCTTGACAAATGGTAATAATCAGCTATTGTGAACAGCCATTCAAAAAATGAATAATTGTTCAAATATTATAAAGGTTAATTATTATGGAGAAGCTGGCCCGCAAAGAACGTGAATTCAGAATGCACCGGATGGAAATTCTGGAGCAGGCGGAAAAAATATTTGCCGCTAAAGGTTTTCATAATGTTACTATGGCGGAAATTGCTAATGCTTCCGGTTTTTCCATTGGTTCGCTTTATCAGTTCTTTGAAGGCAAAGATAATCTTTACACCACAATGATCACGGAGAAATTGGATTTAATGTATGGGCAAATTAGAGAAAAAGTGAACATGGCTGAGGACCTTACCGAGAAAATAACCATGCTCATCGGAGCAAGTTTTCAATTTATCGAGGAGAATACTGATTTTTGCGGTTTGTTCCTCCGCGGAGAAACGGCGCCGCTATCGGAATTAATGGCTTCGTTGCGGCAAAAATTAGCGGATGATCACTCCCAGCATTTAACGTTCATTGAAAATATTTTAAAAAAAGGGATCAAAAGCCGTTACCTGCGGCCGCTTAATTCGCGGGCAATGGCTGCGGCCCTATTCGGTCTGATACGGTCTTCGGCAATCGATTGGATGTTATTGCCGGCCGAAGAATCATTAAACTCCAAAAAGGAATTTATTATGGACATATTTTTGAGGGGGGTTATAAAACATGAAAAGTAGATTTTTTTTGTCAGTAATATCGGTGATTTTTATATTTCATTTGATTCCGAATTATGTATTGGCGGAAGAGCCGCTGACGTTGGAGACAAGTATAGATATTGCCCTGAAAAATAGTATCATCATAGATTCCGCCAAAGAAGGTGTCAATGCGGCCACTGCTCAAAAAAGGGAAGCGATCACCGGTTTTCTACCGAAATTCAATACATCGTACAGTTATCAACGACTCAACGAAGCTCCTTTTATGAGGTTTGTCGGCCTTCCCGCGCCCTTTAGCGCTCTTAATGGCACGGAGGTTCCCGCCGGAACTCAGGATAATTACAACTGGGCAATAGAAGCCAGACAGCCTCTTTTTACCGGCGGTGGCCTTATCGCTAATTATCAGGCCAGTAAAATCGGAGAAGATGCCGCTCTGATGGAAGAGACGGCAAAAAAGCAAGATGTAGTTCAGGAAGTAAAAATTGCCTATTTCGATATCTTACGCACTCAAAAAATTTTACAGACAGCAAAGCAATCAGTGGAAATGCTTACTGCCCACCGGGATGTTGCTCAGAATTATTTCAATGTGGGGATGATTCCGAAAAATGATTTACTGCATGCCGAAGTCGAATTGGCTAATGGAAAACAGTCGCTCATCGTGGCTCACGGTGCCGTCGAATTGACCAAAGCGCGTTTAAATACGGTTTTAAAGCGAAAAATATTTACACCGGTGGAAATCGTCGATGTTCTTGTCTATCAACCCATGGACAAGTCGTTGGTAGATTGTCTGGAAGTAGCCCAGACAAATAGACCGGAGTTGAAGATTGCTACATTGAAAGCAACACAGGCCGGAAAGTTGGTCAGAGCAGCGCAAAGCGAGTACCTGCCGACAATCAATCTGGTAGGTAATTATACGCGGTTTGGCGATAACCCTTCCGTTTCCGGCAGTGATTTTAAAGACGCAGAAAGCTGGTATGTAATGGCCGTAGCCAGCTGGAATTTCTGGGAATGGGGCAAAACAAAATTCAGGGTAGATGCCAGCAAGGCCAGAGAAAATCAGGCTCTGGATACGGCAAAAGAATTAAATGATCAAATTGCTTTGGAAATTAATAATGCTTATTTGAAGTTAAAAGAAGCGGAAAAACAAATTGCCGTTTCGCAACAAGTGATCGAGCAAGCGGAAGAAAATTTCCGTATCTCTGAAGAGAGATACAAGGAAAGTGTAGCCACATCCACGGAAGTATTGGATGCCCAAACACTTTTGACCAAAGCCAAATCGGAGTATGCCAATGCTCTGGGTGATTATAATATTAATTATGCCCGATTACAAAGGGCAATGGGGATAATCTGGAATTAGTCTATTTATATTAAAATAACAGAGGTGTCGAATGAAAAACAATAACAGTGCCATGCTAATGGCTGCCTGTGGTGTTCTCACCGTGATATTGATCCTGGGTGGTTGCGGACAGTCAAACAAAGGCGGCCTTCCGGGACCTCCGGAAGTCGCGGTTGTGACAATGCAACAGAAACCGGTGGTTATGACGACAGAATTAACCGGTCGAACATCCGCCAATTTGGTCGCTGAAGTGCGTCCTCAGGTGGGAGGTATCATCCAGAAACGCTTCTTTACGGAAGGCTCCAATGTCCAGGCCGGCCAGGTGCTATTCCAGATAGATCCAGCTTTGTATCAGGCGGCGCTTGCCAGATCCGAGGCCAATCTCACGGCCATCCAGTTAAGGACCGACCGCTTGCGGGAATTGCTTGTCGAGAAAGCGGTCAGCCAGCAGGACTATGATGATGCGGCGGCCGCGCTGAAACAGACTCAGGCGGATATACAGACGGCACGCATTAATCTGAAGTATACAACGATTACCGCGCCCATTGCCGGCCGTATTGGAAGATCCAGTGTCACTGAGGGCGCCCTAGTGACGGCTCAGCAGCCCACAGCCTTGGCCACCATTCAACAACTGAATCCCATGTATGTAGACGTGCCCCAATCTACGGCCGAACTACTGCGATTGAGAGACCGAATTAAAGAAGGCCATCTGGATCAAAATGGAGCAAATCAGAAGAAGGTTCAACTCCTTCTGGAAGACGGTACAGCGTATCCATTGAGTGGAACCCTTCAATTTCAGGACATCACAGTCGATTCCACGACAGGGTCGGTCATCTTGCGGGTTGTCTTTCCTAATCCGAAGGGCGTTCTGCTGCCGGGCATGTTCGTCCGGGTGTTGGTGCAGGAAGGTATTAATAAACAGGCCATCCTAATTCCCCAGCAGGCCGTATCACGTGATCCAATGGGAAACCCGCTCACATTGATTGTGGATGCCGAGAATAAGGTCCAATTGCGGATACTCGAGCTCGATCGCGCTATCGGTGATAAATGGCTGGTAACCAATGGGTTGAAATCAGGCGATCGGGTGATCGTTGAGGGGATGCAAAAGGTAAAACCCGGGATAGTCGTGAAGGCTGTTTCTTTTGAAGCCGGCAACGAAATAAACAGTGGGGAACGTAAAAATACGCCGCCACCACCCGCAAAACGAACCGGCGGAGGTAAGTGATGTTATCCAAATTTTTCCTCGATCGGCCGGTCTTTGCCTGGGTTATCGCCATTATGATCATGGTGCTGGGCGGTTTGGCGATTCATATTTTGCCGATTACTCAATATCCTCCAATTGCCCCGCCTTCCATCAGGGTGGGCTGTCTTTATCCCGGGGCCTCGGCGGAGACAGTGGAAAACAGCGTCACACAGATCATCGAACAGCAGATGACCGGTTTGGATAGAATGCTGTATATGTCGAGCAGCAGTGATTCCTCAGGTATTTCCCAGATTGAGCTGACTTTTGCTCCGGGCACCGATCCTGATCTGGCCTGGACCAAAGTACAAAATAAGTTGCAATTGGCAATGGCGAGATTGCCCGATACGGTGCAACGCCGGGGTGTTGGTGTCCGCAAATCAACCAGAAACTATCTGATGATTGTCGGGTTGGTTTCTGAAGACGGCAGCATGACCGATATTGACTTGAGAGATTATGCGATGACTACCGTGCAGCAGGTGTTGTCGCGGGTGCCGGGTGTTGGCGAAGTGGAAGGTTTTGGCGGGGAATATGCCATGCGCATCTGGTTCAACCCGGATAAGTTGACGACTTACAGCCTGACCGTGGACGATGTGATCGCAGCGCTTCAATCTTACAATGTGGAAATTTCCGGTGGACAGTTTGGCGGAGCGCCGGCGGTAAAAGGACAGCGGCTCAATGCGGCCATTATCGTTCATAGTTTGCTTCGCACTCCTGAAGAGTTTGACAATATCCCGGTTCGCATCAATCCGGACAGTTCCATTGTGCGGATCAAGAATATAGCACGGGCAGAACTGGGATCTGACCTTTTCGATAGCCATTCATTTTACAACAAAGACTTACCTTCCGGCGGGCTGGCCATTCGACAGGAACCAGGCGCCAATGCCCTCGAAACGGCCGCGGCCATCAAGACGAAGATGGAAGAGCTGAGTCACTACTTTCCCCACGGCCTGAAAGTTGTTTATCCCTATGACACCACTCCATTTACCAAAGTGGCGATTGAGGAGGTGGTCAAAACCCTCTTCGAAGCTATTCTACTGGTATTTTTGATAATGTATTTGTTTATGGGAAACATGCGGGCCACACTTATTCCGACAATAGCCGTGCCTGTTGTGCTTCTGGGTACTTTCGGAGTATTGGCGCTATTCGGATTTTCAATCAACATGCTGACCATGTTTGCCATGGTGCTGGCTATTGGTCTTTTAGTTGATGATGCCATAGTCGTCGTGGAAAACGTTGAACGCATTATGAGCGAGGAAGGAATTTCGCCCAAAGAAGCCACCGCCAAGTCCATGGAGCAGATTACCCCTGCTCTGATCGGTATCGGGCTGGTACTCTCGGCAGTTTTCGGGCCGATGGCGTTTTTCGGTGGCTCTACAGGAGTCATCTACCGCCAGTTTTCCATTACCGTTATTTCCGCCATGCTTCTTTCCGTTGTAGTGGCATTGATTCTGACACCGGTTCTTTGTGCCTCGATTCTCAAGCCAGTACCCAAAGGTCATGAACCGGCCGAAGGCGGAATATCGTTACTGCGCCCGTTTTTCCGATGGTTTGACCGCAGCTTTTTCCGGTTCAGAGAATTTTATCTGAAAGTAATAAGTCATGCACTGTCACGAAAACGCCTGTACGTGGCGGTTTTTCTACTGATAGTTGTGGCGATGGGATTCCTGTTCTGGCGCTTGCCTAAAGGTTATCTTCCCAATGAAGATCAGGGAATATTGATGATCCAGGCCACGCTTCCGGCTGGTTCCACACTGGAACAGACCGATGTGGTTATGGATAAGGTTAGAGACTATTTCATGACACAAGAAAAAGAAGCAGTGGAGAATATTATGTCTACTGCCGGTCAGAATATGGCGGGCCGCGGCCAAAATATTGGTATGGCCTATATTCGGCTCAGAGATTGGAAATTACGTAACCGGCAGGATTTGAGAGTCACTGCCGTCGCTGATAGAGCCATGAAGGAATTTTCCAAAATTCGCAATGCCGTGATTTTTGCCTTTCCGCCGCCGTCGGTTCCTGAACTGGGCAATGCCAAAGGCGTAGATTTTCAGTTGCTGGATCGGGGCGATCTGGGACACGCAGGTCTGCTCGATGCTCGCAACAAACTGCTTGGTATGACTGCCAAAGACTCGAGATTGATACGGGTGCGACCAAATGGATTGGAAGATGTGCCCGAGTACCGGATCGATGTGGACTGGCAAAAGGCTGGTGCCCTCGGAGTTCCCATCTCTTCCATTCATAATACTATTTCAACGGCCTTCGGCGGTGCCTATGTCAATGACTTTATTAAAGGCGGAAGAGTTAAACATGTGGACATTCAGGCTGACGCCCCTTACCGTATGCTTCCTCAGGATCTTGATAAGTTATATGTGCGTAACAAAGAGGGTAAAATGGTACCATACTCGACTTTTGCCACTGGTAAATGGATATATGGTTCTCCCAAACTGGAACGCTTCAATGCCTTTCCCTCCATTAATATCTGGGGTGAACCGGCACCCGGCAAAAGTTCCGGTGACGCGATGCAGGCTATGGAAGAGTTAGTAAAGAAGCTACCGGAGGGGATAGGCTTTGACTGGAACGGGCTTTCCTATCAGGAAAGGGAAGCCGGTACTCAGGCTGTCCCGCTATATGCTTTTTCTATTCTGGTAATCTTCCTGTGTCTCGCGGCCCTTTACGAGAGCTGGACAATTCCTGCCTCGATTTTGATGGTCCTTCCCTTGGGCGTGATCGGTGGTGTTATCGCAACAGGCGCGCGGGGGTTGGCCAACGACGTTTATTTCCAGATTGGGTTATTAACAACACTTGGCCTCACTACCAAAAATGCCATCCTGATAGTTCAGTTTGCCAAATCCGGAGTGGAAAGAGGAATGGGGCTGACTGAGGCTACTCTGGAAGGGACAAAATTGAGATTCCGTCCGATCATGATGACTTCCTTGGCCTTTGGCTTTGGCGTCCTGCCGATGGCCCTGGCTACCGGCGCCGGCGCCGGCGCGCAAAATGCCATCGGCACCGGTGTATTGGGTGGAATGATTACCGCCACTTTTTTGGTGATCCTATTTGCTCCGCTCTTCTATGTGTTGGTCGAGAAAACCTTTGGCAAGCGCAGGAAGGGTGAAGACGCCAAGGCTGATGATGTAAATCCATCAGGGGAGGATAAATGATATGAAGAGAAACCTGTTTCTTCTTCTGAGTATAATAGTCTTCCTTCTGGGTGGTTGCACACTCGCCCCTAAATATGAGCGTCCGGATGCTCCGGTGCCAGCCCAATGGCCGACCGGGGCTGCTTATAATGAAATAAAGTCCGCCGCATCTGCTCCAGCAGTGGACTTGATATGGCGGGAGTTCATCACCGATAAACGCCTGCAAAAGATCATCGAATCCGCCCTGAACAACAACCGCGATCTGCGCCTGGCGGCCTTGAATGTTGAAAGGGCGCGCGCTTTGTACGGCATTTCGCGAGCCGAGCTGTTGCCTTCGGTCAGTGCGGTCGGGATGATGAGTAAACAACTTGTTCCAGCTGATCTTTCGACCACCGGAAGCGCGATGACCGCCACTCAATATAGTGTCAATCTCGGCATCAGTTCCTGGGAGATTGACTTCTTTGGCCGCATCCGCAGCCTGAAAGACCAGGCGTTGGAAGAATATTTAGCCACGGATCAGGCCCGCCGCAGCGCACAGATCATGCTGGTGTCCGCGGTAGCACAAGCGTATCTGGCCATGGCTGCGGACCGGGAAGCCCTAAAACTGGTGGTCTCCACCCTGGATACGCAGGAAGCCTCCTACAAATTGATTCACAGACGTCAGGACGTTGGGCTCGCATCCGAATTGGATCTTCGTAGGGCGCAAACCCAGGTGGATACAGCCAGGGTAGATGTTGCCCGCTACACGCAGCTGGTTGCGCAGGATGAAAACGCCTTGAATCTTCTGGTTGGCTCCCCGCTGTCGCAAGAGCTTTTGCCAGCGGATTTGGTCAGCGTCAGCCCGCCCAAAGAGGTTTCTTCCGGCCTGTCCTCCGAAGTACTCTTGCGCCGACCGGATGTGCTGGCGGCGGAACATCAACTCAAGGCAGCCAACGCCAATATAGGCGCCGCCCGTGCGGCTTTCTTTCCCCGTATTTCTCTGACAGCAGCAGTCGGAACCGCCAGCGCCGATTTGTCGGGGCTCTTCAAACCCGGCCAAGGCGTGTGGAGTTTCGCACCGCAGATTATTATGCCGATTTTTGACGCCCGCACGTGGTCCGCATATGATGTAACGAAAGTAGAGAGAGAAATATCCGTGGCCCAATACGAAAAAGCTATCCAGACGGCTTTCCGGGAAGTGGCCGATGCCCTTGCCGTGCGGGGCATGGTGAACCAGCAGATAGCGGCGCAACAATCGTTGGTCGACGCTGTTGCAGAAACCTATCGCCTCTCCAATGCGCGCTATACCAAGGGAATCGACAGCTACCTAAGCGTCCTCGATGCACAACGTTCCCTGTATGGCGCCGAGCAGGCACTGATCGTTCTGCGCCTTGCTCGGTTCAACAATTTGGTTGCGCTCTATAAGGCGCTGGGCGGGGGTGAGTGAAGGATGCCTTGAAAATGTATCAGCTAACGACAAAAGACAAATGAATCATTCTCCATCAGTGCGCGCGAACTTTATGCCCTGAAATTTGCCGGTCAAAATGTTACCAAGACTGCCGATGATTTGGATGCTACCAAATCTGTTTTTGTTCTGGAGGTAGCTTCCGCTTGATGTCATGAAGGCAAAGAAATCGTTGGAAATCGCCGCTACCAATATTGAACGGCTGACCCAATATCGTGCCTCATCTTTTCGATCTGGTTAAAAAATTGAAAGAGGAACATCCCCGCGCTGGCTTTGAAATCATTCACTTTTCCCTTAGAAGAATGCGTATAATATGGTATGAACAATTATGGCTGGACAGAAAATTACCCGCAGGCAAAAAGATATATCAAGGCTTTTAAGGGAGAAGAAAAATATTCAGTCCTGGAAATATAAAAAGGCAACAGATATACCGGTAAAGAAAAAGGATCGTTAAAAACAAATTTTATTAGGGGGGGGATATGAACCGTTATTTTAAAATATGTTTATTTGCATTTTTAACACTATCGTTCTTGGTTGGCTGTGCCACAACGCAGGAATTAACAACATCCGTTAAATCCAAAGTAAATTCAATCACATCGAACGTTGATCCGGCAGTGGTCAATCAGATTCCGGCAGACAAGAAAGAAGGCTTCCCTCAGGCCGAATATGCGTTGAATGTTGCCAATCAAAAAACAAAGCTGGCGGAGAAGAAAAGTGAACTGGCTTCCGCCCAGAAGAAGTCTGCCGATCTGGAAGAAGATCTGGCCGATAATTTTCAAAAGGAAGCGGAAATTGATTATGACCTGGTAAAGACTGAAGCCATCAACAACATGAAGTTTGAAGGAGATAAGGCGACCGTTGTCGTTCCCGAACCGAAAAAGTAGAGCTTTTTCGGAAGGCAGTGTTGACTATATTATCGGTAATGCATAAATTGATCACAAAAGTTTGGAGGGAGGAAAAAGAAAAAGATGGGAAAATCAATTAAAGGTTCTCAGACAGAAAAGAACTTGTTAAAAGCGTTTGCCGGTGAATCACAGGCCAGAAACCGTTATACTTACTTTACTAGTGCCGCTCGCAAGGAAGGTTTTGAACAAATCGCCAATATTTTCTCAGAAACAGCCGAAAACGAAAAGGAACATGCCAAAGTATTTTTTAATCATCTGGAAGGCGGGGATGTCGAGATTACTGCAACCTATCCTGCAGGTATAATCAGGGATACGAAGGTAAATCTGGAAGCGGCCGCAGCCGGAGAGAAGATGGAATGGACAACCTTATATACGGGTTTTGCCAAAATCGCCAAAGACGAAGGTTATCCAGAAGTTGCGCGTTCTTTCGAACAGATCGCCAAAGTGGAAAAATTTCATGAAAGCCGCTATCGCAAACTAATAGAAAATATTGAGAAAAACGAGGTGTTTAAAAAGAAAGCATCCGTCAAATGGCACTGCATTAATTGCGGATACGTTCATGAAGGGCCGGAGCCGCCCAAGGAATGCCCGGCTTGCAAACATCCGCAATCTTATTATGAAGTACTGGCGGAAAATTATTAATTCCAAGGGGTGATTTATGATGATCAAGCCTGGTCTCCGGGATTTTTTCTGGGTAGTTGCAGGCGCCTTAATAACACTGATACTTGTGCTGGCATTAATGCATTTTCGTGAAGATCAGAGTCCAGTCGCTCAGCTTGCTTTTAAAACAAAGAGGATAGAATTAGCGGGAAAGATGCGCTTGGCTCTGGCTTTGTCCTCAGAGGCAGGAAACAGTGCCGTTATGGCTACGACTGACCGGGATTCGCACAATTTTGCCGATCAGGCTCGTGCGGCAACTATATTAGTGGAACAAGATCGCCGGGAATTGACAGAACTTTTGCGCAAAGGTGGAACAAAGAATGAAGAGGAATTGCTTGCCAAATTTGCCCAAACTTTTACCGAGTTCCAGCGCATAGACAAGGATTTATTGAACCTGGCAGTCCGTAACACCAATCTCAAAGCATACAGATTGGCCTTTGGTCCGGCCGAAGAAGTGCTTAAGGAAATGGACACTGAGCTTACGCGTATTGCCGAAAAGGCTGCCGGATCAGCAAAAGATTCCTGTCCAATGCAGCAACTGGCTAATGAAATCCGGATCGGTGCTTTACATATCCAGACCTTGCTCCCGCCGCATATTGCGGAGGAAAACGACCTCAAGATGGATAAGCTGGAATCTTTAATGGCGCGTGAAGATCGAAATATCCGTAAAAAACTGGAAGATTTGGCTGGGCTACTAAAGTCATCTGGGGACAGCAAGGATGACGAAGCGGTAACAGCGCGCTACGCCAAGTTCAGGGAAATCAAGGCACAAATTATCAAGCTATCGCGTGAGAATACCAATGTTCGGTCATTGGCTATCTCATTAAACGAGAAACGTAAGGTAATGCTCGCTGGCCAAGATACTCTGGCTTCACTGGTGCAAGCCATTGAACAAGAACCCATCTACGGGGTTCCGGTCAATCCACGATAGTTACATAATAATACAAACCAGCGGAAAAGCGACTGAATAGTCTTGCGTATTTTACCATGAAAGATAGAGACAATATTTTATTCGGTTGCTGCGCCGCTGAGTTGACCGCAAGCGGCGAGGATATCGCTGCCTTTGCTGGCACGCAGCATGGCTGTATAATGATTATCTATCAGTGTCTGTTGAAAAGCTTCCACTGTTTTTGGCGAGGGCGATTTAAAAACTGATCCGGGATATTCATTAAAAACAATCAAATTTAATTTGCAACGCTGATTTTTCAATAAAACTGCCAATTTCCGGGCGTTCTGTAAGGATGAATTTACGCCATCCATCAAAATATATTCGAAAGTCAGCAGGCGGCGGCCGGGCATCGGATACTGCCGGCAGGCATCCAGTAGGATTTCCAACGGGTATTTTTTATTAATCGGCATGAGCTTGCTTCTTATTTCATCGTTCGGTGCGTTGAGCGATACGGCGAGATTAATGCAAATATCCTTGCCCAGTTGGATAATTTGCGGTGCAAGACCGCAGGTAGAAACGGTAATTTTACGGTTGGAAAAACCAAGACCGAAATCACAGGTGAAGTTTTTTATCGCCTTCAAAACATTATCATAATTGGCCAGGGGTTCACCCATGCCCATCATGACAATATTCTTGATATTGGAGCCCTCGGGAGTTTCTTTTTGCAGAGCCATCAGTTGGCCGGTAATTTCGGAAGGTTGTAAATTTCTTTTGAAGCCCTGACGTGCCGTCAGACAAAATTCACAACCCATAGCACACCCGGCTTGTGTGGAGACGCAAATAGTCCAATGGCTTTTACCGGGGATTAAAACGCTTTCAATAAAAAGCCCGTCTTCCAGACGCAGGAGAGCTTTCTTTGTTCCGTCTTTTGATTGCAGAATTTTGACAATTTCCGGTCGCGAGATACGGGAGATTTCGGCAAGCTTACCGCGGAAATCACGGGCAATGGTGGTCATATCGGCGAAGGTAAGGTTGCCTTGTTGATAAAGGCATTTACGAATTTGTCGTGCGCGGAATTTTTCCTTACCCAGAGAGGAAATAAAATCTTCCATTTCCTCCAGAGTGAAATCCAGTAAATTAGGCAGTGAAGATATTACTCTTTTAACCATTGAGCTTTTTCTGTAGGTTAACGGCTATGGCATCAATGAAGCCTTCTGTATTCACTTTTTTATTGGAAGGTCTTTTTTCGGCCAGCACCAGCAAATCACCGGTCATCGTACCTTCTTCCACCGTGGCCAGTGCCGCCGCTTCGAGCTTATCGGCAAATTCGATGACAGCCGGAGTATGGTCTATTTCACCTCGTTTGCGCAGCCCACCGGTCCAGGCGAAAATCAGCGCCATGGAATTACTGGAAGTCTCTTCGCCCTTCAGATGTTTGTAGTAATGCTTTTGCACAGTTCCGTGCGCCGCTTCAAATTCAAACCAGCCGTTGGGGGAAACAAGTACCGAAGTCATCATAGCTAGCGATCCGTTGGCGGAAGCAATCATATCGGATAAAACATCGCCATCATAATTTTTCAACGCCCAGAGGATGCCACCTTCCGTTTTCATAATGCGGGCGACAGCATCGTCAATCAAAGTGAAGAAATATTCGATTCCAGCGGTTTTAAATTTATCTTTCCAGTTTTTGTTAAATTCGCGCTCAAATATTTCGCGGAAGCTGGCGTCATAGATTTTGGAGATTGTATCTTTGGTGGAAAACCACAAATCAATTTTTTCACTCAAAGCGTAGGTAAAGCAGGCGCGGGCGAAGCTTAAGATGGATTGCTCCAGATTATGATTGACCTGCGCAATTCCTTTACCCGGAAAATTAAATACCGGTACGCTGATAGTTTTACTCCCGTCCTGTGGAGTGAAGACTAGTTCGAGCTTCCCGGCGGCAGGAACAGCAAATTCCGTGTTGCTGTAAACATCGCCGTAAGCATGACGGCCAATGGTAATCGGCTTTTTCCAAGCGGAAACCGCGGGTTTGATGTTATTGACCAGAATCGGCTTGCGAAACACAGTGCCGTCGAGCATCGCACGGATTGTGCCGTTGGGGCTTTTCCAGGCCTTTTTTAAACTGTATTCTTTTACACGGTCTTCATTGGGCGTAATAGTTGCGCATTTGATGCCGACGCCGTATTTCATAATTGCTTTTGCTGCATCTATTGTAACTTTATCATCAGTATCATCGCGATGTTTGACATGCAAATCGTAATAGTCAATATTAATATCGAGACAAGGGAATAGAAGTTTATCCTTGACCATCTTCCACATGACGCGGGCCATTTCATCGCCGTCCATTTCGACGATGGTAGTTTTTACTTTGATTTTATTTGCCACGAAAAATATGCTCCTATTAACATTTATTCTATTGGATATTGGCACTGCGGACGTTGAGCGCTCCTCCGGCCAGAACTATTTGTTTTTGCCTGGCCGATAAATTGCAGGTGACGGAAAAAGAGTAGCCTTTAGTTTTATTTTGAATAATCAGATCGCTTCCCGCGGCAATTAATTTGCGGACAGCGGCAATTTCCAGATCATCTCCCTGCTCGATTTTGTCATAGTCGCTTTCATTATGGAAAATCAGTGGTAGTATACCAAAATTAATCAGGTTGGCCGTGTGAATCCGCTCAAACGATTTGGCAATGACAGCGCGGACGCCCAGATACATAGGGCAAATGGCGGCATGTTCCCGCGATGAACCTTGCCCGTAAGAGAAACCTGCAATAATTATATTTTGTTTTCCCGCTTCCTTATTTTTTTGAGCACGCTTGGCAAAGTCGGCATCAACATTCTCAAAAACAAATTCCGAATATTGGGGAATGTTGGAGCGGTATTTCATCCGTGCGCCCGCTGGAATGATATGGTCGGTCGTAATTTTATCGCCGACTTTGATAGTTGTTTGAGCTTTAATTGTATCCGGCATTTCCGTATTTTTAGGCGGGGTGCCTATGTTAGGACCGCGGTATATCTCGATATTTGATTTATTTTTTTCCGGCCGGATAATCATGCCATCATCAATTACCAGTATGCCGGGAGTTGACACGCTGGGGTATTCCACGCCCAGATCGCGCGGATCGGTGAAACGGCCGGTAATTACAGCAGCAGCTGCGGTTTCGGGGCTGACGAGATATATATTGGCATCCATTGTGCCGGAGCGCCCCAGAAAATTACGGTTGGAAGTACGTAGCGATACTGAGCCGGATTTCGGGCTCTGGCTGTTGCCGATACAAAATCCGCAGGCATTTTCCATCAGTCTCGCTCCGGCTGCAATCAAATCCGCCAGATAGCCATCGCGGGCAAGGTTTTCCAACACCTGTTTTGATCCGGGAGCTAAAATAAAACTGATGCCGGGGTGGGCAACTTTGCCTTTTAATATTTTGGCGACGGTTACTAAATCTTTATAAGAGGAATTGGTGCAACTGCCGAGACAGACTTGATCCACGGCAATTTCCTTCATGCTCTTCACCGTAGCGATATTATCCGGACTGTGTGGTTTGGCCGTCATCGGTTCTAAACGGGATAAATCAATGTCCACGACTTTGGCATACGTTGCATCTTTGTCCGGTTGAAGTTCTACGAAATCTTTTTCTCTTTGCTGAGCGCGTAAAAATAATCTGGTCATCTCATCACTGGGGAAAATGGATGTTGTGACTCCGCATTCCGCACCCATATTAGTTATTGTGGCGCGTTCAGGGACGGTAAACGCTGTGGTGCCTTCACCGCCATACTCGAATACGGTGCCGACATTGCCTTTGGTGGTAAAGATTTCCAAAACTTTTAAAATAATGTCTTTTGCGGAAACCCAGGGCTGGAGTGTGCCGTTCAGATTGATTCTAAGAACTTGGGGGCAGGTAAGATAGAAAGGCACTCCCGCCATGGCCTGCGCAACATCTAATCCGCCGGCACCGATAGCAATCATGCCCAGCGCACCGCCGGTAGGTGTGTGGCTATCCGATCCGATCAGCGTTTTTCCGGGCTTGCCAAATCTCTCCAAATGTACCTGATGGCAAATGCCGTTTCCCGCACGGGAAAGCACGATGCCATATTTTTGGGCAACACTCTGCAAATAACGGTGGTCGTCGGCATTTTCAAAACCGATCTGGATTGTGTTATGATCAATGTAGCTGACTGATAGCTCGGTTTTAACCTGCGGTGTATTCATCGCCTCAAATTGGAGGAAAGCCATGGTGCCGGTGGCATCCTGCGTCAGTGTCTGGTCAATGCGGATGCCGATTTCTTCACCGGGCGCAGCATTGCCGGTTATCAAATGTTGCGCCAGTATTTTTTCAATTAAAGTTTTCCCCATATTTAATCCTCAAACAAAAATCAGAAACGAAAATGCAAAAAAATTTTTATGATTTTTCCGGCAGATGACTTAAGATACTGTTTTTCTCCAAGCCTTTGATCCGCACGGCACGGACAAATCTTTTCTGAAAATAGGGTCTATCCAGATTGTCTATACGGACTACCCGGTCTTTGGAAGATGCGTGCACAAACTCGTTGTTGCCGACATAAATGCCAACATGACCAACCGGACGCCTGGTGCGGAAAAAGACCAGATCGCCTTCCTCCAACTCATCCCGGTCAATGCAGACTCCGACATTCGATTGTTCACGGGCGGTGTGGGGCAAGGTTATATCAAAGAACTGATACATTTTGCGGACGAAAGAGGAACAGTCTATGCCTCTTACCGTGGAGCCTCCCAACTTATAAGGCGCGCCAAGGAACCCGGTTGCCACCTTAACTAGTAATTTCCGTTCGTCAGGGCTGTTCCATTTGCCCAGAAGCTCCGCATTTCTCTGCTTTTCTTTTTCCAGTTGAGCGTCTTCAGAAAGTGTGGCAGCCTTTATATCTTCATCGTCATCAAGCAAGGAATCTTCATCAGCTATTATTTCGCTTTTTAATGATTTAGGGGCTCTGGTCAGAGCCAGCCTCTGGCCTATTCGCAAACTTCGTGGGCGGACGTTGTTTGCGGCTATTAACTGCTTTATGGATACGCCTGTTTTCTGAGCAATTTTCCCCAGATTATCACCTTCCTTGACAGTATAGTAAGCGGCCGGTTTTAACTTTTTCGCAAGATTAGGTTTAGAACCAGGTGTATTTACTCGACTTTCAGGGATATTCAAAACCTGATTTGGTTTAAGAGAGGAACCTGTGAGTCCGTTAGATTCCTGGATATCTTTAATTTCGACACCAAGTTTCCTGGAAATAGTATACAGGCTATCGCCTTTTTTAACTTTATATTCTATAGCTAAAGCATTTGAAAAAAAACCTAATGACAAACTGAGGACGAAAAATCCAGACAATACGAAAATCTGCCGTTTCCTCATGAAGTACCTCCTTATTTTTTGGCTGGGGGTTCCATTTTGTTAACGGTGTACAGATTTCGACTAAATGCTTATTTTTAGAGGAATATTTACTGCACACAGAAAACGAACGTTGTTCTTCTGCAACGTACCATTAACTTCGCGAACAGATGCATACTAAAATAAGAATTTTATGTCAATTTATTTTGCAATCTGTTTTAATGCGTTATAGAAAGCACAACAAAATTTGCGCAGGAACAAAAATGACTTTTGTGAAAAGAATATTTTTTATAATACTGATTATAGTGGCAGCTTATTTAATAGTTGATATAGGTAGATACTTAATTTATCCGAATGTATCCTCTCTGAAAAAGAAAAATCCTGGTAAAACTGCGTTTATGGAATACAGGGAGGATACCTGGCTGAAAAAAGGTATCAGAAAAAAAATTAATAACGTGTGGGTGCCCCTTTCTCATATATCGCCTTATGTGTTGAAGGCGGTAATCATTGCGGAAGATGATCACTTCTGGTCGCATGAAGGGTTTGATTTTGATGCCATCCAAAAAGCGCTGGAAAAAGATATCAAAAAAATGAAATTAAAGGCGGGCGGCAGTACAATTTCCCAGCAACTAGCAAAAAATCTATATCTTTCTCCGGCAAAGGATCCTATCAGAAAGATCAAGGAAGCCATACTTACCTGGCGTCTGGAAAATAATCTGAGTAAAAGAAGAATTTTGGAACTTTACTTAAATGTCGCCGAATGGGGTGATGGCATTTTCGGCATCGAGTTGGCAGCACAAACAAATTATGGAAAACATGCTTCGGAACTAAACGCCCGTGAAGCGGCAACACTTGTAACCGTTCTTCCCAATCCGCGTCGTTATAAACCAAATGGCAATTCCAAATATGTGGAGGGGCAGTCGGATAGAATTTATCAGATTATGGTGCGGCGTGGTATTGTTATACCTGAGTACGACGAGGTTATTAAGGAATCAAGAGATGAAAATACTCTAGAGAGGGATAAATAGAAAATCCAGACAAACATGATGTTGAGCACCAATCGGTAGAAATTTAATTTTATGGAAATAAAATTTCTTCTATTCAGCTTTTTTCCGCTTTTGATGAGCTGCGATGCCATTATCAATCATATGGTTTTTTTTCCTGAACGTACTGATGCCGCGGCAGTGGAAATTCTTCCTGCCGGTGTAGAGGAAGTTTATATTAAGACTGATGATAAAGAGAACCTTCAATGCTTTCTGGTTACAAACAAGTTATCGGATAAATTACTAATTTATTTTCACGGCAATGCCGGCAATATATATGAGCGCCTGCCGGAGCTGATCGATTTAGCGAAGACGGGTGTCAATGTTTTAGGTGTCGGTTACAGAGGTTACGGCAAAAGTACCGGGAAGCCATCGGAAAAGGGAATTTATAATGATGGTCTTACCGCTCTTAGCTTTGCTCAAGATAAGCTGAATATTTCAATGAATAAAATATTCATTTGCGGCCGGTCAATCGGGACAGCTGTGGCAATAAATACTTCCAGGAAAAAGCAAGTGGCCGGTGTTATTTTGATTACTCCCCTGACCAGCGGGCGTGATGTCGCCGGAGTTCACGGTTTCGGACCATTAGCAATCATAGCGGGCGATGCGCTTAATAATCTGCGCAAATGTGCACGGATAGAGTCCCCGGTGCTGATTATTCACGGGAACAAAGATGAAGTGATTCCCTGGACGATGGGTGAAAAAGTATTTGCGGCATTGAGGGGCTCCAAAAAAATGGTTACTATTGAAGGCGGTCAACACAACGATCTGGAGTTCATAAATCCTGATCTCTATTGGCAAACGATCGAAGAATTCGTCGGGCTAAATAGCGTGGGATAAAAGACTAAGTTCAACATTAAAAATCAAAAGAAAAACCGGAAGACAGATTGACCACCTTCCGGTTTTTTTATGCAAATTATGCTTATGCAATTACAGTATTTCAATTGCTGTTGCTAGAGAAACACCGCCGCCGCCGCAAAGGGTAGCCATACCGAGGGTCTTCCCCTGCTGCTTCAGGCTGTAAATGAGGGTGACTATAAGCCGGCTTCCGGTTGATCCGACCGGATGGCCGAGGCCGATACCCGAGCCTTTGATGTTTGTGATTTCGCGATTTAGACCAAGCTCTTTTTCGCAGCCTAGATACTGGGCGGCAAACGCTTCATTTACTTCGATCAGTTGGAAGTCACTCAGTTTCAGTCCAGATTTGGCCAGCAGGTCTTTGACTGCTGGTACCGGGCTTAAGCCCATTACTGCGGGATGGCAGGCGCCGTAACCAAATGCCTTGATTCTGGCCAGTGGTTTCAGACCGAGTGCTTTCGCTTTTTCGGCGGACATGATGATCATGGCGCTCGCGCCGTCATTGATGCCCGAGGCATTTCCTGCTGTTACTTTGCCGACTTTCGGAATGAATGCCGGCGGCAATGCCGTAAGTTTTTCCATTGTTAATCCAGGCATAAAATGCTCGTCTTTATCAAATATAACCGGCGGTTTGCCTTTCTTCTGAGGAATCTCAATCGGTACGATTTCTTCCTTAAAAGTGCCTTCCTTGGTTGCCTTTTCCACGGCATTGTGGCTGCGCAAGGCTATTTCATCCATTTCCTGCCTGCTGATATTGTGCTTAATGGCAACAATTTCTGCCGTCAGTCCCATAATGTAGGGCTTGCCCTTGAACTTCTCCAGAATGGAACCATCCAGATTTACCAGTCCTTTTTCCGGGCCCGGAAGGATATGAGAGCCGCAGTAAAGACCGCGAATAATGTTGTCAACAAATTCCGAATCCTGAAGACGGCAACCCCACCGGGCATTGGGGACGGAGTAGGCAGCACCGGACATATGTTCGAAACCGCCTGCCAGAATCACATCCGCCATTTCCGCCTTGATCATCGCCGTGCCGGAGGCAACTGCTTCCATACCGGAAATGCAAACCCTGTTTATGGTGACGGCGGGAACCGTCTCCGGGATACCGGCAATTAAGGCGGCAATACGGGCGGGATTCAACGCATTCTCAGGTGGCATGCAGTTGCCGAAACGAACATCATTGATAATGCCCGGATCAATACCGGCGCGTTTAACTGCTTCCTTCATTACGACGCTTCCTAATGTAGTTGCGTGCGAATTTTTGAGCGATCCCCCGAAAGACCCAATGGCTGTACGACATGCGGAAACTATTACGACATCTTTCATTAAAATAACCTCCTTAAAATGGAATTAAATTCTGTATTTATTTCTTCTTAAAAGCCCAATTTTTGGGCAAGCTTCTCAGAAGTTGTTCTTCAGAAGCAGGCTGCATATTTGTTAAATACAGCAGCCTGTTATTTATGGCTCCCCAGCGCGGACTCGAATCCCGATTCTATCGGGATTAATAGCCATCGTAATTCAAAACCTTTTATAAAAAGAGTGTGTCCATAGCTGAACACACTCTTTTTATATTGGCTCCCCAGCGCGGACTCGAACCACGGACATGGTGGTTAACAGCCACCCGCTCTACCGACTGAGCTACTGAGGAATATGTTTTTATCTGAGCATACATAATACAAGAACACTATGATGTCAACACCGGCGATAAAAGACTTCCAGACGATCATGATCCAATTATCAGGTGCTAAAAAAACGGCATAAATATATTTGATATATATCCGAAACAATTGTTTAAAATTATTCAATTAAGGGGGGCTAAACGGTTATTAATAGTGACATTTAGCATTAACTTGCCTTAAAAAAAATAATGGTTTATAAGAACAGCTATTGAAAAAATGACAGGTCTAAAAATGGTTTTATTGAGGAAAAAACAAAGCAGCCAGGAATTGCTGAAAAAGGGTGTGCTGGAGGCGGGCTTGTGTACCGGTTGCGGCGCCTGTGTTAGCCTTTGCCCATATCAGGTTATTTATCATGACCGGACGGTGCAATTGCATAACTGCGATCTGGAAGATGGTAAATGCCGCGCCTTCTGTCCGCGAACGGACGTTGATCTCGCTCATTTGAGAGACTGTCTGTTTGACGCACCGGATATAACTCCGGAAATAGGCTCTGTGAAAGGGTACTATTTTTCTCGTGCTGCCGATTACCAATTGCGCGAAATATCTCAGCATGGAGGAACGGTAACCGCATTGATGGAATTGGCATTAACCGAAGGGCTGATTGATTCCGCTATTGTTTCTTCCCGTAATCAGGATATTTTACAAAATGGTGTCAGAATTAAAAATAAAACAGATTTGCGCAAAAATACAGGCAGTAAGTTCACGGTATCGCCAACTGTGGCCACGTTTAACAAGATAGTAGCGGAAGATGCAAAAAAAATCGGTGTTGTGGCAACACCATGTCAGGCGCTGGCTCTGGCGAAAATGAAATTAAAACCTCAGCAAGACGATGCCAACAATATTGATAAGCTGAAACTTGTGATCGGATTATATTGCGGTTGGGCTTTATCGGCTGAAAAATTCAGTAAATTATTGATACAGAACAAAATCGATTTAACAGCCATCACGTGCATGGATATTCCGGCGGGAAAAAACGCTTTGGAACTTCATACGGGTAACGGGATTAAATCTATTCCTTTTGCTGATGTCCAAAATTGTGTCCGGGAAGCTTGCGGTTATTGCTTTGACAGTACTGCGGAGTTTGCTGATATTTCTGTCGGCTTCGCACGCTTTGGCAATAATTGGGAAGAAATGCGCGGGTGGAATCAACTTATTATCCGTTCGGAAAGAGGACAGCAGCTAGTTGATCTCGCTGTTGCCAAAGGTGTGTTGGAAATTCGTGAAGCTCCCGCGGAAAGTTTAAAAGAATTGAAAAATGCCGCTGCCGAAAAGAAAAAATCGGCATTGAAGAATATTATCAGAAAAAGTGGTTCGGCGAAAAATCTATTGTATCTGGATAGCAAAGATCCAATGGTAAAAAGATATCTAGGGGAAAATGAATAGGTTAATTTATGTCTAAATTACTCAGTCCGGCCGGAAGCGAAGTCCTTTTCATGGGCAATGAAGCCATCGCCCGCGGCGCACTGGAAGCCGGAGTTAATGTTGCCACAGGTTATCCAGGAACGCCTTCATCGGAAGTGATTGAAAGCCTGGGCGCGGTAGCCAACGCAAGAAATCTATATGTGGAATGGTCGACAAATGAAAAAGTGGCTCTGGAAGTGGCCGCAGCCGCATCCTTTGCCGGTTTGCGTGCGATGTGTGTGATGAAGCAAAATGGCGTTAATGTAGCCTCCGATTTTCTTTTACATCTGACAGGTTCCGGTACGCGCGGCGGGATAGTACTGGTCACCTGTGAAGATCCCGGAGCGCTCTCCAGCGTCAATGAAGGGGAATCGCGTTATTTTGCGCGTATGCTGGAGATTCCGCTTCTGGAGCCCGCCAATTTTCAGGAGGCCAAAGACCTGACTAGATGGGCCTTTGAATTATCCGAAAAGATCAAAAATATAGTCGTTTTGCGTTCGGTCACCCGCATGTCGCATGCCAGCGGCAACGTCATCTGCGGCAAGCTGCCGACAAAATCGCGCCGGGCTTATTTTGTGTATGACGGTTCGATTATGGATCAGGAAAGAGGCCCGGTAATTGGCACACCTGTTGTGGCCAAACATTATCTACAGCAGGAAAAGTTAAAGAAAGCAGCGGCTCTTTTTGAAAAAAGTCCTTTCAATAATTACAGAGGTCCCAAAAAGCCGGAGCTTCTTTTGATTACTAGCAGCGCGTGTTTCCTTTATAGTCAGGAAGCAATCAGCATGCTGGGTCTGCAAAAACGTGTTGGCCTTTTGAAGTTGGGTTGCACCTGGCCTTTGCCGTCTAAATTACTGAAGAAACATTTGAGTTCAACCAGGAAAATTTTGATTGTGGAAGAAGTACTGCCTTTTCTGGAAGAAAACGTCAAGGTGCTGGCGGCGGGAATACTTAAAGAAATCGGTATTAAAACTTTTTATGGCAAGATGGATGAAACGTTGCCATCAGCAGGAGAGCTCAATTCTGATTTGGTAGCCGCGGCTTTAAGTAAAATTCTGAAAGTAAAATATCAGTCTTTACCGGCAAGTTATCAGCAGGAAATCAAAAAAATTATCCCGCTGGTGCCGCTACGGGAACAAACATTTTGTCCGGGCTGTCCGCACCGGGCATCGTTTTGGAGCATCCACAACGCTATACAACTGGACGGCCGCGAGGGTATTGTCTGTGGCGATATCGGCTGCTATGCGCTGGCGGCTCTTTTTCCCTCCTGCGGGTTCAATACCGTGCGAACATTGCACTCGATGGGTTCGGGAACAGGAATTGCCAGCGGATTTGCCAAACTGGGCGCATTCGGCTTTGCTAAGCCGGTTATCGCAGTCTGCGGCGATTCCACTTTCTATCACGCTGCAATACCCGCACTCATCAACGCCCAGCATAACCGCGCGGATATAACTTTTATTGTGCTGGATAATTCCGGTACCGCTATGACAGGGTTTCAGCCTCATCCCGGCCTGACTATAAGTGCGGCCGGAGATGCCATCCCCGCCGTGGAAATAGCAGGAATATGTGAAGCCATCGGAGCAAAAGTAGCAATAAGTGATCCCTTTGATCTGGATAAAACATGCAAGATATTAAATGCCTTTATGGAAGAAACCGGTTCTTTAAAGGTTCTTATTTTACAGCAGGAATGCGCTTTGAGCCCGGAGAAAAAAGACAAGAAGCAATTCCTGATGAAGGTGGATGAGGAGCTCTGTCGTGGCGATAATTGCGGCTGTAATCGCCTGTGTACAAGGATATTCCGCTGTCCCGCTCTGGTTTGGGATCGCGCCAAAAAGAAAGCGGTAATCGATGATGTCATCTGCGCGGGATGCGGAGTCTGCTATTCAATTTGCCCACAGAAGGCGATTGTCAGGACGGAGGCCATAAAATAAATGAAACACCGTGTATCTAACACCAAGTTGCATTCCAAAGTATACCGCGGCGGCAAGAAAGAGGCGACGCAGTCGTATAGTACCATACGTCGAGGAGCCGATGACGCTGGCAACAAAGGTAGACGAAGGAAGGCGGCTTGGTTAAAAGATCCGATGAATGTGATCATTACGGGTGTGGGCGGGCAGGGCAATGTCTTGGCATCGCGCGTGCTGGCCGGAATGTTGGTTAATGCAGGTTTTTATGTGACGATTGGTGAGACCTTCGGCATGTCGCAGCGTGGTGGGTCGGTAATGAGTCATTTGCGCATATCACAAAAGTCGATTATGAGCCCGCAAATACCGTTGGGCCAGGCTGATATAATAATTGCGCTGGAACCGGTGGAAGCCCTGCGTGTTTTAATAAAATACGGCAATCCCAAAGTTGCAGTGCTGGCCAATTCCCGGGTGGTTTATCCAATCGGCGTTATCACCGGAGAATTAAATTATCCGTCGCTTAATGAAATCAAAAATGTTTTGCAGAAGACAGCGGCACGAAGCTGGCTTATTGATGCGACAGAGGCGGCTGTAGCACTGGGTAATCCTGTTTTAAGCAATGTAGTAATAATCGGTGCGTTAGCGGCCGTTAATCTGCTCCCCATTGACCGTAAAGCCTTCGTTAAAGAAATTGCAAAAAACATGGCCGCGGATAAGCAAAAAAATAATCTTGCCGCTTTTGCCGCCGGTTTCCAATTGATTCAATAATTATTGACGAAATTTAATTTGAGCATATATTAGTCCTTCAATCACGGGTATAATACCCTCCGCTTCGCGGGATAGTTCATCTTGTCAATTCCGCTACGCTGCGCTTTCGGAATTGAAGTTTCACTAATAAAATCGGTGAGGTAAAACAATTATGAGCAATGTTTATTCGGCAATAAAAGTCAGTGATCACGTTTACTGGGTCGGCGCGATCGATTGGACCATCAGGGATTTTCATGGATATACAACACCGCACGGCAGCACTTATAATGCCTATCTGGTGATGGCAGATGAAATAACTCTGATTGATACGGTGAAAGCGCCTTTTAAGGAGGAAATGATTGCCCGCATTAAATCGGTTATTGATCTTTCGCAAATAAAATACATAATATCTAATCATTCCGAAATGGATCATTCGGGCTGCCTACCGGAAGTGATTGATATTATCAAACCGAAAAAAGTATTCGCTTCGGCAGTCGGTGTGAAAACGCTCCAGGAATTATTTCATGATCAGCATGAAATTATACCCGTAAAAGACGGGGAAATTTTAAGTTTAGGAAACATGGATTTAACGTTTATGGAAACGCGGATGATTCACTGGCCGGACAGCATGTTCACCTATCTGGCTAAAGACCAGCTTTTATTTTCTCAGGATGCCTTTGGTATGCATCTGGCGACGCTGGAACGTTTTGATGATGAAATTCCCGCAGCTACTCTGGAATACGAGGCAGCGACATATTACGCCAACATTGTGCTACCCTATTCGCCGGTTGTATTAAAAGCACTGGAGAAAGTGACAAAAGCAGGCTGGAAAATAAAATTCATTGCTCCTGATCACGGCCCGGTGTGGCGCAAAGATATCTCCGGTATAATTAGCCTTTATCAAAAATGGGCGGGGCAAAAACCGACGGCCAAAGCAGTTGTAGTTTACGCGACAATGTGGCACTCCACCGAAAAAATGGCCTCGGTTATTGCTGAATCAATCGCGCAAGAGGGAATTAAAGTTAAACTGATGTCGATGAACGAAGTTCACCGCAGCGAGGTTGTTTATGAAGTCCTCAATGCCGGTGCATTGATTGTCGGTTCTTCCACTTTAAATAATAATATCCTGCCGCAGATGGCCGACGTTATGATTTATCTGAAAGGATTAAAACCGACTAATCTTATTGGAGCAGCTTTCGGTTCTTATGGCTGGAGCGGAGAGTCCGTGCGAGATTTGGAACAAATACTTAAAGACATGAAAGTGGAAATTGTGGCGCCATCGGTTTCCGTCAAACATGTGCCCGATAATAGTGTGCTGGAAAAATGTCATGAGTTCGGAAAAGTGATAGCAGCCGAATTAAAAAAAAGACTAGCTACTTAGTAGTGAAGATAAAATGCCCGAGGAGGAATAAATGAAGAAGTACGTTTGCGGAATTTGTGGTTACGTTTATGATCCAGATAAAGGCGATCCGGATGGCGGTATCTCTCGCGGAACATTATTTGAAAAATTACCGGCTGACTGGACTTGTCCGGTTTGCGGGGCGAGTAAAGAAGAATTTTCACCAGAATGATTCCAATTTCAAATAAAAGCGCTATCTGTGTTGGCTTCGTCGTCAGCTTCCTCAACGTATTTGCACAATACGCCTGCGGAGCCTCCTCCTTGCCGCCTTGATATCATCTTTGATTTGAAACCGGGAAAAAAATAAAGATGTTATTAAATCAGAGGGGAATATATGGATAAAATCAAAGATGCATTAAATCAAGCCTATGTCGGAGAAGCAAAGGCTGCTTTGCGCCTGAAAGTTTATGCGGAGAAAGCGGAGCAAGAGGGCTATAAGCAAATGGCACGTCTTTTCCGGGTGATTGCTTTCTCGGAAGAAATTCACGGAGCCAGAGCACTGCGCGTACTTAAAGAAATAAAAAGTACGGAAGAAAACCTGGCGATCAGCTTTGAGTCGGAAACAAAGGTTGCCGAGGTTGCCTATGATAGCTTTGTGAAATTAGCGGAAGAAGCGGGAGATAAAGCGGCCCTGCTCCATTTCAGCCAGAGTAAAGATGTTGAAGAAACACATGCTAAGTTGTATAAACAGGCAATGGCTGACTTTATGGAAGAGAGGGAAACTTCTTATTATGTCTGTAAAGTATGTGGGTATGTTGCGGATGGCCTATTGCCCGATGAGTGCCCTGTTTGCGGCGCCAAAAAAGAACAATTTGTTCCTTTTGAATAATAACCAAGTACGCTGCCCTTTTGATGGAAGGCAGTTATCCAATTAAAAGTGAGGTAAATATGCGTATATGCCGATGGTTTGTATTTGCTTTAATGATTTTTATTTTTTCCTTGCCCCAACGCGCGATTTGCGAAGAGAAGCCTCTCTGGGAACTGGGAATTGGCGGTGCATTACTGCTATTGCCGGACTATCGCGGTTCTGATGAATACAGGCTCTATCCGTTGCCTTATCCTTACATCGTCTATCGCGGCGACATTATTAAAGTGGATAAGCAGAGAATTTCCGGACAGATTTTCAAAACAGACCGGATATTGCTGGATATCAGCATATTTGGTTCCGTGCCGGTAAAAAGTTCCAACAACACCGCCCGGGAGGGTATGCCGGATTTGGACCCGACTTTTGAAATAGGGCCTGCTCTGAATATTACTTTATTATCCAGCGCTCAGGATCATTACAATCTGACTCTGTCTTTCCCAGTGCGTGCCTTTTTTTCCACAGACTTTTGGTCACTGAGCCGGGAAGGCTGGGTATTCAGCCCCCGTATCAATTTTGATAAGGGTGATATTATTCCGCAAACAGGTTTAAACCTGGGAATTTCGGCAGGGCCTATGTTTGCCGATAGTGGTTATCATGCTTATTATTATACGGTCGAGGAGGCTTATGCCACGGCATCTCGTCCCGCGTATTCAGCAGGTGGCGGATACAGCGGCTCCACCCTGACAGTTGGTTTGAGTAAATCTTATAAACAATTTATTTTTAATGCTTTTGTGAGCGCGGATTTTCTTTATGGCGCCGTATTTCAGGACAGTCCGCTGGTAAAAAATAAAACTTCGATAATGAGCGGCGTCAATGTTGCCTGGATTTTTTATAAATCGGCGAAAACAGTGGATGTGGGAAAATAAGGAAGTCTGAAGAAGACGGGATTTAAGTTCGTAATAATACGGATACTTGTTATAAATAATTAGGTATGAGAATGCTCGTAATTATAACACGCTGGCTCGTAATAACAGCGGTAATTTTGCTCTCCTCGATGTTTATACCGGGAATCAGGATCGATTCACTGTCGACCGCAGTTATTGCAGCCGCATTATTAGGCATTATCAATATCTTTATTCGTCCGGTCTTGATTATTCTCACCCTGCCGCTGAATATTCTGACGCTAGGTTTTTTTACGTTTATCATCAACGCGTTTCTCCTGAAGTTAGTTTCATATTTTGTTTCCGGATTTGAAATTGAAAGTTTCATGGCCGCACTTTTATGTGCCTTGCTCATCAGTATTGTCAATTGGGTTGCCAATTATTTTATTGTGAATACCAATAAGCCGCAAAAGCCGGATTATATTGATCTGGAAAAAGGGAAAGACGATAAATGGCAATAACGGCGATGCTGAATTTGACTCCGGCTATGAAGCAATATGTGGAGATCAAGGAAAGATACCCTGACTGTATTTTGCTCTATCGCATGGGTGATTTTTATGAGATTTTTTTTGATGACGCGACGCTCGTTGCGCCTCTACTGGAAATAACGCTGACTTCGCGCAATAAAGGAAAAGAAGACAGTGTGCCTCTGTGTGGATTTCCCTATCATGCCGCAGCCCCCTATATTACCAAACTCGTAGAAAATGGTTTCAAAGTTGCTATCTGTGAACAGGTAGAGGATCCCCGAACGGCGAAAGGAATTGTCAAAAGGGAAGTGATCCGGGTAGTCACACCGGGACTTGTTCTGGATGCGGAAAATCTGGCGGCGGGTGAAAATAATTTTCTGGCCGGAATTTGTACAGATAAGGATTTGCTGGGCTTGGCTTTTGTGGATATAACCAC
This sequence comes from Syntrophaceae bacterium, assembly GCA_003142535.1. Classification (GTDB taxonomy): domain Bacteria; phylum Desulfobacterota; class Syntrophia; order Syntrophales; family Smithellaceae; genus Fen-1166. The sequence continues at coordinate 242,645 of PLMQ01000068.1, forward strand.
CGGTGAATTTCAGATAAGTGAATTCCCCGATCGGGATTCCTTTTTGGCAGCTATAGCCGGGCTTGATTTTAAAGAATTACTTCTCGTGAAATCATTTCCGGATAAAATATTGTTGAACCGTCTGGAACAACAAAGTCCGTCCGGGAATATTAATTATCTGCCGCAAGATTATTTCTTAAAGGAAAATGCCCGCGGATTATTGGAAAAGATATTTCCTTCGGATGCGTTACAAAAATCAGGAGTGAATGATCACGGAGCTGCGCTCTTGGCTGCGGGCGCGGTTGTACGTTATGTTACGGAAACACAAAAGACGTCGCCCCGGCACTTAAATGAGATCAAATGGTACAATCCGAAAAACTATCTCAATATTGATGAAACTGCCCGCCGCAATTTAGAGCTCTTTGCCACAATTTCGGACAATTCCAAAGCCGGTTCGCTTTTTTCTCTGATCAATGAGACACTGACGCCAATGGGGTCAAGATGTCTGCGGTGGTGGCTTAATTATCCGATGATTGATGCGCATAAAATCCGGGAAAGGTTAGGGGCGGTTGCCGAAATCAAAGAAAGTCATATTGCCAGGAGCAACATGCGCAAGACCCTTATGCGAATTTACGATCTGGAAAGGCTCGCCGGACGTGTATCTTTGCGTGTCGCCAATCCCCGTGACCTGGTCGCACTTAAAATTTCTCTTCAGTCCATTCCCGGATTGAAATCACATTTGATGGATTTCACAGCGCAGGCAATTGTAACAATAAATGACGGTCTTTCACCGATGCCGGATGTCGTGGATTTAATCGGCCGCGCGGTTACCGACGACCCACATCAAAACATACTAGATGGCGGGTTTATCAGAACAGATTATGATGAAGAACTGGATCGCCTCAAATCCATCAGTCGCGACGGGAAAAAATGGATTGCCGCCATGGAGGCGGAAGAAAGAAAGAAAACGGGAATCAATACATTGAAAGTCGGCTTTAATAATGTATTCGGTTATTACATTGAGGTTACCAAAGCCAATGCCGTTAATGTTCCGGATTCCTACGTACGAAAACAAACGTTGGTTAATGCCGAGCGTTATATAAATCAGGAACTGAAAGAATTCGAACAGACAGTCCTGAACGCAGAAGAAAAAATACGTGCAAGAGAATATGAACTATTTTTACAATTGAGGGAGAATATTGCCGGCCATATAAATGATATTCAGAAAAATTCGTATCTGGTGGCCGAGCTCGACTCTTTGGCCGCACTGGCCGAAATAGCAGAAAAATATCGCTATTGCTGCCCGGAGATTAACGAGGAAGACATAATCGAAATCAGAGACGGGCGCCATCCGGTTGTCGAAGCCGTTTTAAAGAAGGAAGGATTTGTACCTAATGACACCATGCTGGATTTGAGCAGCAACAAGTTGCTGATTATTACTGGCCCCAATATGGCCGGCAAATCAACCTACATCCGGCAGGTGGCTTTAATCGTCCTTTTGGCGCAAATGGGCAGCTTTGTTCCTGCGGCGAAAGCGAAAATTGGTATCGTTGATAAGATATTTACGCGTATCGGCGCATCGGATAGTTTATCTAAAGGCCAGAGTACTTTTATGGTGGAAATGTCGGAAATGGCGGATATTTTGAAAAATGCCACATCGCGCAGCCTGGTTATTTTGGATGAAGTGGGCAGGGGAACATCCACGTTTGACGGTTTGAGCATTGCCTGGGCGGTAGCGGAATATATTCATGATTTTCAGGGGCAGGGTGTCCGTACCCTTTTTGCCACGCATTATCATCAATTAATTGATCTGGCGGCGACAAAGAGCGGTGTGAAAAATTATAATATTGCCGTCAAAGAATGGGGAGAAAAAATAATCTTTTTGCGCAAAATTATGGAGGGCGGCACGAGCCGCAGTTATGGAATTGAAGTTGCCCGTATTGCGGGAGTGCCGCAGGATGTGATTATTCGCGCCCGGGAGATATTGCATAATCTGGAAAAGGGTGAGTTTGACGAAATCGGAATGCCAAGAATTGCCCGCGGCATTAACAGCGAGAAAAATAGCAAGCAACAGCTGAATCTTTTTTTGGAAAGCGAAGATGAAATCATCCGCGAATTAAAGACAATTGATATTACTTCCATGACTCCGCTGGACGCGTTAAATAAGCTCAGTGAATTAAAAAGCAAAATATGACTGATAAAAATTCTTCAGATTAATTTTAAACCATTTCTAAATCAAATCAAAGATGATATCGAGGCGGCAAGGAGGAGGAGCCGAGGCGTATTGTACATACGTTGAGGAAGCCGACGACGCTGCCAACAAAGATAGAGCTTTGATTTAGAAATGGAATTATTTTATACAAACACGCCGTACTTGTTTCATATCTGTCTGGCCTTGAATGGCTTTAATGATGCCATCTTGCAGAAGAGTGGTCATGCCTTCGGCAATTGCTGCCTGACGGATAGGTTCGGCATGTTCATGCCTTTGAATCATCCTTTTAATATTATCGGAAGCGACAAGCAGTTCATGGATACCTATGCGGCCGCGGTAACCTGTTTTATCACATTCATCGCAGCCCTTCGGACGATAAAGAACTAGATCGTCTGTATAAGGCAAATTAAGTTTGGCGAATGATTCTTTTCCGTAAATTTCCGCCATTTCATTATATTCTTCTTTGCTTGGGTGATAAGCTTCTTTGCATTTTTTACAAAGTGTACGCACCAGTCGTTGCGCCAATATACATAAAAGGGCATCGGCAAAATTTAAAGGGTCAATGCCCATGTCCAGCAGACGGACAATTGTTTCCGGTGCATTATTGGTATGCAGTGTGCTGAGTACAAGATGTCCGGTAAGCGATGCTTCCACGCCAATTTTGGCTGTTTCATAATCGCGCATTTCACCAACCATGATTACATCAGGATCGGCACGCAGAAAAGCACGCATTGCGGTGGCAAAGTCAAATCCGATCTTGGGTTGCACCTGAACTTGCCTCAGTCCATGTTGGGTGATTTCGATAGGGTCTTCTGCTGTCCATATTTTTCTTCCCGGAGTATTAATTTGCCTGAGGCCGGCATGTAGAGTAGTTGTTTTACCGGAACCGGTCGGTCCGACGCATAAGACCATGCCGTAAGGCTGTTCCATTAACCGCAGCAACTCCGAGTAATTTCTTTTGGTTAGACCCATAACCTCCAACGGCATTGTTGTTCCTTTGGGCAGAAGGCGCATGACAACATCTTCCGCACCGCCCTGAGTTGGTATTGTAACAACGCGCAACTCGAGTTCATCTCCGCCGGAACGTTTAAACTTAATCTTTCCATCCTGCGGTATTCTCCTGACAGTTATATCCAGATTGCACATAATTTTGATACGGGAGACAAGGGCTGCCCGATAGGTATAAGGCAACGTCTGATAAAGTGAACATTCGCCGTCAACGCGGTAACGAACTTCGACATTTTTCGTATCGGTATTAGGTTCGATATGAATGTCGGAAGCACGGCGGCTATAAGCATCATTGATGATTTTGTTGACCAGCTGCATGATGATGCTATGAGCTTCAGTAATTACTTCGCCGCTTTCTTCTTCTTCAGTAGATTCATCATCAGTTTCCAGCTTGCCTAATAATTCGTCAATCGAGGCATGATCTTCCGGCGAGGAATAAAAACGTTCAATATATTTCATGATGTCATCAGCCAAGGCAACATCGTATTTAACAAATTTTGTTTTGAGAAGCCCTTCGATAGTGTCTTTTTTAATAATATTACTGGGATCATCAACGATGACATTGATTTTTCCATCAGATTTATTCAAGGGAACCCAAAGTTCGCGTTTTAAAAATGGTTTTTTCAGATTTTTTAATAAATCACCGGGGACTGGAAGCTTATCGTTAAAGGTAACAAACTTGCAATTGTGATAATCTGCCAGAGCCTTTCCAATGTCATCCTTGGAGATGTTATACTTGTTCATCAGAATGTTTTCGATTCGCTCTTTATTATTGCGCACTTCTTCCATGACCTTATCCATCTCTGCTTCGCTGATCAGGCCATGTGTTATTAAATAATCAAATTTAAATTCGCGGCGCTGTTTGAGGAATCTTTCCTGATTATAGAAAGCAATACCCAGAACATTAGCTATTTCGTCTAAAAATATTTGGCGATAGTCGTCAATCCTATCGCCACCTTTTTTATTCATTGCCTCCAAAACGCCGATGATGTTGCGTTCATGTGAAATAGGGATGGCAATGACCTGACCGGTTAAGACATTAAATTGCTTGTCAAATGTACGATCAAAAGTAATCTGGTCATTGATGTTTTTTAACTCCCGCTCATTGTAAGCATCGCTTATATGAACCATTCTTTTTGTATTGGCTACATAACCGGCGATGGTGGTGTTATTAATGGGGAAACGAAATTCCTTAATTGCGGAACCATCAACGCGCATAGTGTAAATTTCTTTTTTTGATTTGTCGATTATGTAGATGGTCAGAAAATGAATGTTAAAAAGATTGCGGATATCTTCTTTAAGCTCGACGATAATTTCTTTTATGCTTTCAGCATTGTTGACGCGGTTGGTAATGCTTTGAATAGACTTGTGAAATTCAAGATTTTTTAAAAGTTCCTCTACCTGGGGTGCATCGGAAATTACATTTTTTTGAGTTTTAGCTATAAAGGAACTTGGTTTTTGCATTTTAGTCTCCCTGCTGTAAGAATTATCCGCTTATTATCTTCTTGATTTTCTGACCAGACAATTCTTGTCTTTTCCATAATTTCTTCAGGCTTAGCTTTGCTTAGGATATTGCCTCGGCAAAAGTGTCAATAGCAGCGGGGATTTCGATATTCAACAAAAGCCCCATTTGAATTTTATTGGTGTCTAAAACCATGCCCCACACGTAATCACCCAGAGGTAATATAACGAGCACTTTATCTTCCTGTAAATCCAGAGTTGCGTATTTCCCCAATTGCGGTAAACTGCCTGCCTTTGTAGCATCATTAATGACTTTAACAAGTTTAACCATGACTGCGGCCAGTTTAGGATTAGAATTGTAGCCTGCGACTGATTGGCCGTCAACGGTCATGGTAATGGTCGCGGCAATCAGGCTTTCACCTAGATTAGTCTTCAGGATTTCAATAGCTTCGTTCAATTTTGGTATGTTCATAATAACGGTTCTCCTTTTGCAATAAATATTTAGCTAATATTTGATTGTCTTATTTATTTTTTTTCCAGGCATTTAATTTTTCTTTAGTGTTTTCAGTAGTTCCTGATTTTTTTGATTTCCAGTCAGTTTCTATTTTCGCCTTTAGATCATTTTCATTTTTAGTTTTAGCCTTAGCTTTGGAGTCATCTTCTGATTTGGAGCGGGCAGCCGCCACTTCCAGAGCCAGCCTTTCCTTTTTTGCACGAGCCTTCATTTCTTCTTCTGCTTTTGCTCTTTTTTCTTCTTCCGCCTTTTTCAAAGAGTCTTCTTTTGCTTTAGCATCCACTTCCGCCTTTGCTCTTTTTTCAGCTTCTTCGCGGGCGCGCTTTTCCGCCAGTGCTTTGGCTGAAGCATTAGCTTCCGCATCAGCTTGTTCTTTGGCTTTTCGTTGTGTTTCTTCCTGATTTTTACGCTCAATTTCCTCCTGTCTTACTTTATTTTCGGCTTCTGCACGTGCTTTGGCTGCAGCTTCTGCTCTTAATCTTAATCCCTCTTTAGCTTTCCCCATTTCTTCTGCTTCCGCACGAGCTTTAGCTTCTGCCCTCGCCCTCGCTTCCGCGTCCGCTTTGGCTTTGGCTTTGGCTTCCTGTTTTAATCTTTCTTCCGCGTCCGCTTTGGCTTTGGCTTCAGCTTCAGACCTTGCTCTGGCTTCGGCTTCTGCTTTAGTGATGGCTTCCTGCCGGGCTCTCATTTCAGCTTCTTCGCGGGCGCGTTTTTCCGCTTCCGCGTGTAATTTAGCTTCCTGTTTAGCTCTTTTTTCCGTTTCTTCTTTTGATTTTTTTTCAGCCTCAGTTCTGGCTTTAGCTTCCTGCTTTTCTTTCTTTTCGGATTCTTCCAGGACTTTCTTTTCTATTTCCGCTTTTGCCTTGGCTTCCGCTTTCAGCCGAGTTTCCTCGCGCATCTTTTGCAAATCAGCGGCCGAAATGCTGGTACGGGAACCAAATGTTGCCAGCGACTTGGCTTTAATTTCCTCTTCAATGTTATGCGGCGCTGATGATGGGGCGGCAATGGGCTGTTTTCTCTCTTCAACCTTTGTCTTAGTCTGCGCCGGAGTGCTGGTCGGCGCGGCGGTAAACGCAGCTTGTTTTGGCACAGCAGCAGGTTTTTGTGCTGGTGCTGGAGTTATCGGGGCAGGTTTTTGTGATAGTTTGACCGGTGCTTCAACTTTTGTTTGTTTAGGTTCGGCTTTTACTGCTTTAATGCCTAAACCATCAAAAATATTTTCCGCCAGTACATTAATATCCAGAGGCTTTTCCAGATAGCGGAAAATTCCCATGTTATGAACAATTTCTTCGATCTTCGGAGTACCGAAAGCTGTCATAAGAATAACAGGGATTTTAGGATAGTTTCTATTCATGTAGGCGAGAAGTTCAAAACCATCCATCTTCGGCATGCTGAGATCTGTTACCACCAGATCAATTACGGAAGATGCTTTCAAGACTTTGATTGCTTCTGCTCCATTTGTTGCCGTGAGCAAATTGAAATTATTTTTATAAATACTTAAACCATCGGCGATGCTCAGTAGAAATGGTTCTTCATCATCAACAATTAAAACTTGCCTTACGCGGGTAAGTCTTTGCACATCATCTCCTTTAGGCGATGTGAACAATCGTTGCTTCAGTGTGTCAAGTCCGCCTAATCCGTTTGCCATAAACCACCGTCACTTTGCTAAATTTTAGAAGTTACTTAATTAAATAAATGATATAAAAATACCTGACACTTATTACGCAAAAGATGTGCCAAAATATGGTCTGCACCTCTAATCCGCTGCCTTAAAGGTTATGCTACGAAATGACTCGGTAAAATGCATAGAATTAAAGTCAGGATGAACAACTCATTTTGAACTACTGCTTATTAATTGAACTGCCGACGGCCAGCTTGTAAAATTTTACTTTTCTCTTCAATGTCGATAATGAAATTTCCAGTGCTTTCGCCGTTTGTGAATAGTTGCAGTTATATTTTTCCAATGCCTGCTTAATACATTGTTTTTCCACAGTTTCCAAGGGAATGACCTCTTTTTCATTATTGGAAATAATGTTGGCATTGGAACGTTCCGTTGTGTAATTTAATCTTAAAAGTTGAGAAGGTTTCAGCGGTTGTCCGCGTTGAATAATTAAAGATCTTTCAATTACGTTTCTTAATTCGCGGACATTTCCCGGCCATTCATAATCCAATAAATTATTCAACTCGGAATCGGCCAGCTTAACTTTATGATCCCGCGCCATTTTAGCGATAAAATGTTCGCACAATTTGGGGATATCCTGTTTTCTTTCTCGCAGCGGAGGTATGTGGATACGGATGACGCTGAGGCGGTAGTAGAGATCATTGCGAAATTCTTTGTTCTTTATTGCATCCTCCAAATCGTTGTTGGCGGAAGCGATTACCCGCACATTGATTGGTTTAAACGATTCGCCGCCCACCCGGCGGATTCTTTTTTCTTCCAGGACTCCCAGTAATTTAGATTGTAAATGGATAGGCATCGAACCGATTTCATCCAACACAAGTGTGCCGCCGTCGGCCAATTCAAAAATTCCCTTGCGTGATGCCGTTGCCCCGGTAAAAGCACCTTTTTCGGAGCCGAATAATTCCGACTCAATAAGATTTTCCGGCAGGGCTGCGCAATTAATTGTTAGAAATAGTTTTTGCGGAAGATTACTTTTATAATGAATGGCGCGGGCAACTACATTTTTGCCCGTGCCTGTTTCGCCGGTGATGAGAACCGGGGCTTCGCTGGAAGCAGCTATATCAATCATTTTGTGAATCTCGTCAAAAACACCTTCGCCCGAAACGAGTTCGGTTTCTTCGGTTTCCTGATTGTCCCGGTAATTCTGGATTTGTTCCGTTTTCTCCAGTTCCAGCGTCCGAAAAGCCTGCTTGACGGTAAGTTCCAATTCGGCCATTTCGAACGGCTTGGACAAATAGTCGTGGGCGCCGACTTTAATCGCTTCTACGGCGTTATTGAAGCTCGGGAAAGCAGTTACAAAAATTATCTTGGTTTGTTCATTCTGATCAAGAATAGAAGGGCACAGAGTAATGCCTTCAGTATCAGGAAGTTTCTGATCCAGAATAACAACATCTATCTTTTTTTCCGCGCAAATGTTCAAACCCTCTTTGCCGGTATTGGCAATCAGTACCTCCGTCGCTTCGTCATTCAGCAGGTCGTGCACCGATTCGCAGAAGATATCATTATCATCAATGATAAGAATTTTTCTCTTAACTTTGCGCATCTGTTTTACCTTCGGGGAAGAATACGGTAACTTTTGTTCCAACATCCCGGGTACTATTTATTTCCATTTTGCCCTTCATGAGGGTCACCATTTTTAAGGTGATCATGAGACCTAGTCCCGTTCCGCTTGATTTTGTCGTGTAAAATGGTTTGAAAAGATTTGTTTGCATTTCCTCGGACATGCCGCAACCATTGTCTTCAACCATGATGCCGACATTACCATTTATATTTTCAGCTCTGATAATTATTTCGGGGTTTTCACGATTATCCAGCGCATCGGAAGCATTGGTAATTAAATTTAACATGACCTGATGTAAAAGACGCGGGTCGGCTTCAATTGCTTCTAACGTCGGATCTATCACTTTGCTGATTTTGATGCCCGATTCCCGCAGATCACTTTGCACTAGAGAAATCAGGCGGATTAAAAAGTCCTGCAGCTTGATGTTCTGAATATTCGGACTTTCAAAGATACTAAAACTCTTTAATGCCTGCAGGAGATACTCGACACGGGAAATCTCGGTCATGGCACGGTCAACAAATTTTTCCACTGCATTTGTCGAATACTCATCGAGATTTTTTTTCAGAACACTCAGGGTCATTTTTATAGAGTTGATAGGGTTTCCCAACTCATGCCGGATGCCGGAAAAAACATAACTGATATTTTCCATCGAATTGACCGCTTCGGCAATTGATTCCAGACGGCGCTTTTCCGTAATATCCCGGATAATTATCCAGATAAAACGATCGGAACCCATATATGCTGTGTAACTTAAGAGCCGGTCTTTATACCAGAGAGTGTTAAATTTACCGAAAACTTCAGAAACAGGGTCTTTGCCGAAACCCGGTAAAAGCAAAGTTAAGAGGGCGCGATAACCAAGATCATCTCCGCTGTCCTGAAATATATTGGTGGAAAACTTGTTTTTGAATACAATTTCCTGTTTTTTGATGCCGAGAACAACAATACCCAGGTCAATTGTTTCCATAATATCGGCATATATGCAATCACCGAAATTCTTATCGCTTATTACCGGACAATTATTGGCTGCAGAAAAATGATCCATAGTATGTTAACTCTTTACAAAAATATTGTTACAGATTATAGCATATTATAACAATCAAAACAAAAAAACCGCCCAGATAACTTAATTGAGTTACCCTTGGCGGCCCGGCTGTCAATATTGACCCGTAACTTTCCGTCCCACATCTCAATTAGTGGTATGGCTTTTTCAAGTATATAGTTTTGATATAAATAATTACTTTGAATGTCAAGGATATTTTCGTGAATCAGTATAAAAAATATTGCCTATTTTTATTTTTTATCATTTTGATGATTTCGACTATTATAATGTCGGCACCGCGCTTTTTGCTTTATTCTTCGAACTATCAGAAAGCAAATGCAATAATTCTTTTGTTGGGTCCTGATTTTACCGCTAGGCAGAAAGAAGCTTACAGGGTAATTAATGAGGGAATGGTCGATTATCTTATTATTCCGGCACAGAATAAAGTGTATAGAATATATAACGAAGGAGAGATAAAATATTTATCGCCGAATTTATCTGCAAAAAATGTGAGCAGGAAGGATATTGCCAATTCACCGAATTATTATGAAGATACGCATCTGGAGATAATTGAGGCCAGAAAGATAATGTCTCAATATGGGCTGCTCTCTGCCATATTCATCAGCTCCCCTTATCATATGCGGCGAATCAAACTAATAGCGATAAAAGTTTTTGATAATAAGAGCGGAGAATTATATTTTGTGCCGACAAGCTATGAAAAAGCACCGGCAAAATTCTGGGAGATGTCCTCTGCGGATTGGAAAAAAGTGGGAAGAGAGTATAGCAAAATGCTTTGGTTTTCTCTTTATGCTCCCTGGACAAATTAAGCTCGGATTGAATATTAAAAAACCTCCTCTCAGCATTTGCATTAAGGGGGTTTTGATTTAT
>PLMQ01000034.1 GCA_003142535.1 Syntrophaceae bacterium
GACCCCAATACAAACAGCATTAAAAATATCGGCAGAAAAGTCATTCTTGTAAGTCAGGAATTGAACGGCAAGATGATGTATCTTGGGAAAAGTGAACCATTAGAGGGCAATCCTCCGGAGGGAAAACTTCTCGGCACACTCATCACTGAAACGATTTCTTTCAAGGGTGAGCCTATTTGTGAGTCCGGGGTTATTATGGATGCCCCTTATTTTCTGTTCAATCTTTATTGCCAGGCAACAAAAAGCGCACGGAGGGCATGGCATTTCCGTTATTTCTTCACATCGAAGCGTACACTTCTGCACGAGTTTTTTACAGCCAACGAAAAATTAAAACGGGAAATTGACGATAAAAATAAAGCCTATAACGATCTCAAATATTACAGTGACAATCTGGAAAATATCGTGCGGGAGCGAACGGAATTGCTCCACCAGACATCAGAATATCTTCGTCAGTTAGATCAGGTTATAATGCGAGTAGTCAGCCATGGGCTGGGTAACTGGTCTGCTAATGCCATTGCCGATGCACATCTTGCCATCCGTTCAATAAAACTCGGAAAAATAAACGCCAATACTCACGAATATCTTGTCAGGCTTGTGTCCAACTGTGGAGTGGCCGCACTGGCAGCAATTGGACTTAATTATTACTGTAAAAAAAATATTGTGACCACAGTACAGGCCGTCACCGATTTTCTTCTGCAACGGGCGCACCTTTCTGATGTTCTTGATTTACAGGTGGATGACGATGTTAAGGTTATTTCCGTTGATGGACGAATTTACATGATCCTTTCCGAGATATTTCAAAATGCAATAAAGGCGCAAATTAATCAAGGCTATGCCGACCATTTTACAATGCATATCGGTTTAGATGCATCGGCAAAATTAGTTAAGTTTATATTAACAAATAAGGGAAAGTTGCATGGTAATTTACAAATATTAAAATCCATTAGCGATGATTTTCCTGATAAACATCAGGGTGGATGGATTTGCAAGCGTTTGACAAAGGATCTTGGCGGTAAGATAACNNGAGGATGAAAAAAGCCAGCGCGATTATTATGAATTACTGCTCAGCGAAACTGGCTTTAATGTTAAATCATATTCATATTACGAAGATGCTGTCGCTGCATTAGATATCTATGAATTTCATGCGTTTGTTGTTGACTTGAAGGTAGATGTAAAAGAACAAAAGAATGCCGGCGCCGGCGGCGATAATTTTATGAAAATAGCTTTACAAAAATACCCCGGCGCCCCGATTGCCGTCATCTCCGCATTTTTTGGCAATGACTGGGGAACGCGTTTAACCAGACTTTTTATGGAAACAACATCCTGTCTTTATGCGCACATTGAAAAACCGGGCGAACTAAAATTAAAGGACTGGGCAAAAAGAGCTCTGCAATATTATCATCTCAAATATCCCCCAAAGGCATCGGCATCGCATTACCATTCCGAAGATGTCCGTGTTCGGAAGATCGTCAATGAACTCCTGCCGGTAGTCGCCTCTTCCAGCCTTCCCGTATTTATAATAGGGGAAACCGGCACTGGCAAGGAAGATATTGCCAGGCTCATCCATAACCATCCGGAAAATCCTTTCCGGAATGGCCCCTTTGTCGCTGTGAATTGCGCAGCCGTCAATGATGAATTGCTTCTCTCCGAATTATTTGGGCATGTGCATGGCGCATACACTGGCGCTCATGCGCACAGGTTGGGCTGGTTTCTTGAAGCCAGCGGCTGGAATTACGATACACAAAACAAGGCGAAAACGACACCAAATGTTTCTTACCTGCCGTGGCTGGAGTCCTGTAATAAACAGATCAAATATGCGACGAAGGCAAAAGACAGCACAAATACTGAAGATGTTATTCTTATGAACAACATTTATCATATTGCCGATGAATCACATGCTGAGTACGTTTTTGCCGATACTCACCCGGGAACATTGTTTCTCGATGAAATTGGCGATTTGACTCCGTCAGCAGAAGTCGCTCTTCTGAGGGCTTTGGATGGATATGGAATAAGACCTCTCGGCTACACCGGTCCCGCGTTGCTGCCGCATTGTTGCATTATTGCTGCTACGAATCGGATTAAAAACACCTCCGATTTACGGGATGATACTATGTCCAACGGCAGCAAAAAAGGTATTCGGAAGGAATTATACCATCGATTAGCAGGCTGGGTTCTGGAGCTGCCGCCTTTAAGAGAACGCAGAACAAAAGATCGTTCGATGGAATGGATAATGTCATTGGAAAAATGGGCTGCAAGAGATAGTCTGCATTTCCAGGAAGGTGATTTAGAAACGTTTGCAAATTCTTTTACAGCGGATAAAGAAGGAAGACTTTGGGATGGCAATTGGCGGGAGCTAAAGTATTTTTATGCCCGAGCCAAGTCAATAGCACTCCGGAGAAAGGGGAATCATTTAATAAAAAAAGAGGATTTGGATTTTGCCTCACAATGGGTATTGGTTGACGAGTATGCAGGCGATAATGAACAATTGAATCTTTCTTTTGGTAAAGAAGAGAATAATATAATTTCCGAAAAGTTGTTTGATTCAAATAGAGAGATTGTAGTCCGGCTGGAGTGCATACTTGTGATCCATTATGTTTTACAAGAATGCGAGAATAAACCAATGATAGGAATTGATAGAATCATTGATGAAATTGACTTTACCCCACTCGAGCTTTGCAACAAAGTATTGAGACTCGTTGCAAAAGAAGACTTGTTAAAGGAAGCGATTAAAATAGCGCAAGAAGCGGGAAGGATCACAAATCCGGCAATAGATATGCTAATGGATAAAAAAGGCGCTTTAAAATCATGGTGGCGAGGAAATGCGGTGCAGACAGGTTATATTATCAATCATAATTTCACAAAATATAAGTCCATACTTAATATAGTTGAAAAACTTTCCCCGACTAATTTCTATATTTCCAAGGGATATCTCAAAGTAAAGGATAACGGGTACTGATTACATATTACACTGCCGAATCCTTCTATTAGAAAATACTTCACCTCTCATCACTATGGGGTTGCTTTCAATGTATGGGCTTCTATTGCCTCGACAATCTGAGGCCACGCCCCGCCATGCGGCAGATCATGACCCATACCCTCAATTAACATAAGTTGAGCTCCTGGGATGGCTTTGGCAGTGTCCTTCCCCGCGTCCACCAAAAATAACGGATCGCTGATTCCATGAACCACAAGGGTCGGCACATTCACTGAAGCGAGGGCGGGTACTCTGTTACCATGCGTTAGAACGGCAACGGTATGACGAACTTTGCCTTGAGGATAAAAGCAGCGATCGTAGCTCTCGGCAGTGATCTTGCGGGTCCATTCTTCATCGAAAATAAAGCCGGGCCCGGCAAGGGCCTTATAGACTCCGAGCATGTGTCCGATATAGGCTACGCGCTCGGCGGGCGGAGGGGTAACATAACGCCCTATTATTTCTGGTGTTGGTAGGGCAAGTTCGGGATTGCCGGTCGTTGAGGCAATGGAGATCAAGCTCAGAACGCGGCAAAGATGACGAATGGCTATGGTCTGGGCAATCATTCCCCCCATGGATATACCACAAATGTGGGCCTTTCTAATTCCAAGAGCGTCAAGGAGGCCTACCGCATCGTCAGACATATCGTCCAGGGTGTATGTTGGTTTAATTTTCTCGCCTTGCATGATTTTCCCGATAGTTTCAAGACTCGGCACACCTGCTGTATCAAATTTGGTTGAAAGTCCAACATCACGGTAATCAAATCGTATGACATAATGACCACGTTTTACTAAGTCTAAACAAAAAGCTTCATCCCATTGGATCATCTGACTCCCATGCCCGGCAATCAGAAGAAGCGGTCTATTTGATGGGTTTCCGAAGGTTTCATACTCTATTTGAATGCCGTTGGCAGTGACTTTGGACATTTTGATACC
>PLMQ01000023.1 GCA_003142535.1 Syntrophaceae bacterium
TTCTGAATGAAAAGAGGTTTGATATCTCGTCGCCGCTTTCACCTTTTCTACTAATTCTTCGGGATTATCACCATCAGATGGATAACTGACTAATGAAAAAGATGTCTCAAACGTCTCAAACTTGCTTTTGATGTCTGTTACGGTTCTTTCACATATCATCCTGGCTGTATCCTGATCAATATCCTGAAGAACTAGCGCAATTATCCCTTCTTCTTCGAACATTGAAAAATCATAAGCCCTTTTATTTCTTTCCATGACTTCATTTATTTCATGTATCTTCTGTTGCAGATTTTCCCCTTTCATATAAAGAAAGCAAAGGGAAAACGTTTTATCGTGTCTTTTGCTAAAACTAATGAATCTTTTTAAATGATCGAGAAGGATCTCATGTTTACCGATCTCAGGCAAAACGGGTTGAACAGGCACAGTGAAGTAAAACTGACTCCCCTTTCCGTCTCCTTCACTCTTCACCCACATCCTCCCCCCGTGCAGCTTCACAAAACTCCTTGCCAGGGGCAACCCCAAACCCGTTCCAGATGTCTTGCTCGCCAAGCTGCCTGAAACCTGGTAAAAACTCTCGAAAACCTTCTCCTGATTTTCGGGAGTAATGCCTATGCCCGTATCCTTGACAGAAACCTGAATAACTTCACCTTTTCCCTCTGTCATACGCCTTGCCGAAAGCGTAATAGCACCGCCATCGGGGGTAAATTTAGATGCATTGGAAAGCAGGTTGAACAGTATCTGTTTGAACTTGCGCTCATCAGCCAGCATCTCAAAATGTGACAGCTCTTCGGGAATATCCGTCTTAAGGGTGACCCCATGCTTCATCGCCTTTTCCTTGATCATCACCAGGCTGCCGGTGAGAAGATCACCTACCACTACCGGGGAGAGCTGCAGCTCCATCTTCCCCGCCTCGACCTTGGAAAGATCGAGGATGTCATTAATCAGGCTGAGAAGGTCCTTGCCACTTTCCAGAATATCCAGCACATATTCTTTTTGCTTCTCGTTGAGAGGGCCAAAATCCTGATCCTGAAGAACCTGGGAAAATCCGATAACCGCGTTGAGGGGGGTCCGAAGCTCATGGGACATGTTGGCAAGGAAGTTAGACTTGGCCTTGTTCGCACTTTCCAATTGTCGTTCCACCCGACCCATGTATATATAAAAAAATACGAATAAAGTTCCGCCAATTAACAGACAAATTCCACTAACGAGGAAGATAATACTGTAAAAATCTGCCATCAGACTGGTGATGTCCCGCATAAACACCATGTTTCCAACGAGGTGACTACCAGCGTCTTTCAGTGGAAAAAATGTACAACGGTATTGCAGCCCGTTATATATAATATCTTCGCTGGTTCCCGTGCGCGTCTGCTGTTCTACGAAAAAAATCCTGAAGAGTTCTTCGGGAAACAAAGCTGATGTCTGATAAGCAATGACCACGGACGGAAATCGATTCCAATCGAACTTCCGGCCGAGCATTTTCATACCGGTTTCCCAATTCTTCCGATCAAGGTTTTTCTTTTCAATGAGAATAAAGATTTCAACACCGAACATGTCGCGCAATCCGCGCGTGATGTGCTCAATCTCCTCGCCAAGTTCCACATATCCAAGCAACTGTTTGCCATCGTACCAAGGGACAACTACCCGGAGAGTAAATGTTCCTAAAGGTCCCAATTCAATCCCGTAAAAAGGCTTTCCTGTTTTCTCTGCCTCCAATGTCGTGAAACGGTCGATTCTGTCCCCATATCTGCCGGGCTGGTGAACACGCAAAATATTTACCCTGTCAGGACCGGTAAAATAGAAATGGGTGATCTGATGCTTGGAATGCAGCTGATCATAAAGAGTTTGGGTTCGTGCAAGTAAGGCATTCCTATCTTTTGCCTTCAAAGCGGTCTTGAGTTCCTTGTCACGAATAATCACCTCCAGGGCAGCTCCCATCATGCCAGCGTCGCTGTCCAACTGCACGGTCCACAAATTTTGCAGGGATTTGAGCTTTAATTCAACATCATTGATAATATACTTTTGTTGGTAGCGATAATTACTGACAGCAAAAGCGCTGAGCAAAAATATTATTGCCAGCGTCAGAGGGATCAGAATTCGTATCCTAAGACTGTAAATTTTTATTAATCTATG
Source organism: Syntrophaceae bacterium (assembly GCA_003142535.1). GTDB lineage: Bacteria > Desulfobacterota > Syntrophia > Syntrophales > Smithellaceae > Fen-1166. The sequence goes on from PLMQ01000023.1 coordinate 2,131, forward strand.
CATCTTACACCTTTGCACTCGCCCCTTTCTATCCATTGTCGTCCAATTTTTTTTAGATGTCAATCTAGAATCTCCAGCAGTAATATTATTGAGTACGGATTGGAATGTTGTATGTTAGGCAGTAATTACAAATGCTGTCTTTCAGGAAGAACTATAGTAACCAATATTTTAAGAAAATATTAGTCCGTAACAAGTCAATGGTTTTCGATGAGGATTACCACTTGCAATCGATATTTCACACCAGGACACGGGCAAATGTTTTATTACAGGATAAATGAAAAATCATAAGATGTTGCAGGATGAAGTTATTTCCCCTGCCAGCAATGCAGGCATAGTCGATCTGCCGGAAGGCCGATTGCCGCGATCATATCTTAAATAGCCAGATATTTCGGTGAAGTAAATAACTAGTCCAACTTGGCTATAGCATTTTTTATTCTTTTCACGCCTTCTTCGATATTTTTTAACGAAGTAGCATAAGATAAGCGGATATGATCATCGCTGCCAAAAGCAGCACCGGGAACTGTGGCAACGTTTGCTTCATCAAGCAGGTAATCAATTAATTGAGTTGAATCTGTTATTTTCTTGCCTTTATAGGACAGCCCGTAAACGCCGGATACGTTAGGAAATACATAAAAGGCACCCTCCGGGGAAAGGCATTTTACTCCTTTAATCTCATTGAGCAGTTGCACAATGATGTCCCGTCTCTTCCGGAACTCGCCCACCATTGTCGTAACAATTTTCTGATCACCATTGAGCGCTTCTACAGCAGCCTTTTGGGAAATGGATGCCGGGTTAGATGTGTTCTGGCTTTGAATTTTATTGATCGCAGCAATAATTTCTTCCGGTCCTGCGGCATAACCAATCCGCCAGCCGGTCATCGCATACGCTTTGGATACGCCATTGACAACGATCGTCCGGTCTTTCATCTTCGGTTCGACTGTGGCTATATTAGCAAAAGGGAAATCGGCATAAAGCATCTTTTCGTAAATGTCGTCGGAAATAACCAGTATATCTTTATCCAGCAGGACATTCGCCAGGGCTTTTAATTCTGCGGGCGAATAGGCCGCGCCTGTAGGATTGGCAGGGCTGTTAATCACTACAGCGCGGGTACGTCCGGTAATTGCCGCCTGCAAATGTTCCGGCTTCATTTTAAAGCCGTCTTTCTCCAGGGTATTTACAATAACGGGTTGGCCGCAGGCCAGGACAACTATATCCGGATAAGAAACCCAGTAAGGCGAGGGAATAATCACTTCATCGCCCGGATCTAAAAGAGCCTGCGCCAGATTGTATAAGGTATGTTTTGCTCCGCAGGAAACAACTATCTGTGTACGTTTATATTCGAAACCGTTATCCCGCTTTAACTTGGCCATAATCGCTTCTTTTAATTCATCTGTACCGCCGACAGGCGTATATTTTGTAAAACCGTCCTCAATCGCCTTAATGGCTGCGGCTTTAATATTAACCGGGGTATCGAAATCGGGCTCACCGGCGCCAAAGCCGATTACATCCCTGCCTTCCGCTTTCAAGGCATTGGCTTTTGCCGTGATAGCTAAAGTTTCTGACGGTTTAATTTTTGCTACTCTTGCTGCTAACTTCACAAACTACCTCCTGCCATTATTAAATTTCCCCAACAGTTTTTGATTGACATTATCCGGCACCAGACCTTTGACCGAGCCCCCAATACTGGCCACTTCCTTTATAACCTTGGAGGTTGTATAGAACCATTTAAAACCGCTCATAAGGAATACTGTTTCAATTTCTCTTGTCTGACGGCGGTTCATCAAAGCCATCTGAAATTCATACTCAAAATCGGAAAGAGCGCGCATGCCGCGTAATATGATGCTGGCGCCTGTGCTTTTCAAATAATCAACAAGCAGGCCGGAATGTTTATCCACCCGCACGCCGTTAATTTCGGCAATGTTTTCCCTGATCATTTGTATGCGTTCTTCAACGGTGAACAGGGATTTTTTGTTGGGATTGTAGGCAACAAGAACGATAATTTCATCAAATATTCTGATTCCTCTTTTAATAATATCCACGTGTCCATTGGTAACCGGGTCAAAAGAACCGGGATAGACTGCCACTCTGCTGCTGAATTTTTCCTGTGTCATGAGCACTCCATTTTTAAAAAAGTCAGGGCATTGCTGCCATATTTTCTTTGATCTTTCAGGACAAACCTGTCGCCAATTTGCAAGATACAATCTTCTCTGGTTGAATGCTGGATGACTACCGTAACCTCAGCCCCAAAAACCGGGTATTCGTTCAATAACTTTATGGTTTCCCCTGCCAACCCTTTGTCATAGGGAGGATCAGCAAAAATAATGTCAAACTTATACTTCTTTTTATTCAGGTCATGCAAACCGTTACCGGCATCAACATTTAACAAACGGCAGCTATCTTTAAAACCACAATCATCAATATTTTTTTGTACTATAGACGCAATCTTTTTATTTCTTTCAATGAGCACCACTTCCCGCGCGCCGCGGCTGGCAGCCTCTATCCCGACACCGCCCGAACCGGCAAAAAGATCAAGAAATGAATTGCCCTGCAACGGTCCCAATATATTAAAAAGAGCTTCACGCAAAAAATCAGAGGTCGGCCGCTCTTTTGATCCGGAAAGGAAATGCAGCGTCCTTCCCTTAGCTTCGCCTCCAATAATTCGCATATTCAATCACTAAATCATACAGGGTTATTCTTTATCCCGCCCCGGACGAAGATTCTTCTGCTGTTTTTTCTTATTTTCTTTGACTTTCAACCGCATTTTCTGGCCGAATTTTATCACCGACCATATTGGCCCGGAGATGGCATATCCCAGAAAAACTATAAAGGCCATAATCTGGGTTTCGGCAACTGCCAAAATTAAAAGAATAACCAATAAGAAAAAGGACATGAAGGGCTTGCGGACAAAAAGCTTCATGTCCTTGAAGCTATAGTACTTGATGTTGCTGACCATCAAAAGCGATAGTGTGGTGACGAAGAATAACAGATAATAATTATGAAATTTTCCTTCTACTCCCACATAATCATAAAAGAGAACGGCCGTCGCAATAACTGAAGCCGCAGCCGGAATGGGCAGGCCATTAAATACTTTACTTTCTATAATACCAATCTGGATGTTATACCGAGCTAATCTGAGCGCTCCGCAGACAACAAACAAAAATGCCGCGATCCACCCCCATTTACCGTAAAAAGACATTGTCCAGTTATAAGCCAAAAGTGATGGAGCCACTCCAAAAGCAATCAAATCCGACAGCGAATCATACTCGGCACCGAATTTACTGGTGGTATTGGTAATCCTCGCAATCCGTCCGTCCATACCATCCAGAACCAAAGCAGCCAATATAGTTATAGCGGCAATAACGAATTTTTCCTGAAACGAGGCAATTATTGAATAAAAACCACAAAAAAGGCTCGCCGTAGTAATAAGGTTGGGTAAGACGTAAATACCTCTTCTGATTCTATTTCTTTTCGGAGAAAGTTCTTCATTCATGATAAATACCCCAAATGTGTTTCCCCGGCTCTTACTTTATCGCCAATGTTCACTGCTATACGGGAATCTTCAGGCAAATAAACATCCACACGCGAACCAAAGCGGATTAGACCGAATCTTTCACCTTTTTGAACAACATCACCGGGTTTAACCCAGCAAACAATCCTGCGGGCGATAAGACCGGCAATCTGCACCGCCCAGATCATGCGGGCGTCCTCTGTGCGAATCATGACTTCGTTGCGCTCATTATCCAGAGAAGCTTTGTCCAGATTGGCAGAGACAAATTTGCCTTCATGATAATTAATCGCTTCAGTTTTTCCCGAATAGGGAGCGCGATTGACATGAACATTAAATACATTCATAAAAATACTTATTTTTTTGAATTTCCCGGCAATGGTGCCATTCATCTCCACGTTTTCTACTTTAATTACTTTACCGTCTGCCGGGCAAATAACGACTTTTTCTTCTTCGATAAAATGCCGCTCCGGATTGCGGAAAAACCAGACGATAAAAAAAGTAATCAGCGCCAGCAGAAACAGTAACCAGCGGATACCTAAAAAGGCGACAAAGACAGTAATAACGAGGGAAAGGATAATAAAGGGATAACCTTCTTGAGCAATAATACAGTCGTGTTTCATATAGTATTTTATCTTTCCTGAAGTGGAGTTTTTGTTGATATTATAATTGGGTGTGATTGTCAATAAATCTTTAGCTTCGGCAATCTCCTATAAAACACTTATATAATTGACTCTTGCTGTCACCGCCTATATAATAATTTTTAAAATTTTGTTTTGATACAGGTTTGCTGTCCATGCCAAAAATCAATTGGTCTATTTTGTGGGGAGTACTCGTCACAATAATCTTTTTTGTTCTCCTGGCAATTCGTCTGGAATTCTTTTTTAAAAAAACAGAAACGGTGGAAACATTAACGGAAGCAATTACCCAAAAACCTTCCGACACCTGGATGAACATTTATCAAAAAAACAATAAAATTGGCTTTGTCCACAGGACATTTGCCATTATGGACAAAGGCTTTCATTACAACGAAACTACTATCATGCAGATCAATACCATGGGTGTTACACAGGCTCTCCATATCAATACCGAAGGTGATCTTAATCCGGATATGACCGTCTCCTCTTTTAATTTTGATTTAAATTCCAGTCTGTTTCGTTTCAACGTCCATGGTTTTGTAGTTAAAAACAAGCTCATCCTCTATATTGGAACTCCGGGTTCCCAGCAGAAGAGCGAAATTACTCTGCAAGCTATTCCACACATGAGCGGCAGCATCTATGATGCTGCATTTCACGCCAATCAGGCAAAAGATACAACCAGCAGTTTCAGTATTTTCGATCCGGCAACCTTAGGTTTGCGTTCAATTAAGGTTACCCGCAATGCCGATGAGATAATCCCTGTTATAGGGAAACTTATTCTCACTCAAAAATATTGCGCCGATTTTATGGGCGCGAAAAATTGCGCCTGGCTGGATAAAACCGGTGATATTTTAAAAGAAACGGGTATTATGGGTCTCTCCATGGAAAAGGTCAGCCCTCAAAAAGCACAGGAAGGAATAAATAGAGACGACACTATAGATTTCACTGAGTTCGCCTCCGTGCCAGCAAATATCAAAATCGACGAACCTTCTAAGCTAGACGAGATTAGAATCAGGATCAGCGGCATTAGAGGCTTGTTGCTTTTTCTCAATGGCGGGCGGCAAAATCTATACCGGGATATTTTAACCATCAAGAGAGAACATTTGTCAACAGCACCATTATCCGGCAATAATCTGCCAAAAGAAATTACCAAGTATTTGCAAGCCAGTCCACTGGTTCAGGCCGACGATCCGCAAATAAAGGCACAGGTAACTAAGATTATCAGAGCTTCCGATTCGTCGGAACAAAAAACAAAAAAAATAGTCAGCTGGGTTTACCACAATATCAAGAAAGAGCCGGTTTTATCGGTACCGAACGCCGTGGAAGTCCTGAAAAACAAAGTTGGGGATTGCAATGAACATGCGGTGTTGGTCACTGCCTTACTACGGGCTGCCGGTATTCCGGCACAAATAGAAACAGGCCTGGTCTATCTGCGCGGCCGGTTTTATTACCATGCCTGGAATGTTGCCTATCTCGGCAATTGGGTTACTGCCGATGCCGTATTTAATCAATTACCGGCCGATGTAACGCATATCCGGCTTATCCGCGGTGAAGGCAGCGAGCAGCTCGATTTGATAGGTGTAATGGGTAAAATAAAACTGGAGATACTGACGACTTCGTAAAAAATCCCCGGCATGCGCCGGGCAGGCATATGCGAAGTAAATCCGGCGTATGCCGGATGCGCTGTGCCTCAGGGCTTGCGCGCCTTGCATCTGGAGCTCTTGTGCCCTCGCGTCACCTTCAGGTGATTAGGGTATTTTACAAAGCCGTCCTGTTTTTACGATTATTATGACTATTTATAAAAATATCACTTTATGGAGTTAATTTAATGATTAATCTGCTGGAACTGACCAAAGATTACGGCACAACTGTGGCGGTAAACAAGCTCAACCTGAATGTTTCGGCCGGTGAAATTTATGGTTTCATCGGCCCAAATGGCGCCGGGAAGACAACTACCATCCGCATGATGGGCGGAATTCTAGCGCCGACATCAGGCCGGATCATGATCGGTGGTCTGGATATGGCCAAAGAGCCAGTCGCAGTAAAAAAAATGATCGGTTTCGTACCGGATAGACCGTTCCTCTATGAAAAACTCACCGGCATGGAATTTCTGCATTTTTCGGCAGCCCTATATGATGTTCCTTCCCCTATTTTTGCCCGCAGGGCGGAAGAACTCTTGCGTCAGTTTGCTCTCTGGGATTGGGCCAACGAGCTCATCGAAGCTTATTCCCACGGCATGAAACAGCGGCTTATCATTGCCTCTGCTCTGTTACATGAACCAAAGATATTGGTTATCGACGAGCCAATGGTCGGCCTTGATCCTGCAGCTGTACATATGGTCAAGGATATTTTCCTGGAATTAGCCGGTAAGAAGACAACAATATTTATGTCCACACATACATTGAGTATCGCGGAAGATTTATGTCATCGAATCGGTTTAATTCACAAGGGGAAGCTGTTGGCGCAGGGGACAGTTGATGAATTAAAGAAAATCGCTAAACTGGGCGAAGCAAAGCTTGAAGAGGTCTTTCTAACAATCATTAAAGAAGATACTTTTTTATGAAAACTATTTTCCCCTTATTAACACCCCGTTTATATTCCGCCGTGAACGGTCTGCGTCTGGATAATAAAAGGAACAGCTGGATACGTATTTTTATCTTTGGCTTAATCGGCCTTATTTTCTGGATAGGCGCATTTATTATATGTTACCGGGTATTGTTTTATTTCCAGAATGTGCAGGATTTCGGCAATATTCTGGCCATGAAACTACTTTCTATGATTATCATGACATTTTTTGCTTTGCTTATTTTCAGCAATATTGTCAACTGTCTTTCTCATCTCTATCTAAGCCAGGATTTAACATTGGTACATTCTTTGCCGGTTTCTGCCAGAAATATTTTCTTTTCCCGCTGGCTCATCAGCACATTTGACAGCTCCTGGATGGTCGTCGCCTTCAGCCTTCCTGTTTTTCTTTCTTACGGCATAATTTATAAAGCCGGTATTTTTTATTACCTGATTGTTTTATTGGCTATATTGTTCATGTGCCTGATAACATCGGCCGTCAGCAGTATTTTGGTATTATTTGGCGCTACAATCCTGCCGGCCGGAAGAATCAGAACAATTCTTGTCATGCTGGGTTTCGTTTTAGTTTTGATTTTGATTTTGGTTTTGCGCCTGACCAGACCGGAACAACTCGTTAATCCGGATAGTTTTGCTTCTGTCGTTCTTTATTTAAATTCGCTGCAAACACCCAACTCACCTCTCCTGCCGACAACCTGGCTTATGGACTCCATTAAAGCTGCGCTAAACGGCGAATATGAAATTGCGTTTTTTAATATTGGCCTGACCGGAAGCTGTGCTTTTATGATTATCTTCTTTGCCGAGACTATCGCCGCAGCCACATATTTTAAAGGATTTTCCAAATCCCAGACAACCCCGCAACGTCTTTTTTCTCCGGTAAAATACAAAGGTGTGAGCTGGGAAACCTTGTTAAATTTTCTGCCGCGGGAAGCAAGAGCTTTTGCTATTAAGGAAATAAGAACTTTTTTCCGCGACTCCACGCAATGGCCGCAATTATTCCTGATGGGCGCCTTAATAGTTATTTATCTTTTCAACTTTTCCGTTTTGCCTTGGGATAAATCGCCGATAAAAGCTGTTTATCTGCAAAACTTATTTTCCTTTTTAAATATGGGATTGGCCGCTTTCGTTCTTTCGGCTTTGGCTGCCCGTTTTGTTTACCCGGCAGTTAGCATGGAGGGAGGAGCTTTCTGGATCGTTCAGGCCGCACCGGTATCTTTAAAAACTTTTTTATGGATTAAGTTCTTCTTATATTATTTCCCGCTGCTCATCATGACGGAAATACTTATTGTTGTTTCCAATGTACTGCTGCAGGTTTCTTCTTTCATGATGGTTTTATCGGGCATAACGATGTTCTTTCTGGTGCCCGCAGTAGTGGCAATGGCCGTTGGTTTAGGAGCTATTTACCCCAATTTTAAATCGGAAAATCCGGCGCAGGTAGTAACCAGTTTCGGCGGCCTGCTTTTTATGATTCTTTGTTTTGCACTAATCGCAATAGTTATAATTTTAGAAGCCGGACCCACATATTATGTTTTTATGGCCAACATCAACAATAAACCTCTTAGCCTGTGGCAAGTTATCTGGCTTATCGCTTCTTTTTCCATTGTTTGCGGCCTTTGTGCCTTTGCCATTTTCTATCCCATGCGCCTGGGTGAAAGAAGCCTGCGGGATAAATAAACAAGATTAAATTCTTATTGTGCAATATCCAGATTAAACACAAATGATAAGATAATAATCGAGGCAAAATTGTCTTGATTTTGCTTGCCGGATGGGTTAAACAAGCGCGCATTCAAATCAAGCTGCTTATTGCGATATTACTGAGATATTGAAAGGAGCTTTTAATGGCAAAGTACGAATCCAAATTTCTGAGAAATCTGGCAGTAGTCGGTCACGGCGGCACAGGCAAAACTTCCCTTTGTGAATCCCTTTTATTTGTTTGCGGAAAAAGCGAACGGCTGGGCCGAGTCGATGATGCAACTTCCATTATGGATTTTGAACCGGAAGAGCAAAAGCGCCGAGTTTCCATCAGTTCCGCAGCCAACTTTGTCGAATGGGACAAGCATAAAATCAATTTTATTGATACTCCGGGCGATTCTAATTTTGCCTATGATATAAAATGTTCATTGAGCGTTGTAGATAATGCCGTGGTAGTCATTGATGCTGTCGGCGGCGTTGAATTCCAGACGCAAAAGGTATGGGAATTTGCCGATGAATTCAGACTTCCCCGCGTTATCTTTATCAACAGAATGGATCGTGAACGCGCCAACTTCAGCAAAGTGCTGGACAGCATAAAAGAAAAATTCAAGAAAAAAGTAACTCCGGTATGCCTGCCAATTGGCGCTGAAGATAAATTCACGGGAATAATAGATTTACTGAGCTTTAAGGCTTATTTATTCAGCGATAATAAAGGAATCGGCAAAGCAACGGATATCCCCGCCGATTTAATGGAAGAAGCAAAGATGTATCGCGATACAATGGTGGAAGATATCGCTGAAGCCGATGACGAATTAATGAACAAATATCTGGAAGCGGGCGAGCTTTCTTTAGAGGAACAAAAAGCCGGATTAAAAAAAGGAGTGGCTACGGGCAGTCTGATTCCACTCATTTGCGGCTCCGCCGTAAAAGGTATCGGAGTTTCTTTGCTGTTGGAACTTGCGGTAATCAGTTTTCTTTCACCGGCCGATAAGGCGCCGATGAAGGGTAAAAAACCCGGTACAGACAGTGTTGAAGAAAGAAAGCCCACAGAGGACGCTCCTTTTTCAGCAATAGTTTTCAAAACCATCGCCGATCCCTATGCGGGCAGGTTGACTTTATTCCGTGTCTATTCCGGCAAACTAACTCCCGACTCCAGCGTTTACAACTCCACAAAAAAAATAACGGAAAAATTCGGCCATATCTTTTTCCTCGAAGGGAAAAACCAAAAGCAAACGGATATGCTTATTCCCGGTGATATTGCCGGCGTAGCCAAACTCAAAGAGACTGTTACGGGCGACACTCTTTGCAATGAAAAAGCACCGATAATTTATGAGAAGATTGCCGTACCGCCGCCCATTATGTCCTTTGCCATTGAACCAAAATCCCGAGGTGATGAGGATAAGATTGCATCATCAATCCATCGCTTGACGGAAGAAGACCCGACAATTGTCTTTTCCCGTAATGTGCAGACCAAAGAAATGATTTTATCCGGCATGGGTCAGGTGCATATTGAAGTAAACATTGAGAAGATGAAAAGGAAATTCGGCGTCGAAGTAAATCTAAATACACCCAAAGTTCCGTATAAAGAAACAATTAAAGGAAAAACAAACATTCAGGGCAAATATAAAAAGCAATCCGGCGGACGCGGACAGTTCGGCGATTGTTGGATTGATATTGAACCGCAGCCACGCGGTGCCGGCTTTAAATTTGAGGATAAAATTGTTGGCGGCGTTATTCCGCACAACTACAGGCCCGCCGTGGAAAAAGGCATTGTCGAAGCCGCAGCCAAAGGCGTTGTCGCCGGTTACCCGTTTGTTGACTTTAAAATAAATCTGACCGACGGTTCCTATCACACTGTTGATTCCTCAGAAATGGCCTTTAAAATTGCCGGTTCCATGGCTTTTCAAAAGGGAGTAATGGATTGCCAACCGGTTATTTTGGAGCCCATCGTCAATATTTCCATCGAAATTCCGGAAGAATACATGGGCGATGTTATCGGCGATCTCAACAGCCGCCGTGGCCGTGTACTCGGTATGGATACAAACGGTTCCAATCAGATAATTAAAGGCCAGGTGCCACTCGCCGAAATTCTGAAATATGCTCCCGATCTGCGTTCCATGACCAGCGGCCGGGGAAACTTTACCTATACCGATTCTCATTATGAGGAAGTTCCGTCCTACATTGCGGACAAAATCATAGCGGAATCGAAAAAAGATAAAGAAGAATAAGACAATGATCCGCGCAGGCATCATAACGGTCAGCGATAGAAGCTCACAGGGAACTCGCAAAGATTTAAGCGGCCCGGCCATTGCCGCTGTTCTTGCCTCGGTACCCATTAAAGTTTTGCAGACAATTATCATTCCTGATGAAAAAGACCAGATTACAGAAGCAATTAAGAGATATGCGGATATAGAAAGTCTTGATCTTATCCTGACCACAGGCGGCACCGGTGTCAGCCCACGCGATGTCACTCCCGAGGCAACGCTGGAAATACTAGATAAACAAATCCCCGGTATGGCCGAAGCCATGCGTTACCAGAGCATGAAAATTACCCCTTACGCCATGATTTCCCGTGCGGTAGCCGGAGTTCGCGGAAGCTCACTAATCATCAATCTGCCGGGCAGCCCGAAAGCGGCTAAAGAGAATCTGGAAATTATTCTCCCCGCATTAAAACATACAATTGAAAAAATCCAGGGCGATACCGCAGAATGCGGCAGCCCAATATAATACCACCGCTTATTTATTAGTTCCGATATATTTTTTCAGAGACTGCAAGACATTACGTTGATGAGTTCCCGCCCAATAGATACTCTGACAGCTTGGGCATTTGGTATAAGTATTACAATTTTCCAATACATAAGGCGGCACCAAATCGCGCACTTCTTCCCTGGCTACACCTATAAGCTTTTCATTACACTTGAGGCATATGGAAAACATTTCGCGTTGATTAATTGATAACGAAAATCGGCCAAGAACTTCGCTGAGTTGTACCGCAATATCCTTGCCTGCTACCAAATATAATAGACCGGAAAATTGCCGCTCCTGCATATCATGTCTTCTGGTGAGAACAATTCTTTTTTCAACATCCGCCACACGGAGCATTGGCCGCCCGGCTTTTCCTGGATAAACTATAGTATCATAACCCAAAAGCCGTAGCCACTTCGCCAATTTGGCCAAAGTGGCGTCAGCAATAAATCTAGGGTTGTCGGACATTATTCTTGTACTGGATTTTTAGTTTCTTCAATGATTGGCGGCGGTTCGTTGCCGCGGAGGTCTTTGCGCATATCACGGATTGTTCGATTTAATCTACTTATCGTACGGTTTAAACGAAACCTTTCCACTACACTCCATAAGGCTCCGATAATTATTCCCGCGATAAGTGCGGAAAAAGGAAGAAAATATGCGGGGACATCAATATTAATGTAATTATAATACTGTAAATGAACCGGTACCGCGTTATACCTGGAAAAATCCGCAATTATAAAAGCTAAAAGTAAAAAAAGAATAAAATAAATTATTCTCATCTCCTTATACCTCCTGATGATATTTTTTAAAAAGGGGCGAAAGATTGGCCGCAGTTGTCGCCACATCTTCCGGAATAACCCGGACATTCGCTACAACGCTCATAAAGTTAGTATCACCTTCCCAGCGCGGAATCACATGGACATGAAAATGATCTTCAATGCCGGCACCGGCTGCCTTACCAATATTTATACCAATATTGAATCCATCAGGTTTCATAGCTTCCTTAAGAGCTTTAACTGATGTTTCCAAAAGATCAAATATTTCCTTTCTTTCTTCCTGAGCTAATTCTTCTATTTTCCCCGTATGCCTCTGCGGTATTATCATTAAATGCCCGTTTACATAAGGGTATCTGTTCATCATAACGTAGGCAGTTTTACCTTCGAATAAAATATAATCATCACATCTAATGGAACATTTGCAAAAAACACAGCCTTCAGGTTTTTCTCCTTTAATATAGTCCATCCGCCAAGGTGCAAAAATTGTTTCCATATGTCCAAAACCAAATCAATGAAATATCGAATATTTCGTTGAAAAACCCTATTAAGCAGACTATTCAAATACCCTAATCACCTGAAGGTGACGTGAGGGCACGCGAAGGTTTAGATGCTAGACGCGCGAGGATCGAGCAGCGGAGCGTACTCCAATTGTACGTGAGCAGCAAGAGCCGAAGCGCTCCCGGCATTCGCCGGATTTACTCCACAGATGCCTGCCCGGCGGATGCCGGGAGCCTTTTTCAACAGTTTGCTATATATCAATTATCCTACCTACCACCTCTTTGTCAATTTCTAATATTCCAATAGTTCGGGAAGCGGCAAAACGTCTGTCCACTGCCGAACCCGGATTAAAAAACAAGACATCATCAATTTTATGATTTGCCGGTTTATGCGTATGCCCGTAAACAATACAATCCAATTTGCCCAGGCGCTCCAATATTTTTTTTTCCATGCCCCATGGAGCCCCCCAGCCGTGGATCAAGCCCAATTTACATCCCTTTACTTCAAAAATCAATTGTTCGGGCAATTTCTCTTTTACCGAAGGATAATCCATATTGCCGAAGACAGCTTTAACCTCTTTGCCTTCAAACATATCTAAAACACTCAGATCAACTAAATCCCCAGCATGAAGGATTAAACTTACATCGCTGAAATGTTCAGCGATTATTTTTTTTAATCTTTCGTCAGCACCGGTTAGATGCGTATCGGAAATAACGCCAATTTTAATTTTCTCTTCAACCATAACTGAGGCAAATTCTTAACGGTAAGATTTAAAAAATACAAGGTATATTTGACATCTTATCCGTCAATTTAACCATCCCCTCAAGTATGTAAACTTTGGCAGATTCTCTTATAAACCGCTTTTGATTTGACTTTACGCGTCAGTACAGTTACTATTATAGCCATGAATAATATTGAAAACTCATTGGATAAAATTGCAGAGAACATATTGTATCTCGATGAAGCTTCGCTTGCCGCTCTCTGGGATAAATATAAAACAAAAATGGAGCAATTTTCCTTTACTCCCGAATGGGAAAAGTCTGTTATTATTTTTTCCATAATCAATGCAGTTAGAGTGAAAAACGCTATCTTTAATGAGCAATTATTGAGTAATCAGGCGGCAAAGGAAGCTACTTTACCCAAAAGGCCTCACGGCAAACCGAATTTAAAACTGGTTAAGTAATGGATAAAGATTCGCCTCAAGGGAGAATTACCCAACTCAGAAAAAATATCGAATATCATAATCAACGCTATTATCAGCAGGACAATCCGGAAATTTCCGATGTTGACTATGACCGCTTAATGCGGGAACTGCAAGAGTTAGAGAAACAATATCCCGATGATGATCTTGCTTCCTCTCCCACTCAGCGTGTTGGCGCAGCACCACTGTCCAGATTTTCTTCCTTTACCCATCCCTCACCGATGTTGAGCCTGGCTAACGCCTTTTCTCCGGAAGAAATTATTGATTTTGATTCCCGGATTAAAAAACTTGCGGGAGATAACATTTCTTATATCGCGGAACCTAAACTGGACGGCCTTGCAGTAAATCTCGTTTATGAAAATGGCGTTTTTATTCGTGGCGCGACCCGCGGTGATGGCGTTACCGGAGAAGACGTCACTCAAAATCTTAAAACCATTTCTTCCCTGCCTTTGAAAATGCGAGCAGGTGAAGGTAAAGCAATCCCTTCTTTTATTGAAATACGCGGCGAAGTCTATATTGAAACTGAACCTTTTCGTAAATTAAATCTCCGTCGCCAGGAGGAAGGCGAAGAACCATTTGCCAATCCCCGTAATGCCGCCGCCGGTTCATTACGTCAGCTTGATTCCAGAATAACCGCCCGCCGGCCTCTTAATATTTTTCTTTATAATGTTGGAGAAGCTCGCGGCATAAAGTTTTCCAGTCACTGTGAAGTTTTAAAAAATTTAAAAAGCTGGGGATTTCCGGTCAATAATCTTATTGAAGAAGCCAAAACTATCCAGGATTGCATTAAATACTTTGATCATATCAGCGAACAAAGAACAACTCTTCATTACGAAATTGACGGTGTTGTTTTAAAAGTAGATAATCTGGCTATTCAAGAGATATTAGGCAGTGTATCGCGCAATCCGCGCTGGGCACTGGCCTGTAAATTTCCGGCAACTCAAGCAACAACTATTATTAATGATATTATTGTTCAGGTCGGCAGGACAGGTGTTTTAACTCCCGTGGCCATCATGCAACCGGTCAATGTCGGCGGCGTAACTGTCAGCCGTGCCACATTGCACAACGAAGATGAAATTATAAAAAAAGATATTCGTATCGGCGATACCGTTATCATTCAACGGGCGGGAGACGTCATTCCCGAAGTGGTTAAAGTTGTTTTATCCAAGAGAACTGTTAAGGAAAAAATATTCAAAATGCCGACACAGTGTCCGGAATGTTCCTCGGAGGTTGTGCGTGAAGAGGGCGAAGTTGCGCATCGCTGCATCAATCTTGCTTGTTCCGCGCAAATAAAAGAGCATATTGCACATTTTGCTTCCCGCGGCGGACTGGATATTGAAGGATTAGGCGGAAAAATATCGGCTCAACTTTTCGATACAAAATTAATTCATGATCCCGCTGATCTTTTTTATCTGACGAAAGACAAATTATTAGACCTCGACCGGCATGGAGAAAAATCAGCCCAAAATCTACTGGACTCTCTTGAGCGTTCCAAAAATCCTCCGCTGGATAAGTTTATTTATGCTCTGGGTATTCGCAATGTCGGCGAGCATATTTCCAAAATATTAGCCCGGGAATTTATCAGCATTGAAAAATTAATGTCTGCAAAGGTTGACGATTTAACGGCTATTTACGAAATCGGACCGGAAATAGCCGTCAGCATCGTGCAATTTTTTCATGAGCCGAAGAACAAATCAGTTATGGAAAAATTCCGTAAGGCTGGTGTTATTCCGCGGAAGACCGAAGCAAAAACAAAAGATTCAACACTACAGGGAAAATCTTTTGTTTTTACAGGAACGCTGGAGAGCATGCCCCGCGCTGAGGCCAAAACAATTGTCGAAAAGATGGGCGGTTCCGTTCATGGGAGCACAACCTCTAAAACCACTTATGTTGTTGCCGGCAATGAACCCGGCTCTAAACTGGATAAGGCGAGAACACTGGGAATTACAATTATTAGCGAAGATGAATTTATAAAACTGGTTGGCAGGTAGGCTTATGAAAAGAATTCGTGTTGTTATTTCTGGAATAGTACAAGGAGTTTTCTTCCGGGGGGCAACAAGACACGCTGCCGCAGACTTAAACCTTACCGGCTGGGTGAGGAACATGGAAGATGGCCGCGTGGAAGCCGTATTGGAAGGCGAAGAGGCTGACGTGGATAAAATGATTGAATGGTGCAAAGTCGGTCCGCCCGCAGCCCGCGTGGAAAAAGTTATTACGGCCGAAGAGCACTATACCGGCGGCTTTCACGATTTCAGCATTAAGCATTTATAAACTTCTCAAATTTTTTCTAAATTAAAGAGCAAATCATCCTGATGACAGAATGAAGAAGGTGTGCTATATACTTACTGAAAGTATTTCGGTACTTGGTACTTAATATGGAGATAAAATGAAAATCGTAGAGGAAAGCTATCAATCTATTAAAGATAGCAGTCGCTCCTTTGATGTCCGGTTTTGGCAATCTCAAGGTGATCGCGCCATTTTTGAGGCGGTATCAGAGATGCTACATGACTATTTCTTGATTCGAGGCATTGATGCTAACGAATTCCGAATTCAAAGAACTATTGAATCTTTTCGAAAAGCATAAAGTTCGCTATCTTATTGTTGGTGGTTATGCGGTAATGAAATACAGCGAACCACGATACACTAAAGATATTGATGTGTGGATAGCGACCGATGCTGAAAATGCTAAATTAATTTATATCGCCTTAAAGGAATTTGGCGCACCCCTGGCGAATCTAACCCCGGATGACTTCACTCAAAAAGATTACTTCTACCAAATGGGAAAACCGCCCCTGCGAGTGGACATTATGATGTCCATTCCCGGAGTTGAATTTGAAAAAGCATGGAAGAACCGTGTCATCGTTAAATTGGAAGATTTTGATATATCTTTCATTTCCAGAGATGATCTTATAACAGCAAAAAAAGCGAGTGGCCGCCCCCAAGACAACATCGATGTCGAGAAGCTTAAAGAGGCCACGCAATTGGATTGAAAAAAATACCGTATTAGCAGTCACGAACCGAAAGCCAGGATTTGTGGGGGCCAGCGGAAGTTGTCAATTTAATAGTACAATGGTTCCGTGAGAGCTTTGCACAACCCCTCTAATCGTCATACCGGCGAAGGCCGGTATCCAGGAAACACTTGATAATACTGGATTCCGGTTTTCACCGGAATGACAAAATTCGTGGTTTTATACAGTTGTGCAAAGGTCTCTCCGTATTATTGCACAGCCGGAAAGCAAGGATTGGTAAGGGTTAGCGGAAGTTGTCAATTAAATAGAACGTCGCCAATATTTCATTAGCGACACCTCATGTTAAGTTGGGTAAATCTTTGCTTGATATTATAGAATTGACCTCTTTTTCAATTCCCATTATTTCAGCCCATTTGTTAATATACGATTTGTCCAACTGATGGCCTTGAACAGCAACGATGCCGCGGGCGTCACCCAGTTGCCTTTCCGATGGTGTCAGCTTGTGCCAATAAACTTTGTGCAACAAGACATCTTCAGGCGTTGCCATTGCGGCATATAAGCCCGCTGACATTTCAACCCTTTTTACTCTACTAAAACATGATATGGCAAAAGAATCACCCTGATTAATCCAGAAATCAACTTTCCAGCCTGTCTTATCATGAATGAAATTGAACATGCCTGCCCCGGCAAAAGCATTGATAATGCCTTCTTTGCTAATATAACCGTCACTGACAAACAAAGATACAATACGACCGGCATCCTCCTTTTTTATGTTTATAACGATGTCAATATCATGTGTGAACCGCGGGATACCATAATACGCGCTGGCTATCGAGCCGGTAATAAAATAGGCGATATCGCTTTTTTCCAACTTATCCACGATCCATTTAATTACAGCTAATTGTTCCACCTGTCATCCTCTTCCTGCTGCGTTTTGTAATTTCTTCCTCGCTCAAGTCAGGATGTAGCGATTTTTCCGATGCTTTTGTCTGCGCCAGCGCCATTTCCCATAGTTCGAAGACAATACGCAGCCTTTCGCTACCGGTCATACGCTTATATATTTCAATCTGTTTTCTTGCGCCTTCCTGCGGATTCATCGGACTTTCACACCCCGTAAATATTCCCGGATAATTGATACTTCAAATCGCCTTCATTCGTTAATGGAACTGTTATCTTCAATATTTACTCAAATAATTTTGCCTGTCAATGGAATTAAATTTATTGTGAAACTCCAANNGTGCGAAGCTAAGTGGGGCGATATTGGCTAGTTGTAGTGAGACACTAATTTCAGAAGCATAGCGTGCTGAAATTGGCTTGTCCGAACTATCCTGCATTAGCAGGGTAATGAGACCCAAACTTCAGAAACAAAGTGCATAACCTGAAGGTCACAAGTAACCTGAAGGTCATAAACTGAAGTTTGCTGGTCGAATTATACCGTATAGCAGTGGTGAACAATCCCGCGAAGCGGAGGGTATAATACTCCGCAGCTTGCTGCGAAACGTTTCCAAAGCTTGCTTTGGGGTTCATATCCGTGATTGGACACAACGTCCTTTGTCTCCTTTGCGATTATTTTTCCATCCTGATTTTCCTTGGCCTGCCTCTCTTATTGTTAATTAACTTTCTTCCCAACTTCTTCTCTAATTTTTTAACGAAACCACTCTCGCCACATGGATGCCCAAGTCTTGTTTTTGCCCTTATGCTCTCTATCGAGTCGGTATCTTCATTTGCCATTAAATATAAGCCCCAATCAGGAATATCTTTGCTTAAATATGATTCTTTACATAACAGCAAATCTGGCTTCTTTTTCACATGCCCACCGGCACTTGACCACAGATAATCTTCTGGCCGCTTCACCATGCCTGCGCGTACGGGATTGTTCTCCACATAGCGTACAGCGGAATGCAAATGCAACTCGTCCAGTATGCAGGAATAAAACCGTCCTTGCCATAAATGGCCGGACATGCCTTGTTTCTTGTTAATGTACTGAGCGTATCGCATATGGAGTGTATTGAATGCTCTAGCCAGAGAATCATCATTCTGCGGAACGCAGATAAAATGAACGTGGTTAGGCATTAAACAATATGCCCAGATATCAAGAGAATATTTTTCTGAATATTCCTTCAGCCATGATAAATATTGCTTATAATCATTTGCAGATTTGAATACTCGTTGGCGATAATTACCGCGCTGCGTTATATGATGAGGATAACCTGCTGCTGTTATTCTGGCGACTCTGGGCATGCCTTTTACTAGCATCAAACAATAGTGCAGTCAAATTAAATGGGCGCTGCCCCTATTTATCCAACACCTAACACCTGCCCTTACAAGAGACATACTAGTCAATTTCCTTCATACTTTAATTTTTATATTCAGCAAAATGTTCTTTACATAGCCAGAGTATATGACCCTCTGGCGAAACAAGTCTTCTTAGACCTGCCCAATTATGATTAGCATCTACTGAATCAAGTAATAGCCTAATATTTCTTATTGGTTCTTCAGGAGTGTACGAAGATTTTATTGATTCTATGAATTCACTTTTAACATCATGAAAAATCTTGCTATATTCTTTTACCGAATCAACATACGGTTTAACTACATCAAAATCAGCATCATCAATGATTGTTTTTACTCCTGGCATTGCCAAGGGTAAGGTATATTTTAAGATCTTAAGCATTTTATTGTAATAGGGACCGATAGCAATAATCCAATCTTTGGGAATATTAATATTATATGGTTCACCGATTGAATGATTACAACCAGGCATCTGGCAATATAATTGCAGCTTATATTGGTAAGTTAAATCAAATTCTTTCATGACTGATTCAATTCTTTTCAAAGTAAAAATATTTGGACAGGTAATGTCGGCTATTTCTTGTGCACACTGATACGATTTAATGAATTCTAATTGAGTGAATTTTATTAATTCATCTGTCTGCAATCGATTTTCTCGCCTGATAATTTTTTCTATTTCACCTCTAATCCTTTCAACGAGAATCTCATTATTTGGAGCAAAGCTTATTCCAAAAATTAATTTCATCACATTTACATCTTCCAGTGATTCCGGACATTCTATGGTTTGCTTTGGTTTTTCAATAGAGAGCCTTTTTTCTAATTGCTTTAGCTCAAATAAGTGTGGACATGGATTACCATGATGTCCAGGGCAGGGCACAAATGCAGGTCTCTTTAACCCTTCAAACCTGTTAAATGTCAATTCTAATGTATCCCTTAACTGAGCAAAAAAATAGTAAGGCATTTCCCCTTTTACGCGTAACCAAATTTCTTTTCTTTCTGGTGAGGAAATTAAAAGCCCCAGATGTTTTTCATCAGCGTCTTTTAATAAGACTCCAAATCTCCAATGAACTTTCATTGAAAAACGGTGCGTCCTTGCTATAAACCAGGTTGGTATTCCAGCAGGTATAGTATCTAGCTCATATTTGAATACAATTTCATTTTTACTTATAAAATTAGCCCATATTTTTTGGTAATTTTCATGTTCTTCGTACTTTAATTTCTCAACGATTAAACTAATTTCTTTATCATCCTTCGTTTTATAAGATAAATCAAATTTCTCCATCAAGGTAATTAGCTTCTCTTGCATTGAGCCATCTAAGTCCGACCATAATTCCTGCAAAAGTTTTTTATCAAGAAATGAGTCATTTATGCTCAATTTCTCACTATCTAAAATTTTTGCAATTTGTTTACTTACCCACTCCGGTTTAATAATAATTGTGTCATTCAATTCTTCTTCATCGGGGTAATAAAGAATTTCGCCAAGGTCATGCAAGTAAGTTGCAAGAGATTCGTAACTTTCTTTGGAAACGCCATTCCTATAAAAAATATTAAGTAACTTACTCTTAGATAAATAATGTTCTTCCGTTTGCTTTATTTCTTGTAAGGAATTCATCCATGATCTAGGACGACCAATTCCCATGTATTTGAGTTCGGCAGATTTTTGCCTGATGGCTTCTTTTAATTCATCTATACCTGTACGTTTCTCATTATCGACTTCAAAGAAAGATATTTTATTTGGATACTGATTAACAATATCTCCTTTGGGTAGATCTGCTCCTCTCTCGTCCGAATTAGTTGCAACAATAAAAATTGGCGAATCAGGTGCTAATGCAGATATTGTTTCCAACCATTTGTAGATTTTCCCAGCTTCGTACCCTGCTCTTGCACTCCAGACTAATAAGAACAAACTATGATTGGTTAAATAAAATTGATGCGTAGCATGATAGATATCTTGTCCTCCGAAATCCCAAACGTTTAACTGCATGGTGCAATTATGTTCAGGATGTTCAAAATTTAACTGACTTCGATTTAAAGCATGTGTTGTTGATTTACCTTTTTCAAACGGTTTGCCTTCCAGTGCATCTAATAAGCAACTCTTGCCAACTTGTCCTTCACCCACTATTACTAATTTGGAAGACCATACTTTAACTTCTTCAATTAAATCATTTAAATAACCTAAAATCGCCTCAGTTCCTTTTTCTTGGACATGTTTAGGTGGAGAGGTTAAAGAATCGTTATTTCTTAAACTGAATTTTTTGAGATTTGACAATCTTGATAATTCAGGAGGTATAGCTACTAAATTATTAGTGCTCAAATTGAGTTCTTCTAAATTTTTCAAGTTACTCAATTCTGAAGGCAAACTATTTAATTCATTTTTATGCAAATCAAATTTAATCAGGTTAGAAAGCTTCCCGATTTCAGCAGGTATTTCCTTTAGCGAATTTCTATATAGCTGAAGATGCCTAAGTTTGTGTAAATCACCTATAGTTACAGGTATAGTTTCAAGTCCACTTGAAATTATGCTTAATCTTTCCAACTTTATTAAATTACCTATACTATTAGGAATATTTTTAATCTTAAAATCAAAAATAAGTAACTCTTTTAAATTTACGAGTTTTTTAATTTCATTTGGGATAAACTGAATGGATGTACTTGACACATGCAATCTCGATAATGTCTTTAAATTAAATAGTTGCTTTGGTAGTTCTTTTAAGTTCGAATTTCCCATGGATAAATTTTGAATTTTTATTAGTTTTTCTAAAAAATCATAATTATTAATTTCTGTATGGTGTACACTTAGTTGAATAAGATTAGACAATAAATTAGGCAAGTGATCTATTTTTGAGATTGGATTTCTGAGCAGCCATAGTGTTTCTAAATTTTCTAATCTATCAAGCTCTTCCGGCAATTCAGTTATTTTACAATCCGTCAAATCAATAGATATTAGTTTGTGAAGCGATAATAATTGTTCTGGAAATTTTTCAATTTGTTTACCACTCAAAGTCAAATATTCAAGGTCTGTTAAATTTGAAAAGCTTTGAGGCAGTTCTGAGAATTTGACATCAGCGATGTCCATATATTTTAATGATTTTAAGTATCCAATGCTTTCATGCAAATACTCAAGTGGGTTGTCTCTTGAAATTAATCTTTCTAAAAAGTTTAGTTCATATATTTGATCAGGTAGCTGCCTTAAATTAAGTTTACTCAAATCAAGCTCAGCAGATTGCTTTATCTTACATTCATTAATTTTTTTTAAGGCTTCTTCTAGTTGAGGTTCTTTTTCTTCAGAGGCGGGTTCTTCACTTGGATTAATTATTGTGTCTTCAGTTGAGTTATTCATAAATAATCTATAATATTATCAAGCTAGTATGTCAATTAAATATTGCTTACCAATTGAAAGTAAACATGCTCTTTAAGATTGTTGCATGCTTTGTTATGGGAAGAAGTTATTTTAAGTTGTCTTTATACCCACTATCAATCCCTAAACGCTATGCTAGCGGCATTATTTGATCCCACGTCGCTACGCTCCTGGGATCAATTCCACTAACGCTTCAAACTTCACTATGTTTGTTTTCCCACGGCGCTATGTGCCTGGGATAGTTCATCCAACAAATTTCAGTGCGCTACGCTTCTGAAACTTGTGACTCACTATTAGCGAGTGTCATTGATTGCTTCCGCAAAACCTTCCATTGAATTGACAATCGTCGCGTCATCCACACAATAGGCAATGCGGAAGTAGCCGGGCGTACCAAAAGCGCTGCCGGGCACAACAAGAATATTTTTCTTTAAAAGCATTTTGACAAATTCTTCATCATCAGGAATCGGACTTTGTGGAAATAAATAAAACGCGCCCATCGGCCTGGTAAATTTATAACCGGCTTTCTCCAGGCCTGCACAAAGCAAGTCCCTCTTTCTTTTATAAACATCCACATCAACTTTTGTATCCTGCAACTTGGCAACAACCCGCTGCATCAGCGCGGGCGCGTTGACATAACCTAATATGCGCGTGCAAATAATTAAAGCGTTAAGCAAATCACTACCGTACTCAATTTCCGGATTAACGGCAATGTAACCTATTCTTTCTCCCGGCAGGGATAATGTCTTGGAATAAGAATAGGCAATGATACTATTTTTATATGCTTTTAAAATGCTGGGTACGATAACATCATCATAAACAATTTCACTATAAGGCTCATCGGAAATAAGATAAATTGTTTTATTCATCGCTTTGCCTTTTTCTGTCAGCAGCCGGGCAAGATCAGCGATATTTTTTTCACTATATACTATTCCTGTAGGATTATTAGGCGTATTGATTAAAACCGCTTTAGTTTTTTCATTGATCACTGCGGCAATTGCCGTAACATCCAGAGAAAAATCGGCCTGTGTCTTCACTTTCTTAATGATCCCACCGAAATTATCTATGTAAGAAGCGTATTCCATAAAAAATGGTATCGGCACAATCACTTCATCTTGCGGATCGAGCAGAGATTTAAAGATTACGTTTAACGCGCCCGCTGCGCCGCAAGACATAATCACATGATCGCTATTGAGTTTCAGGCCGGATTTCTTATTTATTTTTTCGGCAATAGCCTGCCTTGTTTCCATATATCCGGCGTTGTTGGGCATATAACCGTGCTTATTGGGAATAATCTGCGCTGCTGCATTAATTAATTCTTTTTTAAAAGCTTCCGGCGGCTCGACGTTGGGATTACCGATACTAAAATCGAATACTTTATCCGCCCCAAATTTCTTTTTCAGAACCGCACCTTCGGAAAACATTTTTCTGATCATCGATGATTGGGCAAAACTCGCTTTAATCTTTTTGGAAATGGACATAATAAAAAACCTCTTAATAATTGTTTATAAGGTAATTGTTGATTTCGCTGAAGTCTTTAAATAATGTACAGGGCGTACCTTCCCTCTCACATCTTTGAAAAAGTACTGTCTTGGCAAATACTACATCCGCATACCGGGACGGGCAGAAATCGGAATAGCCGTCGCCAATGTAAATTATCCGGTCATAAATCAGGCGGTAAGATTTAAGTATACTGCTTTTGCATGTCCCGCAGCGGGCGCAAAAATCGTTCATTGAAGGGAATTTAATCGATAAAGAACTATCCTTGCCGAAGACAGCCCGATTGGAATAATACTCAATTCCTGTAAGTTTGTGTTTTTCTAATATAGCATCGATATAAAAATCCAAACCATCGGAAACTATTTTTATATCAATTCCTTTATCCCTGCTCAGAGAACAAAATTCGGGAAAGTATGGATCCAGCCGTTCTTTCGCCAGAATATGCTCCAGCATACTTTCCCGGCTGCCCTTCAACCTCTCGGCAATTCGTTCATAAGCGATACGGGAGCCGATTTTGCCTTTAACATACGCGCGTTCAATATCATTTAAACTCGCTGTCGTAAACTTGGTGATTACTTCGTTACCCAGATCAACTGTAGAAACAGTGCCGTCAAAATCGGTGATGATAAGTACTTTTTTGGGTTTACGAGGCATAATCCGGCACTGTCAGCTTTCTTACTTATCAATCTCGTGTTTGCGGCGTTTTACAATTACATAGACACCAATAAGAATCAGCACCGCCGGCAATATATATTTAGCCAGAGTGTGAAGCTCAATGCCATAGCTCTGAGTAATCAAAAATATAGCGCCGACAACCGTAATAAACCAGCCGCCGATATCTTTGATACTCTGGATTATGGTAGAAACTCCGATGACAATAAGCAATATCGGCCAGCTTTGTTTAAACGGGTAAATGGCGGACATATGCAGATAAATCAAGATTCCCAAAGTTATTAATATCAAGCCACCTGTTAACACATGCCGTCTTCTGTATCCCATAAATTTCTCCTCTTCCAGTTAATTCAGGCGGCCGGAGTTTCCTCCGACCGCTGCCTTGATAATTATAATTTTTCCGCCAATTTCAAAAATGGTTTAAACAAATCAATCGGTATGGGAAATACCGTTGTCGAATTGTTTTCTGCAGCAATCTGATTCAATGTCTGCAAGTAACGCAGTTGGAGCGACATCGGCTGTGTCTCCATCAAAGCTGCTGCATCGACAAGCTTCTGTGCAGCCTGGAATTCGCCTTCAGCATTAATAACCTTTGCCCTTCTTTCTCTTTCCGCTTCGGCCTGTTTGGCAATGGCCCTTTTCATCTCCTCAGGCAGATCTATTTGTTTTACTTCTACCAGCGATACTTTGATACCCCAGGGTTCCGTACTGCGATCCAGAATTTCCTGCAGCTGCATGTTTATCTTCTCGCGTTCCGAAAGAATTTCATCGAGTTCCTGCTGTCCGCAAACACTGCGGAGTGTGGTCTGCGCCAACTGGGAGGTAGCATAGAGATAATTTTCTACATCAATAACCGCGGAGTTGGCATTAACAACGCGGAAATATACAACAGCATTTACTTTAATTGATACGTTATCTTTGGTGATAACATCCTGCGGGGGAACATCCATAGTAATAGTCCGCATGTCTACTTTTACCACCTTGTCAATTCCGGGAATAATAATGATCAAACCGGGACCCTTGACGTCTCTAATTCTTCCCAGACGAAAGACAACCGCTCTTTCATATTCGTTTAAAACACGAATTGCCGAAGCCAGAAACATGATCACCAGCACAATAACTACAATCATTGGTATAGAGATTGCTCCAAACATTTTATATTCCTCCTTTTAAATATTAATTTTTGTTATTAATTATTTCCTCTACTATCAAATTCAAACCTTCAACTTTGATAACTTTCACTTTTGCACCCTTTTTGACAGGCTTGGCGCTAGTCGCTTTCCAATATGTTCCTTTTAAGAACACTTTCCCTTCGTTGGCAATGTCCGTTGCCGCTTCCCCCACAACATCAATCAATGCTTCAGTTCCAGTAGCGTGTTTCCTCAATTGCGCTTTAATTGCCAGCCAAATAACAGCAATAAAAAAGGCTGAAGCCACTAAAACCGCCGGAATTAAAACCTGCAAAGAAATCCGCAAAGCCGGTTCCGGTGTATCAAATAATAACAATGATCCCATAATTAATGAAATTACACCTCCTACAGTCAACATTCCATGACTCATAACTTTTATCTCCGCAATAAATAAAATGACACCGAAAATTATCAGCAGTATTCCCGTATAATTTACCGGCAAAGTGGACAAGCCGAAAAATGCCAGTAACAGTGATATGCCGCCGATAACTCCGGGCAAAATTGCCCCCGGTGTAGATAGTTCAAAATACAGGCCGGCCAGGCCTATCAATAAAAGAATGTAAGAAATATTGGGATCGGAGATAGCCGCAAGGATGCCTTGTCTTGTGCCCATCTTCTTGTTAGTGACTACGGCATTCTTTGTCGATATTTTCTTTTTACCGCCGGGCAGAGAAACTTCTTTTTTATCAATTGCCGCCAGAAGTTTCTGCACATCAGCAGCTACATAATCAATCACGTTTAATTTGAGGGCTTCTTCGGCTGTGATTGATTCGCTTTTGCGCACAGCCTTTTCCACCCATTCTTCACTGCGTCCTCTTAACTTAGCTATACTGCGGGCATACGCAGCTGCGTCATTTTCTACTTTTTTGGACATAGTTTTGTCCATACCCCCGCCACCAATGCCTATCGCCACCGGATGGGCAGCCCCGATATTTGTTCCTGGAGCCATTGCGGCAATATGGGCGGCTTCGGTGATAATCACCCCGGCCGATGCAGCACGGGCGCCGGGTGGATAAACAAAAACAATTACCGGCAGCGGTGCATTAAGAATGCTCTTGGCAATATCGCGCATTGCCGTATCCATTCCTCCGGGAGTATCGAGCAAAATAATAAGCCCTTCCGCTCCTTCTTTGCTGGCCTCATCAATCTTGCCCGCAATGTATTTTGCTGTCGGGGCAGTAATAATGCCCTCAACTGTAATTTCATGGAATACAGGCTGTTTCTGCTCGCCATAACCCCATGTACCTGTCAGCAGAAAGACTATTGCCAGTGAATAAATAACTTTTTTAATCATAACTTGACCTCATTAATTTCACTTCTTTACAGATTTTAATCCCAGTTCCTTCATAATTATCTGGACATCCTCCCAAACGAATTTTTTTGCGGAAGGATTCCGTAAAAGATAGGCCGGATGATATGTCGGCATCAATTTGATTCCCTGATAGGAATGAAATCGGCCTCGCAACGCACTAATCGGCACCTCGGTCTTCAGCAGAGTCTGTGCAGCAAATGTACCCAGAGCACAGATTATCCGCGGCGCAATTATTTCTAACTGCTTTTTTAAAAAAGGCTCGCAGGCAGCAATCTCCTCCGGCAAGGGATTACGGTTCTGCGGCGGACGGCACTTCAGAATATTGCATATATAAACATTCTTGCGGCTTATGCCCATTGCTTCAATTATTTTCGTCAATTGCTGCCCTGCCTTGCCGACAAACGGCAAGCCTTGTGCGTCTTCATCGGCGCCGGGAGCCTCACCCACAAAGACAAGCTGTGCATTAGAATTACCGTCACCGAAGACAAGATTACGTCTTGTCTTGCCCAGTGGACATAACTGACATTCGGCCATATCCTGACATGTTCTACTCAATTCCTGCCCTTCGTTGATTGCTCGCACATTATTGTCTATTTCAACTTTCGTCTTTTTTTCCCAATCCATGGACACAGACAATTTGTCCTGATTGACAATGTAAGTTTTCAGCGCTTTTACCGCGCCAAGAAGATCTTCCTTTAATTGACCGGCAGATGATTCGTTCATCCTTTCAACCATCATTTTTTCCTCTTGCCTTTGCCGGTGATTAAAGTCTGGATGCGATCAAGAATTATTTCGGCAGCTTCCAGCTTTGTCATTTTCGGCAAAACCTCCGCTTTACTCTTAGCATCAATGATCGTGATTACATTTGTATCCTTCTGGAAGCCGGCACCTTCATCACTGAGGTTGTTGGCTATGATCAAATCCACATTCTTCCTGATTAATTTTTCACGGGCATTGGCCAGCAAATTTTGTGTTTCCATCGCAAAACCAACAACAACACGCGTTCCCTTTGTTTTACCAATCTCCGCAAGTATATCCGGATTTCTTTCCAGTTTTAAGGAAAGAGGTTTATTGTCTTTTTTGATTTTTTCCTTGAAAAATTGAGACGGCCGGTAATCGGCAACTGCGGCTGCCTTGATGACAATTGTTGCCCCCGAAAAATTATCCAGAACTGCTTTATGCATTTCCCGGGCAGTGCGGACTTTAATCACTTTATCGACGGCAGGTAACGGTAATTTTACAGGCCCGGTAATTAGGGTGACTTTTGCTCCCCGCCTTTTGGACGCAACAGCCAGAGCATAACCCATTTTGCCTGACGAAGAATTTGTTATAAAGCGCACCGGGTCAAGAGGCTCTTCAGTAGGGCCTGCGGTAATTAGAATTTTCTCCGAGGATAAATCCTTGGGAGACAAGAGCGCTTCTATTGCTTCGATTATATCGGGGATATCCGGCAGACGACCGGCTCCGCTGGTTTTACAGGCCAATTCCCCGAAAGCGCTATCCATGACTGCGTAACCATGTTTTTTGAGTTTGTTTATATTTTCCTGCACAAACGGATTGTCCAGCATTTTATCATTCATTGCTGGACAAATGAGAATTGGCTTATCCGCAGCCATGATTGTCGTGGATAGTAAATCATCGGCAATACCTGCGGCAATCTTTCCGATAATATTGGCAGTTGCCGGCGCTATAACAATGGCATCGGCAAATTCAGCCA
Organism: Syntrophaceae bacterium; assembly: GCA_003142535.1. Taxonomy (GTDB): domain Bacteria; phylum Desulfobacterota; class Syntrophia; order Syntrophales; family Smithellaceae; genus Fen-1166. Next base: position 30,773 of record PLMQ01000023.1, read on the forward strand.
GTGAGATATGCGCCATATCGTATTTTGCTGTCGGCACAAACATCTCCGTGTAAACCATATCGCCGGAAAGAGTCTGCATTGTCAAAGGCGTAATAAATTCGGCCGCACTCTTTGTCATGATGATTTTAACCTGGGCACCTTCTTTAATAAGCGTACGGGTTAATTCTGCCGCTTTATAAGCGGCAATCCCTCCGGTGATTCCCAAAACAATATTTTTTCCTTTAAGCATGTTTTTAAACTCTCATTGTTAATATTTATTAAATATAACAGCGTTTATGCACAAGATCAAGACATAACTGGACACCGGTGATTCATTGTTTTCAAACCGGCGAATGGAAATTTGTCTTGCAAAAGGCATTAAATATCATTATATGGCCGCTGACACTGTTCACGATAACATCAGGAGTTTTTATGAGAAAATATAGTCCATTAATCATCATCGCTGTTATTCTTTTCATCGCCGGTCTGTGCTGGCTTTATTTTAATAATTATCTGGAGAGAGAAAAACCGGCCATTAAATTGAATCAGGAAATCAGCGCCATCGGAAAACATAAGAAAATCGAAATTACATTTTCTGATCAGAAAAGCGGTCTTTCCCACATAGCCGTAGAAGTTATTCAAGATAATAAGGGGCATATGCTGGCTGCCGAAAAATTTACTTCCCGGGGAGTGAAACAAAAATTATTATCCCTTACTTTAGATACAACAACGCTAAAAATTCACGACGGTCCGGCAGTAATTAAATTTTCAGCCAGAGATCATTCCCTATTCAGAAACAAAACCATCTTATCTCAATCCGTTAAAATTGATACTATGCCTCCGCAAATAACCGTTCTTAACTCTATCAATTATGCTAATCAGGGAGGAACCTGCTTGATCACTTACCGGACATCAAAGCCTGTTACCTCAACTGGTGTCTATGTGAATGATTATTATACTGCCGGTTACACCCTATTTATTGATAACAAACCGACCTCGGTTACCTATTTTGCCATACCGATTACTGCCACCAGGAACAAAACTAAAATGTTCGTGTATGCCCTGGACGATGCCGGAAATGAAGCGAAAGTTGCTCTTCCCTGTCAGATCAAGGAGAAAAAATTCCGCGCAGATAAAATGAATCTGGGAGAATCTTTCCTGCAGCAGAAAATGCCGGAATTTCAGGCCTCACTTCCCGCATTACAGGGAAAGACCCCGCTGGAAATTTTTACTTATGTCAATGGACAAATGCGGGATGATAACTTCAAAACAATTCAAACCATCTGTCAAAAATCTGCGCCCCAAAAACTCTGGGAAGGAACATTCCTTCGACTGCCCCGATCCAAACCGATGGCTTTATTCGGTGATAAAAGAACTTATTTAGTTGGCGGTAAACCAATTGCTAACTCTCTTCACGTGGGAATTGATCTTGCGTCTACGGCTAATGCCGCTATAGAGGCGGCAAATAACGGCGTGGTTGTTTTCACGGGCTCGCTCGGCCTTTATGGCAATGCCGTTATTATTGATCACGGGCTGGGAGTATTCAGTTTATATGGTCATTTATCATCAATTGATACAGCCGTGGGAAAGACGGTTAAGAAAGAAGATGTTATCGGTCGCTCCGGGACATCAGGTCTGGCGGGAGGAGATCACCTGCATTTCAGCATTATTGTCGGCGGACAATTTGTTAATCCTCAGGAGTGGTGGGATCCGCATTGGATAGAAAATAATATTACCCGAAAAATGATATTACAATAAAAGGTGTTCATTCAGCGTTTGTTGATATCGCGGTGATTAAGATTGACAAAGTAATTCATTTCAGAAAAATGCGCACCTAGTTGATTAGCCATAACAACAGAGCGGTGCTTTCCCCCTGTACAGCCCATAGCGACGTTCAGACGCACCTTGCCTTCTTTTTCGTACAAAGGAATCAGCATAGTCATTAAATCTAAGGTTTTATTTAAGAATATTTTGCTTTCTTCTTTAGCTAAAACAAATTCACGGACATCACAATTATGGCCGTCAAAATCTTTCAGTTCTTCGACAAAATACGGGTTGGGCAGGAATCTTACATCAAAAACAAGATCAGCGTCAGCGGGCAGACCGTAGCGATAACCAAAGGAAGTGACATTCACGACCATTTTTTTGTGACCCGACGAAGGCAAATAATGCCGCTGAATTATGTCTTTCAACTGATGAACATTTGCGGAAGTTGTATCAATAACCCTGTCCGCCATTTGTTTTAAAGATGACAATTTTGCCCTTTCCAGGCTGATCCCATCAATGACGGAACCTTTTTCGGACATTGGATGACTGCGCCTGGTTTCACTGAAGCGATGCAATAATGAATCATCGGCAGAATCCAAAAAAAGAATTTCAATTTTATACCCTTTTTCTTTAAGGTGGGAAAAAATCCGTTGATATTTATTCAGAAAGCTTCTTTCGCGCAAATCCATGACCAGCGCTACTCGCTTTATCTCCGGCGAAGAAAGAGTTGTTATGGATAAAAATTTCGGCAGCAGGACAACGGGCAAATTATCAACACAAAAGAAACCGATATCCTCCAGCGCCCTCAATGCCGTGCTCTTACCGGAACCGGAAAGACCAGTGATAATTACAACCCGCAGATCCTTCATTAAATTTCCCCTGATACTTTTGTTAGAAGCTTTTTTAGCAGATTTTTATCAAAATAGCTACCCTGTGGAATACTGACATGCAAACAAGGCAAAACACATCCCAAAATTTGTTTTTTTCTTTTTGTTACCAGATAATCAGGTGCTTCATCTCTTGTTACCTCGATGACCGCCCGGAGTCTTGTGTTCTTCTTGATGCGGTCAGGTTCAAGTAGTTTATGAACTGATATAATTCCTGCCTTCGGGGTATAGATTAAATTTCTAATTTTCCTATGACTGCAGGCCACTAATTCTCCCTTATTATTTTTATTCACTAAAGCAAAATCATCTGCCACCCAGTAATTATTATTTCGAATCACGGGTATGAACCCCAAAGCAAGCTTTGGAAACATTCCGCAGCAAGCCGCGAGGTATTGTACCCTCTGCTTCGCAGGATTGTTCAACTTACCAATTCCGACCTGTGACCTCTCGTGCCCTCTTGCCACCTTCAGGTGGTTAGGGTATTTGGTTATGCGCTGCGCCCGGCATTCGCCGGATTTCACTTTCGGAATTGGAGTTTCACGAACAAAATCAAGAGCCGCAGTTGTTTTTCCAATACCGCTGGCACCGGCAAGCAATATTCCCTTACCTTTGGTTTCAAAAACTACTCCGTGAAAAAGGACTATCTCCCGTAATTTTTCCCGGAGCAACCCTATTAAACGGCTTTTCAAATAGTATTTATCAAATTCTGAAGCCGCCGCCGGAATTGTATATTTTTTAAGATAATTCTTTAAAAATAAAGGGATAGCTGACGCATTCGGCATAAATAGAAAAATTATTTCTTTAGGAAAAAGACACTCCGGCATTTTTCCACATTTGTTTATTCCCGTTGCGTGAAGTTGACTTAATGCCTGTGGAGAAATTATAACAATGACGGGGGCTGAGTTTTTGGGTAAAGAAAAAGGTATTTTATTGCAAAACCTGATATTGATTGCAGATATTTCTTTTTTTAATCCGGCAACGGAACAAATTTCTTGTATTCCCAGCGCAGATGAACTTCCCTGAAAGATTTCTCTCAGAGTTAATTTCTTTTTCATATGCGTCCGATTATTAAATCACTGCTTATACGGGATACTAATATAGCCCCGCTTAGCTTCGCCCGCGGGATTAATTCAACTTACAGATATTGCTGCGCTGCGTTTGTCATATCTGCGTTTCACTTGCGGAATTGGAGTCTCACTAATCAAACAGGGCAGGCCTCGTCCTGCTCAATAATAATTTCATACAAATCACTCTTAGTCTTTGCTTCGATGAGTTTTTTCCGGAAATTGCCCGCTTTTAACATTTTGGATATTTTCGCCAACGCTTTCAAATGCTGGCCTGCAGAATTTTCCGGCGCCAGAAGCAAAAAGAATAGATGCACGGGCTTGCCATCCATGGAATCAAAAGAAACACCCGCTTTACTTCTACCAAAAGAGACAATAAGTTCTTCCAGAGCTCCGATTTTCCCGTGCGGAATAGCGACACCGTCACCTATCCCTGTGGAACCGAGTTTTTCTCTTTGCTGTAAAACAGCAACGATATTTGCGGTATCTATGTTCAGGCCGCCTTTTGTTATTGTTTCAGCTAACTCAGCCAGTACTTCATCTTTGTTTCTTGCCTGTAAATTATCGTTGATAAATTCGATTTTTAAAATTTGATCCAGACGCATCCAGCGCACCTAACCTTTAAGTCCAATTTGCTGCGAACCATATTCCCGGTAAAAATAATTGTATATTATAATCCGCTTCTCCATTAGCCGGCAAGGGCAGAAGAAGAACGCGGCATGCGCTCCACATTTAACTATTAGTCTCGATGAGGGCATAATTGCCGTCATCGAGGCGATATACCAAACTTATATTTTCGGTAGACGAATCACGATACATTATAAAACGCGTTTTACTCCCCTCTATTTCCATTACAGCTTCATCAAGGGACATCGGCTTTAAAACTATTTTACGCGTTTCTACGATTTTACTCGCTGCTTCTTCCTCTTCCTGATTTCCACTATGTTTTCCTTCGACGTGACGAATACTTTTCGGTTTATGTTCTCTGACTTTTTCTTTCTGTTTTTTTAGCTGTTTTTCAATTTTTTCGATACAACTGTCAACTGCCAGATGCATATCTTTGGCTTCTTCTTTTGCATTTACATTCCAGCCGTTGGCACTGAGATTGATTTCCGCAAAGTTCCGGAATTTTTCCGTGGAAAGGATAATATGGGCTTCGGCAGGCATATCCAAGTATCTTTTTAATTTCATAATTCTTTCTTCCGCATATACTTTTTGCCAGTTTTCACCTTCACCATTTCTGAAAGTAACCGAAATCTTCATTATTGTTCCTCCCTCATTAAATTTAACTGCTCAAACTTCCAAATCATTTAAACTGCTGCAATTACCTCTGGCAATCACGGGTATCTAAAATACCCTCCCCGCCTATGGCTGGATATTTATATTGCCCCGCTAAGCTTCGCAAGCGGGATTAATTCAACTTGTGACCTCTTGCCACCTCCTGTGCCCTCTTGTGCCCTTTAGGGTATCAGGTGGTTAGGTTATTCACTACGTTCCTGAAATTGGAGCCTCACAAACCACGGGTAGTAAAAATACCCTCCGCTTACGCGGGATTGTTCGGCTTACCATTTCTGCGACGCTTCGCTTGCATAATTGGAGCCTCACAAACAAAGGCCAGTCATATATTGATGTCAAAACTAAAAGTCAATAAGTTTTTTACATCATTCATATATAGAATCGCCATTGTCTAACAACTACTTTAAAAATATTTTTTCCTTTTGGAAGACGGCAAAATGCCAGTCATTTCCCTATATTTGGCTACGGTGCGCCGCGCAATATCTATACCTTTTTGTTTAAGCAGATCAACTATTTCGCAATCGCTATAAGGTTTTTTTGGATCTTCTTTACTAATCAGCTGTTTAATTTCTTCTTTGACGCTTTTCGAAGCGATATTTTCACCGGATGTTCTCTGAATGGAACTGCCGAAAAAATATTTCATTTCAAAGATACCGCGCGGCGTATGCATATATTTGTTCGTTACAACCCGGCTGATTGTTGATTCATGCATTTCTATATCATCAGCGACATCTCTCAATACCAATGGCTTAAGAAAGTTAATGCCCCGGTCAAAAAAATCTCTCTGGAATTTAACAATACTTTCCGCCACCCGATAAATAGTCTTTTGCCGCTGCTGAATACTTTTTATCAGCCATGTAGCAGATTGCACTTTATCTCTTATATATTTTTTACCGCTTTCTTCCGCACCATGATCGCCATGGGCTCCCAACCCGGCCATTATTTCCCGGTAAAAATTGCTTATCCGCAAACGCGGCAAACCGTCATCATTGAGAATAATTTTATACTCATCGCTCGATTTAATAACATATACATCAGGAATTATCGGTTGAACTTTTTCTTCCGAATACATGCTGCCTGGTCTCGGATCCATGTTGCTGATCAATAGCACCGCGATTTCTACTTCCCGCAACGGAACCTTCAATTTGCGGGCAATATGAATATAATTTTTTAATTCCAAATCTTTGAGGTGATCTTTGATAATAACTTCGACAATAGGATTTTTCACGCCCAACATACGTGCCTGAATCAGAAGACACTCCTGCAAATTGCGCGCACCAACACCAGCCGGATCAAATTCCTGAACTTTTTTTAATACAGCCTCGATGAATTCTTCACTGACATTTTCCAGAACGGCAATTTCGGGGATTGTTGCGCATAAATAACCATTCTGGTCAAGATTCCCTACAATTTGCGCACCTATTCTCATTTCCTCTTCGGTAAAAGGTGAAAGCTTCATCTGCCACATCAGATGCTCGGTAAGTGATTCGCTTTCAGTAATTATATTATCCCATGCCGGCGCTTCAGCATCTTTACGTTCATAGGAGACACCAACCCGCCCAGAATCTTCCAGGTAGTTATCCCAATCAAAATCCGCTTTGCCGTCTCCCTCGCCGGTAAGTTCGTCTGCACGTTCTACAGCCTTTGTTTCTTCCCGCTCAATCGATTGGACATCGTCTTCGATTTCGGGATGAATTTCCTCTTCATTACCTTCGTCGGGAGAAGTTTCTTCCAGAAGAGGATTCTCTTCCATTTCCTGATTGATCGTATCAACCAATTCCAGCCGCGACAATTGCAGCAGCTTGATGGCCTGCTGCAGCTGAGGAGTCATAATCAGCTGCTGGGAAAGTTTTAAGTTCTGTCTTAATTCAAATGCCATAATTAATAATCAATAAAAAATATTTTATAAACTGAAATCTTCACCGAAATAAAATTTTCTCGCCAGATCGCTTTTGGCGATTGTTTCCGGATTACCTTCAACAAGTATTGATCCTTCATTAACAATATAGGCACGGTCGCAGCAGGAAAGGGTTTCCCGGACATTATGATCGGATATTATTATACCGATCCCCTTGTTTTTCAGCTTTTCAATTATCTTTTGAATATCGGCAACCGCAAGCGGGTCAATTCCGGCAAATGGTTCATCCAGAAGAATATATTTGGGAGATGTGACCAATGCCCGCGTGATTTCCACCCTTCTTCTTTCGCCTCCCGAAAGCGAATAGGCATAGTTATTGGCAAGACCAGTCAAATCCAGTTCGCCTAACAGCTCCACCAGTTTTTCTTTTCTTTCTTCTTCCCTTAAATCCAGTGTCTCCAGAATAGCCAAAATATTTTCTTCCACAGTCAGCTTGCGGAAAACTGACGGCTCTTGAGGCAGGTAATTCAATCCCCGGCGCGCTCTTTTATACATCGGATATCTGCTGATATCTTCGCCGTTTAAAAATATTTCTCCGGCATCCGGCTTAATCAAACCGACAATCATATAAAAAGTTGTTGTTTTACCTGCTCCATTGGGACCAAGCAAACCGACAACTTCACCCGGTGAAATTGTCAAATCAATTTGATTGACAACTTTTCTTTTGTTGTAAATCTTAGTTAATCCTTTTGCCGATAAATTGTTCATATTGATAAATGGTTAATTAATTTTTTTGATCTCGTTTTTTTCCTGCGGGTATATTTTTGCTTTAACTCTTTTTTGTGGATTACTCTCAACTGTCCCGCGATTCTCATGAACAAACACGATAACTCTATCCCCCTTGATCACATTTTTTCCTTCACGCAACACAGCATTACCCTTCAAGATAATCTGCCCGCTTTCCTGCACGTAAATTGCTTCGTCTCCCGTTGCAATTCTTTCTCCTTGAGTTACGGAAACATTACCTTTAGCTTCAATCCTCTCCAACTCACCTGTCCTCTCAATTTCTTTAGCGCCGATCTTATCCTTTTTACCTGCTTCATGTTTATAATAAAAAAGCAATTGATCCGATTTCAGCACCTTATCGCCCTGGGTGGCTATGGCATTTCCGGAAAATACCACCAGCTTTTTTTCGTTAAAAGCATCCATGCGGTTGGAAACAATTTCATATGGCTCATTGGAACTCATTTTGTTAATTATCGTGGAGTTATCTTTGGCATATAATATGGAACCAGCCAACAAGATGCTTAATGGTAATATGAGAAATATTTTTTTATTGGTCATTGCAACTCCTGCTTTATTTAATTCTTGCTTTTACCATAGATGAAAGATTCAATTCTCCGGTATTCATAAAAATGGTCATCCCCACTCCCTTTAATTTCATCCGCTTATTTTCCATTATTACCGGAGCATCGGTGTGGAATTTCTTTTCGGCATCGCTATATTTGAGATAATCGGTGGAAAAACGATCACCGGAATCGGAGACAATAACAACATTTCCCCTGATTTCCACATCCTTTTTATCAGTCAGCATCTGGCCTTTATTACCGGTCATAGTATAAATTTTTCCGTCCGCCGTGGTCAACTTTGCCCTTACCTTATCGAATATGGCGAGATTTTGTTTTTTTATATACTGTGCCGTGTCCGCTTTAACTTCCCATTTGGAATTCGCTTCGCCTACTTCTGTATAAACAAAATCTTTTATTTGCAGATCGATATGATCCGGCAATATTTTCAACACATTTTTCGGTCCGACACTGCTGCCCTTGATAAAAGCAACAGCTACAGCTATTAGCGCTATGATTATTACTGCGGATATGATTGTTGCTTTTTTATTCAGCTTCATTTTACTCTACCATCAATGTCACTTTGTTGCTTCTTAACACATTATACTTCTTTTATATCACTGAGGCTCAAACATGTAAAGATATAAGGCTAAAGTTGGAACTTTTCTTGCATAGAAGGACAAACACAAAATATGGCTAAGCTGCAATTTATTATTATTGCTGTATTTATTAGTGAAACTCCAATTTCGAAAGCGAAGCGTATAACCTAACCACCTGAAGGTGGCGAGAGGTCACAAGTCGAAATTGGTAAGTTGAACCATCCCGCATAAGCGGTGGTAGTGAAACTCCAATTCCAAAAACGCAGTGCATAACCTAAAGGTCACAAGNNTCACAAGTCGGAATTGGCTAGTTAAATCCGCCTGCGGCGGACTACGCTATCCCGCAAAGCGGAGGGTGTAATACCCCAAAGCTTGCATTGGGGTTCATACCCGTGATTTGTGTTTATTAAAATTATGCCGATTAAATGATCCGAAACATTTAGAGCTGTTTATTGATATGATTATTGGATTATAATAAAATTAGGTGAATTTCGGCAATATACTTTATTTCTTAATGGAAACTATTGTACCTTTATTCCAAACGATAATTTTTTCGGTGCGTCCTCTAGCATCGGTATATACCCATTTCCCATCGAGCTTCCAGTCTGGTGAATATTCGCCCTGAACAGCTATTTTCCCATTATCATGCCACATTGTAAATTTGCCGACTGGCATACCCGTATCAAAATAGCCTTCAGATTCCTTGACGCCATTTTTATGCCAGCCCAGCCATTGGCCGTTTTGTTTCCCTTCCAGATATCTGCCTTCATCAACTTTATGCCCGGCTTCGTCATAACTGATAAAGTACCATGTTTTATTACTTCTATCTTCGGGACACCAAAGGCCGGAACTGTAGCGCACGGGTAATGCCTCAGTATCTTTGCCTACTCTGAATTTAACCGAATAACCTTTTTTATCCTGCGGACAGGCCACTTCCGTGTAACTCTCCATTGGATATATTCTGGGGAAATTGCCGCCGGTCGAATTCTGGCAAGAAATAATAAATAGTAAACTGACAACGACTATCAGAAAACAAAGATGATTAGTTTTTAATTTTTTCATTTTGTCTTGCCCCTATATTTTTATATGTTCTGAAAATTCATATCTGGCGGCAATTTCCGGCCATTTGCCCTGTGCCTGTAAGATAAGATCGCAGAGTTCCCGTACCGCTCCCCGCCCCCCTCTATGTTTCGTTATATAATCAACCGATTTTTTAACTACGTCCAGCGCATCGGCCACTGCTGCGGAAAAGCCAACTGCCTTTAATACCGGGATATCAATAATATCATCGCCTAAAAATGCAACTTCTTCAGGCGCTAATTTATTCTTTTTTAATATCTTGGCAAATACTTCTTTCTTATTAAACACTTTCTGATGAATTTCTTTTATGCCCAAATCGCGCGCACGGTGCTTGACGACTTCCGATTGACGCCCGGTAAGCAGCACAACTTTTATTCCATAGCGCTGAAGTATTTTTAATCCGTGGCCATCGCGCACATCAAAATGTTTTATCTCCCGGCCGCTGCCATCCATAATAATCCTGCCATCGGTCATCACACCATCCACATCCAAAATCAGCATTTTGATTTTCTTTAATTTTGACTGAAAACTTTTTTTCATCTCTTTATTTTCCCCTTCACCAATCCATCAATTTGTTTTAGTGTCGTCAGCAATTCTTCCAGAGAATCCAGATAAAGTGAGTTGGGGCCATCGCAAAGCGCTTTTTCGGGATTGCGATGAACTTCCAAAAATATTCCGTCCACACCGGCTGCCACAGCCGCCCGTGCCAGATATGTGACCATCTCCCGCTGACCGCCGGAGGCTGTACCTGCGCCGCCGGGCAACTGCACTGCATGCGTAGCATCAAAAATCACGGGGTATCCCATATCCTTCATGATCGGCAGTGAACGCACATCAAATACCAGATTATTATAACCGAAAGATGTGCCGCGCTCGGTAATCATAATATTTTTATTCCCGGCAGATTCGGCCTTGGCGATAATATTGGCAATATCCCACGGCGCCAGAAACTGGCCCTTCTTGACATTGATCACTTTTGCCTTTTTAGCTACTTCCAAGATAAAATCTGTCTGCCGGCATAAAAATGCTGGCACTTGCACAACATCCAACACTTCTGCCGCTGCTTCAATTTCGGCAAAGCGATGTACGTCGGAAAGTAGCGGAACATTGAACTTCTTTTTTATTTGTTTTAAAAGAGCCAATCCTTCCTGTAAACCGGGCCCGCGATAAGAATTAATGGAAGTCCGGTTGGCTTTGTCATAGGACGCTTTAAAAATATAAGGGATGTTCAATTTTTCCGTGAGCTTTTTCAGATACTGGGCAATATCTTCCGCCGTCTCCTGATTTTCCAGCACACACGGTCCGGCAATCAAAACAAAACCGGCATTATCTCCAATAACAAAGTTACTCAATGCAATTTGCTTCATTATTTTTTCTCCTTATCTGTTTTTTGCGATTTCTGTTGCAAAAGGAGGATTTTTAGCTTCGGTATTCTCTTGGCCGCTCTCGGTGTTTCGGGATTAATTTCGTACGCGCTTGTATAAGCTTTGAGCGCCTCTTTATAAAGGCCTTTCTTTTCATAGGCCTCACCCAGATTGGCATATACCTCATCATCTTCCCGATCATACTTCAAAGCGATGAGATAATTATCGATAGCTTTATTCCAATCGGCACGCACTGAATATACATACCCCAAACTGGCATAAGAAGCAGCTTTTTTCGGCTCCAGCGCGATGATTTTTTTATAATATTTTATTGCCTGATCGTACTTCTTTTCTTTTAAATAATACTGCCCGAGGATAGTCAATACTCCTTTGGTGAGCGGCGATATTTTTTCGTACTCGGCAATGGAATCCTTTTCCCGGCCTAACTTCCCATAGGTATAAGCTAAATTGTAATGCAAGTTGGAGCTTTTTCCGCCCGCTGCAATCGCCTTCTCGTAATTTTCCGCTGATGCCTTATAATTTTTCAATTCCCCATAGGCAAAACCCAAATTGGCTAAAATGGAAGAATTTTTAGGAGACAATACCAATAATTTTTCATAATATTTGATAGCCTGATCGAATTTTTTATTTTTAAAAAAAAGATCGGCCAGCCGCTTTGTAGCATCATAATCATCGGGCTTTATTTTCAAAATATGCTCGTATTCTTTAATAGCTTCTGCATCCAGTTTTCTTCTTTCATAAGCGACGCCAAGATTGAAGCGGATTGTGGGTTCATCCGGACTGAGTTCAACAGCCTTTTTTAAATTATCGAGCTCTTCCTGAAACTTCCCTTTTCCGGCATAGGCAAAAGCTAAATTGGCATATGCAACGGCAAACTTCGGTTGATTCTTGATTACTTCCTTATAATATTTGATGGCATCATTATACTTTTTCGTCTTGAGATAAACGTCACCCAGAGCTATCCTGGCGGCATCCGCATTGCTGGAATGCTCAACAATATACTGGTACTGTTCAATAGCCAGATTTATTTTCTTTTTATGAACATAGGCATCTCCCAGCTTAAACCTGACCGGATAATTATCGGGATCGATTTTAACGGCCTGCAGATAACTCTCGATTGCCTGATCCCAACGCCCTTTTTCTTCCAGAGAATATCCCAGACTGGCATAAGCTTCAACATCACGGGGGCTTATTTTAATGAGTTTTCTGGATGTCTCCATGGCACTGTCATATTCCTTTTTTCTGATATAGCATTTGGTTAATTCGCCCAAAGCTACTGTATCATCCGGTTTGATGGCCAGAACATCATTATACTGGACGATGGCATCATCGAACCTCCCCAACCGAAGATATATTCCGGCCAGGAGTTTGCGCACGCCTGTATCTTCCTTATTGAGGACAATTGCTTTCTTCAGGTATTCGATTTGCACTTTAACATTGGTCGAATCTTTGGCGTAACGCAGCCAATCCTGCGGTGTAATCACAACCAAAATCGGAACAGTGGCCAGTAGTTCGTTTTTGTAATTGACAAGAATTTTGTAATCGGAATTTGTGCCAGCTCCATGATTCATTGCACCATGGAGCATTATTTTATTAACCAGATCAATACCCCGAAATAATACTCCACGATCATTGCCGCCTTTGCCCAGAACTTCAATTTTTACAGTCATATATTTTCCTGTCAGACTATCGCTGACAACCGATTTCACCACAAACTCATCACGGTAAGTAATCTCCAGCACTTCTTCAGCGCTTGCCCGAATATCCTTGCCGTTTTTTTCCATCTCCAAATAATAAAAATGCGGTTTGGATTGTAATATATAATAGGAAAAAGTATTTTTAACGCGATTAACCTGAAAAGAAAAAGTTTTGAGTATTTGCGGCCGGAAAAAATATATTAAAACAGAAACAAGAATAATAACAACGGTGCACCACACCATAACCGATACAATGGCGGATCTTTCTTTGTTCTGTTTGTCGTCTCTAATGCGGCGATTTGTCACTGTCACCTCAACAATTAATTCTTACCCGTTTCAACCCCGCGGATGATATTTTTGATGGATTTCCTTTAATCTATCACGCGTTATATGGGTATATATCTGCGTCGTGGAAATGTCGGCATGCCCGAGCATTACCTGTACTGTCCGCAAGTCCGCCCCGCCATCCAGAAGATGGGATGCAAAAGAATGGCGGAAAGTATGGGGATGAACTTTCTTGTGCAATCCCGCTTTTCGGGCATAACGGACAACTGTTTTCCAAAAACCCTGCCTCGTGAATTTATTTCCGAAACGATTTAAGAAAAGGACATCGGTACTTTTCCCTTGCATCAATTGCGGCCTTGCCTTTTCGATATAAAGTTTGGCGCAATCATAGGCTGTCCTGCCTATCGGCACGATTCGCTCCTTACTGCCCTTGCCCATAACGACCAGAAAACCTACTTGCCAGTTAATACTGTTCATTGTCAACCCGATTAATTCGGAAACACGAATTCCAGTCGCATATAAAAGTTCCAGCATGGCACTGTCGCGTATTGTGACCGCTGTTTCCACACCCGGCTGGGCTAAAATCAGATTCATTTCTTCCTTACTGAGAGTATCCGGCAGCCGCATCCAGACTTTGGCAAGCTCAATGTTCAAAAGCGGTGATTCCTGCAGGAACTTTTCCTGCAGGAGATATTTATAAAAACCGCGGAGTGCGGCAAGTGAACGGTTCATCGAATTAGCCGAAAGACCATCCCCTTTTATACGCACCAAATATTCAATAATCACTTCCGGTGTAACTTCATTTAATTGAACCAATCCTTTTTCCTGAAGAAATTGCATATAGCGGTGCAGGTCTCGCCCATAGGCCTCCAGCGTATTTTGCGCCATACCACGTTCAATTAGCAGGTAATTTAAATATCTTGCCGTTAATTCTTGCATGTATATTTTTAACGCAAATAAGTTTGCAAAGCAAAGATTTTTTATTGACTTATTTTACAATATCGTAAAAATTGAAGCTAAGATAATTAATTAAAACACTTTTGCGGAGAATACTAATGAAAAAGATAATCATCGCCTCCGATCATGGCGCTATAGTTCTGAAAGATATTATAATATCTTTTCTAAAAACTAAGAATTGCGAAATTAAAGATATGGGCGTCAACACTGAGGACTCAGTAGACTACCCCGATATCGCTATTCTGGCCTGTCAGGAATTTAACAAAGGCGGCTACGATTTCGGCATCCTGCTTTGCGGCACCGGAATAGGCATGTCTCTGGCGGCAAATAAAATCAAAGGCATCCGTTGCGCGCAGGTTTATGACTTGTTTACCGCGGAAATGGCCAAGGCTCATAATAATGCCAATTTTATTGCTTTTGGCGGCAGAGTAAATTATTCTGTACCTGTCACGGAAATGATTGATAAATTTATGAACGCGACTTTTGGGGAAGATCGTCATATCAGAAGAGTAAATAAGATCATGGACATTGAACGCAAATGCTAATTTGCATTAACCTGCGAGGTTAGAAAGCTATATGGCGGAAGTTTTTGACAAAAAGAGAATTCGCAAAGTATTCCGCAATGTTCAAAAGCACCGGCTTATCGAGCAATTAATCCGCCAATTTTCCACCAATAAAGAAGATATCAGAAAAAATGCCCTGCTGCCTGCGGATATATCCTCCTGTCAAAATATCCTGGAATTAGGCTGTGCTTTCGGTTCCTTTACTGAATCCTTGAAAGGCAGGCTGCACCCGGAGGCAAGAATTAACGGATGGGATATTGTCCCTGAATACAAACCTTTCTTTTTGGAAGCATGTAAACGCGCGGGATATGAGGGAACATTTTCCTCATCCGGCGTTAATAAAATCAAGAAATATCCCGCTCATTCTTTTGATTTGGTCATTTGCAGTTTCGCTTTATACTTTTTTGCCGATATGATTCCGGAGATTGCCCGTGTTTTAAAAAAAGACGGCAAATTCATCACTATCACCCATTGCCAGTCCAATATGAGAGAGCTAATTGCTATTACCAGGAGTATTCTGGAGCAAAATCACGGGTATGAACCCCAAAGCAAGCTGCGGGGTATTATACCCTCCGCTACGCGGGATTGTTCACCTTACCAATCCCGTCGTGCTGCGCACACGGTATTGGAGTTTCACAATAAATTACTCGCCGAAAATGAGCCCCTGCCCATTGAAGTTATTATCCGCCAATTTTCTGCCGAAAACGGCCGGGAACTTCTGAATAAAAACTTCGGACAGATTATTTCCATTGATTTTAAAAACACGCTGATTTTTCAACCGCATGAAATTAATTTTTTCATCGAATACTTTCATTTTAAAAGCCCCTTTTTCCTGATTGGGACTAAGACAGATAGCAACATTATTACCACTCAACTTGTCCATAAGCTGCAAGGCATTGCGGCTAAGGAAAAAGTCATCAACATGTGTAAGGATGATCGAATTTTCATTTGCTCTGACCCTTTTCCGACAAAGGAGCAAACATGAAAAAGCAGCGCCAATTTTGTTTATATTGCGGTGAGGGCATTATCAAGAAGCATGAGGACGGCGTCCTGAGAGATTTTTGTCCGGCCTGCCATTCATTTTTTTATGTAAATCCATTACCGGTGGTTTCTTCCATTCTTGATTCGGAAAGAGAGATACTATTGGTCAAACGCGACCGGCCGCCTTCCAAAGGATCCTGGTGCCTGCCTTCCGGCTTTGCTGAAGCCGGCGAAAGTATTGAAGATGCGGCGCTGCGTGAGCTCGAAGAAGAAACGGGCATCAAGGGTAAAATTGTCCGGCTGCTTGATGTAGATTCTTACAAAAGCCGCTTTTATGGCGATCTTCTTTTTTTAACTTTTATTGTGGAACAAACCGGCGGAAAGCTCGCAGCGGGAGATGACAGCGCCAAAGCCCAATTCTGGCCGGTGAATAAAATACCTCCTCTGGCTTTCCGTCCCAACAGACGCGCGCTTGATGCCTATATAAAAAGTAAAAGGGATTACTGGGCGATATTTGATTCTATTGAACACGCGGATAAGAAAAAGCTGCAGCCCGGAGTCGCGAAAAATTCTCTAACGCGCCGTCTGGTCAATGTAATACTTAAAAATAAGGAAGAAATCATCAATCAATGGATGGAAGATGTGGCGGTAAATCCGTCAACCATCGAATACCACAGTGTGGAGAGGCGCACGCTATATAATATCTGCGATAAGATACTTTCCCAGATTACCCTCTGGCTGGGTGGCCTCTATGATGTAAATCGGCTTAAGAGTTTTTATACCAAACTCGGCCGTGAAAGAAAAAAAGAAGATTTCAAGATTAGCGAGGTGCTCAGCGCGCTAAGCCTTATCCGCAAGCATATTTGGGAGTTTGCGCTCGCTCAGGATGCCCTGCAGAAAAATCTTGGGCTTTACATGACTTTTGAACTGCAAAGGCAAATGACTATTTTCTTTGATCTGGCCACTTTTTATTTAACGCGGGGGTACGAGGAAAAATAGATTTGATAGAATTTTAATTTGCTAGTGATCTAATAATTTCATTGATAAATTATAAGATTGTGCTATCAAAAAACATGAGCAATTTATATAAGCACCCAGGTGGTAAACTGCGAAGACTAGGACCAAACGCCTGTAAGGAAACTGATAATAACCAATTGGAGTTTGAATTATAAACTAAGGATAATTAGGAACAGCTGTAAATGCTCAGTAATTAGGCAATTAAAAATTTCAATATCATTATGAGCAAAGCAAAGCAATATCTTGATTCCCGCGTAACCTGAGCTTGATCAATTTTCAAAAAAAATGCAGCACATTTTTATTCTTTTCTTTAATGTCAAAAATAGGGATTGAATTCAGGGTTAACCCGGATAATTTAATTGACAGAAGCGACTTATATATGCTAGTAGAACACAACAACTGAAATAAGTTGAATTATTATTTTTCTTAGTTATATCGGTAACATCCGGCATTACAAAAATTGCCGGTTTTGTTTTGTATACTAATAAGGAGTTAACATTGAAACTGAGAGAAGTAAAAGAAATCCTCAATGCTGAAGTTATTGTCGGTGAAGATAAACTGGACATGGAGGTAAAGACGGCTTTCGGGGCTGACTTAATGAGTGATGTTCTGGCTTTTGCCAAAGCCGGCAGTATTCTGCTGACCGGTCTCACCAATGACCAGGTCATTAGAACTGCCGACATCCTTGATATTGCCGCAATAGTCCTGGTCAGAGGCAAGAAAGCCAATACCGAAACCATCAGCCTGGCCAAAGATCTGAAAATTCCTATAATGACAACCAAATATATTCTCTTTGAAACAGCGGGACGCCTTTATGCCAAAGGCATGGTTGGTTGTGTAGAAAAAGTTGACAATGCCAACGCAAGAAACTGATCATATTTCTTATCAGCGGAGCTTTTATGTAGAAGGCGGTAATTTTAATTACGCGGGAACGGTTTCCACAAGTATAAAATCTATTCTCAAACAAATGGACCTTCCCAACGACGTGGTCAGAAAATCCGCCCTTGTTTCTTACGAATCAGAAATTAATATTGTTTCCTATGCGAGAAAAGGAGTGATTAAACTTTCGATATATTCTGATATTATTCAGATAGAGGCGATTGATGAAGGCCCCGGTATTCCGAATATTGAACTGGCCATGCAGGAGGGTTATTCCACAGCCACCCAGCAAATCAGGGAGATGGGGTTCGGCGCGGGCATGGGGCTTTACAATATTAAAAGTTTTTCTGATAAGTTTGATATTTCTTCAGAAGTCGGCAAGGGTACATATTTAAAAATGATTATTAATAAGTTTTCATCCCGCTAGAGATTTTCAATTATGGACATAGAAACAATAGTAAAAAAATTGAATTTAAAAGTCAGGTGTGCCGCCGCCAACCTGAAAAAAACCGTATCAGGAGGATATACGGGGGATCTCTTAAGTGATGTCATGGCAAAATCACACGAAGGAGATATCTGGATAACGAGACAGGTTCACCAGAACATCGTCGCTGTAGCCAGTCTTAAGGATCATGCGGGTATAATCCTTGTAAATTCCTGCGAGCCAGCACCCGACACATTGGAAAGAGCAATTCAGGAAAATATACCAATCATGGTTTCTGAAATGAACGCCTTTGAGTTGACAGGAAAAATTTTCCACCTACTGACAACAAAAGATTAGCCGATAGTAATTGCGTAAGGGCTGATAAACTCGGCCATTACGCACGGAAAAAAAATGCTTAAATTTTTCAACTGTGATCTTCATATTCACACGTGCCTTTCGCCCTGTGCCGATCTGGATATGCACCCGGCAGCCTTAGTAGAAAAGGCACTGGAATCAAGACTCGACATCATTGCCATCTGTGACCACAACTCGTCCGAAAACGTTCCCTACATAATAAAAGCCGCGCAGGGAAGAAAGCTACATGTTCTGCCCGGAATGGAGATAACAACGAGTGAAGAAGTGCATGTCTTAGCCGTTTTCGATTCCCTTGAAAATCTAGCCGGAATGCAGAGCACGATTTACCAGCATCTGCAAGGAGAAAACGATGAAAGGCGCTTCGGTATTCAGGCAATTGTTAATGAAAAAGGTGAAGTGGAAGGAATAAATAATAAATTATTAATTGGTGCAACTGATTTACCACTGAACGAAGTAATAAATTGCATACATAAGTGGAATGGCCTGGCTATAGCCGCACACATTGACCGGGAAAGTTTCAGTGTGCTGGGCCAGCTTGGTTTTATTGATAAAAAGATAAAATTTGACGCTCTGGAAATAACACCGGCTATGGGATTTAAAAAGGCGAGAATTAAATATCGGGAACTGTGTAATTATACATTCATAATATCATCGGATTCTCATTATTTAAAAGACATCGGAATGGCAGCAACAAGAGTCCTTCTGGAAGAAGCATCAGTTGCCGAATTGAAAATGGCCTTTGCCCGGCAAAACTGCCGCTGTGTCCTGGAGGAAGAGTGTTAGAGCTTGCCCAACACATTCTTGATATCGCGGAAAACTCAATTCGGGCCGGCGCCAAATTGATTGCTATTTCCATCAATGAAAACTCTAAAGATGATTTGCTGACAATTGAAATCAGTGATGACGGTTGCGGAATGAAGGAAAAGGAAATCAATAAAGCACTGGATCCGTTTTATACGACAAAAACTGTGAGGCGTGTTGGTTTAGGACTGCCTCTTCTAACAAATGCGTCCCAAACTTCCGGCGGCAAGCTTCAATTGAGCTCGGAGCCGGGTAAAGGGACAAAGGTTACCGCCACTTTTCAACTCAGTCACATTGACAGGCAACCACTGGGCAATATCAATTCCTCATTAATAAGTCTTGTTGCTACTAATTCAGATGTTGATTTTTTTTACAATCATAGGCATAATGACCGGCAGTTTAAATTTGATACGCGCTCCATACGTAAAGAAATCGGGGATGTGCCAATGCAGCATCCTGAAATAATAAAGTATATCCGGGGAGTTATTGAAGAGGGGCTACGCAAAATCAAGACGGAAGCATAGCCAACCCTGAGGATCGAGGAGGAATTGGATGACAATGGACGAAACTGAAATTTTAAAAGAATTTTCACCGGAACAGATAGTCAAACTCAATGAAATCATAAAAAAGCACAAAGGCAAACCGGGCGGATTAATTCCAGTTCTGGAGGAAGCACAAGTATCCCTGGAATATCTGCCGATGTCCGTGCAAAAAAAGATTGCCCGGGAATTGAATCTGCCGTTGAGCCGTGTTTACGGAGTTGTTACTTTTTATTCTTTTTTTACGATGACTCCGCGCGGCAAATACACAGTGCGTGTTTGCCTGGGAACAGCATGTTATGTCCGCGGCGGCAAAGCTATTTCGGAAACAGTGGAAAAAGAACTCGGCATCAATGAGGGTGAAACCACTCCTGATAGAATGTTTACTCTGGAAACAATTCGTTGTCTGGGAGCATGCGGTCTGGGGCCTGTGGTTGTCGTCAATGAAGATGTTCACGGCCGGGTTAAGTCTTCAAAAGTCAGAGAAATATTAAGCCAGTACAAATAATCTCGCTAGGATTTTGAAAACAGGAGGAAACGCCGATGGCGAAATTGACTATAAATGATCTGAAAAAAATTAAAGAAAAAGTACATGCAGAAATGGCTCTGAGAGATGGCGACCGTCGGGTCAAAATTACCGTACATATGGGAACATGTGGTATTGCTTCCGGTGCTAGAGAAGTTCTCGATACGCTCTTACAGGAGATAGAAGCCGCCAAAGTGAACGACATTATCGTAACCACTTCCGGATGCATGGGGCTTTGCAGCCGCGAGCCACTGGTCACCGTAGAAATATTAAATCAGGACCCCATAAAATACGAATACATGAATCCCAATAAAATGAGACAGGTTTTCAAGAAACATATTCTGGAAGGAGAAATTCAAACTCCTTTCGTTTTAGCGCGGGGCGCGGAAATAATTAAATAGTATTAAAACTGACCGGGCTCGCATACCGTCAACCCGAGTCATTATGTTTAGGAGGATGTTGGTTAAATGAAGGTTTTTCGTTCACATTTATTGATCTGCGGAGGCACCGGTTGTCAATCTTCCGGAAGCCTTGCTGTAAAAAAGGCCTTATTACAGGAACTGGATACACGAGCCTTAACCAGCGAAATAAAAGTTGTGGAAACTGGCTGCAATGGCTTTTGCGCCTTAGGGCCAATTATGGTTGTTTATCCTGAAGGTGTTCTTTATGTCTCCATCAAGGTAACTGATATTCCCGAACTGGTCGAAGAGCATCTCATTAAAGGCAGAGTCCTGGAGCGTCTCTTGTATCGGGAACCTGTTACGGACAAAATTATCCCCACTATGCAGGATATCCCCTTCTTCGCCCTTCAGGAACTTCGCGTCCTGAGGAATCGCGGCCTGATTGACCCGGAAAAAATCGAAGAATATATCGCCCGTGATGGCTATGCCGGCATGGCCAAAGCACTCACAGAGATGAAGCCGGAGCAAATTGTCAAAGAAATGCTTGATTCCGGATTACGTGGACGAGGCGGAGCTGGTTTCCCCACCGGTTTAAAATGGCAATTTGCCGCTCAGTCCAAAGGCGATATAAAATATGTTTTATGTAATGCCGATGAAGGCGATCCCGGCGCTTTTATGGACAGGAGTGTATTGGAGGCGGATCCCCACGCTGTTCTGGAAGGAATGGTTATCGCAGCAAAAGCAATCGGTTCACATCAGGGTTATATCTACTGCCGCGCTGAATATCCATTGGCTATCCATCGTTTAAATATAGCTATTGCCCAGGCCAAAGAAGCCGGACTTCTGGGTAAAAATATTCTTGGTACAGGATTTGATTTTGATCTGGAAATTTATCAGGGTGCCGGAGCCTTTGTTTGCGGTGAAGAAACGGCGCTGATGACTTCTATCGAAGGTAAAAGAGGCATGCCCCGTCCGCGTCCACCCTTCCCCGCTGTCGCCGGTCTGTGGCAAAAACCCAGCATACTGAATAACGTGGAGACACTGGCCAATATCGGCCAAATTATTTTACGAGGCTCTCAGTGGTACGCATCCGTAGGTACGGAAAAAAGCAAAGGAACAAAAGTTTTTGCTCTCACCGGAGATGTTTCCAACGTAGGCCTGGTCGAAGTTCCTATGGGTACTAAGTTAGGAACTATCGTTTATGATATTGGCGGTGGCATTCCTAAAGGCAAGAAATTCAAGGCCGCCCAGTTAGGCGGACCATCCGGCGGTTGTATCCCGATTCAATATTTGAATGAACCTATCGATTATGAAAAGGTTGTGGAACTGGGCGCCATCATGGGTTCCGGCGGCCTGATTGTTATGAACGAAGACAAGTGCGCCGTCGATATGGCGCGCTTCTTTATGGATTTCTGCCAGGATGAATCCTGCGGTAAGTGCACCCCCTGCCGTGAAGGAACAAAACGCATGCTGAACATATTAACCAATATCACCCAGGGCAAAGGCAAAGAAGGAGATATTGAACTGCTCGAAGAAA
Organism: Syntrophaceae bacterium; assembly: GCA_003142535.1. Taxonomy (GTDB): domain Bacteria; phylum Desulfobacterota; class Syntrophia; order Syntrophales; family Smithellaceae; genus Fen-1166. Next base: position 53,016 of record PLMQ01000023.1, read on the forward strand.
TGGCCGGTGTTATTAAAAACGCCGCATTGTGCGGATTGGGGCAAACCGCTCCCAATCCCGTTTTGAGCACAATCCGTTATTTCCGCAAGGAATATGACGATCATATTCGTAACCATCGATGCAGTGCCGCTGTTTGTTCGGCGCTGTTCAAATCGCCCTGTCAGCATACTTGTCCTATCGAAATGGATATTCCGTCCTATATCGCCTTGATCAGAGCGGAAAGGTTTGAAGATGCCTATAAAATTTTAATGCAAACCAATCCCTTCCCGTCTGTCTGCGGCAGAGTCTGCGATCACAAGTGTCAGTCAAAATGCCGCCGCGGCAATATGGATGAACCGCTGGCTATTAAATTCTTAAAGCGCTTCATCACGGATAACGCCCCCCGACCGAAAATTGATCCGGTTCCAGTTACCCGCAAAGAGAAGATTGCCGTTGTCGGTGCCGGCCCGGCCGGTTTGACGACAGCTCGCGATCTGGCCCTGCGCGGCTATAAAGTTACAGTTTTCGAAGAACTGGAGAAAGCAGGTGGAATGCTTTCCTGGGGTATTCCGGCATACCGTTTACCCCGGAATATCCTGGATAAAGAAATAGCCGATATTCAGGCACTGGGTATCGAGATTCGGTTAAACACGAGAGTAGGCCGCGATATATCTTTTGCCCAATTGGAAAAAGATTTTAATTTCATTTATCTCGCTTGCGGCGCCCATAAGAGCCAGAAGATGGGCGTACCCGGTGAGGATCTTAAAAATGTTTACGGCGGCGTTGAATTTTTACGTGATTTCAATGCCAACGAAGAAAAGTGGTCGAGGGGCGAAAAGACTTTAGGCAAAAAAGTAGCCGTTATCGGCGGCGGTAATTCCGCCATAGATGCCGCGCGCGTTGCGCTGCGTCTCGGCAATGATGTAACCATCCTCTATCGTCGCTTACGTCAGGACATGCCGGCAGCTGAAGAGGAAATTCTGGCAGCCGAACACGAAGGAATCAAAATCGAATATCTGGTTGCCCCATTGAAGATTGCAGGCACAAAAGGCAAGGTCAGTTCTATTTCCTGCCAGCGCATGAAACTGGGTGATTTTGATTCCAGCGGCCGCAAGAAACCGGTCACCATTGTCGGTTCAGAATTTAACCTGAATGTCGATGCTGTTATCGCCGCTATCGGTCAGGTTCCGGATATGAGTTTTGTTGATCCAGCCTGCGGTATTAAAGTTAACAAATGGGATTGTTTTGATATTGGTAACGATTACAAATCGCGAACACCAAATCCCCGCTATTTTGCCGGTGGAGATGCTGTAACCGGACCGGACACCGTAATTGGCGCAATCGCGGCCGGACATCAGGCGGCTGACGATATTGATTCAGCTATCCGGAAGAAAAACGGCGAACGTCCCTATGAAAAACCGGCACTGGAAAAAATTGATGTGCCTCTCATCATTGATGAAGAAACTGTTGAAACTCCGCAAATGGCCATGCCGGAAATGGATAACGCCATTCGTAAAAACGGCTTTGCGGAAGTGGAGCTTGGTTTCACACCTGAAAATGCTATTAAGGAAGCATGCCGCTGCCTGCGGTGCGATGCTTCGGTTTAATATTTATTGCAAAAGGAGAATGTTTCTATGTCAACTGTTAAATTGACTATTGATAATCGTCAGGTAGAAGTAAAAGTGGGCGCAACCATTCTGGAAGCTGCCCGTAGCGTTGGAATCAAAATCCCTACTCTTTGCGCCTGGACAGAAATTAATCACACACCGGGTGCTTGCCGGGTTTGCATGACTGAAGTAGAAGGTCAGCGTGGCTTAATTGCTGCCTGCGTTTTCCCGGTGAGTGACGGCATGGTCGTCCACACCAATACGGAAAAGGTACGCATGGCCAGAAAAATGGTTGTGGAGCTGTTACTGGCCAATCATCCACAGGAGTGCAACTATTGCGTGAGAAACGGTAATTGTGAATTACAGAAAGTTGCCGAATTTGTCGGGCTCAAAGAAGTCCGTTTTGATTACACTCAATTCCCCAAGGAAGGAATGATCGACCATTCCAGCCCGTCTATTGTCCGCGATAGCCGTAAATGTATTGAATGTCACCGCTGCGTGGCGGTTTGCGAGCAGATTCAGACGGTCAGCGTTTTAACTCCGGCCCATCGCGGCAGCAAAGTTAAAGTCGTTCCGGCATTCGATTTACCTTTAATTGAATCCAATTGCATCGCCTGCGGCCAGTGTATTCTGGCTTGTCCTGTCGGCGCTCTTTATGAAAAAGATGATGTTGATTTAGTCTGGAAAGCGCTGCAAGACCCGACCAAGCATGTTATCGTACAGGAAGCACCGGCTATCCGGGCGGCACTTGGTGAAGAATTCGATATGCCTCCGGGAAGCCTCGTCACCGGAAAGATGATTGCCGCCTTAAGGAGATTGGGATTTGATAAAGTATTTGACACAAATTTTACCGCCGATCTCACCATTATTGAAGAAGGCAATGAATTGCTCAAAAGAGTCAAAGAAGGCGGCACGCTGCCGATGATCACTTCGTGCAGTCCCGGCTGGATAAAGTTCTGCGAGCATTTTTATCCCGACCTGCTTGATCATCTTTCTACTTGTAAATCACCGCAGCAGATGTTCGGTGCGTTGGCCAAAACATATTATGCGGAACTATCAGGAATTGACCCGAAAGACATTGTCTCCGTATCCATTATGCCCTGCACGGCCAAAAAGTTTGAAGCCCAGCGGCCGGAAATGAATAGCAGCGGTTTCCGTGATGTTGATTATGTTCTCACCACTCGTGAATTAGGCCGCATGATTAAAGAAGGCGGTATTGATTTTGTCAACCTGCCCGACGAAGATTACGATGCCCCGATGGGTGAATACACCGGGGCGGGCACCATTTTCGGCGCTACCGGCGGTGTTATGGAAGCTGCCCTGCGTACTGTCTATGCGGTAGTAACCGGAAAAGACCTGCCCAGTCTGGATATCACGCCTGTGCGTGGCCTGGAAGGCGTTAAAGAGGCAACGGTTAAGGTGGGACCTCTGGGTGATGTAAAAATTGCGGTTGCCCACGGCTTGGGCAACGCCCGCAAACTCATGGACAAAATCCGCGAGGGAAAAGCCGATTACGCCTTCATCGAAATTATGTGTTGCCCGGGTGGCTGCATCGCCGGTGGCGGAGAGCCCATTCCTACCAACAACGAAATTAGAGTTTTGCGTTCAGCGGCTCTTTATAAAGATGACGGAAAAGTGCAGAAGAAACGTCAATCTCATGAAAATGAATCGGTTAAAAAACTATATGACAAATTCTTGAAGGAACCTTTGGGACACAAATCCCACCAACTCCTGCATACTCATTATGAGAAACGGGGAACTGAAGTTCCACATAAGAAAAACGCCTGATAACATTGTGTTAACGATAAATTAGTCTCAAAAGGGGTTTGTTCGCAGAGGAATAAACCCCTTTTGATTTCCAGCAAACAGATATATAAGATCTCTATGAACGAAAAACGAATTGAACATGACTTCCTGGGAGAATTGGAAGTGCCTGCTGATGCTTACTGGGGAATCCACACCCAGCGGGCAGTGCAGAATTTCCCGATCAGCGGATACAAAGTAAACTCCTCCCTGATTAAAGCATTAGCCCTGGTCAAGAAAGCCTGCTGCCTCGCTAATGCCGAGCTTGAATTTCTCGGCAAGGATAAGGCTCGGGCAATAATCAGCGCCTGCGAGGAAGTTGCCGCAGACGGGTTTAGCGATCAATTTCCAGTTGATGCCCTGCAAGGCGGAGCCGGCACTTCCACCAATATGAATATGAACGAAGTTATCGCCAACCGCGCCATCGAAATCCTGGGCGGGAAAAAAGGCGACTATCATCTTGTCCATCCGCTGGCAGATGTTAATCTTCATCAATCCACAAACGACACCTATCCGACGGCAGTCAAGATTGCCGCAATTTATGGTTTGCGCCGTCTCAGCCAAATCATTTCAAAACTGCAGGGAACATTTCAGGAAAAGGAAAAATCCTTCGGCCAGATAGTCAAGATGGGCAGGACCGAGTTGCAAGAGGCGGTCCCCATGACTATGGGCGCGGAATTCGCCGCTTTTGCCGAAGCAATCTCGCGTGATCGCTGGCGGACTTTCAAGGGCGAAGAACGTTTACGCGTCGTTAATTTAGGCGGCACGGCAATTGGCACAGGTATCGCAGCACCGCGTGATTACATTTTTCTCGTCATTGAAAAATTGCGGGAAGTAACCGGCATGGGGCTTGCTCGCGCAGATATTCTGACCGGTGAAACAGCCAATGCCGATTCGTTTATCGAGGTCTCCGGAGTTCTCAAGGCTCATGCTTCCAACCTGATTAAAATTTCCGGAGATTTACGACTCTTGAATTTCATCGGTGAAATTCATCTTCCCCATTTGCAAGCCGGATCGTCTATTATGCCGGGGAAAGTTAATCCCGTTTTAATGGAAGCGGCAATTCAAACGGGCATCAAGGTCTCGGCAAATGATTTGATTGTCTCTGATGCCGTCAGCCGCGGTACTTTACAGATCAGTGAATTTTTCCCATTGATTGCTCATGCCTTTCTCCAATCCATTGATCTTCTGGTCAATATAGATACTCTGCTGGCTGCCCACATCAGCCAGATCACGGCTGACGAAAATGTCTGCCGTTATTATTTTGATCGCAGCCCGATGATTGTGACAGCTCTCCTGCCATTTATTGGTTATGATAAATCCGCTGCCTTACTTACCGAATATGAAAAATTATTTAAGCATAATGCCGCAGCGAAAAAAAGTATCCGCGAATTTCTTGAAGAAAAATTAGGGAAAAATATAATCAAAAAAGCTTTCTCCCCGTATCAACTGACTGCACTGGGATATAGAAATAATGGAACAGACTCCTAAAGGGAACAGACTGCACGTTGCCATTTTTGGACGAACCAACGTCGGTAAATCCAGCCTGCTCAATTATCTTATCGGACAGGATATTGCCATTACATCTCCTGTTGCCGGAACAACAACTGATGTTGTAGAAAAAGCAACAGAGCTTCTTCCGCTCGGCCCCGTTCTTTTTCTGGATACGGCGGGACTTGACGATACCTCGGAGCTATCTACGCTGCGTCTGAATAAATCAAAAAAAATATTTGATCGCGCCGATGTTATCATCCTCGTTATTGAACCGGAAATATGGACAAATTATGAAATTGCAGTTGTGGAAGAAGCGGCTAAACGAAAAATTCCTGTACTGGCTGCCATCAATAAAATTGATCTGCAAAAACCTACACCGGCTTTTATCCAACGAATTAAAGAAAAGGCAATGCATGTCATTTCGTTATCCAGTATAGATGCCGGCAATAGAGATATTTCTATTGAAGCATTAAAAGCTCATTTGTTTGAATTGGCTCCTGCTGATTTTATCGCCGCTCCATCGCTCATTGGCGATTTGCTCCCGCCGGGCGGCATGGCGCTGCTTGTCGTCCCCATTGATCTGCAAGCGCCTAAAGGCAGATTAATCCTGCCCCAGGTACAAACAATTCGCGATGCGCTTGATAACGACGCTGCCGCGCTGGTTGTAAAAGAAAGAGAACTGGCAGCGGTGCTCACCAATTTAAAGCAGCCGCCCAGCATAGTCGTTTGTGATTCGCAGGCAATATTGAAGGTCAGCGCCGATATCCCCAAAACAATTCCCTGCACTACTTTTTCTATTCTCTTTGCCCGGCAAAAAGGAGATTTAACCGCAATGGCCGAAGGCGCAGCAAGCATTGACGACTTGCAGCCCGGGGATAAAATTTTGATTGCCGAAGCCTGCTCCCATCATGCCCTGCAAGACGATATCGGCAGGGTAAAGATTCCCCGCTGGCTTAGGCAATATGTTGGCGCAGAAATTCAGACAGATGTTTACAGCGGCAGGGATTATCCGGCCAACTTATCTGATTACAAATTGATCATTCACTGCGGGGGCTGCATGCTGACGCGCAGAGAAATGCTCAACCGTTTGCAAAAAGCGCGTGAAGCAAATATCCCTGTAACCAACTACGGTGTGGCTATCTCCTTTTTACAAGGTGTAATTAAAAGAACCTTAGAACCTTTCCCGGCCGCACTTTCTGCTTTGGAAAGGCAAATGAAGTCAAAGAAAAAAAGGAATATTTAATCACGGGCTTATGACCTCTCGCCACCTTCAGGTGGTTAGGTTATACGCTTCGCTTGCGAGATTGGAGTTTCACTAATGAACAAAGATTTTATCATTGATGAACAAATAGAAAAGCTGCTCGCTTGCGCTATCGCGCCGGATAAAAGCAGAGTCCTCGAAATTATCGCCAAAGCCGAAAAGCTCAAAGGCCTTACTCCCGAAGAAACAGCAGTGCTTTTACAAACCGAAGATGAAGAACTAATCGAGATAATCTCGCATACAGCACGAAAGATCAAAGAGGCTATTTACGGCAACCGTCTTGTTATCTTTGCTCCGCTTTATATCGCCAATCTCTGCGCTAATAATTGCCTTTACTGCGGATTCCGCCGCGACAATAAAGAACTTCAGCGCGTAGCTTTAAGCATGGAACAAATTGCCAACGAAGTGCGTGTTCTGGAACGCGAAGGCCACAAGAGGCTTCTGATGCTTTGCGGTGAGCACCCTACCCGTTCCAGCCTTGATTATTTTATGGAGGCAATTGAAACAGCTTATGCCGTAAAAACAGAACACGGCGGCGAGATTCGCCGGATTAATGTCGAGGTTGCTCCGCTCGAAGTCGAAGAGTTCAAGCGTTTAAAGAAAACAGGCATCGGAACTTATGTCTTATTTCAGGAAACATATCATCATGCAACTTATAAAACGATGCACCCCAGCGGCCCCAAGAAAGATTTTGCCTGGCGGCTTACAGCCATGCACCGCGCGCAGGAAGGCGGAATTAATGACGTCGGCATCGGCGCTCTCTTCGGACTTTATGATTACAAATTTGAAGTTTTAGGTTTACTTACCCACGCGCTGCAACTGGAAAAAGATTGCGGTATCGGCCCACATACTATTTCCATCCCCCGGCTGGAACCGGCCTTTAATGCTCCTGCCGCCATCAAACCGCCGCATCCGGTCAGCGATCATGATTTCAAAAAACTCGTCGCCATCATCCGCCTGGCCGTTCCCTATACGGGCATGATTCTGTCCACGCGGGAAACAGCCGCTATCCGCAGAGAAGTGTTTGAATTGGGCGTCTCGCAAATCAGCGCCGGGTCGCGCACGAATCCCGGCGGATATCAGCAGGATTCCAGTGAGGCTTTCCGCGCTGCGCAATTTAATCTCGGCGATACCAGAACTCCGGATGAAGTAATTATGGATATCAGCACACATGGGCATATCCCCAGTTTCTGTACCGCCTGCTACAGGCTGGGACGCACAGGAAAAGATTTTATGGAATTAGCCAAACCCGGATTAATTCAGAAATTCTGTCAGACTAATGCCCTTTTCACGTTCAAGGAATACCTGATGGATTACGCGAGCCCCGCCACACGCAAGATCGGTGAAAAGTTGATTAACCAAACCGTGGAAGATAAATTTAAACCCCGAATGAAAAAATCAATTCTTACCCGCCTGCAGAGTATTGAAGAAGGCAAACGAGATGTCTATATCTAAAGCTAATAATCACTCAAAAGATTTAATCGAAAAAGCCGTTGCCGGTCATGACCTGACTCGTGACGATATTGTCCAGCTTCTTTCACTCGTCGGCAAAGATGCGGAAATACTTTTGGCGGCCGCGGACACTGTAAGAAAACAATATGTCGGAGACGAAGTATATCTGCGCGGCATCATCGAATTCTCCAATTACTGCGAACGCAACTGCCTCTATTGCGGATTGAGAACCGGGAATTCAAAACTGCGGCATTACCGGATGACGGAAGATGACATTATCGCCACTGCAAAGCAAGTTAAGAAAATGCAGGTGCCGACAGTTGTTCTGCAATCCGGAGAAGATTCGTTTTTCACCACCGCTATAATTTGCCGTATCATTCAAAGAATCAGAAAAGAAACCGGATTGATCATAACTCTGTCTATCGGCGAAAGATCATATGAAGATTATCAGGCATTCAAAAAGGCGGGGGCCGACCGTTACCTTTTGAAACATGAAACGGCATCCGCTGAATTATTTCAACAAATGCGTCCCGGCTGCAAACTGGAAAGCCGCGTTCAATGTTTGCAGTGGCTCAAAGAGTTGGGATTTGAAGTTGGAACTGGCAACATGGTCGGCCTGCCTAAACAGACGCGAGAAACACTGGCCGACGATCTTCTGTTTATGAAAGACATGGATGCAGATATGCTCGGCATCGGCCCTTACATTGCGCATCCCGAAACACCTCTTGCCGCTTCGCCGAACGGCGATGTTGAACTTACTTTAAAAGTATTGGCTATTGCCCGACTAATCACCCGTAACGCAAATATCCCGGCAACCACTGCCTTAGGCACACTTGATCCTGAAGGCCGCCTGAAAGCATTGCAAGCCGGAGCTAATGTGGTTATGCCTGATTTCACCCCTCTGAAATATAAGAATCTTTATGACATCTATCCCGGTCGAACGGATGTCGGCTCACCGGCAGATATTATTGCCAAACTCAAAAATGATCTTGCTTCTATTGGCAGAACAATTCTTTTCGGCGATGGTTACCGACCGGGCAAGACAATTAATAGCCAGACCAATATTTGACTTTACAAACACTGGCAGATTAAGTTTCGTCACTTTTAACGCCTTCATCTACAAATCAATAGATTCAATAAGCATAGTAAACTGAACATTACGAATTGAAAGAGATTGAACGCAAGAATTGAGCCGCTTGTCGACTCGAATGATTTGTTATGGGGTTTTTTATAAATTCATTTTTTAGTAATATTCGGCTGTTTATTTTGCTGTGTTTGTTCTGTTTTGAAATGATTATTTTGGTCTATTTTTTTATTCTCCGTGCGGAATTCGAAAAAGACGAGTACGGAAGTAAGAAAAGCGATAACAATAGTAAGACCGATAAGAACATTGGTAAGTTTTGCTATCTTCTTTGCATTTTTTTCAGATTCTTCCGCAAGAAGAACAAGGAGATCAGCCATGTCGATCGAGAGCCCCGTTATAGTCCGGTATTCACTGCTACCAATGGGGCCAGCTTTCGGTCTTTGTTTCATGCTTTCAAGGATTTCATTGATCTTCGGATTCATGCTATTTTCCTTTATAATGTCTTTTTCCTATAACAATTATTGGAGGTTATGAGTTCACCATTCGATACCTTTTTTATTTAGCAAGGTTTGTGCACTTTTGTTGCCAAGTTTGGCGGCAGATTTCCAATCACGAATTGCTTGTTCTTCATTACCTATTTTGTAATGGGCATTCCCTAGCACGACATAGAGCACTGTATTTATTTTGTCATCATTTGGATCCAGCTTAATAGCTGTATTAAGATCACTAATAGTTTGTTTATAATTTCCTAATGGAAAGTAAGCTATACCTCGATTTGCGTATGCATGTGAATATTTTGGCGCAATGTCAATTGCTCTGTTTAGCTCAATGACTGCTTGGCTATAATCCTTTTTTCTAAGATATAACACGCCTATGTTATGATAGGCCTGTGCATTATATGGATCCAATTTAATTGCTCTATTAGTATAATCTAATGCCTCCTCATAATTGCCTTGGGTATACTCAAATAGTCCCCGCACATTATAAACTTCCGCAGAATCGGGATCGAGATTGATAGCTTTTTTCATATCTAGATAGGCTCTAATCTTATTTCCTAATCCAAAGTGAGCATCACTCCGACATAAATAAGCTAACGCATTATCTGGACTCAATTTAATGGCTTTCTCGGCATCTTCCATCTGTCTTTCATGATTGCGTATACAGGAAAAAAGTGCCCCTCGAATCACATATGCATATGAATAATTAGGGTCCAGTTCGATAGCTCTATTGGCATCTATCAGACCTTTTTCATAATCACGAAGTCTAAAGTAAATATAGCTACGTCCAACATATGCAAATGCAGAATTCGGATCTAGTTCTATAGCCTTATTCGAATCTTCAATTGCGTTGTCATTTTTACCCAATTTCGTATAAAGGTGCCCACGAATAGCATAAGCTAAGGCATACTGAGGATTTTTGTGTATAGCATCGGTTAGTTCATTGATTGCTTCTGGAAGCTTTCCGGAAATTGATAGCTCAATACCTTTCCGAAACATTTCTACGGCGTTCATTCCTTCTATGGCTTTCATGTACTGAGCAATTTTCTTTTCGTTTGTTGGATCTGTTTTTAATTCATTTTTCAACTTTTCTATTTCCGCAAATTGTTCCTTAAGCATTTTCCTTGCTTCTTCTAACTCTCTCGCATTTTGCAAATCTTTGTGTAGAGAATTAACTTTATCAACCACGTCCTGCGGGTCTGCGGCAATTTTCGCTTTAAGCCAGTATACTTTGCCATCCCAAGTTTCTTCTATCCTCTCAGCGCTCACTATTCCGGCAGTCAGGGTGGTAATCTGGTCTTTTGTCATTTGAAAGTTTTTTACTTCTGTTTGGCTTTCCAGATATGTACCCAATTCTTCCAGAAGAAGCCTTTTCACTTGTTCCAATGCTAATGCCCTGCAAGATACTTTACTGTCATATTCGCTTGCCTGATACGTGTATTCCTTAATGAAGGTTTTGGTTTCAGCAAATGTTAGATTGGGAATGAATAACAGAAATAAAAAAGAAAAAAGGATGATCCTTGCCAATGTGGATGTCATAGATTGTCTCCTTTTTATAAACCGACGACATTTTTTATATCAACCCTGAACAATCCGCAATATATATTATCGATTTCCGATTGAAAGGACGGATGAAATTACCGACTTAGGGAAACAACATTTCAGGAAGCAGTGCTTGCTAAAAGTATATAGACGGCATCAGAGATGGTGATTCATACAACTGGGGATTACTTCCGCTACTTCTCAGCAAAAATATTTGCTCGTAGTCACAAGTCGGAATTGGTAAGTTGTAATGAGTCCCACGCTTCAGAAACAAAGTGTACTGAAGCCTGTAGGACGAATTATCCCGCCTGAGAAGCAAGGCGGGGAACAATCCCGCGCAGCGGAGGGTAAATACCCCAAAGCAAGTCTTAGGGTATTTACCCGTGGTTTCCGGTTCTGCTTACCGTTGCGTCAAGTTATGATATGCCTTTCTAATTGACAAATTCACTCTCTTTAACTAAAGTTAAAAAGATATAAGCATTCATAAATATAAACATTATGTCATTATTGACATAATTGTAATAGTTACGTCTCTGGAGAATAGGAGCATCCTATGGAAAAAAAGATATTAATAACAATTGATGGGAAAGAAATAGCAGCAAAGCCCGGCCAAACCATTTTGGAATGTGCCCGAGATAACGGCATTTTCATACCGACGTTATGCCATTATTCCCATACAACCAATGTTGGAGCATGCCGTGTTTGTATGGTGGAAGTGGAAAAAGCCAGGTCGCTTGTCTCATCATGCTGCATGCCGGTGAGTCCGGGCATGGTTATTCATACGGATACAAAGCAAGTGCGCGACGCCCAAAAAATGATAGTTGAGCTTCTCTGGTCATCAGGCGATCATAACTGTCTTACCTGCGAACAAAACGGACAGTGCGAACTGCAAAATTTAATATATTGGCTTAAAATCGAAAAGCCCCGTTTCACAATACAACCTCCGGGTTATGCTCTGGAAGACACCAACACCATGATCCAGCGTGATCTCAACAAATGTGTCCTTTGCGGACGCTGCATAAGAGCCTGCAACGAGATACAGGTCAATGAAGTGCTTGATTTCTCGATGCGCGGCTCCCACGCAAAAGTGGGGCCGGCTTTCGATGCCGATTATATCGACTCTTCCTGCGTCTTTTGCGGAGAATGTCTGCAAGTTTGTCCCACAGGCGCAATCACCTACCGGCAGGCAAAGTTTGCCGGCAGGCCGTGGGAAATGGATAAAGTAAAAACGACCTGTACTTATTGCGGCGTCGGCTGTCAGATGGATCTCTTTGTTCATGAAGGGAAAATAGTAAAAGTTTCGGGCAACCGGGAATACGGCAAACCTAACGAAGGAAGCCTCTGCGTTAAGGGACGTTTCGGTATGGATTTTATTTCGCATCCTGACCGTCTGAAAAAACCATTAATCAGACATAATAAAAACGAAGAATTAAAAGAAGCAAGCTGGGATGAAGCATATAAGTTCATCGCCGATAAATTAACGGCTGTCAAAAAAACATGTGGCGCGGATAGCATTGCCGGACTTGCTTCGGCACGTTGCACTAACGAAGAAAATTATCTCTTCCAAAAATTTATGCGCGCGGCTATCGGCACCAACAATGTCGATCACTGCGCCCGTCTCTGACACTCCGTAACCGTGGCCGGTCTGGCCGCAGCATTCGGTAGTGGTGCAATGACTAATTCCATTGAAGAGCTGGAATACACAGATTTGATTCTGGCAACTGGAACCAACACAACGGAAAATCATCCTATTATCGGCATGAAAGTAAAAAGGGCTGTCCGCCAACAGGGGACAAAGCTGATTGTTATTGATCCGCGAAAGATTGATTTGGTTAAATATGCCGATATCTGGCTTTGCCAGAAACCGGGAACAGATGTGGCTGTACTCAACGGCCTGATGAATGTAATAATAGCTGAAGGCCTTTATGCAAAACAATACGTAGAAGAACGCACTGAGGGTTTTGATGCTCTGAAAACAACAGTAGAAAAATATACTCCTCAATATGTTGAAAAAATATCCGGCGTACCCGCTGAAGATTTAAAAAAAGCGGCACGTTTATACGCCAAAGCCAATAGAGCCAGCGTTATCTATGCAATGGGTTTGACCCAGCACATAACCGGTACGGATAATGTCAAAACTATTGCCAACCTTTCTATGCTTTGCGGCAACGTTGGTATTGAAGGAGGCGGTGTCAATCCGCTGCGCGGCCAGAATAATGTTCAGGGCGCCTGCGATATGGGTGCATTACCTAATGTTTATCCTGCTTATCAACCAGTTGCCAATGAAGATACCCGCAAAAAATTTGAAACTGCCTGGAAAGCAACATTATCACCAAAACCGGGATTGACACTGGTGGAAATGATGAATGCTGCCGGTACCGGCCAGATTAGAGCTCTTTATATTATGGGTGAAAACCCGCTAATATCCGACCCTGATCTGCACCATGTGGAAAAAGAACTGAAAAAACTGGATTTATTGATTGTTCAGGATATCTTTCTGACGGAAACAGCAAAACTCGCTGATGTTGTCTTGCCCTCTGCCAGCTTCGCCGAAAAAGACGGCACATTCACCAATACCGAACGGCGTGTTCAAAGAATCAGGAAAGCAATTGAGGCTCCGGGAGAAGCAAAACCGGACTGGGAAATTATCTCCGCCCTTGCTTCGCAGATAGGTTATCCCCTGCAATATTCCTCCGCCCAGCAAATTTTTGAAGAAATCACCAGCTTAACGCCCAGCTATGCCGGCATTACCTACAGAAGGCTGGAAAAAGAAGGTCTGCAGTGGCCTTGCCCCACACATGACCATAAGGGAACAAAATTTTTACACAAAGACAGATTTTCCCGTGGGCGCGGCCTTTTTCATGCTATCGAATTTATACCGCCGGCCGAGCTTCCTGACGCAGAATTTCCTTTAATTCTTTCCACGGGCCGCGTGCTTTATCATTATCATACCGGCACAATGACGCGCCGCGCTTTGGGCCCCAGTGAACGGTATCCGGAAAGCCTGGTGGAAATTAATCCTGTTGACGCTAAAAAGTTCGGCATCGCGGACGGTCAAATGGTTAAAGTAACATCACGCCGCGGCATGGTCGAAGCCAAAGCCCAGATAACGGAAAAAAGTCCGGTCGGAATAATATTTATGAATTTCCATTTTGCGGAAGCGGCTGTTAATATTTTAACCAATCCCGCATTGGACCCGACGGGCAAAATTCCCGAATATAAAGTATGCGCAGTTAAACTTCAGGCTGCTTGATATTTTAAAAATTTATTAAGGAGAAATAGTTATGGTAAATGAAAATTTGGAAAGTAAGCGGTGGTGGATTGCGGGTGCCGCTGTTGTCATTCAGCTCTGCCTTGGCACAGTCTATGCGTGGTCGGTTTTTAAAAACCCTTTAATGAATATGCATGGTTGGGATGGCAAGACGGTTCAGTACACTTTCATGATTCTCATGGGTATCATCGGGCTGTCTGCTGCCTTTGGCGGCATGCTGGTCGATAAAAAGGGCCCCCGTTTCGTGGCCACGATTGGCGGCTTCCTTTTCGGCATCGGTACTCTGATCGCCGGTTATGCTGACCAGGTGGGAAGCATTGCTCTTCTTTATCTTGGTTTTGGGGTAATCGCCGCCTTGGGAAATGGTTTCGGCTATGTAACTCCCATTGCCACCTTGATCCGCTGGTTTCCCGACAAACGCGGCCTGGTAACTGGTCTTGCAGTTATGGGCTTTGGCGCCGGCGCTTTTTTCATGGGGAAAATTGCTCCCAGCATGATTGCTGCATTCAAACAAATTGACGCTACCGGAAAAGTTATCGCCTCCGGTGTGTCCACTACCTGGTATATATGGGGTGTCATCTTTCTGATCCTTGTCACTGGAGCCGCACAGTTGTTCAAAAATCCCCCTAAGGGATGGTTGCCTGCTGGTTTCAAACCCGCTGCATCCACTGTTTCTGCGGCTGATTCTTTCACCTTGAGCGAAGCCGTAAAAAGGCCTCAGTGGTGGATGCTCTGGGCCATGCTGTGCCTCAATGTTTCCGCCGGTCTTGGCCTCATTTCCCAGCACTCCCCACTGGCCCAGGATATTTACAAAAATACCATGGGATTAACTGGTAATTTAACTCCGGAACAAATCGCTATTATTGCAGCCGCTGGTGGAGCCGTTGTAGCTTATGCAGCAATATTCAATGGTCTGGGAAGACTCTTTTGGGCGAAAATATCCGACAATATCGGCCGTAAGATGGTTTTCATGATCATGTTCGCCACTCAGGCTGTTTTGTATGTGCTTGTTGCCAAAGGCTATGTGGCCAGCTACTATCTTTTCATGGTGGTATCCTGTTACCTTCTAGCCTGTTATGGTGGAGGCTTCGCTACCATGCCCGCCTTTGCTGCTGACTCATTCGGTCCGGCTTATATCGGAAAGGTATATGGTTTCATGCTGACGGCATGGAGCGCCGCTGGCCTCATCGGCCCCTATGTATTCGAGGTTTTCAAAGCTCAGGCGCTGTTTATTGCGGCTGGATTGCTTACCGTTGGTTTTTTCGTAGCCTTGGCCTATAAACCGCCGAAAGGTAAAAATGCTTAATTTTATATTGATTTGATTAGCTACCCCCTTCGGTTTTAAAAAACCGAAGGGAGCTTTTTATTTGGCAAAACGAACTTTGATTGGACTCAGTGTCAGATAATTCTATTTGATTAAGACTATTTCTTACAGGTATTAATCTTCAACGGTATATAGAGAGCGCAATGCCCCATAATCGCCGTCGCAATGGGAATTATGGCAATTAATCCCCACCAACTTTGATAGTATATGCCTAAAGCTGCTATAACAATGCCTATTACCCAGCGAATAATTTTGTCCGTCTTTCCGACATTACATTTCATGATATACCTCCCCGAAAATCATTGTTTTTTAACATTCCTACCGATATTATGATAATCCTTATTTGACGAAAAACAATACTTAGCAATGCTTAAGTTAAAAATATTTATAAAATATCTTAAAAAAAATTGACAAGTACACGTCTTTTAAGTAAGTTTTATGACATGAAGTAATTATTTGAATTTGCTGAGCAGTCATTCTGAGGGTAATCTATGAATAGGCCTAAATTATTATTATCAGCCGCTTTTTTTCTCATTGCCACCTTTGCTTTTGCCGCACCGCCGGAAATCAAACTGCAAAGATGGGTTTCACTCTCCTCCGATTCCCGAGATGCCGTACGGGAAACAATTCTCTCCGAGGTAGATAAGCGCGAAGGTTTCTCTACATTGTCGAAACAAAAAGCGAATCTCAAAGCTGTCGAAGAAGAGAAAGTAAAACAATATTTACGGAGGAAACATTTATGATAAAATATCTATTAGTACTGATGGCTTTTGTTTTCTTTTTATCCGGAACGGCAAACGCCGATTATTATAAATGGGAGGATAAAGACGGAAACGTCCACATCACTGATTATCCGCCGCCAACCAAATCCGGTAAAAACATAAAGATTCACAAAGATGAATCCGGCAATGCCCAGTTACTGCAAAGCGACGAGGAGCAAGCGGAATCAGCTAAAGAAAAAAAAGCCCCGGAAGTCGCCCTTTATACTAAAAATTCCTGCGATGAATGCGACAAAGCCCGTGAATTTCTGAAATCGAAAAAAATAAATTTTACTGAATATAATATGGATAACGACAAAAAAGCCTCCAAGAAACGTAAAGAGATTGACGATAGTGAAGATGTCCCCTTTGCCATCATCAATAAAAATCACGTTTATGGATTTTCGGAAAACGTATATAATAGGTCATTAAAAGCCAAACCCTGATTAACAATATTAAAATTTACTCGAAATTAATGCCACATTTTTTCACTGTCATATTTAAATACTATTTCTAAGCGAAAGGTAAGAATAACACCGAAACAAATGAAAAATACTATATATATCTACACAGGAACAGGCAATTCCCTATGGACTGCCCGGAAATTGGGAGAAAAATTAGATAATACGGAATTGATTCCCATCACTCTTGCCGGGAGCGGGTCAATTCATTCCGAGTCACAAAGAGTTGGCCTAATATTTCCCGTTCATATCTGGGGTATTCCTGATCCGGTAATTGATTTCATCAATCGTTGGCAAACAGATCCCGCAAAATATTACTTTGCTCTGGCCGTCAATGCCGGACAGGTTGCCGCCACTCTGCTCCAACTCAAAGACCTGCTGAAGCAGCGGGGAGCAATTCTCTCTGCGGGATTTTCTATTAGTTTGCCCAGCAATTACATTCCCTGGGGCGGTGCATTTTCCGAGGAAAAGCAGCAGGCAAGATTCACAGAATCACTCAAAAAAATTAATCTAATCGCGAAATCTATTCTTGCTAATGAGGTTCTTCCGCCGGAGCGCGGACCATTATGGCAGAATTTTATTCTTTCAGCACTTTATCGCTTATCTGCTGCTCATGTTCCGAAAATGGATAAGTCGTTTTGGGCTGATGATAAATGCACCGGATGCAATATCTGCGAAAAAATATGCCCTGCTCAAAATATCAGTATATCGCATAGCAAGCCTGCCTGGCATCATCACTGCCAGCAGTGTTTCGCCTGTCTGCAGTGGTGCCCGGAAGAAGCAATACAATATGGTAAAAATACTGCAAAAAAGAAACGCTATCATCATCCGGAAATTAAGTTAGCTGATATGCTCGCCTGTATATCAAAAAATCAATCACAGGTATGAACCCCAAAGCGAGCTTTGGAAACCGATTCCAAAGCTCGCTGCAGTGTATTATAGCACTGTTTATACAGTATAATTCGGCTAACAAACTTCTATTCGCTTCGCCCTGCATGCGCCGGGCTTCGCTTTTGAAGCTTCAATCTCATTACCCTTCACTGCGCGGGATTGCGTAGTCCGCCACAGGCGGATTCAACTTGCCAATTCCAACTTGTGACCTTTAGGTTACTTGTGACCTTTAGATCACTTGTGACCTCTTGCCACCTTTAGGTGGTTAGGTTATACGCTACGCTTTCGGAATTGGAGTTTCACGAATAAAAGAGCATTATACTGGATGTGTCCTGCGTCAGGGCAGCTTTATCTTCTGTCCCAATACAAGATGCTCTGATCTTTTCATGTGATTGAGTTTACGCAATTCATCGACCGTTGTCGAATTATTTACGGCCAGAGAAAACAGAGTGTCTCCCTTTTTCACTGTATAAATCATCGTTGCTTTTTTCATTGCACCGGAATTGATTTTTTGATTTGCACCATTGCCCTCGGACTTACCTACCCCTTCAACATTCTTCAGCGGTACTAATATTTTCTTTCCGACATAGAGAGGATCTTTTGTTTTCATATTGTTTAATTCCGCAATCACTGTAGCTTTAGTATTAAGCCTCCGGGCTACCGAAAAAAATGTATCACCTCTTTTTACTTTATAATATTGAGTCATTAATTCGCTTTGATCCGTGACCGGTTCCTGTTGTCTCTTATCATCTGTGCTGCTTGCTTTATAATCTCCCTGAATTGCATCGTTTCCTTGAGCAATTGATGCCGTACCCGCCAAGTATTCGGTAACCGAAGAGGCTACTGCCAAAGCCAGCTTTTTCTGAAAATTACTGTTTTTCAGCAACTGTTCTTCTTCGGCATTGGATATGTAGGCCATTTCAATCAGCACAGCCGGTATATCCGGTAATTTTAATACACGAAACGGAGCTTCCTGAACGTTTTTATATTTCAGGGAATTGACCTTATCCAGTTTATTAATCAGAGTGCTCGCGTATGTCTTGGACATATTAATAGTGTTGGTTTGAAACATATTTAAGATAATTTGGCCTGATTCGGGACTCCCCTCACCATTCGGAACACCGCCGATAATATCGGATAAATTTTCGTTATTGGCCAGAAGTTTCGCGGCTTCATTGCTGGCAGCTCCTGTGGAAAGACAATATACTGAGCTGCCTTTTGCTTTGCGGTTTCGGGCCGCATCGGCATGCACACTTATGAAAAGATTCGCCCCTGAATCCTTCGCAATTTGCAGGCGCTTGTTAAAAGAAACATAATAATCTCCGTCACGCGTAAGAATTGCCCGATAATCGGGAATGTTGTTTATTGCTTTTCTAATTTCGCGGCTGATTAACAGAACGATATTTTTTTCGTGTGTTCCGTATCTCCCGGAAGCGCCCGGATCATCACCGCCATGACCCGGATCAATCACAATAATTTTTTTTTGTCTTACTTTGGATATTTGCTCTTTTGCTGTTTCGTCTTGGGAAATTTGTTCCAGAAAAATATCAATCACAACACGGTCTGGTTTATCCTGAAATTTCTTTAATTTAAATACTTGTGTTTTCTGATATTTATCGAGGATAAATTCGATTTTGACATTGTCGCCAACTATATTGGAAAACATGATTTTTTTAATGCCGGGTTTATTCAAATCGAGTTCGGCGGGTATGGAATTATGGAGAGAGGCGCCTTTAAAATTGATAATGAGGGTGTTGTTTTTTTCTTCGAATTCATAGATTGGTTCGCTGCTGATATCAATTACTATTCTCGTGTGGTCCGGCGCCGTCCAATTGCGAATATTTAAAATCTCCGCTGCGTATGCTGATTCAGCGAAAATCAAGAGAAATGCAAAAACGCTCAGTGCATACCTTATTTTCATAATCAAGCAAAACCTCTTATTTATTGTTGAAGATACCAAATTAACACATTTACTGCAACTCTTTGCTAGAAAAGATATTGACAAGCACTTTCGTTAATGCCATTTTCTCTGTAGAAAAGCTAAGGGTAGAAAAATGAAAATTACTGAGGATATCTATGCAGGAAAATCATTTTAAAGAGGCTTTATTGAATCCCTGCGTGTTCCCGGTCACCTGGGAACTGGTGCCGGGAAGAGGTGCAAGAGAAGCGGCCCAGGAAAAAGTCCTGGCCCTGGCCAAGCAGGCCGCTGAATCGGGGAAGATATCTGCCCTGACCGTTACAGATAATCCGGGAGGAAGCCCGGCCATGTCTGCTGATTTCATGGGCAGCGAAATTTTGAAGCTGGACATCGAGCCCCTCGTCCATTTTTCCTGCAAAGACAAGAACCGCAGTCAAATCGAAAGCCAACTTTATGCCCTGGATCGGGCAGGGGTCAGAAACCTCCTGATTATGAGCGGCGATTACCCTGTATCCGGCTACCTTGGGAGACCTGCCCCAGTCTTTGACCTGGATCCGATCCATACCCTGCAACTGATATCGGACATGAACCGGGGGCTTACGTATCCGGGGGTCAAAGGCAATGTCCGTCATCAACCCAGCGATTTTTTCCCCGGCGCTGTCGTTTCTTCCTTCAAGGCGACCGAAGCAGAGCAGATGGTTCAGTATTACAAACTGAAAAAGAAGATCGCTGCCGGCGCCCAATTTATCGTTACGCAACTGGGATATGATGCCCGAAAATTTCATGAAGTATTTCTCTTTATGAAGCAAAATGGTTTTAACCTTCCCCTTATCGGAAACATTTATATACTTCCTTACGGTGCGGCCAAAATAATGAACCGTAATGAACTGCCCGGCTCAGTCGTAACAGATAAACTCCTGACAGAGCTGGATCGGGAGCGAAACGATCCCGATAAGGGAGAAGGAGCCAGAATACTACGCGCCGCCCGGATGTATGCGGTCATGAAAGGGATGGGTTATAGCGGGGTCCATATCGGCGGGCACAATATCAAATATGAACAGGTGGAAGAGATTATCCGGCAGGGGGAGGAGCTCACCTCCCAATGGGCCGACTTGGTCCGGCACTTCGATTATCCCATTGCCGACGGCTTTTATTACTTTGAGCGTGATGGGAACACTGGCCTAAACCGCGAGAAGCCTACAGAAAGACAGTGCCGACCGCTTGAAGCTGAAGTCGAATGCTCCTATAGTTTTTCTCGGTTTTCCCATAAACTCATGTATGAGCCGGGAAAGAAACTTTACGGCGTCATGAAGGGACTCAGCCGCAGAGTGGAAGGGACAAAGATGGAGGGGTTTTTTCACAAACTGGAACACTGGATCAAGGTCGTGCTTTTTGACTGCAAGGACTGCGGGGACTGTGCCCTCATCGATGTGGCCTACCTCTGCCCGATGTCACAATGCCCGAAGAACCAGCGCAACGGGGCCTGTGGCGGGAGTTTCGAGGGGTGGTGCGAAGTCTATCCCGGAAAGAAGCAATGCATCTATGTCCGGGCCTATGCTCGGTTGAAGAAACATGGAGAAGAAGTGCAACTCGATAATGGCATTGTTCCGCCCTGCAACTGGGATCTTAATCAAACCTCATCCTGGATCAATTTCTATCTGGGAAAAGACCATACCTCAAAAAGACAAGGCAGTAGTTCGTCCGGAAATTAAAAGGGCATTCATAATTGAAGCTCTCCGCGGCAAGCCGCGGATGGAATCCCTCCCTTTTATAAAGGGAGGCTGGAGGGATTTAAGTCTTCAGTTTCCAAACAATTATCGGCTGATTAATAATTTTATTCATTGAAGATTATGACGGGATATAGTAGAAACTCGCAGCGTGGGCGATTAGCTCAGNNTCGAGTCTCGCATCGCCCACCAAGTCATAATCCGATAACATCCAAAGAAGTGCACAAACCCGTTAGAAATGGCGGGTTTTTTGTTGTTATTTGTCCAATGGTGTGTTATAAGATTCGTTAACATCTCTTATTTATGGGGGCTGATTAATGATGAAAAGCCCCCATAAATAAGAGCAAGCCCCCAAAATAGAGAGGTGCTCCTCATGCCTAAAAGAATTAAGCCCCTGACAGACACAAAAGTCCGAAATACTAAATCACAAGAGAGAGAATATAAACTTTTCGATGGCGGCGGTCTCTTTCTTCTTGTCACACCATCCGGCGGTAAATTGTGGCATTTCAAATTCCGATTTGATGGCAAGGAAAAGAAGCTTGCTCTTGGCAGTTATCCGGCAATAAGCCTTCTGGATGCACGTCAAAGACGAGATGAAGCCCGAAGGCAATTAGCAAATGGCATTGACCCCGGCGCAGTGCGTAAAGCCCAGAAGCAAGCTAATATTCAAGAAACTGAAACCTTCGAAGTAATAGCGCGGGAATGGTTTAATAAATTTAAACACACATGGAAAGAAAGTCATTCAACCAGAGTATTAAGCAGATTAGAACAGAACGTCTTTCCTTATATAGGCAAAAGACCAATTATACAGATTAAAGCACCTGAATTGCTGGGTGTGCTGCGTAGGATTGAAGCAAGGGGAATATTGCACTCCGCACATAATATTCGCGGTATCTGCGGTCAAATATTTCGCTATGCAGTTGCAACGGGACGCGTAGAACGTGACCTGTCCGCAGATTTACGCGGGGCATTATCGCCGGTAAAAACCATAAACAGAGCTGCTATTACCGATCCAATAAAAGCCGGTGAATTACTCAGGGCTATAGATAATTACAGAGGAAGTTTTGTTGTTCAATCCGCTTTGAAGTTTGCGCCCCTCACCTTTGTTCGGCCTGGTGAATTGCGTCATGCTGAATGGTCTGAAATAGATTTTGAAAAGGCTGAATGGAATATTCCGGCGCACAAAATGAAAATGAAACAGGCGCACCTTGTGCCACTGTCACAACAAGCTATAGAAATATTAACTGAACTTCAGAAACTAACAGGCGAAGGTAGGTATGTATTCCCAGGAAGAACTTCTTCCCGTCCAATGAGTGACAACGCAATTCTAGCGGCATTGCGGTACATGGGTTTTGAGAAAAGTGAAATGTCCGGGCATGGTTTCCGGGCTATGGCACGAACTATTCTTGACGAGGTATTACAGATCAGACCAGATTATATTGAACATCAATTGGCCCATGCTGTCAGAGATCCGAACGGACGCGCATATAATAGGACAGCTCATCTTAATGAACGGAAAAGAATGATGCAGACATGGGCCGATTATCTGGACGGGCTGAAGGTCGGCGCAAAGGTGATTCCTTTTAAAAAGATAAGTGGACAAGGATAATGAAATCAAAAAAGAATATGTAGAGGTAAATCGATATGATAATTTCAGAAAAGCCAGATAAAATTTCCTCAGCTTTGGATGTTGCTCGAATCATGCAGGATATCATAGCAGCTGAACATGAAACAGATCAGGACCGTGAACACTTCTGGGCTATTGGACTTAACACTAATAATAAGATTAAATACATCGAGCTTGTCAGTCTGGGCGGTTTGGACAGATCAAATATTACCCCTCGTGAAACTTTCCGCCTGGCAATGCTACGCGCCTGTAAATCAATTATTGTTTGCCACAACCATCCTTCGGGAAATACGACACCAAGTGTAGAAGACAGGCTGTTCACAAAACAACTAGAAGGGGCTGGCCAAATATTAGGCATCGCTGTTCTTGATCATATTATCATTGGTGACGTGATTCAAAAATATCGCTATTACAGTTTTGCAGATGAAGGTAAAATTGATAATCTTGCAAATTTGCCAAACCAGCTACCGCAGGAACCCGTGAAAATAAATGAAATAACCGCAGAATCAATTAATACAAAATGCGATACTCTCGAAAAAAGAATTAAAAAAATAAAAAGTCAATTAGATAAACGAAAGGGTATATCTCGACGAAATGAGAACATTACTTAAAACTATGTCGGGTGATGAAAGGTGATGATTATTATGAGTGATAATAAAATAGATGAAATTGAAAATGAATTTATAAAAATTCTTAAACGGAGAATTGAAAGTATTGAAGCAATAAAAAATAATGATGAAAACCGCAAAATAAAGTTAATTAAAGTAATATTGAGAGAATTAGAATTGGAGATAAAGATAACGCGGCTTAAAGTGAAAACCATAGAATATAAAATTGATAATAAGAAAATGCGTGAGAAATACAAAGGGCAGATATAAGCATTCTAACCTGGATCGATTTTAAATGCAGGGCTAGGCCGTCCAGCTGCCCTAGTTGAAACCAAGAGACACATAAAGGATAGAAATGACAAAAATAAAGACCATAGGAAAGATAGGCCTAAATACAAAAGTGAAGGAAATAAACTTAAATAAATTTTTCAACTTCGATGAATTTGATCCTAAGCAAATGCGTTATGTTGCGGAAAGACTAAATGTACTATCAGGGATATCGGACCCGTTAGATTTGGTTAGCGATCATAAGGACAGAGAAATTATTCAGCACTTACGAAAGAATGGAATCGAAGGGTCTAAAGTGAGAGACATACTCATGGCTAGTTTTGGATTTTCGGTCTTCAATGGCTCTATAGCATACTCCATCGAGGAAGCTTCCCAGGATAAAAAAATATTAGATACAATCCGCAACATTAATGCGCTTTGCAAAAATTCTTTACTTACAAAAGTCGAAGTATCGACGCTGCGTAAAATAGTATTGCGGCTCAAAAATAAATCATTTAGATACTCTCGTGACACGATAGAGAGAATCAGCTTTAGGACTTCAGACAGTGGCAGTTTGGAAACCATTCTCTTTCTTGGTTCATCTGGTTCGCGGGCGGCATTAGACAGTTTTGAAATCAAAATGAAAAAGGATAAAGCAGTAATGGTGATGCCCAGCGATGGGCCACATGCCAAAACACGTAAACAGGTAATAGGATTTAGACTGTCGGCGCTTTTTGATTACTTCCAAAAATTCAATCACGAACAATTCAGTGATAAAGAAATTTATGGACTGATTTTTGGGTTATATAATAAAACATGGGGCACTAAATACGAAGCAGGTCAGATAAAAAAAATGATAGATAATAATAAAACTATTTATAAAAATATAAATTCATCAGAAAGAACAACCAAGTCTAAAAATATCCGCACGTCAATAAAATCTTAGGCGCAACATCGTTAGACAATAATCTATATATTGTTGTATCTTGAAGCCGTCTTAATCCAATAATGAGATTAAGACGGCTTTTTACGTAAGTAACGTTTTGGAGTTTTATGGTTATTGAAACAAAAAATAAAACAGCAGTTCTGGTATCAGCGGATCAAATGGCAGCGGAGCTAGGTGTCAAAACTTCATGGATTTATCACCGAACAATGGAACGCGGAACGGAAGCTATTCCTAGAATGAAAATTGGAAAGCATCTCCGTTTTAATCGCGAGGAAGTTTTTAATTGGTTCACGCGGAAACAAAAATAGAGGAAATGATAATGAATAATGAAATCGGATTTCTAAGATTGCCGTCAGTATTAGAGTTAATACCAGTGAGTAAATCCACGTTCTGGGCGGGATGTCGAACGGGCCGATTCCCAAAACCGATAAAAATTTCTCCTAGAATAACGGTCTGGTCAAAAAAATCGATCATTGAATTAGCAGAAAAACTTAGTCAAGGGCAGGACAGCGGCGAAAATGAATCTAAATAATTTGCCAGATGTCACCAAAAAAATATGGAATAGCGTGGCTACTTTTATTGCTGGAATATTTTCAGGACAAGCGAAAGAGCGGCGCTGTAATTTATGCGGTGAAGTAAACCCGGTAACAGAATTTTATAAGCATAAAAATCATAAAAACCCTATCGGTGAGTGCAAAGCATGCCGCATTAAAAAAAACAAACCATATTGCCGAATATTTCTTGTGAAGAATCCTGAATATAATGCGCTGATGAATAAAAAGCATAGGGAACGAAAAACAGAACTTCAACGCGAATACAATAAAAGACTTTCAAATAAATTAATTTAAAAACTATTAAGGAGGAAAAGATCATGCCAGCAACAAGAGTATCTTCAAAATGGGTTGGTGGAAATCTCGTTTTTTTTGATGGGAATGGAGTGCCCATTGTAACATTTGATGGAATAAACGGTGTCCTTTCATTAGCCAGTGGAAAGTTAAAAGTAAATGACGTCTCTATTGGTTCGGCTGTAATCGCCGATGTCACAGCCACAGCGGCGGAATTGAACAAACTATCCGGTGCTGGTGCCACAGTCGCTAGTGGTGCGCAGCATGCGCATGTTGCCAATCTGAAGAGTGATTATACTACGGGAGATCTGGATACTGAAGCCAAGATCATTGCCGCCATTAATGCCGCCAATGCAGGTATTAACGCCGTTCTGGCGGCATTGCAGGCATTTAAAATTAATGCGGTAATATAATTTTATAGGTTTGCGCATTAATACTGTCATTAAAACTTAAATGATATTTTACTCTCAATGCATAACCGGGATTTTGCATTGAGAGGCCGAAGGCATTAAAACGCAGATTTGATGTCTTCGGCACTTATAAAATCAAAAAAAGATAAAGGAGAAAATCATGGAAGCAAAAACACTACTAGAAAAACTTGAGAAACATCCAATTGTCAAACAGATGATTAAGGAAGAAGAGGATGATAAAAATAAAGTCAGGAAGCTTGCTATAAAAGAAATGGAAAATTTTGATAAATTGGCGGCAGAAAACGACGCGGATTATAAAGTGAAAACAAAACAGGCTGAAGCCGAACTTTCTGAATTGCGAAAGAAAGTGAAAGTCGCGGAAGATAATCTTGGCAAATTATTTGCCAAGTGTCGGGAGCGCAATGTTTTTATAGAAAGAGAAAAAAACAGGTTGCGCACCTTTTTATTTCAGTCATATCCCCCGGCAATTGATCAATTTATTCACGATATGCGCGAGTTGAGTGTTTCAAACAGTAAGAAAATAATTTTGTTAAAACAAAAAGAAAAGGGGTATTTTTCCGACGATCCGAAAAATGAAATTACTACTACCAACATTCCAAACATTAATTTGGCTGCTGAATACATAAGAAATGCAATTCAGGAAGCTGAGCAGATGAAAGTCATGAATCTATCAGACGTTGATGTTGATGCGCGCCTTGATTCCTTGCGGAAAGATATCCCGGATATAAAAGAAACTACAGAAATAATTAGACGTCCCGCTGATATCTCTGAACTCAACAATGGGGGAAGGTCATTAAGACCGGTTTGGCATCCAGGGGTAACTAGATGATCTTACACAATGGGTGATCAATTTGTTTCATGAAGAAGTTCAGCTAATGGCTTAAAAAAATTGAGGTAATAAAAATAAATTTAATGATTATGAGGTGGTAAATTAATGGCTCTCACACTCGACTCAACATTAGCCACAGCGCAGGATTCCCAAAGTAGACATCCGCTTATGGAAATTATTTCCAGTCAAAATATTGCGGATATTCCTTTCGCCGGTAGTTTTCTTGATAGTGAAATTTTTAATGAGCACGGGATAAATTCTATTGCGCACTCATCCGGGCGTCTGGTTGGCGCTTATTGCTATGCTCCCGTAAGCGGGATAGCTAATCGTGGTATTAGGTATGTCTATACCGATGTTGACCGGACCACGTTCACAACAGTTTCAATACCGCTTTATACCGCAGTGAGTTACACAATCAAAGGTGTTTCCATCTGCGAAATGACCGGCGGGAATATCGGCCTTATTTATCTGGTCAATGATGCAGATAATAATATTTACAGGCTTCTTAGGCGAATTATAACAGTCACCGGCACGGCAGTAAGCAATGCCGAAATCGCCAACTGGTCAAACAGTACTTTTACATCCGATCCCTGGGTGCAAACCTTAGGCGTAAATTCTTATCTTCTAATTTACGGGAAAAAGAGCGGTGATAATTATTATATTTATAAAAGAACTTCTGCGGACTTTTTAACATGGTCGGCGGAATCGGTTTTATCCATCGGCGGGTTGACTTCAACTTTCCGGCTGGCCAACCCATCTATTTTAAAAATCAGCACAGACGCTTACTGGCTATGGTTTGATGTTCTGGAATCAACCAGTGGCGGCAGTGAATTGGTTAACGTGTATTATTCTACCACAACTGACTGGTCGACTATGGCCAACGCTGTTAAATTTACAAATTATTCAACATACAGTGAGTCCGGCGCCCATCCGGTCGCAGTTCAAAAAACAGCCAACCAGATGCACTTATTATATACTAAAATTGCAGGCGTTTTGTATGCGAATGATACCGCAAGCGGCTGGCCCACTGGTGATAATAGCGCAGAGTTGTCATGGGATAGCGTCAATCGTAAATTATATGTAATAAACAGATCAGCGCCACCTAATTACGTTTTTCAATGCGTGGTCAGAATAGACGTTGATACGTGGACAGTTGATAAGTATTGGGATACAACTACCACCCCGGGCTTTGATGCTGCGATAGGGGTCAGTTTCGGGTTTGCCCAGCACGATGGAGCCAATATTGTTATATGGAATGATGCTCCGGTCACAAGAATAATTGAACATCTCGATGGTGAAGCCAATTCAATTACCAGTTATCATCTTCACAATGTCGATGGCGTCTTTACTGGTGGAAATGTTCTTGGCATACCCCAACAAGGTTATATTTATTGCGATACCAGCGCCTGTTACTATATGGGCAAGCCATACATTGATATTACTAATCATCGAATATGGCTAACTTTCACATCATGGAATAATGCCACAATCAAGATTGGCTATTTAGATTTAAATGAAACGCCTGTCTATTCAGCTCAAACCGGAAATGATAGCTATACTTTTCATGCTTTTTGGACATCAACCTCTGGTCAATTTAATACAGCGGGCGAAACTCAAGGCATTGGTCGTGATGGATATGGTGGAATCTATATTGACAATACTAATAACCTTTTAATCATGACTGGTGGCAAAGTCGGTAGTCCTGTTTTTGGTTTTTTTGGCACAATAGATTTAACTTCAGGGGTTATGATTCAAGAAGTACATATTGCCGGCAATGGGATTTATCAGCCGCTGGCATATAACGGTAAAGTTTATGCTGGTCATGGTCCCAACGGAGTCGCCACATCATTAGCCGAGATTGATATTGCCACCGGTGTAATCACCTTATTAACGCTTAATTATGTTGATGGAACTGCGGTTAGCATGTCCCGTCCAACCTATCTGCAGGATGGGAAAATAGCCTTTATCCATGAACCTTACGGCTTAATTGTTTACGATACCGTCAATAGATCGTATGTCATATTTTCAAACGATACTATTCCGGGGTTTACCGGCGACCACATCAATCCTTCATGGCAATCACAAATTGCCTACGATGATACCAATGATTTGATTATGTTCGGAAATAGATTTTATACTTACAGCGGAGTTTACATGTTCTCCGTTCACGGCTATATTCAGCAGACATTTTATTCTATTGGAACGTACAGCGGCAGCGCATGGAGTTTCACCGCGCCGGTCACAATGATGCGAGGGTTTGCCGATTATGATTCTAGCCCTGTTGTAGAGCCGGGTTCTATTTCATCAATGTATGTTTTTTGGACTAACAGAAATAATGATTCAAAACTGGCGATAAAGTGGGATAAAGACGGTTCCAGTATGGACGTAAGCGGCTATGTTGCCAGCGAAGTTGCCGAGCAAAAAAGTATTAGTGGTAGTCTTGCAACTTTATCATTTGAAGTATCGCATGGGCATTTATTCAATCTCTATAATTCAGCATCGACTTTAAAGGCTGTTTTTAAAAAAGGCCGCAAACTCACTTTGCGTTGGGGCGAAAAGGTAAGTGGAACGGATTATTGGCAGAACTCAGGCACTTATTATGTCACAGAAGCATCACTGATCTTTGAACGCGGACAATATCCGATAATGAAAGTTTCTGCAGAAGATCGAAGATGCTTCTGGGTAAATTCTCACGTCTATGCAACAGAAGCCTACAATAATACGCCCAAAGAGATAATAGAGTCAATTTTAACGGATTTGGCTGACCTGTCAGCAGGCGATATGGATATCCCTGATATAAGTGCTGTCTTAATAGATTATCAATGGATGGAAACAACCCTTGATGAGATTTTGAATAAAGTTTGTGAACGCTTCGGCTATTATTTCCGTTTCGATTGTGACGGTAAAGCCAGCGCAAGACTTATCAGCAATGTTGCTGCCATTGACCATACCTATACCGATAATACAAAATTATTAAATTATTCTCCGGATGATAGTTATTCCAATTTTACAAATAGAGTAACAGTCAAAGGACAAAAACTTGACTTCACCGATGTAATTTACCCTGAAGAGCGTGTCGGCGCAATATCAGGAACTTTAGGGTGGTGGGGATGTAAGGCAGATAACGTTGTTTGGTACAGTACAGACAAAAGCCGCAGGGTAATTAACCCACGACTCGTGGTAATCGAAAGCGCCACATCAATAGCAATGGCTATGGCAGGCTCTGTTAAAGAATGGCTTGAGGATTGCGGAGAGGATGATGACCATAAGTTTTGCACGATTCACACCGAAGCTCCGAATATGACCGCTCCTCTTCTTGCAAACATAGCTGCTTATCTGGAGGCTGCTGCTTATGTTGATGGTGTTACTGCTGCGGGATTTATTGCTGAAGCTGGCTGCACAATTTCTATTGGTAGATTAGTGGAGGCTGCCTCAGGTATGGCTGTCATGATGATACTCGGCAGTGTCGCCAATTATCAGCTTGAAGTCTGGGGGCAGCCTTTAGGAAAAATCAGAGAAAGCATTCAAGGTCAGGCAAACGATCTTGATCATCAAACTGAAATTAACGCTATTGTGGAGCAGGTGGTCGAAGATCCGCTTTGTTTTACTTTCAGTGATTGCATGGATGTAGCCAATTTTGAATTAATGGTCGTTCAAATGCAACGCCGCCGGGTAAAATATAAAAAAATTACTCATCTGCAAGATGAGGATGGCGACACAATCAGGGTTGTTCATCCGTATAGCGGGCAGAATATAGATTTATTCATTACTGATTTAAAACGTACTTTTAAAAAGACGGAAGTAAATGGGCAAGGATACTTTTTAGACGAAATAGAAGGCTGGGAAAGTCTCGCCGTTAATGTTTAAAAGTTTTGCTGAGTTAGTGCAGGATGCTTTGCATAGTAATACGATAAATGTTTCTATCAGTGCCGATGTTGGCAGTAAAAAGATGATTGCGGAATTAAGGTCAGAAA
This sequence comes from Syntrophaceae bacterium, assembly GCA_003142535.1. Taxonomy (GTDB): domain Bacteria; phylum Desulfobacterota; class Syntrophia; order Syntrophales; family Smithellaceae; genus Fen-1166. Next base: position 83,612 of record PLMQ01000023.1, read on the forward strand.
TGGAAGCAACTGCAGTTCGTGTAATTAAGAAGCATTCATAGGAAAATAAAAACTCAAATGAGCATCACTACTAAATTTCTTTCTGAATCCGACCGCGAACGCATCTGCCGCGAAATTTGTCATATTGAAAAGGGGCCGGATAAGAAAACTGAGCTCTTTGGTTTGTGCCCCATCCATAATGAATCGGAAACCACGGCTTCATTATCTTTTTCCTATAATATCAGTAAAGATGTTTATCATTGCTTCAGCTGCGGTGCGGATGGCGATCTAATCAATCTTTACACGGAAATAAATCATCTGAGCCAGAAAGACGGCTTCAAATCATTTTGTGAAAAGTACAATATTCCATTTGATAAAAATAGTGCGGTCAAAAAAGACGATCGTCCGGATGCAGAAATAAGCGCTGAGCAAACTATTGCACTCATGAATGAAGCGTGGGAAAAGTTTCCGCCACTGACTGAGGAATGGCTGGCCAGGCTGGAAAAAGAACGCGGCTGGTTACGGAAATGGATCGAGATACTTGATTTACGCCTTCAAACCTATAGGCTTGACAAGAAAACAGGCCGCCTGGCTCAAATATCGAAGCCACAGAAGCTTGCTATACCTATTTTTGATGAACAGGGTGCGCTTCAAAACATTCGGCTCTATGAACCGGGCGCTAAACAGTTTAAAATTATTTCCTTTGCACAATCGACCGGCGATGCTCGTCTTTTCCCGGCAAAGCCACAGGACGGCATTATCTTGCTCTGCGAGGGTGAATCAGACACAATCTGCGCATTGTCACATGGCTTCAATGCGATTACTCAAACATCAAAGCTTAAAAATTGGCCGGATGAACATCTTAAATATTTTAAAGGCAGGGATATTGTTATCGCCTATGATGCTGATCAAGCTGGCCAGAAATATACACGGCTTGCCGCTGAATCTTTGGCAGGTAAGGCAAAATCAATCCGGGTAATACAATGGCCTGCTTTCATGGGAAAAGACGAAACAGGGGCAATTCCGAAGGATCACGGTTTAGACCTAACTGATTACTTCGTTAAATTTCAGAAATCCGCCGCCGACCTGCAGACGCTTATCGATAATGCGCTACCTTGGCAGCCGGCAGCATCCGGGCTTGCAGATAGCAAAGCTGAGGACACGATCGAAGATACAAATGATATGCTGCAATTTTTCGATCATGGAGTAAATAATAGATTCTCTTTTAAACCACGTTTGTTGGCTGAAAAAATAATTTCCGATATGAAGCTTTTATCTGATCCGGAAACTGGCTTGATATTCCGCTGGACTGGTAAAGTATGGGATATCTTCGATGAAGATCACATTCGCCGGATTGCGATTGAGCATTTACGTGATGAGTCTCAAAAGAGTCGCGTTGAAGATGCTGTATATCAGGT
>PLMQ01000007.1 GCA_003142535.1 Syntrophaceae bacterium
TCGGCATAGCTCTGTCTGCCACAATATTAACCCGTGGAGAACAAGCCAACAGAGCCCTGCTGATGGAGCACATAACTGCATTTGGCAACACCGGTGCAGAAACCCTGCGCTCTCTGACTCAATATTTTTCTTCCCAGGGTATGGACATGATCGACGCCCAAAATAAGGCGCTGAAAGCAATAGAAGGTATCGTGATGAGGCAGGCCAGTATGATTTCTTTTAATCATATATTTTTCCTGATTGCAGTGCTTTTCTTTATTTCCCTACCATTAATATTTTTAATAAGCGATTTAAGACGAGAAACAAGTACGGAAATCATTAACGAGTAGATAACGGGGGAGGTGGACATGGACACGAAAGAGAAGCTATGTATTACAATCGCCATATCCCGGCAAATGGGCAGCGGCGGTACATACATCGGTTATCTGGCAGCCAAAGAGCTGGGATTCAGATACCTCGACAGGGAAATATTACGGCAGGCTGCAAACAAATTAGGAATTGAACCGGACATGCTGGAGCGGTATGATGAAAGATCGACGAGTGTGATTGAAAATATTATCCAGTCGTTTTGTTTTGGCACGCCGGAGATGCCTTTTCTGCCGCCTCTTGGAAAGCCGGTTTATAATAAGGATTTATTTGCACTGGAGAGTAAAATTATGAAAGAGGTCGCTGATCAATGCAGTGCCGTAATTGTCGGTCGCGGCGGATTTTACATCCTGAAGGACAGGCCCAACACAATAAATATCTTTGTTCATGCCCCACTGGATTATCGTATTGAGAGGATAATGAAAGTACAGAAAATCACTGATAAGCGAGAAGCACAAAAGATGATTGAAGAGTCCGATCACAAGAGAGCCAAATTCATCCGCGATATGGTCGGCATTGATCGGTTCGATGCGCGTAATTATCATTTGTGTATAGATTCCAGTGTTGTTGGTTTTCCGGCTTGTGTGGAAATGATTACAAAGATAGTGAATATTAAAAGATCGGCGCAATAGTCAAGAGCGACTTAGCAGTAACAAAGAGGACAATATGAAACGGAAAGTTTCAGATATTCGCGAAAGCCTTATCCTCATCGGCGCCATTATTATGTTTGTGGGTTTGGGTAGTGCTATTTTGATTTATCAAACAGCCGGGAATGATTCGGACAGTGTTTTGGGTTACGAAATAATAGGTGGGGCTGCTTATCCGATTAGTCCTGAAGATTCCAGGACGTATAGGCGTGATTTGGAACTCTATGGTGGAAAGGCAGCCGTGGTTACAGATGATTTCAGCCGTTGGTTCGTCGGATTATGGCACGGAAAATCACTTGCCTTCATAGTAGCTGGCATTAGCATTTTTATGTCCTTTGTGTTTTTCTTTGCTGCCAATCGCTTGCCATGCCGCTTAAAATCTGATGTCCACAGTGAAAACAATCGGGAGTAGATGAATGGCCCAAAAAACAAAGATTTTACGCAGAATCATTTCTTCAATATCTAATCATGGCCTTCTGGTCATCTTCGTCTCGGTTTTATTCGTCGCACTCATATCGATCATAATCGCCTATCATTTCAAGGCTCCTGACCATTTAATTATGACCACTGGATTTGAAAATGGGTCTTATGCAATTTTTGGCGAACGCTATCAGAATATCCTGGCGCGGGAGAACATTCATATTAAGTTGCTTCTCTCTTCAGGTTCTGTAGAAAATCTCCAGCGCCTTAACGATAAATCATACAATGTCGATGCCGGGTTTGTCCAAGATGGAACAACTTCGCTCTCAGACGCGAATAATCTGGTTTCCCTCGGGGCCATAGGCAACTCTCCTCTTTGGGTTTTTTATCGAAGCCAGGAGACGTTTAACTATCTATCCGAACTTAAGGGAAAGAGAATCGCGATCGGACCTGCGGGGAGCGGGGTACGCAAATTTGCCATTGATTTACTTAAACTAAATAATATCGCCGATCCACCAACCGTGCTCCTCGACCTTTCCAGTGCTGCTGCCAATAAAGCTTTATTGGCAGGGACGGTAGATGCGGTAATGATACTCGGTGCAGAGGATAATGCCCTCGTCAAAGAACTTTTATATAATCCCAAGGTGAAGTTAATGAATTTCAGGCAAGCTGAGGCTTACACCCGACTCATCCCCGCTTTATCGCATGTTGTGTTACCACAAGGCATACTGGATGTTTCCAAGAAGATGCCCTCCCATGATATTCATCTTTTGGCAGTGACAACAAATCTCATTGTGCGTAAAGACCTGCACCCTGCTTTAATATATTTGCTTCTGGGCGCTGCCGTTGAGATTCATAGCAATGCAGGTTGGGTGAATAATAAGGGAGAATTCCCCTCGCCAAAAGAACTGAGTTTCCCTTCCTCCAATTATGCGGAAAGATTTTATAAATCGGGACGGCCTTTTTTGCTGGACTACCTTCCGTTTGGAATAGCTGCGTTTATTGACCGCACTATCTTAATCATGGTTCCGGTAGCCATCATTTTGATTCCTTTAATCAGAAGCATACCCTGGCTGTACTCGTGGCGGCACCGTCGGAAATTCTATCACTGGTATAGAGAACTAAAGAATCTGGAATTAGAAGTGATGGAAAGTCCCGAACCGGAGGATATATCTGGTTATCAGGAAAAGATTGACCATATCGAGGCATCGATCAACAGAATTTCCGTGCCTTTAGCTTTTTTTGAGGAGGTCTATAGGATTCAGGAGCATGTTGCTTTGGTTCGGGGAAAACTTATTAGATTAGGCAACCGGTCTAAGGAGTGTAATCCATAGAAATAATTGTGTGCGATAACGTGGGACGTCTATGCAAGGTCTTTCCTGCCCTCGAATGGCTCGCTGCCATCTGACAACGCAGGTAATAACCGTTTTTTTTAGAAATTCTATTTTTGATTGGAGCCCAACATTTCCGGCGCACTCCACCCGCCCCCCAAAGCTTTGACAAGCAGGACGGCTGCGTTTAGACGCTGGCCGCTTATACTGATGGCCGCTCTTTCATTTGTCAGTGCAATAGTTTGAACGGTAACCACATTCAGGTAACTGACAATTCCCGCCCGATACTGGTTGGTCATAAGTGTCACGGATTCGTGAGCGGAATTTACAGCCTGCTCCTGCATTTGCGCTTCCTCATCAAGAATGCGCAGGGCAGCGAGGTTATCTTCAACACCCTGAAATGCAGTAAGTACCGTTTGCCGGTAAAAGGCTACTGTTCCATCGTATGCGGCCATTGCCTGCTCGGTCTGTGCTTTACGCGCCCCGCCGTCAAATAAAGTTGCAGCCAAAGCCATTGGTCCTATAGCCCAGAAGAAGCTGGGTGATGTAAACAGTGTAGCAAGTCCAGCGCTTACATATCCTAATGACCCGGAAAGAGAAAGGGATGGATAATATGCCGCTTTGGCAACGCCGATCTGAGCATTGGCTGCAGCCATCTTGCGTTCTGCCGAAGCAATATCCGGCCTGCGTTCCAGCAGATCGGAAGGAATGCCCACAGGAATCTTGATCAGTGATGGAACAAATGTCACGGGTGGCAAAGAAAAATCGGCAGGAGGTTTACCGGCTAATATCGCAATAGCATGCTCCAATTGCGCCCGTTGCACACCGACATCGATAGCCTGAGCTTGAGAGGATTTAAGTTGGGTCTGGGCTACCGCAACATCAGCCTTGGCCACAACACCAGCGTTATAACGATTTTGAGTAAGCTCCAGAGCTTTTCCGTAAGCCGCAACTGCTTCCTCAAGATTTTTCTTTTGGGCATCCAATGTCCTCAGTTGAAAATAATTCAGGGCGAGTTCCGTTTGCATTGATAAACGCATGGCTTGTAAGTCGGCAAAAGATGATTCAGCGGATGCGCTACTCCCTTCTACCTGTCGTCGCACTTTCCCCCATATATCTACTTCCCATGCGGCATTGAGAGAAACCTCATGCTGGTTTACCGCGTTATAGGTTCCCTCTCCTCCGGGCGGTAACGAGCGGGTAAAGGATGCCCCGGCGCCGACAGTCGGAAAGTAATTAGCCCGGGCCAATTGCACCAGCGCCTGTGCCTGACGATATTGAGTCTCCGCCAGGGCAATCGATTGGTTCGATACATTTACCTGTTCGGCAAGAATGTTGAGTGTAGAATCACCGAAGGCTTCCCACCACTTTGTTTTGATTTCCTGATCGCGGGGCAGAGCTTCCCGCCATCCTTTTAGTTCCTTGAAAGAGGCTGGCATCGGCGCGTCGGGGCGTTTATAATCCGGCCCGACAGCACAGCCGGATATCACCATTAATGCAGCAAGAATAATTTCACATATTAATATTTTTTTCATAATAATCCTCTTTAAGTTTTCTCCAATACTTGTTTTGGTACAATCTCCGGCTTCCGTCCCAATACCCTTAAACAAAACAGCCGGAAACGGTCAAGATATAAATAAACGACAGGAGTCGTATATAGAGTGAGAATCTGACTAACAATCAGTCCGCCGACAATGGAAATTCCCAAAGGTCTGCGCAATTCGGAACCGTCTCCGGTGAGTAGGATCAAAGGCAGGGCGCCGAACAGCGCCGCCATCGTCGTCATCATGATCGGCCGGAAACGCATCAGGCAGGCTTCAAATATTGATTCTTCAGGGCTTTTCCCTTCTTTTCGTTCTTGTTCCAAAGCAAAGTCAATCATCAAGATGGCATTTTTCTTTACTATGCCGATTAACAGAATAACACCGATCAAAGCCATGATGCTGAATTCCGTATTGAATAGCATCAAGGCCAGCAATGCTCCCACACCAGCGGACGGCAGAGTGGATATAATCGTGAGCGGGTGGATATAGCTCTCATAGAGTATGCCCAGCACAATATATATGGCAATGAGCGCCGCCAGAATCAGCCACGGCATGCTTGCCAATGATTGTTTAAATGCCTGGGCTGTTCCCTGAAAGCTTCCTCTTACGGTACCGGGAACGCCGATTCTATCCATTGTTTTCTGAATCGCTGCAGTTGCCGCAGAAAGCGACACTCCCAGAGGCAGATTAAAAGAAATTGTGGATGCGGCAAATTGCCCCTGATGGTTGACGGCGAGCGATGTATTGGTCAAACCATAGTTGGCAAAAGATAAAAGAGGAATCTGCGCGCCTTGCGGAAGCTGGGCGCTGGCCGGGATTATAAGGTATACATCTTTAAGTGATTCCGGGCTTTGCCAATTAGGAGGTGAAGCCTCCATAATGACACGGTATTGGTTCAGAGGATTGTAAATTGTGGATACCTGACGTTGGCCGAAGGAATCATTTAATGTTGCATCAATAAGTGCCGGAGTGATTCCCATGCGCGAGGCTGTGTCCCGGTCAAAAGTAACGGAAGTCTGCAATCCTCTATCCTGCTCATCTGTATTTAAATCTGTCAATTCGGGAAGTTCGCTTAATGCATCCCGAAGGCGTTTTTCCCATAGCCGCAATTCGGTAAGATCTTCGGCTTGCAAAGTATATTGATAGGAGCCTCCGGACGCTCGGCCACCGACGCGGATGTCCTGAACTGACTGCAGAAACAGCCTCGCCCCCGCTTCGCGTGCCAGTTTCGGGCGCAGCCTTGCCATGACTTGATCGGAGGAAGCCTTGCGTTCACGAATTGGTTTCAGGGACATATACATAAAACCGGAATTGCGTTGCCCGCCTCCTGTAAAGCCGGATATGCTGTCGATAGCTGGATCGGAACGAATTATATTCATGATATTGATGAGCTTATTTTGCATTGCCTGAAAAGAAATATTCTGGTCCGCCTGGATCGTGCCGACAAGAGCTCCCGTATCCTGCTGAGGGAAAAACCCTTTGGGAATGATAAAGTAAAGAAAACCATTCAGGAAGATAACAATAATTAGTATTACCATTGTAATCACGCCATGCCGCAAAGCGAAGCTAAGTGATCGCCGGTAAAAGGCGAGGACTGCCTCAAATATCTGCTCACTTTTTCTATAAAACCAGCCGGTTTTGAGCTCTTCTTTCGATCGCAAAAAGCGGGCGCACATCATCGGCGTTGTGGTCAGAGATATAAATAAAGAAACTATGATAGCCGCAGAAAGCGTAACGGCAAATTCACGGAAAAGCCTGCCCACAATTCCACCCATCAATAAAATGGGGATAAATACGGCGACAAGTGAGAGGCTCATCGAAAGCACGGTAAAACCTACTTCTTTTGCTCCCAACAACGCAGCTTGAAATGGAGTCAGACCCGCCTCGATATGGCGGGAGATATTTTCCAGAACGACGATAGCGTCATCAACCACAAAACCGGTGGCGACGGTAAGTGCCATTAGCGAAAGATTGTCCAGCGTGTAACCGGCCAGATACATAACGCCAAAAGTGCCGATCAGTGAAACAGGCACAGCAATACTGGGAATTAATGTCGAATAAATATTGCGTAAAAACAAAAATACAACAAGGATCACAAGAAAAATGGAGATTATTAAGGTGCGTTCGACCTCTCTTAATGATGCCCGGATTGTCGGGGTACGATCCGTACCAATCTCTAATTTGATTGCAGCAGGTATTGAAGCTTGCAACTGCGGTATAATATCTTTGACGCGATCAACCGTTTCGATGACATTGGCGCCGGGTTGCTTGGATATGATCAACAAAACGGACGGCTTGCCATTGTATAACCCGGCATTGCGCAAATCCTGTACGGAATCGACCACCTCGCCTAAATCCGCAAGACGCACTGCCGCGCCATTGCGATAAGACACTATCAGTGGAATATAATCGGCTGCTTTTTTTGCCTGGTCATTGGCATATATCTGCCAGTGTTTATCGCCTGCTTCCACGGAACCTTTGGGACGGTTGGCGTTAGATGCGGCAATGTACAAGCGCACCTGCTCCGGACTTATTCCATAGCTGTTGAGCAAGGCCGGATTCAATTCCACACGTACAGCCGGAAGCGAACTGCCGCCGACAGTCACCTGGCCTACACCTTTTATCTGAGAAAGTTTTTGCGCCAGAATAGTAGAAGCTGCGTCATAGAGCTGGCCTCTGGTCATTGTATCCGAGGTAAGAACCAAAATCATGATGGGGGCGTCGGCCGGGTTTACTTTACGATATGTCGGGTTGCTGGGTAATCCCGAAGGTAAAAGACTGCGCGCTGCATTGATAGCCGCCTGCACATCACGCGCCGCCCCATCGATATCCCTGTCGAGATCAAATTGCAAAGTGATTCTGGTCGAACCAAGTGAGCTTGACGAAGTCATCTCCGTAATACCGGCAATGCGCCCCAGCGACCGCTCCAGAGGTGTGGCGACAGTAGCGGCCATTGTTTCCGGGCTGGCTCCGGGTAGCTGTGCGGAAACGGATATTGTGGGAAAGTCAACCTGCGGCAGAGACGCTACAGGTAAGAGGCGAAAAGCAACCAGGCCGGCCAGAGCAATGCCCAGCGTTATCAGAGTCGTCGCTACAGGACGATTAATAAAAGGAGTGGAAATGCTCATGATACAGTCCCAGCACCGTTATCAGCCGTTACTGAATGACGGCCTATTTTGCTCCTGATTCTACGGCTCAGACCGTCAAAGGCCAGATAAATTACCGGAGTTGTAAAAAGTGTCAGTATCTGACTCAAAATAAGTCCTCCCACCATAGCAATGCCCAGGGGATGACGCAGTTCCGAACCGACTCCGGTACCGATCATCAATGGCAGCGCTCCCAGCAACGCAGCCATTGTGGTCATCATAATCGGCCGGAAACGCAGCAGGCATGCCTGATAAATCGCTTCGCGCGGCGGCTTGCCCTCTTTGCGCTCGGCATCCAGGGCAAAGTCAATCATCATGATGGCATTCTTCTTCACTATGCCGATAAGCAGGATGATGCCGATGATACCGATGATTCCCAAATCGGTTCCGGAAATCATCAGCGCGAGCAGTGCGCCCACTCCGGCGGAAGGCAGTGTGGATAGAATCGTCATCGGATGGATATAGCTTTCATAGAGAATACCAAGTACGATATAAACCGTTATGATAGCAGCCAGGATCAAAAATAAAGTGCCGGTAAGCGAAGAACGGAAAGCAAGTGCCGAACCCTGGAAACCGGTTTTGACACTGATCGGCACGCCAATTTCGCGCTCGGCCTTCTCGATAGCCGAGACGGCATTTCCCAGTGACTCGCCTTGCGCCAGATTAAAAGAAATTGTGGCACAGGGGAATTGCCCCTGATGATTGACGACAAGCGGTGTGGGTTTTTCCGATATCCGCGCGATTGCCCCAAGCGGAACCTGTGTTCCGGACTGGGAAGTGATATACAAATCATTCAGGGCGGCTGGACCTTTTTTATAATCAGGTTTTACCTCCAGAACCACGCGGTATTGGTTTGATTGCGTGAATATTGTGGAAACAAGGCGCTGGCCGAAAGCGTCATAAAGAATATTATCAATGGCGGCTGTCGTGATGCCGAGCCGGCCGGCCGCATTGCGGTCTATATCCACATAAGCTTGTAATCCCTGATCCTGTAAATCGCTGGCCACGTCAGTAAGATATGGCGAGCGGGAAATACTCTCGACCAGGCGGCCGGTCCAAAGGCTAAGCTCATCAGGATCGGCACTCTCCAGTGTAAATTGATACTGTGTGCGGCTTACCCTGTCTTCAATCGTCATGTCCTGTACCGGCTGCATGTAAAGGGATATGCCTTCCGCCTTATTAAGCCTTGCCTGTAAGCGACGGATAACGCCGGATGCATCAAGGTCGCGCTTATTCTTCGGGATCAAATTTATCATCATTCGTCCGCTGTTTAATGTTACGTTTGTTCCATCTACACCGATGAAGGAAGAGAGGCTTTCTACCGCCGGATCCTGCAGAATCAATTTGGCCAACGACTGCTGACGCTGCGCCATGGCGGAAAAGGAAATAGATTGCGGGGCTTCCGAGATGCCGATGATCATACCCGTATCCTGTACGGGGAAGAAACCCTTGGGAATGATGATATACAAAAGAATTGTCAGCACCAGCGTAGCAATGGCTACAAGCAGCGTTGCCTTCTGATGATCAAGAACCCATGTGAGCATCTCACCGTAACGGGCAATAACCTTTTCAAAAAATAAGCCGCTTTTGTGGTAAAAACGTCCTTGCTTTTCTTCCGGTACATGCTTCAACAGCTTGGAGCACATCATCGGTGTCAGCGTCAGCGAGACAACGGCTGAAATCAATATGGCGACTGTTAAGGTGATCGCAAATTCCCTAAATAGTCGTCCTACAACATCTCCCATAAAAAGCAGCGGTATCAAAACGGCAATCAGGGAAAAGGTAAGTGAAATAATTGTAAAGGCAATTTGTGCGGAGCCTTTGAAGGCGGCTTCCATTGGGGATAAACCCTGTTCGATATAACGGGCTATATTTTCTATAACAACAATGGCGTCATCCACGACAAAACCAGTCGAGATTGTCAAAGCCATCAACGTCAGATTATTGATGCTGAAACCGAAAAGATACATGAACCCGAATGTTCCGACAAGTGATAGCGGTACGGCGATACCCGGAATAATTGTCGCGGATAGATTGCGCAGAAAAAGGAAAATTACCATCACGACAAGAGCGATGGCGATGAGCAATTCAAACTGAACATCTGCCACCGATGTCCGGATGGTTGTGGTGCGGTCGGTCAGCAGTATAACATCAACCGAACCGGGCAGCGATGACCGCAATTGCGGAATTACTTTCTTGATGCTGTCGACAACCTCGATTACATTGGCGCCCGGCTGACGCTGAATGTTTACTATGACAGCCGGCGTTTGATCACGCCAGGCCGCGAGGTTGACATTCTCAGCATCGTCAATGACTTCCGCGACATCGGTAAGACGCACGGGCGCACCATTGCGGTATGCAACAATAACTTTTTCATATTCCGCAGCCATCTTAATCTGGTCATTGGCATCGATTGTGGATGCGCGCTCCGGACCGTCAAAACTACCTTTGGCCAGGTTGACATTGGCATTACCGATTGTTGTGCGCAAATCCTCCAGCGTGAGCTTATAGGATGCCAGTGCTTTGGGATTGGCCTGAATGCGGACAGCCGGTCTTTGTCCGCCGCTGATGCTGACCAGTCCGACACCCGGCAGCTGTGATATTTTCTGGGCGACACGCGTATCGATGAGATCCTGAACTTTCGGTAGCGGCAAGGTTTTGGACGTTATCGCGAGCGTCATAATCGGTGCATCAGCCGGGTTAACTTTGCTGTAGATCGGCGGCATTGGTAGGTCTGTGGGAAGAAAGGTAGTCCCGGCATTGATAGCTGCCTGCACTTCCTGCTCCGCGACATCAAGGTTCAGGCTGAGACTGAATTGCAGGATGATTACCGATGCGCCACCCGAGCTCGTCGAAGACATCTGGTTCAGCCCCGGCATCTGGCCGAATTGGCGTTCCAGTGGCGCAGTAATGGAAGAAGTAACAACATCCGGACTTGCCCCGGGGTAAAGAGTCACGACCTGAATAGTCGGGTAATCAACCTGAGGCAGCGCGGAAATAGGGAGTACATGATAACCGATAATGCCTGCTATCAGAATCGCCACCATGAACAATGCTGTAGCAACTGGGCGCATTATGAAAGGTCGAGAAGGATTCATATATTAGCCTATCTTATTCCAGAACAGGAATTATTTAAACGCGAATTCAGATTGACCTGGTGCTTACTTGCATAAGCTAGCATTCTGTCATTGCGGGTGTAATGG
>PLMQ01000045.1 GCA_003142535.1 Syntrophaceae bacterium
TGTGGCAGACAGAGCTATGCCGATACTGCCAAATACCTGCCGCACAACGTTAAAAAGTCCTGAGGCAGCGGTCAGCATATGCTTTTCAATGGTGGAAAGCGCTGCAGTGCTTAAAGAAACAAAAATTAATCCCATTCCGACTCCCTGCATAAATTGAGGAATAAACATGTCCCAGAAACCGATGCTCAAGGAAAGAATGGAAAGCTGATAAAATGAAATCCCGTTTAAAAGCAGCCCCAATGCTATCATCAGCCTTGGGCCTACACGATTATAAATTTTCCCCGCAATCGGCATTATCATGATCATGGCGACAGATCGGGGAATTAACGCCAGTCCCGAATCCAAAGCCGGATAGCCCAAAAGCTGCTGCAAAAATAAAGGTATAATAAAGAGACTGCTCATCAGCGCCAAGCCCAGAATGCCACTGAGAAATGTCGCCGAACTGAAATTAATGTCTTTTAAAATACGCAGATTTACTGCCGGGATATCTACCTTCAATTCTCGCCAGACAAATAATATCAGACCAAATGCGGCAACTAAGGCAAGATAAACAATGAATTTCGAAGAAAACCAATCGTACTGTTCGCCCTGCTCCAACATTATCTGTAATGCTCCCAGGCCAACTGTCATAAGAGACAGGCCGAGAACATCAACTCGGCCTGTTTGCCGGACAAGAAAGTGAGGATCCTCAATAAATTTCATAACCAGCAGGACATTGATAATACCAACCGGAACATTGATATAAAATATCCACGGCCAGGAATAATTATCGGTGAGCCATCCGCCAAGGGTCGGACCGATTGCCGGCCCCAGCATTACACCCACCCCAAAAATTCCCATAGCCATAGCCTGTTCCTTAGGCGGGAATGTTTCTCGCAGTATTGCTTGCGAAACCGGTATCAACGCACCTGCACCAATACCTTGAATTATCCGGAATACGACCATAGAGGTAAGGTCCCAGGCTATTCCGCAAAGCATGGATGCACCGGTAAATAACAAAACGGAAAATATATAAAAATTCTTACGGCCAAAACGGGAGCTTAAAAAAGCAACTATGGGCATAATGATGACATTGGCCAGGATATATCCGGTGGAAACCCAGGTAATTTCTTCGACCGACGCGCCAAGTGTGCCACGCATGTGCGGCAGGGCTACATTGACAATGCTTATATCCAGTGACGACATGATGTTACCGGTCATTACAGTCAAAGCAATTAACCATTTATGCGGGCTACGCCTTTCGTCCATCATGCCTCTATTTTTTCGACAACTTTGGTCCGGTCTGGCGACTTACATCGATAGTAGGTACAACCGACAGTCCCGGCCACAGAGGATGTTGTGGATCGAATTTGGAATCAATGACTATTTTAACCGGAACCCTTTGCACAACTTTCACAAAATTACCTGTTGCATTCTCCGGCGGCAGTAAACTGAAGATGGAGCCGGTGCCGGATTGGAGACTGTCAACATGGCCGGAAAATTTTATTGAGGGATAGGCATCAACTTTGATCTCTACCGGCTGGCCAACCGCCATTTTTGCAATTTCTGTTTCTTTGAAATTGGCAATTACCCAGATATCTTCTTTTACAATTGCCAGTAGCGTTTGCCCCGGCAGTACATATTTCCCCGGGTTGACATTTTTCATGGCAATTCTGCCGCTGATAGGCGCGATAACTACTGTTCTTGTCAAATCACGCTCAGCCAGATTTTTTGCTGATTGTGCTTCCTTGATCTTAAAAGACTGAGTTGTGGTCTTTGCTTTGATAGCTTTGAGAGCAGCCTCCGCCTCATCAATAGCGGCAGCGGCAGATTTCCTGCGCGCGACTGTTACCTGCCAGCGTGACTTCATCTGATCATACTGATTTTGGGATACGGCATCTTTTTTCAGCAAGCTTTCATAACGCTGCATTTCCTTTTGCGCCAAGTCTTCTTCACTTATGGCCACATCCAGATTGGCGCGCGCTCTGTCATAAGTTTTTTCTTTTTCCGCAATAGTTGCGGCAAGCTCACTTCCTTCGGAAGTCAATCTAGAAATAGTATCTTTTTTTTCTTTTGCCATATCTTGATAGTCTTGTTGGTAAATTTCCAGAAGAGGCTTCCCCGCTTCGACATATTGATTGTCGTCAATATACACATTAACAACTTTGCCTTTGACTTCAGCCGCGATAGGAACAACTGTGCCCGCCACATATGCATCATCTGTTCTTTCGTGAGAAAGGGAGTGAATGAAATACACAATTCCATATATAACAGCCGCTGCGATTACAGGAACAACAAGTATTCTAAATCCCCATTTTTTCATATTCTTCCTGCCGACCCGAAACCACCTTATTTTTTGCACCACCTTAAATTTTTCAATCGCGATGTATTATTTATCATAATCACGAACACCGCAGATTATTAACTATCTGCCCAAGATAATCACGAACCTTCAGTAAATCATCTTTTCTAAAGCCCCTACACACCCGATCACGGTGCTTCAAGACTATAGGTTTCAATTTTTTTAAAAGACTACGCCCCGCCGGAGCTAAATAAATGCGAAAAGCACGCTTGTCTTTTTCATCATGTAGTTTTTCAATATACCCCCGCTTGTCCAATTGTTTGAGAATGCGAGTGATGTTGTGACGGTCTTTGTAAGTTTTTTCTCCAAGTTTACTTTGATTGAGCCCCTCTTGTTCCCGCAGACCTAACAAAACCGCCCATTGTTCCGGCGTTAAGTCATGGCCTGCATCCTGAAAAGCCTGGCGCAAAGCAGCGGATACTTGAATATGACTGCGGTACAGCCAGTAACCGAGCGATTCATCCAAAGAAAATGTTTTGATCTTTTGTCTCATTAAACAACTCGCTTTTATTTTTGTAAATATGTTGTCACGACAACAAAATATATTTGTCCATGCAATCTGTCAAGAAATAATATGGCAATATATTTTTATTCGCCTCGTCGGTATTTTCTTCGGATTTTATCGTGCTCACAAAAATTTCTTAGTTAATCCTATTGACGCATTGTATTATGAGTAATATAATTTAATATTATGTATGCTGTCTTGTTATTCATAACTCAACATTCTTATATCGGCATCTTCATTTGTATGTCCCATAAATATTCCAACAAAATATCAATTAAAGGATTTGTAAAAAACTAATGGCCTTAAATGTAAGTGGAACCATTTCTGAAAGCATCAACAATTTTAAACTGACATTTAGAACGCTGCAATCGCGCAATTATCGTCTTTTTTATCTGGGACAATTCATATCGCTTATCGGAACGTGGATGCAGCAAATTGCCGTCAGTTGGCTGGTATATCGAATGACCAATTCAGTTTTTTTGTTAGGATTAGTCGGTTTCATCAGCCAGTTTCCAACATTTATTATTTCTCCTTTTGCCGGCGTCTGGTCGGACAGATTCAACAAATATCGTATTCTGATCTGGACACAGAGCCTATCCATGATTCAGGCTTTGACTTTAGCGATTTTAGTATTATCCGGAATGATCACCGTATGGCAGATTATTTTTCTGAGTTTATTGCTCGGTTGTATTAATGCCTTTGATGTTCCAACCAGACAATCTTTTGTGATTGAAATGATTGACGACCGAAAAGATTTAGGAAATGCCATTGCCTTAAATTCCGCCATGTTCAATGCATCCAGATTTCTGGGACCATTTATTGCCGGAATATTGATTGCGGCTGTTGGCGAAGGAATTTGTTTTCTGATCAATGGCCTGAGTTATATTGCCGTTATTATCGCTTTGCTGGCTATGAATATAGTAAACATAAAAAAAGTGATCAGAAAAACCAGCATTGTCGAAGAATTCAAGGAAGGATTTTTTTATGTTTTTAGCGATCAGAAAATGAGATCAATTCTCCTGCTTATGGCCCTGACCAGCATTATGGGTGTGCCCTTCATCGTTCTCATGCCCGCATTTGCCAAAGATATTCTGCAAGGAGGGGCTCATACATTGGGATTTTTGATGTCCTCTTTGGGGGCAGGAGCTCTTCTGGGAGCCTTTTATCTGGCTTCCCGTCAAAGCATAAAAGGTCTAAGAAAAAATATCCCTCTTGCCGTGATAGTATTCGGTCTCGGTCTGATTGGTTTGGGATTTTCTCATTTTCTATCTATTGCTTTGTTACTGACACTAATTGCCGGATTCGGAATGATGGTCCAGGTTGCTTCCAGCAATACCTGGCTGCAAGCAAATGTCGATGATGACAAACGCGGACGCATGATGAGTTTCTATGCTGTTTCGTTTTTGGGCATGGCGCCTTTCGGCAGTTTGCTGGCCGGAAGTATGGCCGGTGCGATCGGTGTTTCCCTGACCTTGCTCATTGGCGGCATATGCTGTATTCTCGGAGCAATATTGTTCCGTGCCAGAAATTACCCTTCCCGTTAATTTCATTTAAATCAAAGATGATATCGAGGCGGCAACGAGACGTATTGTACATACGTTGAGGAAGCCGACGACGCTGCCAACAAAGATAGCGCTTTGATTTAGAATTGGAATAACAACTTTTTCGGAATAATTGCTAAAATCTGCCACTATTATTTATAAAACCTTGCAAAAATTATAGCATTACTTTAAAAATACACAATCTTATTTTATTGAATAATCATGGCTATGAATTTATTTTCTAAAATATTTGTTTTTATATTTTTATTTCTTTTGTTCTTTTCGGCAGAAAAGCTTTTTGCTTTTGAGCCTTCAGCAAAAGAGCTTAACGAGTTTATTTCTTCTTTAGAGAAGCAATGCAAGGATTACGGCTGGAAAGATATTAAACTCAATGAAATTACCTGGGAGTATTACCGTGTTACCAGCCAGAAGAGGTCACTTATCTTTACAATTTTCGGCGGTAATAAAAGCAACTGCATTTTGTTTCTGGGCGGCGTTCATGGCGATGAATTACCGACGGTTTACGTGCTTTTAAAGTTTGCCAACTACATAAAAGACAATCCCGCGCTGTTTAAGGATAAGTGCATAATCATTGCACCATTAGTCAATCCGGATGGCTTTTTCGCGAAACCTTCCCAACGGGTAAACGCCAACGGAATTGACTTAAACAGAAATTTCCCTACTCACGACTGGCAGGCATCTGCCTGGCTCCAGTGGGAGCGTAAATGTCATAAAAATAAGCGCTATTACCCGGGTAAAAAACCCGGCTCGGAGCAGGAAACATTATTCCAGATGGCATTAATAAACAGATTCAAACCGCAGAAAATCCTTACTATGCATTCACCTTTGGGTTTTTATGACTTTGACGGCCCCTCTTCCGATCTGGACTCCTTTGAACGATGGCTGGAAGAAGTCAGCAAGGAAACAAAACATCCATTGAAGAAATTCGGATATTTCCCCGGTTCACTGGGCAATTACGCCGGACATGAACGAAATATTTTTACACTGACCCTGGAGCTCCCCTCTTCCGAACCGGTTAAAGGAGTTGAATTCTTCAATAAATTTCAATCACCGATTATAAAATTTTTCAATCTTCAGATTATCGGCAAACAACAATATCTGAAATTTACCAACGAAACAATTAAACCCGCTCAATAAATTGTTATTCCAATTCTAAATCAAAGCGCTATCTTTGTTGGCAGCGTCGTCGGCTTCCTCAACGTATGTACAATACGCCTCGTCGCCTCCTCCTTGCCGCCTCAATATCATCTTTGATTTAGAAATAGTATTAAATGCCGGATTACGGTTATCAAATTGGTTTGCAAATAAGAAAAAAGGGGCTACAGTTCAATTACTGTAACCCCTTGATATTATTGGTGAGCCCTGTCGGGATCGAACCGACAACCTACTGATTAAGAGAGTGAAAAAGAGTAATAATATCAATAACTCATGTTGAATAACATAAAGAAATATCTTGAACGGATATTTATGTTGTTCTATGTTTTTTCATACTGTTTTTTAAGAGTCTAGTCACAATTGGTTCAATTCTGATTTTTATGGAATGCCATCTCGTAATCGTTTTATTCAAAGTAAACCTATACTGTCCTGAATCTAAGAAAATGGGTTCAGAAATGCCTTTATTTCACCGATAATGACCGTATAAGCGTAGTTTTTAATACCCATCAAAAAATAGGGGGTAAATAATGCTGCTTATTTTAGGACAATGATAGTGAATAGCAAAATGAAGGCACGACGAGATAAACAGAGAGGGTAACGTATATTAAAAGAAGCTTGATCTGATGGCTGTTGTCAAACATTGAGCGAGATAACTTCATCGTTATTCCATTGATAAGCTACATTTGCAGGATAATGAAATTCCAGCTTGTATTGTTTTGTTACAATATTTGGTCAACCAGCTGACGACAAAAATATGCTTAATAAAATCCATTTCCCTGCCTCCTTTTGAAATTAATTTACTTCCGAACGCTCTTTATTTTTCTGGCAACGAGCTGGATGCTGCTGCGACGGGTTCATCTGCTTGCATTCACTAGTCTCGGGGTCATGATGGACATACTTATTAAACCTTTGATCCAAGCGTTGTTGCAACCGATCCCATTCATACTCTACAAAATTACGACTCATATCCAAACCTCCACTTATGTGAATTAAAAAAATGACTATTTATTTTGCTATGGACAACTTTATAACTTACATCCATACATTCACCTGATAGTAATTCGGGTGCCTCTCCCGAATTTCTCAATCCTCTTTTTCAGTTATCTTGGTTCATGCATGATTTCAGTTTGCCATCGATGAAGAAAGAAATTAGACCGTCTTCCTTGCATTTATTATTCCCTATGGTAACTGACTCATAGAGCACACAAGATTCTAAGTTGCCGTTGTCATAAAACCTAACAGTATCACCATTTTTACATCTGATGTTATTCGCATCGTAATCATTTTTGAGTTGGCAAGTTTTAACCAATCCGTTATCATGAAATACAATGTTTGCATCAGGATGACAAATTGATTGGTCAGCGGCATAGACATTAAAACTAGCGAATACTAATGTTAATGCTAAACTTAGGAAAAATATAGTTTTTCTAATTTTCATAAAATTTTTCCTCCTTATAGCTTCTGCTGATCTTCTCTCATTCGGACTCAGTTGTTACGTTTGTTATAGAAGAATACTGGACATAAGCACTGATCGGCAGAGCTATAGTCAATAGTTATGTATAGAGAAGTTAGGTGGCGATCCGTTTTACTTCCATACCATTGACAAATTTCACTCCTTTAACAATATCAGCCGAGCGCCCGGGGCGATGTGCTGAAAAGGCAGGAAAGCGTGTTGAAACCTTCCTTTAGTTTCAGGCCTGATTTGTCCAAAACCATTTGAAGACATACACCGATACGAATCCCTGAGAGGAAACCTAAGACTCCAAAGGCACTCAGTAACCAGAGAACCACTGTTATAATCACTACCACAATCAAAATAGTCTTTATGGGATTGCTATCGGTATGTATCTATTAATCAACCATAGGACAACCCCGACGACAATAAGAACAATTATTACTTGAATTAGGGGCTAGGGGCATAGTATTTCCCCTTGCATGCTGCGCATTGTTAGGAGAAGGGATACGTTTCCCCTTCTCCTAAGAGCAGTGTGATGTGACAAAACTGGCAGTGAGTGGTACCGTGGGTACCGTGGCGAGCAGTAAATTCATTCTGCAGTGCCGGAGTCCTCCTCAGTTACCTGCTTTCACAGCTGTTTATTTTTTCATTTTGGTAAATTTCGATCCTTCTATCGTGGCGCCGGCCATCAGCCCTTTCTGGCCAAAGACAAATCCCACAACAGGTTGCTTTATTTTTACCGTGTTTATGGATTCATCGACGCCGACATTGATCAAGGTTACCTTGGCATCCACACCGGCTTTCCAGTTTTGGCTGTTACGAAATTTGTTCAAGACCGTTTTATCCATGAAGACAAGGATGATGTCTTTTGACTCGCCACCGATCTGAGCTCCGAAAGATGCGGAAGCAATGTTATAGTATGCAACCGTTTTCCCGCCGATCCTTAAGGCGCCCTCGCCATACTCGGCGCCAACCACAAGCCCTCCCTGTATAACCTTAGGGATGATAAGGACTCCCTGGGCGGCGTTAAGAAACTCCTTTGCCCCCTTAACTTCGTTGACAAATCGGTCGAGGGATGCATTTACGTTGGTATCAATCTCACTTGCCGTGGCCGCGTAAGAGGAAACCGGGAGGATTCCTATAATCAAGGCCATACACACGACGAAAAAATATTTAACTCTGACTTGTTTCATTTTTTTCTCCTTTTATTTAATGGGTTAGTAAAAAATTATTCAGGCCGATGGCGTCCCGTTGTTCAATTACCCAGAACCTTTTTGACCGGGCCAATCTTTTCCTGAACTTCGCCGGCTATCTTTTCACCGGTACCTTCAGCTTCCAACTCATCTGGTAGACAAATCGGGCCGCCAATCTTGAATCATGAGTGATTCAGATGATTCAAGAGCTTTCCGGATAGACGCTCAAGATCTTTCCGCACTTCAACGTGATCGCAAGCCACCAGAACGCGAATGCGACGGAATAGACGGCATCGAGTGGGAAGTAGGCGCGGATCTGTAAGCTCGCGCAGATGCACGGCCACCTCTACTGGTTGGACGATGGTCACCGCCGCGAAACGGCGCCACTTGGTAGCCATGTCCCCAACCACCGTAGTCGAAGCCGGGGGGTTCATAGTAAGCCGCCCCAATACCCCCGCCATCGTCGTACCCGTATCCGCCACCAGGGAAGAAGCAGCCAGACAACAGGAACATCAACGTGCAGAGCACAAAGGCAAGCGCTAACCAGCGTAAGATTAAGATATTCATTTGGGCACCTCTTTACTCTCAGTGTCCGGCCATTCAAGCAATCCGAAGGGTGCCCCAAACGGGTCGGCGACTACCGCGACCTTGCCGCCGTGGCGATCAATCCGTGGCTCGACCAGCACGCGGCCACCGAGCGCCACGACCTTTGCAGTCATCTTGACCGTATCTTCGACGCATACATAATTAAGCCAGTGGGGATGGGCATTGGGCCTATTCGCAGGCAGTGTATTCACGCTCGCACGAGCATAGTTGTCGGACGCGAGCAAGAGATGTTGGGCTCCTTCGCTAGCAGGCAACTCGAAAACTTCGTAGTCGAACAGCGTCTGGTAGAAAGCAGCATTGGTCTCCGGATCGCCCGTAATTAACGATATCCAAATCCATTCTCCGGGTGCGGCCAGAACATCGGGCGGATCACCGTTACTGGAAGCGAGAACCGCAAAAACGGCTCCCTGCGGATCCGCGAAGACTGCTTCCCGGCCGCGGTCAGGAATGCTATGCGGCTCGGACAGCATCTTCGCGCCATTTTGCAAAGCAACCTTTTTTGCTGCGTCGACATCACCCACGGCGAAGAAGCTCAGCCACGCTGGCTGTCGATGCTCGCTTGCTGGTACATTCTTGTGAATCAGTCCTGCGACCGGACGACCGTCGAGAAATGCCTCGGCGTACTTTGTCCCACCGTCCTGAATATCACGAAATGTCCAGCCAAACAGTCCCGCATAGAACTTCTTGGCGGCGGCGAGGTCCGGCGTCACCAATTCAACAAATATAAGTTTGCCGACGTGATGTTCTTGGCTGGCGGGCTCAATAATCGCTGGCAGCTGGATCTGTGCAGCCATGACCGGCATAGCACACACAACACCAAGAAGTAAGGCGAGCAACCCTTGCCTAAGAAAAGGATTGTGTCCCTTGTGCTTGAAGCTGCGGGAAATCGGTATGCCACCAGTTTTACCATCAAAAGTGATGCCCTGCTTCTCAAGGGTCTCGACAAAATTACAGTGAATGCATTTGATACCGGCCATAAAGGCTCCTTTAACTGCTGATCTTCAGTCATCCAAATTCAGCTATTACGTTTTGAGCAGATTCAGATGGCTTCAAAAATATGCCCGTTTATTAGACGAATGCATAGTGATTTTTCTTATCATAGTTGCAAATGGCCTGCCAATAGCCGAAGGAAAATCAGAAATTTGGATTATCCTTTAATAACAGGATGTTTGATTAAGAGGAAAGAACAGCAGAAAAGTATGAGATGATTCGCCTGGCCTCAATATTTAGTGGAACCTCAACATATTGAGGGATGCTTTGACTTTTCTTATATAGCAAATTTAAGGTTATACTGAATATTCCGCTAGGTATGAGGAATAACGATAATCATTTACACAGATTATATTTGATCATTTTGAGCCTCCCATCCCAACATATACAGCCTCATCTCAGCTAGTCCCACTTGTCTCCTAATACGTTACTCCTTTCATCCCCTCTTCCGAACCGGTTAAAGGAATTGAATTCTTCAATAAATTTCAATCGCCGATTATAAAATTTTTCAATCTCCAGATTATCGACAAACAACAATATCTGAAATTTACCAACGAAACGATTAAACCCGCTCAATAAATTGTTATTCCAATTCTAAATCAAAGCGCTATCTTTGTTGGCGGAGCCTGCCTGGTGCATGCTTGGGTCATCGGCTCCTTAATCCGCCGCCGCGGACGTGCGTCGCCTCCTCCTTGCTGCCTCGATATCATCTTTGATTTAGAAATGGTATTAAATGCCGGATTATGGTTATCAAATTGGTTTGCAAATATCAAGGGGCTACAGTAATTTAACTGTAGCCCCTTGATATTTGGTGAGCCCTGTCGGGGTCGAACCGACAACCTACTGATTAAGAGTCAGTTGCTCTACCAGCTGAGCTAAGGGCCCTTTTTTCTTTTTTCATGTTTTGGTACGCCCGGTAGGATTCGAACCTACGACCAACAGATTCGAAGTCTGCGACTCTATCCAGCTGAGCTACGGGCGCACAATTTACATATAAATGGGGTGAGTGAAGGGATTTGAACCCTCGGCCTCCGGGGCCACAACCCGGCACTCTAACCAACTGAGCTACACCCACCATTTTCGCCTTGGTGCGCCTGGAGGGATTCGAACTCTCGGCCCACGGATTAGAAGTCCGTTGCTCTATCCAGCTGAGCTACAGGCGCAAACAGCCACGGGTATGATAAACTCCAATGCAAGCTTTGGAAACATTTCGCGATCTCGCTGCGAAATATTATACCCTCCGCGTTGCGGGATTGTTCAACTAGCCAATTCCGCTGCGCTTTCAGAATTGGAGTTTCACAATAAAACCTGTACCTGAAAAAAGAGTTTGCGTAATATCCTCTCTTCGTCATTTTGTCAAGATTTAATGCTGGAAAAAATACCTTTTATTTAACATATCCGGCAATGCCGTCAAATTTATATCCTTTCTTCGCGACTGTTTCTCCATGGGAATCGGTCGTATAAAAATATTGACCGGATACCGGATTATACCAGCGATAAAGTTCTCTTGTATTTGTCATTCTTGATGTAGCAATATTCCCTATTGAGCCCTCAAAAACATAGCCCTGCAATTTTTTCCCGCCACCTCTCCCATCATAATGATAGAAATGATCCATTTTTTGAGGATTATACCAGCGATAAAAGTTCGTCGTCCCCGGAGTATCCGGCACAAAAAGCCGGAAAGCAATTCCTTCTTTTACATATTCGTTTTGACTGAGTTTTTTTGTTTCCTCCTGCGGATTTGCTGTAAATAAATAATCCAATCCCTTGGCATACCTATATATATCAATAGATTTTGTTGCCTTATCGGCAATTACTTCTACAAATATTTCTACTGTCTCCTCTCCGCCATTGGAACTGAAAATTATATTATCACCGTAAATACCCGGTGAAAGTTGCGATGTATTTAAATGAATGTTTATATAATCAGTTTCCAGTGTCGTAGTTCCCGAAACCGGGAAAACGCTAACCCAGCCCTGCGGACCACGAGCTACATCCCGACCTAATATCTTAATACCTTCAATATCCAGACGCCCTTCTTTATCTACAATAGTTAGCAGATGCGACCCGTCAGCAAGCCCTTCCGCAATCAGCATTTCACCATTTTTCTTCTGTTCTGCGGAAGATATATTCTCATTAATTTGTCGTTCATCAACATAAGCCGTTAAATTGCCTTTATCGGGATAGTTGATAAAGCAAAGGATTATCCCCGTTCCGTTAAAACGAATATTCAGGAAACTGCCTGTTCCCATACTTGATGGGTAGCCGTTAATTTCCGCCCATTTTCCGTTTAACTCTATCGTTTCTTTAAGATGGACAGGTACGCTGTATGTTCCACCACCGCGAACGGCTTCATTGATAAACGATATATAGCGGCTTTTTTTAAAAATGGCCGGGTTATCGCTTCTTTTATATTTCTGAACGGTTACATTCCATTTTAGTGTTTCCCTGCCCTTGTTGGTCAGCATGATTTTTTTGGATATTGTCTTCCCCTGTAAAAGAAATCCCATATCCATTCGCGCAGGATTTAAGTTTATTTGCGGCAGTTCCACAGCCGAAACTATTTTGAAATTAACATATATCGTTCTATTGCCGCCGATAGAAGTTATTTTAATTGCTTCTTTATAACTGCCCATTGATAAAGTTTTCTTACATACAAGCTTTTCTTTTCCTGCTTCCAGAATCATTATTACCTGATAAGGCGAAGCTTTAGATTTTTCATCACTTAGCAATTTGTCGCTGGAAGTAACGTGAATATCAATACGCAGATAATCAGCCCTATCTTCTATCGTGCCCGATATTCTCTCATTGCCCGATATTCTCCATCCTTCCGGGCCACTTGTTGACCAGCCCATAATACCGGAACCCACATTTTTAAATGTAAATGACTCGGAAACAGCTTCACCAGAACTAATTGTTCCCATATCTATTGCCCTTGGCATAATTACCAGCACCGGCCGGGAAACCTCATTTTTTTCCTTCTCGGCAATTTTATCAGTAAAACCATTTTTTTTGATATTAGATTGATCAGGCAATCTTCCATTTTGAGCAATCAAGTCAAATGGATAAATAACCAGTAAAAAAACGATTAATATTGAATAATCCCTGACTTTGGACATAAAAGCTCCTCAAAATAACTTATGCGATACGTAACGCAAAGATTAAATTTAATCAATCTATTTGAATTTATCACAAGCCTTTATCCGTGTCTTTAAGAAGTCGTGACGCCTTCAACACCACCTCAGCAGATATACTTTCGCATTCAAAATGCTTGACATGCCCGTTAAAGAAGATATAACTTGCGCCCAATTTTACAGGTATTTATGGATTATAATAAACTTAAATATTGGATTGCTTTAAGATCAACTGCCGGCATCGGAAATATTATGTTCCCGGCTTTAGTGGATAAGTTCGGCACGGTGGAAGCCATTTTTTCAGCGGCGCCCTCTGAACTTAAGTTTGTATCCGGTATTACAAAAAAAGCTGCAGCAGCCATTGCTGGATTTAAAAACTGGGATAAAGTTAAACGGGATATAGAGGTTATTGATAAAGCGGAAATCCATGTCATCACTTATCAGGATGATTTATATCCGGCAAAACTACTGAATATATATGACCGCCCTCCTTTTCTTTATGTTAAAGGCAGTCTTATAAAAGACGATGTAAATATTGCTATAGTGGGATCACGTCTTGCCAGCACCTACGGTAAATATACAACTGAAAGAATCAGCCGCGAACTTGCCTTAAAGGGCGTAACTGTTGTTAGCGGCCTGGCACGTGGCATAGATTCTGCCGCACACCGCGGTGCTTTATCCGCTCAAGGCCGGACGATTGCCGTCCTCGGCAGCGGGCTCGACGTTATTTATCCGCCGGAGAACATAAAATTATTTTTGGATATTACCCGCAATGGGGCGGTCATTTCCGAATTTCCTCCGGGCACGCCGCCGCTTTCAGTCAATTTTCCTACACGTAACAGGATTATCAGCGGCATTTCCTATGGTGTAGTTGTAGTTGAAGCCGGTGAAAAGAGCGGCTCACTTATTACGGCGAGGCTTGCTCTGGAACAGGGACGCGAAGTATTCGCCGTTCCCGGAAGCATTGACTCCAAAGGTTCCCGCGGCACAAACAAGCTAATTAAGCAGGGTGCAAAATTAATTGAAAATACGGATGACATATTAGAAGAAATTTTACCTCAGCTTGAGAAAACAAAACTTAAGGAATCAGTTCCCAATTCTATTTCCGCAACAAAACCATCAAAACAAATAGAAAATCTAAGCATAATCGATAAGCGAATTATCGCCATTATTGCCAACGGCCGCATCCATGTTGACGATTTGATAACTGCGACCGGTTTTTCACCCGGCGATGTTCTGGGTTCTTTGATGACACTGGAGTTAAACGGAATAGTTAAACAGTTTCCGGGAAAGTTCTTTTCCCTAAAATAATCACGGGTATGAACCCGCAGCAAACAATGGAAACCCATGCCTAAGCTCGCTACGGGTTATTATACCCTCCGCTTTGCGGGATAATTCGACTTACAAATTTCAACTTGTGACCTTTAGGTTATGCACTTCGTTT
>PLMQ01000070.1 GCA_003142535.1 Syntrophaceae bacterium
TGGTTATAAAAAGAAAATCGCTTCAATTGATCTGCATGTGCTCAAGCCGCAACAGTGGCTGAATAAGCAGCCCGGAAAATAAAATATCTGTTGAGCAAAGGATTGCATGGATTGGAAAAAGGCTAACCTTCTTCGGGAGTGGCCTTTTTCTTTTTGATAAAAAATATCAGGGTGGGAATAGTAGAAGGGATAAGCGTGAAAGGGCTGTAATTTGTAATTAGCTGAATATGTGTGTTGATTATGCAGCGGCGTGATCTGTGCTGCAAGCCCAGAGCAAAAGCCGCGAAATAAGCGGCACACTTTTTCGACGGATAAAATCACAAATGTGCTTACAGCCTTATCATGGCGATACTAACCGCAAAGCAGGGCGGGAAAACAGTTTTTGCAGTCGTACAAAAAAAGAAAAGCAAAATGATTATTGGAGTAAACTGGTAATTAAAATAAATGCGGCTTGACGCCGACAAGACTGCATTTGTGATAAACTGGAATAGGGAAGGGCAGGGCGGCCAATAAGCATTTGTTGCAATAAAAAATACTTACCACTTCGTAAAATCGGCGGTTGAAATAGCCGCCGATTTTTTTAGATGGATTTAAAATATGTCATCGATTTCACATCGTCCAGACTTGGAAATTCTTTTTAAATCAGACCTGAATTTCGATGTTTCAACTATTTTTCGCACTTGGCCTTGTTCCAGTCTTTTTTAAGCTGCTCAATTGTCGTTTCTGTTCCTTCGCCCCGATCTGGCGCATGTGCACCACTATGGTCGTAAATATAACCGCACTTTTTGCATATTATCGCCTCGTATCCGAGGCATCCGTCATATTCCCGGAAATCCGATAATTCACTGGCTCCGCAATTTACACAAGGTTTAACTGATACTAACATAGTCGTAATTCTCTTTCTCCCCGTCGTGCCGATAGGACAGCATGATTAACTAAAACGATAAATTATGAAAACCGTTATAACCAAATGCTTTCATCCAGATCGTTTTTCCCGTTTTATTCATTCTCTTAATGGCTGTTTTATGTCCCTGATCTCCGCATCCATAACCGTCACGTTCCAAAATATACGCGGCCATCATTCCGGCGCGTTGTGCCAGTCCTTCCAGCTCCCTTATTATTTCCTGTTTGTTTTTCATCTTCTGACATTTTTCCGGTAAATCAATAAACGGCGTGTTCAATATTTTGTTTAATTTGTAATTCTTCATTTTCTTTTCTTTCTGCCCGTATTGCCGTTAGCCCAGCCTTGAAAAATTAATTAGCTTCTTGATTAACCATTAAAATGTAATCAGCGGCTTTTTGCGCCTGCGCAGCTGCGATAATTACCAGTTTTTTGTCGTCTTTAAGAGCTTTCAGCCAGCCCTGAATATACGCAGCACTGTTATTAAGCGTGATGTTTTCAATTCCAACAAAGCCGCAAAGAAAAGCTGCTCCCATTTCCGCCACAAGCTCTTCTTTGGAATATTCTTCATTGCCAAAACCGCTGATATTATTGTTAAGCCTGTTTAAGCGTTTCCCGTTGCCAGTCGAATGAATAGCTTCATGAAATAATGTTGAATAAAACTCTTCGGCAGTGTCAAAGCTGTCAAAGCGGGGCATGCTGATAATATCGCTTAAAGGATTATAAGAAGCTCTTTGTTTCCCTTGTTGTATTTCGGGACAATCCGGCATATCAGCAATAATAGCCTCGCATTCCGCAATATGATCAAAGTCATTATGAACAGAAGGAATAGAAGGAATTTTACCTTCATCGATGTTTCCACATTGGGCGACATTATAAACCGTGTAATATCTTATAAACGGAATATTCTTTTCATTCCCTTCATCGTCAACTTGATTTAGCCAGTTCCAGAAAACAACAGGCGTGCCCTTTTCATCTTTCTTTACATTCCCGCCTAAGTCCTGAGCCTGTTTAAAAGATAACCAGTAAGGGCTTTCATAACGTTGCATAGCCAGCAAAAAAACATTAATGCCCCTGTATTCTTTCTTGGTAATCAGGTTTTTCGGCATACCTTCCACCGAATGCCAGGGCTTATGCCAGGGAATTATTCCCGTCTCCAATTTCTCGATAATCCTGCTTGTGATAATTTCGTAAACTTTCATCTTTTTATTTCTCCTTTCGTTAAATGGTTTTCCCTCTAAAAACATTTTGAAAAACCAACTTCAGAAGAAGAAGGTGCAAAGGACACGAAAGAGCCAAAGGCGTTTCTATGCCATGCCCGGAGGGTATTGCGAAAATATTGTTCGCGCTTTTCAGAAGAATATTTTTGTAACGATAAAGATTTTCACCGAAGAAAAGAACAATAAGGAATAAATGATAAAATCTTTATTGCCGCAGGCATGGCAGAGAGCTTTCGTGTAGAAGGCACCGCTAGTTGGTTTGGAAAAAAAAGAATCAAAAAAATAAAAGGAGATTATTTGATGGGTGAGGGAAGAACTAAGGGGATTACAATCCCCTTAAAATACCTTCCCTGAAATATAAAAAACAACACGGGTGGGAATACAGACAGGATTTGGGCATGATTGAGCTTGTTCTGATTAGCCGGATAGGTGTGATGATTATGCAGCGGCGTGATCTGAGCTGCAAGCCAGAGCAAAAGCCGCGAAATAAGCGGCACACTTGTCCGGCGGTTATAATCAAAACGCTATAAGCTCTATAATGCCTAAAGCCTCACCACAAGTAGGGCGGGAAAACAAAAAAATGAAAGCAAAATATTGAGAGGGCAGGGCGGCGATTTTTTCTTTTTGATAAATAATTTGGACATGCTATACTTTAATTGTTATGCAAAGTAATTATAAAGAACGATCCGGTTCCTGGTATCGGCATAAATGCCATATTGAGCCTCTTACTGGATTCCCCTGGAATGGAAGATTTTCTTCATTCGAGGAATTGAAAGTATATTTTGATAAAGACAAGCTAACCTGTCTTCTTTGTGGCAGAGAATATATTGGATTGGGCAACCATATTAGCGTGGGTCACGAAATAACAATGGATGAATACAAAGCTCAATTCGGCATTCCCTGGACATATGGCCTTGCTGGAAAAGGATTTCGTGAGCAGACGTCAAGACGCCTCACGAAGCTCAGGAAACAAGGGATAATACCGTATTCACCTTCCAGTGAACATATAAAAAAACTAAAAAAGTCATTACTAAAAAGACGTCCTGCCGTCGATGCCTCGCGTAACGACAGCCGAAACAAGGTGCTTGAGCTGCATGGGCGAAAAGAAAAATGGCAGCCGGATGATTTTAATGAATATTTGCGGCGTGTTGCCTCCGGGCGGACTCTGACCGAAGTTTCATGTGATGAAGATATGCCCCACCATACTACGTTTCTCAAATATATTGCTGAAAATCATCATTTCAAAAAGAAGTACGAAAAAATATGGAACGGCCTGCCTTATTCCGTTAAGGTGCGCGCCAATAAGCTTGATGAAAAGTTTGAACATGATTTAATAAAACTCAGGAGAAAAGGACTTGCTCTTACTGACATTGCCGCTAAGCTAAACGTCAAAACCGCCGCAGTTCGCCAGAGATGGCATACGCTTAAGAAAAAAGGCAAACTAAAGCCTTTTGATATTGCCCTTGAACGTATACGCCGGCCAGCCGGCGATTATGAAGAATATTTACGGAGAATCAAATCAGGGCGTTTTCCATCAGCAGTAGGACGGGACAAGGATATGCCGTCATATACGAGCTTTATCTATCATTTGAAGAAAAATAGTGATTTGAGAAAACGTTACGAGAAAACACATTAATATTCTTTTGATGCTTATCAATATTGCTTTCCATCTAAAGGAAAAATAGCAAGTAAGGAAAAGTAGGAAAGATTGTAGGGTTGGAGATGGGGTTCGGGGAAGATAAGGGATTCAAATTCCTTATGACGTCGTCCCCGACAAAAAAAGAGCAATCCGGCCGGTCGCCGCATTGCTCTGAATTCTGTTGAACGGAGTTATTTACATTAAATCAGCTGCCCCATATGCTTCTTCACAGGGTTCTTCTCGTGTAACATATTTCTTGTCTATAACGTTTTTTAAAGCCGTTGGTTCCCAATACAGATCAAGCTCAACATTGTATTTAATCAGTTCTTCAATATTAATATAACCCATTTCGGCATTAATTTTATCGCCGTTTAGGCAGGCGTAACCGAAAGCTTGTAGTTGTTCATCTG
Source organism: Syntrophaceae bacterium (assembly GCA_003142535.1). Taxonomy (GTDB): domain Bacteria; phylum Desulfobacterota; class Syntrophia; order Syntrophales; family Smithellaceae; genus Fen-1166. The sequence goes on from PLMQ01000070.1 coordinate 4,171, forward strand.
ACGAGTCTTTCTCTACGATATACCAGTCCGAACCACCATGGAAATAATGCAAAGAAACAGGGGCATCCATTCCTTGTTCGGTAGTCTCGTATGGTTTGGGCATTTTTAAGATTTTATCTTTCAATTCATTCAATAAAGACAAAAAGTATTGTCTTTCTTCACCGGTTAAAGATGACTGCAAAGCACAAAGCTGGCTAGTGCCTATAAAATGTATCAGTGTGGAAAACATCGGAAAACTACCTTTCTCCCCGTATAGCCGATAGGACAGCTTATTTCATTTAGTTAAACAGATTATAATGGAAAATCGTTATCGACGGCAGCAGGCGTTTCGGATTCAATATCTTCATGAGTCGTATCCTTAAAATCCAGCACCTGAACTCTTGAGGCGATAATATCCGTCGCGGTGCGGTTATTCTTGTCTTTGTCAATCCAGTTTCTTTTATCGATTCTGCCTTCAATAAAGACCAGACTGCCTTTATTCAGTAAATTGGTGCATATTTCGGCCAGATTCCGGTAAGCAACAATCCTGTGCCATGTTGTGGCCGTGACACGTTCGCCGTCTTTGTCTTTGTAATATTCATTCGTCGCCATATCAAAAGACGCCACCGGACATGAATCCTTCGTGTAAGCCAATTTGACTTCTTTTCCCACTCTTCCCAGCAAAAAAGCTTTGTTAAACATGATTTATTTCTCCTTTTTTAATTTCCTGTTTAAAGTTAATAATTATTACAACCACACAACAAACACCCGACTGCTAACGAACAAAGATAAACAGTTAAATCCCGGTAATCACCTCCTTCCTGCACACACAAAAATTCTTTTTTAAAACCTTCAAAGAAAGAGGCGTAAAGAGCCGAAAAAGCGCAGCGTATCCATGACAGAGAGAAAGTCGCAGGGAAGCGGAGACGAAGAAAAATATTTTAAACACCAAGGAAAAAAGGAAATAAAAACAGAAAGCAAAATATTTATCTGAACCTGCTTTATTGATGGCATGGATATTTCGGCTTAAAAGCGCCGGCAGGTTTTAAAAAAGAGAATTTCTTTTTAAAAAGAACAAAAGAGAAAACAAATAAACATGAGGAGATAATTTGATGGGGTTCGGGGAAGAATTAAGGGGATTACAATCCCTTTAAAATACCTTTCCCGAAAAAAGAAAAAAGAAGCCGGGCGGGAATAATAAACGTATAGGCGTGATAGGGCTGTTATTTGTGAATAGCTGAATATGTGTGATGATTATGCAGCGGCGTGCTCTGAGCTGAAAGCCCAGAGCAAAAGCCGCGAAATAAGCGGCACACTTTTTCAGCGGATACAAGCACAAATGTGCTTACAGCCTTATCACAGCTATACTAACCGCAAAGCAGGGCGGGAAATCAAAAAAATACAGTTTAATGCCGATTCAAGCCGGCGTTTGTGATAACGATTGAAGACGGAAGGGGAGGGGGGGGCAAAAACATGTGTTGCTTCCTGTAAGGGAGTGGTCAGGTAATTTTAACTTACCTACTTTCTTTCGAACGGTAATCAATATTTAATTGACATACAAGACCGATGTTCTTATAGTCCCCTCTAGCTGAAACAATAAATTATTAGATGAAGCAAAAGTTTTGATAAATAATAAAAGATCGCGAAAAAACGATTTTGTGAATCGGGTGAAGAGCCCCCTATCGATCAATAACAACAAATCAGGAAAAGGAATGGGCGATGAGTACAACCGGAGAACTGGTAAGTAAGCTAATACAGGCTTTCATGATAGGAGATAGAGATGCCTTCCGAACAGCCGCCGAGAAATATATTGCTGAAGAACGGCGAAAGAACCATCATATTTTAGCACGCGACATTGAAAAATTGCTTTTAAATGGTGCGGCAACGACTACTTCGACAAAGACATTATCTCTAATTGGTACACATGCTACAGATTTGCCTCATGATAAGGAACGCGGTGTCGTATTAGTCGAAGTCATAGATCCAAAGCGAACTCTCGAATCTCTGGTTCTGGCACAGAATGTTCAGCATACTCTCGATACCATTATCCAAGAGAACCGAAAAATGGATATTTTGCGATCTTATGGACTAAGGCCAGCCTCCAAGATATTGTTCTGCGGACCTCCTGGGTGTGGGAAGACCATTGCGGCGGAAGCCGTGGCCCAAGCGCTCTATCTGCCGCTTGTTCTGGTCCGATTCGACGCGATTGTCTCTTCATATCTTGGAGAAACCGCCGCAAATCTACGCAAAGTCTTCGACTTCGTCAGGACTCGCCCGATGGTGGCGCTTTTCGATGAATTTGACGCTATAGGGAAAAGTCGCACCGCCGAAGAAGAGCACGGCGAACTCAAGCGAGTGGTCAATTCGTTTCTTCAAATGCTGGACGGATTTCGAGGTGAAACGATGATTATCGCAGCAACAAACCATCAGGGCTTACTTGATTCTGCTTTATGGCGCCGATTTGACGAAATAGTTTTCTTTGACAGGCCTAACTCCGAAGCCATTCGTGAAGTACTGCTCCGAAACATGAAACAGTTGGGATTGGAACAGGGCATCGACCTTGAATTGCTGTCACGCGATCTAGCTGGGATGTCTCATGCAGATATCGAACGCGTGGCACTAGACGCCACTAAAGTGGCGGTCTTAGCAGACAAGTATCCCATTGATGCTGAGACGCTGAGATCAAGTGCACAGAATCAGAGACGGCGTGTATCTCTCACTAATAATATGACATCCAAGGCTGAAAAACACGTCTCGCAGTTCCCCAAAACAGACAAAAAAGACGTACATATTAGACAAGCTAAGGAGTAATCAATGGCAAACAGCCCTCCTGAATCAGACTATCCCCATCTTCCGCTTCTTCGTGAAGAGAGGAGTGCTGAAAGACGCAAGAAGAAAGGCTTTCCAGGAAATGGTCCTGACCGCGGTGGCCGCTCTGTTTTTTCTCCTCAATTGGAAGAAGCAGTAAAAAGTATCATTACAGAAGGCCAATCTAGGCCAGTGCTATTACGGGGATTTCAACCCCACCTTGTCTTTCGAATTCCTTATGCCGAGGGTACAAGCGTCGACCAGCTTATAGTGAGTTTGCAGGAGCAAACGGGGCTAGAGATCGTAAGCATTGAACCCGACGGAGCTGTGATCGCATTCCGAGGAGATGTTGATTTGCAGGAATTCAAGGACGCAATTGAGATTTACGAGCGTGGTCCACGGAAAGGCATCAATCCTAAAACAGGCAAGCCGTACGCATCAACCAAAATGGATTTTCTAGAGTACATTGAACCACGAGGTATGCGTCTTTGGAAGAAGGAAGATCGCATAGGGCCAAGGCTGATTGAATTGATTGGGCCAAGTGGTGATGGTATTGGCATGGCGGAGCGGTATGTTGTTGAAGTCGAACTTTGGCATCCCGGTGGTGTCGACCGTGCGACAAGCTTCCTTGAAGAGGTCAAGCATTTAGTCGATACGCATCGCCGAGACGGAGAAAGAGTTTTAGACACATTCAGAGGTGCGTTCATTATACTGGTCAAAATCGCTGTATTGGGCGATAAGCTGAATCGACTTCTCGAAATGGATGTTGTCGCTGAAGTAGATTTACCACCCCGACCAGATTTCGACCCTCTTCAAGTCTCCAATTTCACAGCTCGTGATTGCCCAACACCACCGCGCCCATCGGCTGATGGGCCGCGCGTTTGTATTATTGACAGTGGCATCACTTCAAATCATCCCTTATTGGCTAACAATGTGGGGTACGAAGAAGCCATTCTAACTCAAGATCCGTCGCCAGCCGATACACACGGTCATGGCACAATGGTAGCAGGTCTTGCCGTATTCGGCGATGTGCGAGCATGCTACGAAGCAGGAAACTTTGCATCGCCAATCACACTATTTAGTGCACGGGTACTCAATGACCGCAACGAATTCGATGAAGACAAGCTTATTGTCAACCAAATGCGTGAAGCAATTTTAGCTTTCCTTGTACCACCATACAGTTGCCGTGTTTTCAATATTTCCATTGGGAGTGCAATGCCTGCTTTCGATTCAATCCGACCACGCCAAACACTTTGGGCTGAGGAACTGGATATTCTTGCACGAGACTTAAAGGTTGTTCTCGTCGTCTCGGCAGGGAACCATGCGGAAGCGGCAGCCAATAACGCTGCCGACGCCGAAACTGTGTTACAATCCTATCCTGGCCTGCTATTCAATGCGCGGACCGGCATTTGTGATCCTGCGAGCTCCGCCATATCTGTAACAGTTGGCGCTCTTGCACAACACAATATACCAGCTCAGGTTAGAGGAGCTAGCGCCAATGACATTGTTCGACCGCTAGCAGCCATAGATGAACCTTCACCTATGACCCGAATCGGACCAGGTATCAAAGGTGCGATTAAACCAGAATTTGTACATTATGGTGGCAACTTGGTTTTTCGCGGATTTGGTAACGGTATGAGAAACATAGGCTATGATGAACCTGGAACAGCAGTCATGTCATTCTCGAATAGACCAACACAACAATTGTTTTCCTTCTATTGCGGAACGAGTTTTGCCGCACCCCGCGTGGCACGTCTCGCTGCCTTAGTCGAACATAGTTTACGGATATATCTCAATGAAATCCCTTCATCAAATCTGATTCGTGCAGTGTTGGCAGGTACAGCGGAAATACCTGATGCTGCAAAAATACGCCTGAGTAACTCAAACGGTGACCATGCGCCAATCAAAGTATGTGGTTACGGTCTGCCATCAGAAAATGACGCACTGCGTTCACGCGATCGTCGCGTGACAATGGTTTATCAAGGTGCCATCCAGCTCGACTACTTTGATGTGTTTGCTGTGCCAATTCCAGATGTGTTTCGATATGCGCATGGGACGCGTAAAATCATTGTCTCACTTGCATACGATCCACCCGTCAGGCGTCGCAGGCTGGACTATCTTGGAGTCGAGATGGACATTTTCTTGATACGCGGTAAGACTATCGATGAAATACATGAGGCTTTCGGAAAGCTTCAACCGAACGAAGATGCAGAAGAGGCAATTACAGGGACGGCAAGAATGTCGCTTGAACCAAAGTCATCTTCACGCAATGGTGGCTACAGTAGGAAAAAGAGCACGCTTCAACGATGTGAATGTGTAATGAAACGGCCTGAAGGCACCAATGTTGACTATGGGAACGAATATCACCTTGTTGTCAGATGCGAACGAAAATGGGCGCCCTCTGAAATCGAAACACAGGAGTTTGCCCTGGCCGTGACACTCTGCGCCGATGATCCTGATCTCTACAACCAAGTTGCTCTTCGAATTCAACAGCGAGTCCGTGCTAGAAGATCGGCATAATATATGGGTTGCGGAAAACGCTTATAAACGAAAAGTAAGGATAAAAGGCGTGGGGTAAAATTTTTGCTTGGCTCATTAGCGATTTCGAATACTACAATTTAAATGGTAATCCTCAATTCTGAAAAATGTCCACTTCTGAGACTTTGTAGCAACAAACGGTCGAGCTTGGACATGAAAGTGTTCGTAAAATTAAAGAAGGGCTGGGTGTTGGCTAGAATCAATGCGCTGTCTTCATGGTAAGTATAAATTTTTTGGTAGTGGGTCAGTATGATTTATTTCAATCTTGCCATGCTTGAGCGGTAATGCTATATTACAGGCATGAAAAAAGTAAACTCAAAAGTAAAGCACCCTGAGGTATTCCAGCTTGCTAATACTATTGCAGAAGCGGCTACCGATGAAACAAAGCATGAAGATAAGCCACAAAAAAACCAAGCCGCCGTTGAACTGGGGCGGCTCGGTGGTTTGAAAGGTGGTAAGGCTAGAGCGGAAAGCCTTTCTGCAAAGAGGCGTAAAGAGATAGCAAAGAAGGCCGCTCAGGCAAGATGGAAAGATAAATAAGGTTATAACTCTAAGCCCGGTTCGGGGAATGGTAATTCAAGATTTGCACCCTTTCTTGGTAAAACTTTATCTACCATTTTAACAAAACGATTCCACCCGTATCCGTTAGATAGAGCTAACCGCTGAAACATTACTAATGAATGGAGATGTTGAGCTAGTAATGGGTCTCCTACGTCTTCGGTAAGCCATTGGTGAAGTTTATTTTTTCTTTGTCCTTTATCGTCTTTTGGGCTTTTTTCTTCTAACTTTTTTAGTAAAGTCGGCGCAATTCTTTCATAAACTAAATCACGCGTATAATACGCTACGACACTAAATCTGTTTTTTTGCATTCCCGGCCATTGCCAGCCTTTGAGTTTATATATATTTTCATAGAATTCATCTGGAAATTTTTTCGCCCACGCAGCAAGCTCTTTGCGAATAATAATTTCCAGATAGGCTTGTAAAGCATCTTGAGGCCTAACACCTTGATATTTAGTTGCTTCATCTATCAAGGCTATTAATCCTACAGTCGCAAAGCTTTTCAATAATATTTTACACCGTTGCGCTATATGTAATTGATTAGGATTTAAAGAGCCAGATTCTTCCGCATCAATAAAAACAGTGCAAACTTGTGGAAGTAAATCAGCCTTATATCCAATAGCCTCTCTTCCGTTAAGGTTAAAAATAATCGGCGTTGAATTCTCTATTAACTCTTCAGATATAAAGGGTTTAAGATTTTTAGCTGTTAAAAAAACAGGTGTCTTGAATTCATCGTCATAACCACGCCCACCTTTCGCCTTTCCAGTTCTTCCCATTGCCCTTAAAAAAGTAGCGCGTGTTAAAATTCTTCGTCCGTCTTCAAGAACAGCGCATTTAATAATAGAGTCTCCTATTTTTAAATCTCCTACATGGGTAGCTTTTGGTAAAACTGGTTTACTGTGATCCCACCTTTTTTTAGCAGCTTCCCTTGCAATGTCTTGACGCCTTTCAGCTGTGAGCTTATCTGCCCTTGCTTTTCCCCCGATAGCCTTACCTTTTATTTCTTCCATGCTTACACCTCCTTTAATAATTATGCTTGCAAAGTAACAGAAAATAATGTTATTTGCAAGCATAAAATGAAAAATAATGCTTGCATTTGCTTTACGCTCAAGTATACTGGTCACAACGAAACAAAGAAAGGGTTGATTATGAACAAACTGGATATTCCAAAGTTCATCAAACATGGAGAGTAACTCCAGCAATGGAAACGAGGATTAAAGACCACTTGTGGAGCTTAGAAGAAATAGTAAAATTGACAGCAGGATAGAATAATTTATCCACTTGATTATTCATTAGATAAACTATATTCATAGATATATTTCCTAATCTTTTTGAAATAATTGCCGATAATAAAAGTATCATAATGATACTTTTTAGCTTGACAGCCGAGAATTTAGCTAATACATTATGAAAAAAAGACGACCTAGTTATGACCTCCAAGAGCTAAAAGAGCTTCTTACAAAAGAAGAAACTCGTGAGGTTATGCAAAGAGATCGGCAAGAAGCTGTTAGGCTTGGATATGCCGATGAAGAAGAGATGGTCAAAAGAGCTTTAAAACTTCGGCCCGAAGAATTTGATAAAACAATGCCCTCTGATAGATTTTCTAATCTTATGCAGGATGTGTACTTTACCTATGATAAGACAAAGAAGCTTTACATAAAGTTGCAAAAATCTTTTAACGGGAAAGCTATTATTATATCTTTTAAGGAGACGCGATGAACAGCGAAGATTGCCAATGTCCAATATGTGGTCATGATGGATTGAATAAGAAAGTAGTAACAGAAAAATTTGAATATAAAGGGGAAACATTCGATTATCCCAATTACGTTATTTATCAGTGCCCTTCCTGCAAAGAAGCGGTTGTTGATAAAAAGTCAATGAAAGAATCGGGTCGTGCTATACGTGATTTTTACAGGCAGGTTGATGGTCTGCTTACTTCAAAAGAAATATATAGAATAAGAAAATTTAAATTATGTTTAACTCAAGATAAGGCATCTGAAGTTTTGGGGGGGGGAGCAAAAAGCTTTGCCCGATATGAAAATAACGAAGTTATTCAAAGTAAACCAATGGATAATCTTCTTCGTATCCTAGATGCTGATCCATCTAAGCTTGGTCTTATCGAGGAAAAAGAAGAAGTAGAAAAGGCGTCTATGGTTATAACATTTCCACTGAATTACAATCCTCGTAAAATAAATGAGATGGAAGTAAATTATGCCTGATATGTACAACTTTATCTTTAAAGAATTACAAATTCTTTCCATGCATTTTGAATTGAAAACAGATAAAATATATAAGAATACAAAAAATATTCTTATTTCGTCTACTCTAAATTTAAGGCACGATATAATAAAGGATGATAAACATCTGCGAGTATTTATGAAACTAGATATTTGCGGAGAAGATTTACCTTTTTCATTAAATATAGAGGTCGGCGGATTGTTTGTTTTTTCTGTAAAGCTTAAAATTGGACAACCTTTAGAAAAGATTGCTAATATAAACTGTGCTGCTATAATGTTTCCTTATTTACGGGAAACCGTATCGGATATAACCAGAAGAGCAAATTTGCCTCCGCTTTATCTACCCCCTATGAACTTTGTAGAGCTTTATAACAATAAACTTGCTGGGAAAAAGAGGAAAAATTCAACAGCTGAAATTAACAAAAAAATCTCTCATACAAAAGTGAACAATTAGTTTCAAACTGACATCTTGATAATCAGATCTTACCCCAAAAATGTAGACACCCTCACACAACATTTTTCAGCCAATTATTTTCGTAATCAGCCGGGGAAATGTAATCTAGTTTTGAGTGAACGAGTAATTATAAAATATGAAATATTCGTGGGTTTTTTATGTCTTGTGCTGTTCTGATGGTAAGTGTTATACGGGTGTTACCAATAATATTGAAAAGAGGGTGAATGCTCACAATGCTGGTGAAGCATCGAAGTTTACACGGTCAAGGTTACCGTTAAAGTTATTGGCTGTGAGTAGATTCATGAAAAAGGAAGATGCCTATCGGATGGAATATAGAATCAAGAAGCTGCAAAGAGATAAGAAGTTGCAGGCATTAAGGGAAGGGTAGGGGGTAGAAGCATTTGTTTCTTTCTGAAGTCTGTATTTGACATGCCCTGTCGGAACGTGTAGATTTCTTTACGCCATTTTCAAATAACAGAGGTGGTCGGAAGAATCTCCCTGATGGAAATTATAGACAACATAACCACGCTGCTGGGTAACGATCTTAAAAAAACACTTAAGCCTGATTCAAAGCTAAAGATTGCTGCCTCATGTTTTTCCATCTATGCCTACGAAGTCCTGAAAGCAGAGCTGGAGAAGATAGACTCCCTAAACTTCATTTTCACTTCACCGACCTTTATAGACAACCAAGTATCTGACAAATTCAACAAAGAAAAAAGAGAATTTCATATTCCCAAAATTAAACGGGAAAGCAGTTTGTATGGCACCGAATTTGAGATCCGCTTAAAGAATGAACTAACGCAACGAGCTATAGCCAAGGAATGCGCCGATTGGATTCGGTGTAAAGTTCAATTCAGGTCGAATCGTTCCAATGTCCCAATGCAACAATTTGCCTGTGTGGATGATTTGCAGTCAAAATCAGTGTATCTCCCACTAAGTGGTTTCACGGCAGTTGATTTAGGATATCAACGGGGCGATGCTATATCGAACTTTGTCAATAAGACGAGCGATCCCGCCTTGACCACTACCTATTTGCATCTATTTGATCAGATCTGGCATGATGAAGCTAAGGTTGGCGATATTACCGACCAGGTTTATGAGCACATCGCGGCTGTCTATACTGAAAATTCTCCCGAATCCATTTACTTCCTGATTCTGTATAATATTTTCAATGAATTCCTCGAAGATATTTCTGAAGATGTCATGCCCAACGACTTGACCGGCTATCGAGACAGCCTGATCTGGGCCAAGCTATTTAATTTCCAAAGGGATGCAGCCATCGGTATCATCAACAAGCTGGAGAGCTATAATGGCTGCATACTGGCGGACAGTGTCGGACTTGGGAAGACATTTACCGCTCTGGCAGTAATTAAATATTACGAGCTGCGTAATAAATCGGTGCTGGTTCTATGTCCCAAAAAAATCGCGGATAACTGGCAAAATTACAATCAGAATTTGGTAACAAACATCTTTGCCAAGGATCGATTTAATTATGATGTCCTCTGTCATACTGACCTTCAGCGTAATAGTGGATATTCTCTCGGTATAAGGCTTGATCGGATTAACTGGGGCAACTACGATTTGGTCGTTATTGATGAATCACACAACTTCCGCAACAATGAAGCCTTTAAAGATAGAGAAACCCGTTATCAGAAATTGATGAACAGGGTGATCAAGGCAGGTGTGAAGACGAAAGTGTTGATGCTTTCGGCCACGCCGGTCAATAATCGCTTCAATGACCTGCGCAATCAACTTGCGCTTGCCTACGAGGGCAACTCTGAAAATCTGGATAAAAAACTGCATACTGAAAAGGATATAAATGAGATATTTCGTCGTGCGCAGGGTGTGTTCAATGTTTGGGCAAAGTTACCACCTGCCCAACGAACCCCGGCGGCGATTCTTAATGCTCTGGATTTTGATTTTTTTGAGGTGCTCGATAGCGTTACAATTGCCCGCTCGCGCAAACATATTCAAAAGTATTACGACACCAAGGATATTGGACCGTTCCCGCAACGTCTTAAGCCTATCTCATACCATAGCCCCCTGACCAATCTCCCGGATATCATCAGCTTTAACGAGATATTCAATCGCTTGATTACTTTAAATATGTCCGTATATGCTCCTTTCCGGTATATTCTGGCCAGTCGGCTGAAAAAATATGAGGAAATGTATGACACCGAAGTGCAGGGTGGCCTTTCACGCCTGAAACAAAGTGACCGTGAAAAGAGTCTCCAGGCACTCATGACCGTTAATTTGCTGAAGCGTCTGGAAAGTTCCGTGGAGGCGTTTCGGCTTACCTTACAAACCTTGCAGGACAAACACGAAAAGACATTAAACAAGATTGCAGAATTTAAGAAAACGGGTATCGCCGACAGTTTTGAAGATCATGCAGCTGCCTTTGAAAATGCCGATGAAGACGATATGGACACGGAAGAAGATGCAGAAACAACAGGCGGCAAGGTAAAAATCAGCCTGGCCGATATGGACCTTGATTCATGGCGATTCGATCTACAAAACGATCTTACGCTTTTATCCGAATTGTTTACAGAGATGCAAAAGATAACGCCGCCTGATGATGCCAAACTGCAAAGCCTGAAAGAACTGATTACAAGCAAACAGAAACAGCCGATAAATCCGGGCAACCGTAAGATTCTAATCTTCACCGCCTTTTCTGATACTGCCGCTTATCTCTATGACAACCTGGCGCCTTATGTAAAGAAACAGTTCGGCCTGCATACCGCTAAAGTTACGGGGAGCGATCGCTGCAAATCAACGCTCAAGCAGAAATACGACTTCCAATCGTTGCTTACTCTGTTCTCACCAATATCCAAAGAAAAAGCTGTGATTCTGCCGAAAGAAACGGCTGAGATTGATATCCTGATCGGGACAGACTGCATATCTGAAGGACAAAACCTTCAGGATTGCGATTATCTGGTGAACTATGACATTCACTGGAATCCTGTCCGTATCATTCAGCGATTCGGACGAATCGACCGTATCGGCTCCAGAAACACGCAGATTCAACTTGTGAACTTCTGGCCGGACATCTCCCTTGATGATTACATTAACCTGAAAAACCGGGTAGAGAGCCGCATGGTCATCGCCGATGTTACGGCAACCGGAGACGACAACGTCCTGAGTGCAGAGGCTAATGACCTGGCCTTTCGCAAGGAGCAACTCCAGCGGTTACAGGACGAAGTTATTGATCTGGAAGATGTTAAGACTGGTGTATCCATTACCGATCTGGGCCTCAATGACTTCCGTATGGACTTAGTCAATTATGTAAAAGCCAACAGCAGCCTAGATGGTGCTCCGAAAGGGATGCATTCAATAGTAGCAGCCGACACCGAAAAAGGACTTCATCCAGGTGTGATCTTTGTGCTGCGTAACACTGATAATGGCCTCAATGTTAATCAGCTAAACCGGCTGCATCCCTACTATCTGAGCTACATAAATAAAGATGGTGAAGTGATGATCAATCACATGGAGGTCAAGAAGATCCTCGACCTTCTGCGCTCTGCCTGTAAGGATCGTTCCGAACCGACTCGCGCACTCTATGAACTATTTAATCGCGAAACACAGGACGGCAGGAATATGGCGGTATATTCACGCCTACTTGAGCAATCCATACACGCCATGATCAATCTGAAAGAGGAAAAGGACATCGACAGCCTTTTTAGCGGCGGCGGCACTACAGCATTGATCAATACCATCAGCGGCCTGAATGACTTTGAGCTCATCGCCTTCCTTGTCGTGCGGGGAGCAGCATAGACGTGTTTATCTATCCAGCCAAAGCAGAATTTAATCGGGTATTGCCAAAGACAAAGGTATATGACAAAGCTAAGCCTACAAAGTCGATTAAGGGCAAGTTCGTTTCGCAGATCCGAGAGATTGTCTGGAAATATAAGTTGTCACTGGCCACCACAAACCTGGCAGCGCGGGACGGATTCACCGAGATTCAGATTTTTGAAATTAATCTCAGAAAACCGGATTTATCCAGTGAAGTCCTGGCAGTTATAGACAAAGCAATTCCTTATCCGATCTTTTACCGTTTGCGCTATGAAGCGCAAATAAAGGGTATTGCCGCTTATAAACGACCGGCAGCGGACGGTTCAGGTAAATGGTTAACTGAAGACTATTTTGAAACAGACTGGACAGATGCCACGACGCCGGCCAATCCTCTACCTGTGGCTCTTGATTTAAAGGCCTTGTATGAAAGGATGCTCTTGACCTATATAGATTTGCCGTCCCGCAATGGAGAATCCTTGGGCGCTCTGGTGGAACGGGTCAGCCAGATACGGAAGTGCCGGCGTGAATTAAGAACACTCGAAGCAAAAATGAACAGTGAAAAGCAGTTTAACCGGAAAGTGGAATTAAATGCCCAAGTGCGAGATCTGAACGCCCAGTTGGCGATATTGATTAACGCTTAATTAAAAATAGAAAAGGATTTGATATGGATAAACTGAAAATGCAGAGCCCCAATCTGGTGGATGCCAACATTGAAAAAATCGCCGAACTTTTTCCCAATTGCATCTCCGAAGCAAATGATGAAAACGGCATACTTCGCCGGGTAGTGGATTTCGACCAGTTGCGACAGGAACTTTCCGCTGTGTTGGTAGAAGGGCCGCAGGAGCGTTATACCTTGAGCTGGCCCGGTAAGAATGAGGCAATTCTCACCGCCAATGCCCCCATCGCCAGGACCCTGCGCCCCTGTGAAGAGGAAAGCGTTGATTTTGAGAACACCAAGAATCTCTATATCGAAGGGGATAATCTGGATGCGCTTAAGCTGCTTCAGGAAACTTATCTGAACAAGATAAAGATGATTTATTTTGATCCTCCTTACAACACCGGAAAAGATTTTATTTTTGAGGATGATTTTTCTGAAGACACCGATACCTTTTTAAAACGCTCAAATCAGAAGGATGAGGAAGGAAATCGTATGGTGGCCAATACGGAGGCCAACGGCCGGTTTCACTCCGACTGGTTGACCATGATGTATCCGAGATTGAAGCTGGCGTCGAATCTTTTAGCTGATGATGGACTTATTGCAGTTTCAATTGATGATACAGAGCTCTTCCAATTAGGCAGACTACTTGATGAAATATTTGGGTCTAATAATAAACTTGCTTGTGCTCCCTGGTTATCTGAAGCAAGTGGTGGAAAGGAAAAAACTGGCCTCAGAACTGGTCACGAGTATCTGTTAATTTACTACAAATCTACTTCAATCAATGTTTTACAAGAAGAGAGGTCGGCTGGTGAGCTAAATTTAAAAGACAAGCATGGTCCATATAGGAAAGGACGTGAACTCATGAAATGGGGCGGAACCTCGCTTCGTGAAGACCGACCCAAGCAACACTATTCTCTCAAAACCCCAGAAGGATTGGATGTGTTTCCTATTCGAAATGACGGCAAAGAAGGTCATTGGCGTTGGGGCAAGAATAACGAATCAATACTTTCAGCTATCAATGATCGGGATTTTTTTCACTGGGAGTTGAGGCCGTTTGATAATGGTGTGAACGTAAATGGACAAACCGAGCGTTGGGTTCCATATGTAAAAATTAGGGATCTAAAAAAATCTGTCGGATGGAGCACCTGGTTGGACAAGTACGGTGCAAATGCCGATGGGACTAGAGAACTTAAAGAGCTGTTCGGCTTTAAGCCATTTGATACACCGAAACCGACTAAATTGATAAAATGGTTTCTCTCTCTTCATGCAGATGATAATGCAACTATATTAGACTTCTTTGCCGGTTCTGCTGCAACCGCCCAAGCCACCATACAACTCAACGCTGAAGATGGCAGTAATCGCCAGTTCATCATGGTACAACTCCCCGAACCCTGCGATGAAAAGTCCGAAGCCTACAAGGCCGGTTATAAAACCATCGCCGATATCGGCAAGGAGCGCATTCGCCGGGCGGGTAAAAAGATCAAAGACGAATGGGAGGTTGCCCATCAACAAGGGGTTCTCGGCGAAGGGGAACCTGTGTCCACCCTCGACATCGGCTTCCGCGTCTTCAAAGTGGACACCTCCAACATGAAAGATGTTTATTACACGCCGGATGAACTGAAACAGAACAATCTGGAACTTTTCAAAGACCATATAAAACCGGATCGCCGTCCTGAAGACTTGCTGTTTCAGGTTTTCCTGGATTGGGGTCTTGACCTCACCCTGCCTATTGCCAAAGAAACCATCGACGGTAAGACGATCTTTGTTGTGGACGCCAATGTCCTGCTTGCCTGCTTTGATTCCGGCATCACAGAGGAACTGGTCAAGAAGCTGGCCAAACACAAGCCCCTGCGGGCGGTTTTCCGTGATGACGCCTTCGGCAGTGACAGCGTCAAGATCAATGTGGAACAGATATTCAAGCTTCTGTCCCCCGGAACGGAAGTAAAATCTATCTAAGCGATGGGGACAACAGTCATGAAACTGAAATTTAAGAAACAAACATTCCAAACCGACGCTGTCAATGCGGTGGCGGACTGTTTTGCCGGGCAGCCGAAAAGTGATGGCGTTACCTATCGGATAGATCCCGGCAAAATCGGCAGCAACAGCAATAGCGGTCCAACTCAAGCTGGATTCGACTATTTTCAATCCGGTTTCAAAAACCGTGATCTTGTTCTGACAAAGGATCAGCTCCTGGCGAACATCCAAGCCGTACAGCAGCGGCAGAATCTTCCTCAATCGATATCGCTTTACAGCGACAAGGTCTGCGCGGTGAACCTCGATATCGAAATGGAAACCGGTACCGGTAAAACCTATTGCTATATCAAAACCATGTTCGAGTTGAACTATCGCTATGGCTGGTCCAAGTTTATCGTTGTGGTGCCGTCCATAGCGATTCGCGAAGGCGTATATAAATCCTTCGATATCACAGCTGAACACTTTATGGAGCAATACAAAAAACGCGCTCGCTTCTTTATCTACAAATCAAAAGATCTTACCCCTTTAGAGAACTTTTCGTCTGATGGTGGTATTAACGTCATGATCATTAACGTCCAGGCGTTCAATGCCACTGGCAAGGATGCCCGCCGCATTTATGAAGAACTGGATGATTTCCAGTCGCGAAAACCGATCGACGTTATAAGTAGTAACCGTCCGATAATGATCCTCGATGAGCCACAAAAACTGGAGGGCGCCAAGACATTTGAGTCGATGGCAAAATTTTTACCGCTGGCAATCCTGCGTTATTCTGCCACCCACAGAACCGAACACAACAAAATTCATAGACTCGATGCGTTGGACGCCTACAATCAGAAGCTGGTCAAAAAGATTGCTGTTCGCGGTATCACTGTGAGAGGACTGACCGGCACCAATGCCTATCTCTATCTGGAGTCCATCCAGATTTCAGCCACCAGACCGCCTGTTGCCCGCATCGAATTTGAGGTAAAGCAACTAAACGGTATCAAGCGGATAATACGCAAATTCGGCAGGAACGACAATCTCTTTGACCTTTCCAGTGGACTTTCCCAGTACAAGGGGTTTGTTATTGCTGATATCGATGCGGTGAACGATACGGTCACCTTTACAAATGGAGAAGTTCTGGAAGCAGGAGAAGCCACCGGTGATGTCAATGAGGCCACACTGCGCCGAATTCAGATTCGTGAAGCGGTAAAGGCGCATCTGGAAAAAGAACAGGCTCTTTTTCCACAGGGGATAAAAGTGCTTTCGCTTTTCTTTATCGATGAGGTGGCAAAGTATCGCCGCTATGACGATGGGGTTGAGCAGGCAGGTGAATATGCACAAATATTCGAAGAGGAGTATAAGGCTGCCGTAAATGAAATTCCGCTCTTGCTGGATAAGTCTTATCGTCAATACATTGAAAATATAAAGGCCGAAAATACTCATAACGGATACTTTTCCATCGACAAGAAAAGCAAACATCTGGTTGATCCAACGGTGGGTGCGCGGAGCACGGAAGCGGATGATGTTGATGCCTACGACCTGATTCTGAAAGATAAAGAATCTTTGTTGTCTTTTCCGTCAGAAACAGACAACGAAGAAATGAGACGTAAAAAAAATGTTCGCTTTATTTTTTCCCATTCAGCCCTGAGCGAAGGCTGGGATAACCCCAACGTCTTCGTTATCTGCACACTGAAGCACAGCGACAGCAGTATTCGCAAACGTCAGGAAGTTGGGCGGGGTTTAAGACTCTGTGTCAACCAGACAGGTGATCGCATGGACAGCGGTGTCAATATTCATGACATCAACCTCCTGACGGTTGTTGCCAGTGAGAGTTATAAAGACTTTACTGCGGGACTCCAGAAAGAAATATCAGATTCCCTCTCTACCCGACCGCGTAAAGCCGATGAAGAATATTTCACCGGTAAGATTCTTAGGATGCCGGAAGGCGATGTAATAGTCACGCCGCAGATTGCCAAACAGATTTACAAATACCTGCTGAAAAATGATTATACCGACGACAACGATGCCATTACCGCCACTTACCTTGAAGCCAAAAAGAACAACACGCTGGTTGCGTTGCCCCCGGAACTTGCTCCTTTTGCGCCTCAGATAGCCCAGTTGATCGATAGCGTCTTTAGTGATGCAGCACTGCCGGAAATTGACGATGGACGCAAAGCAAAGCCTAACCCACTGAACGCAAACATTGAAAAAGCCGAATTCAAGGCATTATGGGATAAAATCAATCGCAAGGCCGCCTATACAGTGCACTTTGATACGCATGAATTGATAAAAAAATGCGTGACGACTATTGATAAGGAATTAAGAGTTACAAAGTTGCAGTATACCGTTGAGCGTGGCGAGCAAAATGATGCCGTTACTTACGATGAAATGAAAGATGGGCAGGGTTTTCATATTAAAGAAAATGAGACAGGACATTTTTCCCATTCAGTACATTCTGCTGTAAAATACGATCTGATCGGTAAAGTGGCTGAAGATACTTATCTGACCCGCACCACTGTCGCCGAAATATTGAAAGGTATAGAAAAAACAGTATTTTCTCAATACCGCCAAAATCCGGAAGACTTCATACAAAAAATCGCTAGCATTATCAACGAACAAAAAGCTACCATAGTGGTGGAACACTTGACCTATAGCCCTGTTGAGGAAAAGCATAAACTTCACGAAATATTCACTGTTGACAAACAACAAAATTTCAACAAGGCCATAAAAACAGATCATCACGTTTATGAGTATGTTTTTACTCAGTCAAATAATGAAAAAGTATTCGTGACCGAACTGGACAAGAGCGTCGAAGTAGTGGTGTATGCAAAACTACCCCGTGGTTTTTTCATTCCAACCCCTGTTGGCAACTACAATCCCGACTGGGCAATCGCCTTTAAGGAAGGATCAGTAAAACACATCTATTTTGTCGCTGAGACCAAAGGCTCTATGTCGTCAATGGAATTAAGAAAGATTGAGGAATATAAAATCGATTGTGCAAGAAAGTTTTTCTTAGGAATAACAACAGATCAAGTTAAATATGACGTTGTAAGTGACTATGCAAAACTGATGAACATCGTGAAGTGATGTGCTGATGCTTATGTAGTGGGTGTAGCTAGATCAGCAAGAACGAATGAACAAAAAACCACTATTTTGAATCCAAAGAGCGTTTCTTAAACGTAATTTATTTCTCATATTTCCAAAACTCTACAACAATTTCCACTTGCAATTACACTCCACAAAAGATATCTTAGGTATAGCTAATTAACCATTAACTGGGGTGAATTATGAAGAATACGCTCGCAAAGTCTAACCAAAAAGCTATAGCTAATAATAAAGAGCTGGTTGTCATACCGAAAAACTCTCCGGACGGACTCCGGATTTGGGCGCAATGGTATTTCGATCATGCCGTGACAACTATGGAACGATCCCGGAAAGAGCAGCGCCGGGACCTGGATTTGTTTTTAAAATTTATGGAGCTGAATGAAAAAACCGATGCCCGGCCAAAATGGACACCGAGACTTTCCGAAGCATTTAAAGAGCATTTAAGAAGTGCTCTACATGAAGACGGCTCCCGACAATGGAGTGATCGAACTATTAACCGGGTTATAACTCATCTTAAAACATTTGCTAAATGGGTGCATGGATTAAGGCCTTTTCCCCTGGGAAATCCTATGTCGAAGATTAAAGCTATTCCGGTTACGAATTCCTTGGAAATTGAAAGAGCATTAACGACAAGTCAACGCCGTCGGCTGATGGATGCAGTGGATTTGCTATTACAGATCGGTGGACTGAGCAAATCACGCCGACGTTATGCCGGAGAAAAGGAACGTCCAAAGAGAAAAGGTTACCGGCCATACCGGAACAGAGCCATCATTTATACATTAATTGAAACAGGAATGCGGAGAAGGGCGGTAACTGCCATTAATCTTGCCGACGTGGATATTGAAAAGAGAAAGATCACCGTGGAAGAAAAAGGTGGTATGCGGCACGCTTATCAGATCAGCAGGGAAGGGCTGTCCGCGATTCTGGACTATGTTCAAAAAGAAAGAGGCCTGGATAATGAAAAGTGGAATTCGGCGGCATTATTTCTTTCACCTTGTACCAATCCGCACGGAAACGGTCGTTTAACGGCAATCGTTATTAATCAGATATGGGATGATGTTTGCAAGGTTGCCGAAGTTAAAGGAAAGACGCCGCATAGCGCCCGTCATGCTATGGGGCGTTACATCATCGAGAAGACAGGTAACGTGGCAGCGGTGCAACGGCAACTCGGCCATAAAAATGCTGCTTATTCATTACAATATGCCCGGATAACGGATGAAGAATTAAATGTGGTATTAGATGGGCGATAAGTAGGGTTAAGATTAAATAAAAAAGTCAGAGCAATGTTTAGTTTTACCCATAATTCACGAATCGTTGCCATAGTCCGGTTTGAAACGCTTTGAAGATAGCCTCTTATCATAAACCGAGCTGGCTGTGCGAACCGAGACGCACAAGATCGAGATGCTCATCGTCGGGTTTGCGGTAAATAAGTATGAGATCAGGCTTAACATGGCAGTCACGATGATCTGACCATTCACCAATAAGCGGATGGTCAACATTGCTTTTTGGTAAAGGCATATCGGCGGCGAGTAAATTCACAATCTTCATCAAGGCGGCGTTGATGATTTTGCTGTGCCGCCCTGATTTTTCCCGTTTGTAGTCACGCTTAAAGCGGGCCGTGTATCTAATCTTTCGCATTGAGTTTCTCAAGCAGGCGGTCAGGGGTTCCTGCCGTAGTAAGCTTTCCGCGACGAGCGGCCTTCATGGCCTCAATAGTTTCGTCATTAGGGATGAGAGGCTCAAAAGGCAAGGCCTTTTCTTTTGCAATGCGAATCATCATCATGCGGAAAGCATCAGAAACGGTGAGCCCGATAGAAGCAAGCACCGCTTCGGCTTGCGCCTTAACTTGATCATCAATACGCGCACGGACAACTGGGTTTGTAGCCATATATAATTACCTCCATTGGGCTACAATGTAGCACAACAAGGAGATAAGGTCAAGTATTTTTAAATAGTTTCCATCCGTAGATGGCTGCTACAGCTAATCATCATCTTTTTGCTTGACAAAAATCCTATGGGTATTTTTTCCTGTTTGTTTAATTTTACCCCAAAATGGTCTCCGGTTACGCAAATGATCCCCATATGCGGTGATAATACTTGCCTTTGCGGTGAATATAGACTATAATCTCCGCATGAGGTGCGAAGATTGAGTGTTTATATACATGAATTATCGGACTGGCCTCACTTTCGCTGGAGTCAGGAAACCTTGGCGCAAAAGCTTGCTGCTGTGCGATACAGACAAGGGGAACTGATCGGACGGATGAAGGCCATGGGTTTCTCTCTTCGTGCGGAAGCCGTCTTTCAAACGCTAACGCTCGATGTTTTGAAATCAAGCGAGATTGAAGGAGAGATACTCGACAGAGAACAGGTGCGATCTTCCATTGCCCGACGTCTTGGCATGGACATAGGGGCAGTAGCCTCGGCGTCCAGAAACATCGAGGGCGTTGTGGAGATGACGCTTGATGCCACACAGGACTATGATAAACCTTTAACCAAAGAAAGGTTGTTCGGCTGGCATGCTTCGCTCTTTCCTGCCGGCTACAGTGGGATGAGAAAAATTAAGCTTGCTGCTTGGCGCGATGATAGCAAGGGGCCAATGCAAGTAGTCTCAGGGCAGGTTGGTCATGAACGTGTGCATTTTGAAGCCCCGTCTGCTGATCGGATAGAAAGAGAAATGACGCTCTTTCTTGACTGGTTCAATAACGATGACGGCACAGATCTCGTATTGCGTTCCGGTATTGCTCATCTCTGGTTTGTCACCATCCATCCTTTTGAAGACGGCAATGGACGCATTGCGCGTGCGCTTACCGATATGACTTTGGCTCGATCAGAGCAGAGCCCCCAACGCTTCTACAGCATGTCAGCACAGATACGGAAAGAACGGGACGCCTATTATGGCGGACTGGAGGAGACACAGAAAGGAACGCTGGACATTACGGCGCGGCTGGAATGGTTTCTCGATTGCCTGAACCGTGCATTCGATAGCGTGGAGAGCACACTTGCAAGCGTACTCAAGAAGGCTCGTTTCTGGGAGTTATACGTTGAAACACAGTTCAATGACCGGCAGCGTTTGGTTCTCAACAAGCTGCTGGACGGTTTTGAAGGTAAAATGACATCGTCAAAATGGGCCAAACTGGCAAAATGTTCCCAGGACACAGCGTTGCGCGATATTCTTGAGCTAACGGAACGCGGTATTCTGGTCAAAGACCCAGCTGGTGGCCGGAGCACCAGTTATTCGGTTGTTATTGCCCATCCCCTCGAAAAGGTAAAATAGCCGAAATGTCAATTAGCACTACAAAAAGCTTACCTTAGCTGTGTGTTAGCGTATGTAAAAATCCGTTTGGTGCGGTCACCCCTTCCTATTGAATGTTTAAATATATTCTCATATGTCTACTATAAGGCGACATTTTAGATGCAATTCAAATAAATTGTTGATTTATGTTTATTATTTTGCTAAAATGTCTACCATGAGTTCACATAATGGATCGAAAATAAATAAACTAATATCGGAATGGCCTAAAGGTACCGTTTCGACGGTAAAGTATCTCCAGTCCCGCGGCTTCAGCCGTAACCTGCTCAATAAATATAAAAACAGCAAATGGCTAGCTCCCCTTGGCCATGGCGCATATACTCTTTTCAACGACAGGGTGGAATGGATGGGGGCTCTTTATCCACTCCAGGCGCAGCTTGGTCTTGACCTACATGCCGGCGGGAAGACAGCTCTTGAACTGAAAGGATACGCTCACTATCTGACCGATAAGATAAAAACTGTTTTCCTTTACGGACGCCCAACAACAAAATTGCCGACCTGGTTTAAGAAACACGACTGGGGTGTCGAAGTTATATCCGCGATGACCAACCTGTTTCCCAACGGGTACAATGAAGGGTTAAGTGAATACAGGGAAAGGGATTATACGGTAAGGATATCAACCCCGGAACGGGCGGCGATGGAAATGCTATATCATGTGCCCGGCAAAATAAGTTTTGAGGAGTCTTTGTTAGTTATGGAAAATCTCAGCAGTCTTCGCCCTTCGCTGGTACAAAACCTCCTTCTGAACTGTAATTCCGTCAAGGTCCGAAGGCTCTTCATGTACATAGCGGAAAAGCATGCATATCCATGGGTGGGACAGGTTGATACTTCGAAAGTCGCTTTTGGACAGGGAAACAGAAGTATCGTTGTGCACGGAATGCTGGACAAGAAATATAAAATAACCGTCCTTCGGGGCAGTGTGGAGGAATCAATTTGAGAGAGTCCGTTTATTATAAACAGGCCGAGTTGTTGCTGAGAATATTGCCGATCATAAATACGGAGGTTGATTTTGCGTTGAAGGGAGGGACGGCGATAAACTTTTTCGTTCGTGAAATGCCGCGGCTCTCGGTCGACATCGATCTGACTTACCTTCCGATGAATGAACGCGAAGTAGCCCTTGAGGGCATAAGTAAGTCCTTACTCGCTATATCAGGGAAGATCAGCAAGATGTTTCCTGACAGCCAGATATCCTCGAAGAAGATTCGTCCTTCTGATTTGTTGAGCGGGTTGATTGTCCGGAGGGGCGACGCCACTATCAAAATAGAACCCAATCTTATCTTGCGGGGTTTCATTTTTGCTCCGCAGGTTAGAAGTCTCTCAAAGAAAGCGCAAGATATGTTTGAAACTGCCGTCAGCATGAAGATCCTCTCTGAGGCTGAACTTTACGGGGGCAAGATTTGCGCCGCCTTGGACAGGCAGCATCCCAGAGACCTGTTTGATGTTAAACTTCTCCTGGATAGCGGTGGATTCAACGATCAAACGAGAAAGGCTTTCCTTGTCCACCTGATCAGCCACCCTCGGCCCATGGTAGAACTATTGAATCCCAACTTTGTTGATATCAGGGAGATCTATGAAAAAGACTTAAAGTATATGATGCTGGATAAGGTTGAATATGAGGAACTCGTTGAAACAAGAAAACGACTGGTCCAGGTGATCATAAATTCCTTAACGCCAGAGGAAAAGAATTTTGTTCTTTCCGTGAAACATGGCGAGCCCGCGTGGGAGCTGCTTGGGCTGGATGGAGTTGAAAATTTACCGGCCGTCAAATGGAAAATCCTCAACATTAAGAACATGCATCCGACGAAACACAAGAAGGCTTACGACAAATTGAAAACCTTCTTTGATCGGTAATAAGGGTACCACGAAGATTCGTCCGTAAATATACGCAAAGGCCCTCTCCATAATAAAATATTTCATTGTCACGCACGATACGTGCATCACATTGTTTATTAGGGAAATAGCAAGAAGCAATAGGAAGAAGATAAGTTCCGCCGTTGCACTTTTCAGTGCTTTTTTTATAAAAAAAATATATATTACGTGAAAATGAAGTTGTGTTACAATAAACCTAAGTTGCAAGACGTGCTAATTTACGCAGATGAAATGAATTTTTGAAATGGCCGTAAAATACAATTTTGAATGGGATTATCTAAAAGCATTAGATAACAGAGAAAAGCACGACGTATCTTTTGAAGAAGCAGTAACGGTATTCAAAGATACGAGGGCTCTGTCAATATTTGATCCGGACCATAGCGAAACGGAAGACCGGTGGGTTTCTATGGGTATTTCAGCGAAAGGGAGATTGTTGGCTGTAATCCATACTTTTCGAGAAAATAAAAAAGAAGGTGTTACGATTAGAATTATTTCAAGCCGCAAAGCGACTAAAAAAGAAATCAAGATGTATGGTGAATGAATATGAGAAAAGAATACGATTTTTCCAAAGGTGAAAGAGGGAAATTTTATCGTCCAGGTATGAAGATAAACATTCCTATTTATTTGGAGGGGAAGGTTTCCACCTTCATAGAAGAAATCGCTTCAAAAAAGGGTGTTGATCGCTCTTCTGTGGTTAATGAGCTAATCAGGCGCGATATAAAACTCGTCGAAGCAATGAAATAAACCAAGTCTGGTCATCAAAGCTTGGTACATTGGCAATATTTCAATAATATCAATATGTTATGTTTACATAACCTAGATTATACGAACTAAAAAATTTTAACTATTTAAAATCATTCATTAAATACCAATTTTTACTTAATAGTAACTAACTGTTACTTATGGTATCTATGAAACACTTTTGATGATCGTCTTTTGTAGGGCATTTAAACGAGGTGCTTTTTTATTGAAGTCAACAAGTATGGCACGTGTGCGTGGGGAGCAACTTTCGACGGGCAACGCGCATGAGAGATGTATCAGTGTGAGCAAACAATACTTAAAAAACAATCACGGAAAGAACTATTCCAACGAGGATGATCCAGGGGAGTTGAACATTGAAAATCAAAGCGATAAATGTACCTGTGGCAAATAGCATTCGGGCGATGTCCCAAGTAATATTCAGCGCAAAATGAACTACAACTGATAGCAACAGCCCGACAAAGGAATAAAGGATGCCCCGTATTGCCCTGTTAAAATACAGTGAGCGTTGAAGTCTTGCAAAATAAGGCTCTAAGGCGATTACCAGAATAAATGAGGGCAAGAAAATGAAAATGGTCGCCGTTATCGCACCGGGAAATCCATATAACAAATAGCCGATAAAAGTTGCCGTGATAACAATTGGTCCCGGTGTGAGCTGACCTAAAGCAATACCATTCAAGAAAGTAAGGCTATCGAGCCACCCCCGAACATTGACGATCTCATTGAACATTATGGGAAGAGCAGAAAATCCGCCGCCAAAAGCAAATAAATCAATTCGGGACATAAGAAAGGCCAAGCCGAAAAGATTCTTACTGAAAACGAAAAGCAACGCAAAGGCAATTGCGGCAAATAAAATAATCACTAAAAATGATTTAGGAGAATAAGATTGTTCTGGCGCAGTTGTTCGCATAGAAGCGCTGTTCTCCTTGCTCTGCATACCCATTCCGCAAATTGCGGCTATTATAATTACCAGCATGGGATTTAAGCTGAGTCCGTACATTGCTGCCGCCGTCAACGCAATAAATATTCCCTTCCAGTCCTTTAGCCAAGCTTTACCGAAGGTAAAAGTAGCATTCGCCACAATAGCTATAACTATACATTGAAGGCCTTTGAATGCGGAGATCATGGGCGGCAGGCTATGGCCATTAACATATAAAACAGAAAGCACGGTCATGATTAAAAATGCCGGAAGGCCAAAACCGATAAAGCTTGCACCGGCACCGAACACGCTTCTCGTTTTGAAACCGACATAGGCAGCGGTTTGCATTGCTGTTGCGCCGGGGAGCATTTGGCACAGAGCAACGCCATTGCGAAAAGTAGCCTCGTCGAGCCATTGCTTCTGTTCCACCGCCATTTTGCGAATATGGACAACCATTGCCGGACCGCCAAAAGCTGTCCAGCCAAGTTTGAAAAAAGAAAAAAATAGTTCTTTAATTGATGGCGCGCTGTTCAAAAATAATACCCCACCCGCAGTTCAATACGATAATCATTTTGCTTTTCGCCGAAATCTGAATTTCTTGCTCCGACGATAATGCCTGTGCGGAGGCGGAATTCCCAATTGGTGAAGCCCGTATAAAGAAGCTCCGGCGTCAGTGACCAGCTCTGGTCATCCGTGTTCATCATCCAAGTGACTGCTGGCGTGAAATAGAGGATGTTGAAGGGCTCCTTCTGGCTGAAACGAACATACAGATAGTTGGCCATAGCGTTGGAACGGCCATAACTTCCTTCCGCCATTTGCTGGGCTTTGCCAAGAATGGTTGCATCACCAGTTGTTTGATAAGTGTTATACCCCCGAGTTATGTAGGTGTAATAGTTTTTCATGTCATCGACAGTAAAGCCCATGCCGTTGTGGTAGTATTCTATTATCGTGGTAAGGTCAAATGTAGTTAAATGACGGATGCCGATGACATAGCTTACAGCATCCCCTTCGACTTGATAGGGGTGACCATTGATGTCTAACACGGTTTTTGAAAAATTGCGAAAATAGGCAAACTCTCCGTGTATTTCAAAATTGGTAGTGATGTTACGGGAAAAATCAATGCCGTAGCGGTCTGATCTGCTGCCTCCGGTCATGAACATCAAATCAATATCGGTGTCATACAAAAGAAAATAAAAACGTCCCGCAACATTGAGCTTGTAATTATTACCAAAGGTATCGTTCACGTGTTCATAAACGGGGAAGAGAACTGGCGTGAAGGAAAAAGTCTTCAACGGCCCATTAAAGCTTTTGATATAATCAGCCGTGGCCAGTATATAGCCCTCCAGAGCCTGATCCGGATCGTCAGGGTCTTTCGGCCTATCCACAAAAGCCACGGGGTTCCAGGCATAGGCCTTTCCCCACTTCATGGTTTTTTTCCCCACGTCAAACTTCAGATTGGAAGATGGTTTCACGGAACCATAGAGTTCGTAAAACGTTGTTCTTACCGATTCTCCCGAATAGGAGGACTGCAGATCCGTATTCGTTTTGGCATAGACGCGGAAGATACTCTTTTCGAAGCTCCCTTCCAGTTGAATCCTGCCGTTTGCTTCCAGCAGATTCTGTCCTCGGGGATTGTTGAAAAAGCGCAGTTTATAAAAGGCGCTGTCGTGATCAAGGCCAAAGAGAATAGGCTTGAACTCAATGTATCCTCCGAAATGATAGGGTTTCTTCTCGGTTTCGGCAGGGTCGAAAGTGTATGGTTCCTCGGCAACAGCCAGTGCCGGGATCAGCCAAAACGTAAAAAAGAGGAAGATAATACATAACCATTTCATTAGCGCAGTGATTCCATATTCGGCATGAAGGTCAAAGTAAATACTTCATCCTTGAAATCTTTATTTTTGATCTTGGCAAAAATCATGACGGACTTGTAGCCTTTATAAAGCGGGCTGTCCGTTTCAATTACCGCTGGCCGGACAATGCCGCCGCCAAAATTTTTGATGTCCTTAAAATACAGCGTTTTGATCAGCATGTTTGCCTCTGTCAGGCATTCGATCCTGATGGGTATTTTTTTATCCTTGTCTACCCACATCTTCAGCCGGTCGTAGGCCACGGTCTTGTTTTTGGCTTTCAGGTAGAGGAGATACTCCTTCCCTGTTTCATTGACCTTCTCAACATTGTATTCTGCCGAATAATCGAGGTTCAAAATATCAGCGTTATTGAAAATACCCCCGATGACAGATTGCAGGCTGGTGATGCGGATCGGCTTTCCCACATTGGGAATGTAAAGCCACATGTTATCGCCGACGCGGAGGGTGCTGCGTCCCTTGTCGCTGGCCGGAGCCAGAAAAAGAGCCGCCACATTATCGACCCCTTTTTTTACTGAAAAGAGAGTGTACTCCTTTTTCTTTCCATCCGGTTCAATGTTGATGAGCTTCCGGTACAATTCATAAGATTCGGGATTGAGATTCCGGTCGATCTGGACCAGGAGTTGCGGTCCGTCAATTGCCGCATAAGCAGGCATCGCCATAGCCAAGACGATGAGAACAAATAATATTTTTGAAATGCTGCGCATTTTAGAACACCTCTTCAGTGAATTTATTTCCAATTCTCATTTGGATTGAAGAATCTTTTTTACCGCTTCCTCCACGCTGCCTTTGAAGGCAACTACTTTGATTCCCTTACCCTTCATGGTTTCGACAATTTTAGGTCCGAACCCTTCGGCTACGACGGTTGTTGCTTTCTTCCCAACAAGAAAATGGACAATGGCGGTTCCCGGGCTGGCTGCGTCCTTTTCCGGATTCGCCAGCGTCTCGATCAATTTTCCCTTTTTATCAAAGATCAGGAAAAAAGCGGCCCCGCCCGCCTGGGTACTCACTGCGGCCGCAGTGGTTGCTCCATTTGCAGCCACAACTATTTTTTCTTCACTGGCAACAACCGCTTTATGGTTAGCTACAAGCGCATTTTCTTT
Source organism: Syntrophaceae bacterium (assembly GCA_003142535.1). Classification (GTDB taxonomy): domain Bacteria; phylum Desulfobacterota; class Syntrophia; order Syntrophales; family Smithellaceae; genus Fen-1166. The sequence goes on from PLMQ01000070.1 coordinate 32,078, forward strand.
TAATGCTGCTGGTACTTGGCCTTCCGCCACCTTTGCGGCAGCCACTGCCGCACTGCCCTCGAAATTATAAGCGGTTATCCCCTTATTTTTCAAAATGCCAATGATATCCCCGCAGTAGTTTTTTCCGACTATTGCCGTAACACCTTTTTCAACTAGGAAACCCAACATTAATTTGCCAGCCTCATTCTTACCTTGGAATGGATTGTCGATGATCTCGACTAAATTCCCCTTCTCGTCAAAAATTAGAAAGTAGGGGGCCAGAGCTGCTTTATCGCTGACCGCTGCCTCAGAACTCTTTTCCTGAGTTGCAACGCAAATATTTCCTTTTTGCTCGGCAAAGGCCAGACCAGATACCAGAAATAAAGTTAAAAATACTACAGATATTAATCTCTTCATCAAAATATTCTCCTTTTATTTGGATTGTAAAACATTTTTGACCGCTTCTGCTGCGCTGCCTTTGAAGGAAACGGCTTTTATCCCTTTGCCCTTCATGACTTCACCAATTTGTCCACCAAATTCTTCGGCCACAATAATGGTTACTCCCTTATTTTTAAGCAACTCAGCGACTGACTTTCCCGCACCCTCTTTGTCTTTGAAAGGATTTTCAATTGCTTCGGCCATTTTCCCTTTGCCGTCAAAAATTAGAAAGTAGGGGGCCAGCCCCGCTTTGTCGCTGACCGCTGCGGCAGAGCTCTTTCCCTTTGTTGCAACACAAATTTTTCCTTTCTGTTCGGCAAAGGCCAAGCCAGATGCAAGAAATAATACTACAAGTGCTATAGAGATTAATCTCTTCATCAAAAGTTCCTCCTTCTTGGTTTTATTTCCTCATACATGCCTAAGTGCCTTGATCGGTTCCATCCGGGATGCCTTCCACGCAGGTTGCAAACTCGCCAAAACAGAAATAAGAATAACGATCCCTGATATTATTACGACATCAAGCGGAGCAATGGTAGCTCTTAGAATAAGCCCCGTCTGCCTTCCAAAATCAAAAGTAATACCCGAAAAGTTGAGGACAAAAATGATGCTCAACCCGATAATATTTCCGATAATCACACCCAGCACTCCGAGAGAAAAACCCTCGATTACAAACATGGAAAGAATTTTCCCCGGATAGGTGCCGATGGCGGCAATCGTTCCAATCTCCCTTACCCGTTCGTAAACCGCCATGATCATTACATTCATGATGCTGATCAAAACAATTGCGACCAGCATGACTTTGACAAAGATAGACATCACGTCAATCATTTGAGCAATGTTATAAAAGGGCGACAGTTTTTCCCAGGGATGGACATCGAAGATGGGCTTGCCTTTTTGGTTTAATTCTTTGCCGAGCAGACCTTCGAGCTTTTTCGTAAATGCAGTCTCCTTGCTGAAATCTTTGATGCGGATGGCCACCTCGCTAACCTCCACCTCTTCCATCCGCAAGACCTCCATGGCATCCTCAAAAGTGATGTATCCATCCCTTCCGCCCGGGCCTTGGGCACTCTCTAGAATACCGGAGACTTTAAACTGCTTTCCGTTCACTGATCCGTCTTTGTTGGTTGTGACGATAACGACAGCGTCCCCGGGTTTTACTCCCATACCCATGGAGAGCAATTCCGGCACGAGAATCTCTCCTCTGTTCAAATGCCTTTCTCCTTTGATGATCCGGGAGGGCAGCAGAGGCGTTGTTTTGAATTCCTGCTCCGGATATACACCATTTAATCTTATGCTGGTTGTCTCGACAAAATTACTGAACATTCCCCCGAACCTGATACGTGGCGAATAAGCTTCTACTTCAGGTTGACTCTTTAGTGTATCCTCCAATATCTTGTATGGCCTTGGCTTTAGATTCATGTTCAGAGGCAGGCTCTCGACGGCGGCCATATATCCCTTTCGGTGCACCTGTAAGTGTCCTAAAGAAGAGTCTGTGATCTGTGCTACCATCATATTCTTAAAAGACCCGGCTATGGCGATGTATCCCAACACGAAAACAACCCCTATTGTGATGAGAGATGCCGTCATTAATGTTCTTCTTTTGTATCGAAGCAGGTTGCGAATGGCGATTTTGAAAAGATTACGCATTGTGATTCCCCCCTTGCATATTTTTGCCGACCAATTGCCCATCTTCCAGCGAATAGATAATTTCCGCCTCACCGACAATTTTCGTGTCATGGGTTGAAAAGATGAAGGTTGTCTTGAGCTCGTCTTTCATCTTCTTCATGAGGTCAATAACAGTGTGGGCAGTTTTAGAGTCGAGATTGGCCGTCGGTTCATCAGCCAGGACAAGTTTCGGGTGCGTAACAAGAGCCCGTGCAATTGCTACGCGCTGTTTCTGACCGCCTGAGATTTGATCCGGATATTTGTCTTTCTGGTCGAGCATCCCGACGGCATCCAGCAGTCGTTGAATCCTTTCTTTACGCTCCGGGGCTGGAACATTCTGAACCATAATCAGAGGGTATTCGATGTTCTCATAAACCGTCAGGACGGGAAGCAGATTGAAGTCCTGGAAGATAAATCCGATGTGTTCGCCCCGAAAACCGGCGCCTTCTTTCTGGTTGAAAACAGAAACATCTGATCCGGCAACAGTTAAACTGCCATCCGTAGGCTTGTCCAGACATCCGACAAGATTCAATAAAGTTGTTTTACCGCTTCCCGAAGGTCCGATAAACGAAACAAAAGCGGCAGGATCAATCTCAAAGCTAATTCCTCTGATAGCTGGTATCACTACCTCTCCTACCTGATAATTTTTGGTAATGTCTTTAGCGACAACTAAACTCATTTCCTTCTCCTCTCTGTGCTGATTCATTTATTCTGAACAAGCCTGAATAAAAAATTTATTATCTATCCATTTTTTCTTTAAAAAACTTTTCTTAATTTTTCTAACTTGCTTCTTCCCGTGGCCTGACAATGGTGGGCTGTTTGAGTACATTGAGTCTTTTTGTCAAAGCCACCTCTTTACTTCGTATATAAAAAAAGTGCGCCGTCGCCAGCATGACAAAAGGCGAATAGAGAACTAGACTCATCTGTAGAATGTTCCAAATGGCCAGAAGGCGATCACTATCTTTAAAAAGGGTGATCATGCCGTATAATCCGAAAATTATGGGCAGAATCACTCCCATATATTTTCCGACCATTTTTACTTCACCAGTCTTGGTATTGTAATAGCGGATTCCCAAATCATCGAGTGTCCAGAGAAACGATAGAAAGATGGAGGTCACTATCAGAATGATATTAACGATCAGGAGCCGTGTAAAATCAAATTGGCCTGTCGGGATGATAACGTTTCCCGTAATGGATTCATCAACATAAATTTGTAGAAAGCTTACCAGTTTTGCCGCTGCCAGCATGGTCAGCGCGATGCCCTGAAGCGGCCTTAAAAGCCAGGTCTGGAGATGGTCTATCTGAAGTGTTCGTTCTTCCTGAAGCTGAATCAATCGCCCGTGCTTTGTATGGAGAAGTCGGGACATGATCATGCATAGGTAAGGGATGACCAGAAGCGGTACGATCAGGCTGAAAGACATGCGAAGAAATCGGTAAAGTACCTTCCATAGAGCGTTGATGCCGGAGAGAAATGTGAATTCAGCAAAAAATACAGCAATGAAGAGAACGCCCAAAAGAACAACAAAGGCGGGCCATGCAGTATAAAAGAAACGACTGATCAAGAATATCTTATTTTTCTCGTTTCTTGCTATCGGTATCACGTCCCATCTAACCATAAGATAATCCATAATTTTAACTATTCCGGAAATTTTTAAGATAAAGGCCGACAACAGGAATGATTGTTCTTCGCCTCTGGTAATAAAGTTCTTTTACAACGTAATGCAGGTTTATTTATGGCCTCCGTCAATAGGGAAAGCAGGATTCAATTTTGTGTCGGCCATGCTGTTTTGCAGCATCTCAAAAAAACGCTTTTTCTGTTCAGGATTAAGTATCTCTCTGGTCTGGGTAATGTGAACCACCACCTCCCGTTGAATTTCATCCTGTATAGCAGCTATTTCTTTCCTTGTTTTTTCAATGAGTCTCCGATCTAGTTCTTCCTTTTCTAAAAGCCTAATCAAAATATCTCGTTTAACCGCGGCCTTGGATTTCAATGCTGCCAATCGTGCGTGAAACAATTTGGATAGCGGTTCCATTTTTGCCAATTGTTCGTTTGAGAGACCAAGGGACTGATACAAGTAATGGCTTTCTTGATTCAGAGGACAAGGAGTAGCACTTGTCAGACAAAAGTTGCGATAGTAATGGTAGCCTACAGTTGATAGAACCGCGATATTAAAGAATAGCGATAAAATCAGGACAAAAAATAATGTTTTCGTTTTCATTTCGAATATTCCTCCGTTGCACTTGCCATTATTAGATAACCATTCCCCAATGTGTCTGGCGGTATGGGAGAAAAAACCTTTAATGAATCGACATCTATTATTGCTTGAGAAGAGCTTGTTTGATGACCTATAGACCATGGTTGCTCAGCTACAATGGCATTCCCCAGAAAGGCACCCAGCGTGATGCTTATCAACAAGAATGCAAGAGTAACGGCGGGCGTGGGAAGTAATTGTAAAAACCACGGAGCCACGGACTGCTGCTGTTGATTCGCGGATGTGTGAATCTTCCAATAAAGATTACGGTTAAACTGTGGAGATGGTTCGATTTCATTAATCATGCCAAGCGATTGCCAAACTTCTTCCATCTCGTCATAAACGCGACGACAGTCTGGGCAACTTTGAAGATGAGCTGATACCGCTATCTTCTCGTCAGCATTTAATTCCCCATCTTGTAACGCAGAAAGTTTTTTCTGGATGTGCCGGCAATTCATAACGATTCCTACTTTCTTATGTTTACTTGGTTAGACGATTCATTTATTAAAACCCTGCGGTTTATTTTCGTCTATATTTACATTGTGGACCAAAGTTGTTGAGAGATATGCTTAGTTTCAGAAAACTCAGATGATATATGCTTAGGGCAAGGATTGTATATATGATCACGAAACGCAAATAAAATTAGCGGGGTAATTTTTTCCGAAGATTTTTCTTAGCCCGGACCAGCAGTGACTCCACTGCCGATATGGAACATTCCAGTACACTACTGATTTCATCATATGACAAACCGTCAAATCTATTGAGAATGACGGCCAGTCGCTGATTGGTTGGCAGTTCTTGGAGTGCTGCAAATATCCTACTGCTTTCTTCGGCGGCTATTAGTATGTCTTCCGAGGATGGTGTACTGTCAGCAAAAGAAGAACGTTCGTTGTTTTCATCCGTTCTTTCACAAATATCATCACGATACACAAATGATTGTTTATGATATGCCGATTTCAGAGTATCAAGACAAAAATTGGCCACAATACGATAGACCCAAGTGGTAAATTTTGCGTCAACCTTATAGTCTTTCGCTGAACGCCATACTCGCAGAAAAACTTCCTGGGCCACGTCTTCTGCTTGTATACGATCTCCGATAAAACGATAGATCAAATTCAGGACGCGCCTTTGATGACGATGGACTATGATTTCAAAGGCCTGTTCATCACCCTGGGCGATCCTGCTCATGAGTTCTTCATCGGACATTGTGTTGTAATTAGTGTCAGTCAAACTTTATATCCAGTTTATACAATCCTATCCCTTATTAGTTCGTGAATTAAACGTAATGCAGGTTCATTTATGGCCCCCGGTGTTTTCAGTGACATATCATTGCGACTATTTAAATTCACTGATTATAAATAGTAATTTATTAGACCAGAAAATTAATATACAAAAACGGGGTGTAGCTCGATTAATTATACATTCCCATACCAGGACCATATCCTCTTTGTCCCCTCATAGCGCCACGCGGCCCGAAGCCAGGTCTTCTGCCCCCGCCAAAGTTAGCGAGTTTTTCCTGCTGTTCGGGCGTAAGCAATTTGTGGATTTCCAATCGCAGTAAAGTGTATTTACCTTCAACCTGATCGCGCAGGGTACTTACTTCTTTTTGCAGGGCAATAATCTTGTCTTTATCGAGATTGGTTTGCAGCCAGAGCCTGCGCAATGCTACCGATTTATCGAACATCTTTTCTCTGAGCGGCCTAATTTCCTTCTGGCTGGCTGTAGCAAGGGCTTCAATTTTTGTTTTTTGTTCATCGGTAAGGTTTAACCTGTTGAAGCCTTTGTCTTTGTAATATCCCGGTCCTCGTCCTTCGCCGGGGCCATAACCTGGCCCATGACCAAAAGCAAATACAGGGACACTCAGCAACAGGCCTATTGTAATCACCATCAATGTTAATGTTATCTTCTTCATAATCAATCTCCTTTCCAGAGTTATTTTTGTTTCAGTCAGTGTGATACGGAGCAAGGCCTGTGCCCTTTGAAATATTTATAAATAACACGCTGTAATCACATGATTATTTCCTAGAATACGAAAAAATTCTTTGTAATTTATAATGAATATCTGGATAATATGTATCCAGCTAAGGTATACGATTGGGTAGTTATTATCCAACAATAATCAGAGCACTAAGAAGTGGTCTAAGTCTAATCACAACATTTTAACTAGCATTCAATAAATCTGCCAATTGGAAAATTATCACGCTTTGTATTTGTTATCCTGAAGGTTGTGTCTTCACGTGTATCAGCGGTAAGCCCAGATGACGGCGACGCGTTTCTCCTTTGAGTTGAGTCTGTTCCCGAACTGTAGATGTGCCACGTCGTCCTTTGCCTAACTTTTCAATCAAATGAGAACACCCCAGATGTAATGTGTGCTTACCGAACTTTTGTCCCAGTTCATCGGCAACATTGTAAATAGCTTTTATCTTTTCGGCCTGCAAGGGATCATCAAAGAGAGTGTATTGAGTATTGGTATCCGGTTCCAGATCGAGCAGAACAACTCCCGTGGCACGGTAAATATCTTCCGGCCGGTAACAGGAATCAAAAAGGTTGCGAATCATACCGGAGAACTCCATCGGGCAGGCGCATGGACGCGAGAGCTTTGTTTCACTGCCGACCGTATTGAAATCATTCTTCTTCAAAAATACGACAATTTTCTGCGGCGACAGAAAATACCTCCTAGCCTTAATACATGCCGATTCCATATTGCGCATGAGATGGGCAAAGAGATAATCGGCATTGGAAGTTGGTGGTGCAAATGTTTTGGTTTTACTGATCGAGGCATAAGAGCTTTTTTCTTCCGGTGTTACGGGATAAACTGATTTGCCCCGCAATTCCTGCCAGATTTCTACGCCGGGCTTGGTGAACTTTTGCAGTACTGTTTTTTCGGGCATCCGGGCAAATTCCAACGCATGGTGAATACCCATTTTGGCCAGATAGTTGGCGGTAGCATTACCAATGCCCCAGATTTTCTCCACTGGAAGATTGCATAGATATTCCGCAATGTCTCTTCCTCTGATAATTGTCATTCCTGCCGGTTTTTGATGTTTGGAAGCAACTTTAGCCAGTACTTTGGTGATACTTAAACCGACCGAAACAGTTATGCCCAACTCTCTCTCGATTTCTTTCTTCATCTTCAGAGCTATTTCTTCATAAGAAGAATGCAGGACACGGCGCATGCCGGTAATATCGGTAAAGGCTTCATCAATGGAATATTCTTCTACATCGGGGGTAAAGCGCCGCATGATGCCGAACATCCGCCGCGAAAACAGGCTGTAGGTTTCATAATCCGAGGGAAGAATAATTAATTGAGGACAAATCTTGCGTGCGTCCTGCAAGGAAACACCGCGTTTAATGCCCAGCCTCTTGGCTGGATAGCTGGCACAGGCGACAATCCCGCGTTCTCCACCCGTTATCAGAGCTTTCCCTTTAAGTTCGGGATGAATCGCTTCTTCACACGAGGTAAAGAAAGCATCGCCGTCGATATGGGCAATTGCCCGCGGCCAGGAATGCAGGCTGAATAATTGTTTGCTCATATAAATTGCTCTTTGTGTTTATTACAGGTTAGGCAATTGATACTATTTCCCGGGGAGTCACAAAATTTCAGGCATGTCCGCTTATTTCAGATTTTTTGCAACTGCCGTTTTTAGATATACTCATTTTCCGGAGTTTGCCGGACGCTTGTGGAAGATATCGATTATTTACTTACTATTGATATAGTCACAGGAAGAAAAAATATTGCGGATGCAACAAGGATAATCCAGCAAAGCCGGTCTATCCCTTTTTCATATCTCAGCAATTCTTTGTCCCAATCGGTTCCCTCTATGAAGTATCTGAATCGCCTGATTAGTCTCGTTAATAATGAAAACGGGTCTGCTTTCCCCGCTTGAGCAGTAAATATTATGCTATGATTGTTTGTCTTCATTGAATATGCAGTGATTGAATTCATTTCAAATAACTCCTCTTAACTATGATATTTTCTTATGACAGCTGTTATGATGCCTCCTAGCCTGAGTTCGGTTTTTGCCCTGATAATTGGATATTTTGGATTTGCCGCCTCCAGAAAAGTTTCTTTTCCCTTTCTCCGGAAATACTTCATTGTCCAATCTCCATCAACCTCAGCTAAGACAATATCGCCATTCTTCGGGTCTCTCCCTTTTTCGACAATAACCAGGTCTCCATCCATGATTCCGGCACCGGTCATGGAATCTCCCTTAACCTTCAGCAGGAAGGAAGCATCCGGTCGCGTGATAAGGTACTCGTCCATGGAAATGACTTCCCGAAGTTCTTCTTCAGCCGGCGATGGAAACCCCGCAGCTACATCTCCAACCATCGGAAGACCGAAAGA
>PLMQ01000051.1 GCA_003142535.1 Syntrophaceae bacterium
CCCCGTTTTTCCGTATTAAGCCTCTATTTCTTTGTTTTCCATCTTCAGCGGGAGTAGAACTTACTTACTGTCTCCGGGTTATAATGTATGATGCAGCCTGATCTCATTGGCTAATTCATACCATTTTTGTACGCCGTTTTCGAGCCGGTAATAATGGATGACATATGCAACAGAAAGAATCAGCAGCAGCGCACAAAGGAGAAAACAGGGAAGAATCGGATTGGCGATAGTGAATCCCAACGCGAGCAGGGTGAAAAGGCAAACAAACAGCATTGTAATAAGATGTGCCAGCCTTTCATGCTGCATCCATTGAATCTGAGCGTTATGATACTCCATAAGCTTTTTCAAAGCTTCCGGGCTGAGATTTTTTTCGAGCATATCCCGGACATAACGCTCGTGTCTTTTCATGTAATCAATCATACCGGTTTCTTCCAGAGTCAATTAAAAGAAATATTAAGCGCAAATACATCTTCCGGGAGTATACATTCGGCATGAGCTAGCCAAAGCTTATGCTCTATATGCTTCCCCTTAATGAGCGAAAGAACAATTTTACAACTACTTTTTAAAATAAGTCTGACAATTTGCAGACAATTCGGATTGATGTTGTTTCAGACAATTAATGATCCGATAGCCGCCCGGTCTTATATCCTTACAAATTTTCTCCATATCCGCCTTGCAAGGCCCTTTTGTGCTTATCTCTTGAGATTGAGCAGAAGAAATTACTCCCAGGAACATTATTACCGTAATCAATGAAATTAATGATTTCTGCATATATCCTTAATATTTTTTAAACTTGTCAATCACGGATATGAACCCCTAAGCTCGCTGCGGGGTACTTATACGGGATTGTTCAACTTACCAATTCCGACTTGTGACCTCGCGTGACCTTTAGGTTATTAGGTTATACGCTTTGCTTTCGGAATTGGAGCCTCCCTAAAATACAGGATGCAATTTGACTGTGTAATTTACCAGCTGGCGGTGGCACGTCTTTTGGAGCGAAAGAGCCGGCAAATACCAGTTTTCAAAAGCTCAAAAATCAGGAGCATGATGGCTGCGAATATAAAACCGGTAATCACAGCATCTTTGCTTAAGGTTATCATGAATGAATAATTTGCAAATGTTTCATTAATTAATTCTTTATCACCTTTTACAGTGATAAAAATGACTTTTCCGGCCATGTTTGTATTCAGGGATTCTTTCTGCGCTTTGAATTTCAAATATCTCTCGTAAATATTTTTTATCGGCTGAGCTTCTTCTTTAAATGTTTTGTCTTCACTTGCCTCATGCTTCTTTATCAATTCCGGTATGGAACCGTTGAAAAATTTTTCCGCAATTTCCTGATAGCCGCGAAGATTATTGGTCACTTCGAGGAAGTGCGCATCCAATCTTTTTTCGTACTGATCAACAAAGCCGGGTATTTGTATTCCCAATAATATGGATATACAGGCAATCAAAATCAGGAAATAACGATAAATTATGCTCATATTTTATTCGTGAAACTCTAATTTCCATAACGAAGTGTAGGGAAATTGGTAAGTTGAATCCGCCTGTGGCAGACTGCCGAATGGGTTCCCAAAGGTTGCTTTGGGTTTCATACCCGTGATTTAGTCCCAAGCCGCATATTTATTTATATTTTATGATAAAATACACGTTATCAGGTGTCCGTGTCAAGCCATTTGCGCTAATTATTAATCGGTACTTTTAAGGGTACAGGCATCCTGAAGGGCACAGGCAGTAATAACGCATCATGAAAAAAGGCGTGAAGGAGAGGTCTGCCTAAATTCTGTAAAAAATACCTTTTTAGCAGGTGAACAGACCAAAAGTAATACCATTTCTCTTTCAAAGGATAACGAGGCGGCAAGGAGGAGGCTCCCCAGCATGCGCTGGGCAGGCATCCGGCGTATTACTAACCCGTGACCTTCAGGTTATACGTTGAGGAAGCCGACGACGAAGCCAACAAAATTAGCCAAAGAAAGCGTATTGGTATGAGTAGATTTCTCATAAGGACGCATGTCGCAATGTACCTCCGGCGCGGTCAGCGGTGCCTACACCACATTTTGTGACCAAAATTTCCTTGACATACAAGACCGGGTTTCTTATAGTTCAACCATGAACAAGCAATGTCTTGTCAAGAAATTCCGAATGACGATCGTCAAACCTTTCTTTTTGTTCTTTCTGTTCTTATGCATCTTGAGCCTCAGCAATGGATGTGCGACCTTGCCGCGTGTTTCTGAAAAGATTGACGCAGCGCCGACGGCGCAAGAACCGCGTCAAATCGTTTCGGCCAAAGGACTAGTATCTCCAGAAAAAAGCAAGGCTATCATGGAACGGCTGAAGCAATCAGTCAACCCGACGGACATTCTGGAACGCTATACTGTGGTAATAGAATCCGTGACCGAAAGTCCGCTGACCAAGGGAAACAAAGTCACTCTTCTTATTGATGGTCCGGCTACCTATGCCGCGATGTTCGAAGCCATACGGAATGCCAAAGACCATATCAACCTGGAAACCTTTATCATCGAAGATGATGAGATCGGCGTTAAATTTACTGACCTGCTGTTGAAAAAACAAGCGGAAGGTGTTCAGGTCAACATCATTTACGACAGTATGGGAAGTTTTACAACGTCCGAATCCTTTTTCAAACGCTTACGGGACGGGGGAATTCAGGTGGTCGAATTCAATCCGGTAAGTCCGCTGAATGGCCACCTGAAATGGCTCATGATAAACCCGGATCACCGCAAGATTTTGATCATTGACGGTAAAATCGTCATTAGCGGAGGAGTCAACATCAGCAACGTTTATTCAGGCAAGCTTTCCGGAAGAAAAAAAGTAAAAGGAGAGCCACTGCCCTGGCGTGACACAGACGTTCAAATTGAAGGACCTGCTGTGGCTGAATTCCAAAAGCTCTTTCTGGACACATGGTCCAAGCAAGACGGACCGAAACTATCCGAACCCAACTACTACCCAAAGATGAAAGAAGATGGGAATGCCCTGGTGCGAGTTGTCGGCAGTACACCGGGCTCTGATAACAGGATTACGTTTATCACGTATGTGGCCGCCATCACGTTTGCGGAGCATTCTATTCATCTGACAAATGCCTACTTTGTCCCCGACAAACAAATATTAAATGCCTTCAAGGATGCTGCCAAACGCGGTGTTGACGTAAAAATTATTCTCCCCTCAACCACCGATTCTCAGTTGGTCTTAAACGCAGCAAGGCATAATTATTCCGAGCTTTTGAAAGCGGGAGTGAAGATATATGAACGCCGCAACGTCGTGCTGCATGCGAAAACCGCGGTAATTGACGGCGTCTGGTCAACGGTCGGCTCCACAAATCTGGACTCCTTTAGCCTTTTAAGTGATGACGAGGTGAACGCGGTTGTCCTGAGCCGTGAGTTCGCGGTAGAAATGGAGCGTACGTTTGCCGGCGACCTTGCACAATCCGACCAGATCCAATTGGATAAGTGGAAAGAAAGGCCGTTACTGCAAAAAATCAAGGAGGTGGCTGCGCACTTATTTTCCCGTTGGCTGTAAAACATCGCCGAAGATCGGTTTGCTACAGTAAAAGTGGATCGTCTGAGTCAGATGTCCGGCATTGCGCGTCGTGTGCCCTTGTGTCAACTCTAGGTGATTAGGGTATCAACCTCCCGAATATCCTTCGTCGTTATCGCCTGCATGATATAAATAATTGGTATGTCCCCGAAAGAATTAATGTTACATGGTACTAGTACGGGTTCCCGAGATTAAAAGCATATCTGAAATTGCAATTCGACGATAACATTTAAATTGACTTCCAATTCTTAATAATTTACAAAACCAGCAACTATTTTCAGGAATCTTCGATAACAATAACAAAAGGTCAAAAGCAGACATGGTTCCCTATGAGAAAAATCAAACAGTTTAGTATTTTTATCATATTTCTTGCGGCACTTTTAGTTGGCTGCGGTTCTATGACCGTCAACGCTGTTGTTGAGGAGGGAACGCCGCAAGGGAAGCATCCGCCGGCGCATCATACGATGAATGGTTTTCAAAATATTTATCATTATCCGGAACACGGATTCGCGGATTTTCTGCGTTGGAAGTCGGGGCTCGTACCTGATGAAGAATTGGCCATTACTCATGCTCAGATGATACCCTATGTACCGGATATTGTCGCACCGGATTATCAGCGTATCGATCATCCCGATCCCGCTAAAATACAGATTACCTGGATAGGTCATTCGACGTTTTTGATCCAGGTTGAGGGGATCAATATCTTAACTGATCCCATTTTTAACAGCAAATCATCGCCTCTTGGCATTGGTTTCAAACGGCGCAGTCCTCCGGGGATACCCTTTGATCGCCTGCCGCCGATCCATGCCGTTCTCATAAGTCACAATCACTATGATCATCTCGATTTATACACGGTTAAAAAGTTGGGCAACACGCCAAAATATTTTGTTCCTCTGAAGCTTGGACAGTGGTTCCACGATCAGAATATTACGAACTATGTGGAGATGGATTGGTGGGATACATCGATGTTCAAAGGCATCCGCATTGTGTCTGTACCGAGCCAGCATTTCTCCAGACGAGGCGTTTTTGACGGCAATAAAACGCTTTGGACAGGATGGGTACTGGAAACGAAACGCGGGAAGATATTCTTTGCCGGTGATACGGGATACTCTCCCCATTTCAAGGCAATCAGAGAAAAGTTGGGACCAATGCGCCTGGCGCTCTTGCCCATCGGGTCGTATCGGCCCCGTTGGTTCATGAAGACCATACATATGGATCCCCCGGATGCCATAGCCGCCCACAAGGATCTGCAGGCGAAGCAATCCATTGCTATGCATTGGGGGACCTTTTATATAGCCGATGAACCGCTGGGTGAACCGCCCCTCTATTTGAAAAAAGTCATGAAAGAGGCGGCCATAAGCGATGATTCCTTCCTAGTGATGAAATTTGGTGAAACGCGGATTTTTGAATAAAAATTGGGTGAAAAGTCTGCTTGTATATCCAATCATCTACAAACCTGGACTACTGGAATCTTTTAAGTGATGACGAGGTGAACGCGGTTGTCCTGAACCGTGACCTTGCGGAATCCGACCAGATCCAATGGGATAAGTGGGGGGAAAGGCCTTTATTGTTGAAACTCCAATTACGAAAGCGAAGCGCAGCGGAATTNNTTGCTGCGGAATCTGTTTCCAAAACTTGCTTTGGGGTTCATACCCGTGATTGCAAAAGATCAATGAGGCGTTTACGCACTTATTGTCCCGTTGGCTGTAGGATAACCCTAAGGTGGTTTTTTTATCGCACCTGTTCAGTGGTCAAATCCTTTTCTATAAAAGTTCCGGAATTTGCAGAAGCAGAGATTACAGACAAATCAATATGAGTAAACAATGGGAAATGGTCAGAAGTGTAACATTTTTTCCGTTGCGATTGAATAATTTTCGCGTCTTGGACCCGGACAGAAGAGGGGACAAAAATATAGTCAAGTTTGAACCGGAAAAAATATCTGCCAAACCCATGAAAGGTACCGACATTTCGAACATTTGGATATCGTACCCGAAAAGTGTCCATTAATGGTTCGGGATTTGACACATTCCCTTTTGTTTTGATTCTTAAAGGTTTTTTACCTTTTAAATATTGTATGGGCGTACTCTTTTCTCTGGCATTAAAATCACCAGTCAGTACAAAAGGATCCGGAGAAGATCGCGTATGAATAAACTGGGTCAAAAAAACAACGCTATTTTTTCGCGAGCGCTGGGAAATATGATCCAGATGGACATTATAAAAATAAAAAGCCTGCGCTGAGTCTTTTTCAATCAGGCGCACCCAAGTACATGTTCTCGGGATGATGTTTCCCCAACCCTTTGACCCCGGGATATCGGGTGTATCTGAAAACCAGAAGGTGCCCTCCGCAGATGGGAAGAACCGCACCGCATCATAAAAAATGGCATTATGCAACCCTTTGCTGCCACCCAAATTTCCAATGCCAACCTTCTCGTATCCGGGAAGCATGGTGCGGATCGCTGATATTTGAAAGTCCATCGCTTCCTGTAGGCCCAAAACATCCGGACGATAATGATTCAAGAGTTCGTGCACCCGGTTACGACGAAATGTCCAGTGATTTTTGCCGTCTTTCGCCGTCCCGCGCCGAATATTAAAACTCATGACATTTAAGTTCAATCCGGTATTGGGCAGCGGCTTAGAAAAAGAATCCATTTCGGCTTTGGGAATTCTGTGCCGGCGATGGAAACCCCAAATCCTGACGAGCGGCCGATAAATTTGAGCAATTGATCTTTTGGCGAATATGAGCCTTTTCATTTTTTTGTCTTCACTATACCTTATATGAACTGTTTGGGATGAAATTGAATTCGATACCAATTATCAATAATTTAAGGGTCTAGACTAGTTAAGGAG
>PLMQ01000040.1 GCA_003142535.1 Syntrophaceae bacterium
TTTACAGTCTGCTCCCTTTGGCCGCTCGGGAACCCCTCCAGCTTTACATTACCAAACTGGAGCTGGCGATGGGACTCGAACCCGCAACCTGCTGATTACAAATCAGCTGCTCTACCGATTGAGCTACGCCAGCAAATCCTATGCTTAATTATCTTTTAACATCAAGCACTTACAATTTTAAGCGCAAAAAAACAATTGCACACCTCCGTGCGAATTGCCGACTCTAATTTTTATGATTGTGTTTGTCAAGTAAATTTTTAATTTATTTTACGGAAAAGGCAAGTATACCGGTGCCAAGTCTTATCAATTGGATTCTTTGCTATAACTCTCTTTCCATAACGAAACGGCGCAAGACTTACCGCCGACAAGAGGAACATTATTTTTCAGTATCGATTATAAACTTCCGTGATCAACGGCCTGCTAATCAGCAGCACCAAAATAGTCCGCGGAGAAAATGTAAATTTCCGTTTCTTTATCCAGCCAGGCCTGTGGCGAGAGCCCCGCCTTGTAACAGGTTTCCGCCAGAAACGTCTCCCTGTCCCATCCATACTCCGCTGCCACTTGCGGCAATAACAGGCCGGAATTGTAGCCGCGAACAAGATATAATCCATGCTTGCCCACTTCAATTTCATTAATATCTTTAATGCGCCGTAATGGGCTCAGCACCGAAACTTCAATAGTCAAATCTTTCAGTTCTTCTGCCTTTAATGAGGGAAAACGCGGATCATGAAAAGCGGCGGCCACAGCCATTTCCTGCACTGTTTCCCAGAGCGGCTTAACGGCTTTGATGTAACCGATACAGCCGCGCAAATGGCCGCGTTTTTTCAAAGTTACAAAAGCACCCCTTTTTTCCTGAAGAGTTGCAGAATCAGCCGTTACTTTGGATATATCCTTATTATTCACTTTAGCGGCTATTGTTTTCTTTACAATATCTAAAAGCGCAGTTTTTTCCTTTGCCGTTAATTCCATTTCCCACTCCTAGTATTATTTGTAATAAACGGCTGCCCCATAGCCGACCACAGAGCTTTTCTCGCCGGTTATATCTCCCGAATTGGCATATTGCAAAATTCGCGATTTTGTTGCACCCAGCTTACCTGCGGCCAGCATAGCCACAACCATCGGACCGCTGCCGCAGGCCTCGCAAATTCCTTTATCCATATTTTCTAATAATCCGGCAGCATCGGCATTTTGCAGATGATTTAAGACGATCGCGTCCATCTGCGTCGCCATATTGTAATTGTGAAAATGAGATAAATCGGAACTGCCGACAATCAATACTTTTTTATTACCGGCCGCCTGATGTATGGCTGCTACCAGATCGCGGCAGGTGCTTTCATTCTGGTCACCCATAACCAATGGCACAAAAGAAAAATCGCCCAGAGCAATCTGTAAAAAAGGAAGCTGAATTTCCAGGGAATGTTCTTGCAGGTGAGCGGCGGGAATTTCCTGAATTGTGCTGCTGAATTCTTTAATATCCTTTGCCAGTTCTTCAGCTACCGGTACAATACCCAGCGGTGTTTCGTAACCACCTTTACTGAAAATAGATACACCGTGAAAAGCCACCCGATGACTCGGCCCAATAACAATAACAGCGGCAAATTTTTCACCGCGAATAAGGTTATAAGCATGGGCGGCAACCTGCCCCGAATAAACATATCCGGCATGAGGTGCAATCAAACTGACAACTTCTCCCCCCAGCTGCAAGTCGGGCACAGAAGCAAAATAACTCTCTATATCCTTCCGTAACACAGAAGGCTTACCGGGATACCAGGAACCAGCTATCGCTGACTTTCGAATAGAATCCATGCACCACCCACTTTTTTATTCGTGAAACTCCAATTTCAAAAACATAGTGCATTGAAATTGGCTAGCTGAACAATCCCGCGTAAGCGGGGGATATAATACTCCGCAGCTTGCTTTGGGGTTCATACCCGTGATTTAAATTGCCAGACTGCTCCTTGTGGTGTATCCAAAACTGCAACACCGAGGTTTGCAAGCTCATCTCTTATAGAATCCGCCTGCTGCCAGTTCTGGGCGTTTCTGGCGGCTGCTCTTTTTTCGAGCAATTCGCGTATTTCTTTTTGAACAACTTGCTCTGCAAAATCCATTATCCCCAGAACTTCATTAATATTTTTTAGCGCGGCGAGAATCTTCCCGGCATCGCTTTTATTAACAACCGCCTGAACAATAATAATATTTACCTTACCAATAAAATCAAAAAGCGCGGCAAGAGCACCGGCAATATTCAGATCGTCGTCTAACGCTGCGACAAAACCATTTTTCAGATCGTAAAGCAATTGATCTATTTCCGCACAACCATTTCCATCGGTGTTGACAGCCTGTAACCGGCTAATAAAAATGTCGAGCTTTTTAACTGTATTTTTCGCCGTCTCCAGAGCTCCGTCCGAATAGTTGAGTGGTTTGCGATAATGCACGCCCTGAAGAAAAAAACGGACATCTCTTCCCCGATAACCGCGGTCGCGCAATTGCGCAAGGGATAAAGCATTATTTAATGAACGGGACATCTTTTTACCGTCAACCATTACCAGCTCCGCATTAATCCAGTAGTTCGGACCGTTCTTGCCGGAAAAAGCTTTATTTATCGCCAAGATATTTTCACAATGAGGAAACATTTCATCAACACCGCTGATATGAATATCATAAGTAGCACCTAAATACTTCTGGGAAATTGCTGCGCATTCCAAATGCCAGCCGGGGCGAACATTACCCCATTTAGTCTTGTAATAAATCCCTCTTTTCAATTCCGCCAAACTAGTCCTTTTTAGAAGAACAAAGTCCGCAGAGCTATCCTTTTCAAAATCGTCAAGATCAATTGATTTACCCTGACGGGTCTTCTCCAGATCAATATTGGACAGAACTCCATAATCCGCCATTTTTGATATATCAAAATAAACAGAATGTAATTTTTCGTAGGCATAACTTTTATCGACCAGTTTTCCGGCAATCTTGAGCATTTCTTCAACATTTTCTGAAGCATTGACGTAAATATTATCAGAATGAATATTTAAAGGAAGGGCATCTTCCAGAAATATCTGCCGATATTTATTGGAATAATCGGCCATGTCCATTCCCGCTTTTTCCGAGCCCTTGATTGATTTGTCAGTCATGTCAACAATATCAATTATGTGCTGCACTTTGTAACCTTTATAAATCAGATAGCGATGAATCAAATCAGAGACAACAAGCCGCCGGTAATTGCCCAGATGCGGCGCATCATGAACAGTAGGCCCGCATGTATGCATTTGCACTTGCCCGGAATTAATCGGTTTAAATAAGGTATTCCGGCGTTTGATAATATTAAAAAGATTAAATGAGGAAAGCTCTTCTTTAACCGCGAAAAGTTCTGTGCTTAAATACCTCTCCCCGCTATCGGGGAAAATAACAACTATCAGGCCATCTTCTATCTGCCGGGCTTTCTCGGCAGCAACAAACATAGCCGCGCCGGAACTCATACCGGCTAAGATTCCTTCTTCCCTGGCCAACCTGCGCGCCATCGCAAAGGCATCTTCATCTAAAATGCTCACCTTTTCATCCAAGCGACTTTTATCAAAGATCCCGGGCCGGTATGATTCCCGCATATTTTTCAGCCCTTGAATCTTATGCTGCAGATAAGGCTCGACTCCGATAATTTTAATTTGCGAATTTAATTCCCGGAGCTTCTTAGATATACCCATAGCTGTTCCAGATGTACCCAGACTGGATATAACCATCGTCACCTTTCCTTTTGTCTGCTCCCATATCTCCCGGGCAGTACCGCAGTAATGAGCGGCAATATTGTCTTCATTATTGAATTGATCCGTACCAAAATATTTACCGGGATTATCGCGCAGCATTTTATAAGCAACTTCGATCGCGCCGTCCGTTCCCTGATTGGCCGGGGTAAAATGCAGCTCCGCACCCATAGCGCGCAAAATTTTCTTTCTCTCTTCGCTGGCCGACTCCGGCATAGTAAGGCATAATTTATATCCCTTTGCCGCTGCGATCATGGCCAGACCGATTCCCGTATTCCCACTGGTCGCTTCTAAAATAATTTTCCCTCTGCTTAATTCTCCCCTTTTTTCTGCTCCTTCAATCATGAATAAAGCAGCGCGATCCTTAATGGAACCTCCCGGATTGGCACATTCCAATTTTGCTAATATTTTTACCTTGGGATTGGGATTAAGCCGGCTAATTTCCACCAATGGCGTATTGCCAATAGTATCAGTGATGCATTTATAAGTTTTATCCATAATTCATGTCTCGAAAGAGAAAAGACCAGAAAAGAACTGGCCGGGTTTATTTACTTTTTACTGATTCGTTACGAATCAGTAAAATAGTTCTTAAAACCCTGGGTATAATACCCTCCGCTTTCGTCCCGCCAGCGGTGGGATTCAACTTACCAATTCCGCTACGCTTCGCTTTCGGAATTGGAGTCTCACTAATAAAGAACGACTCAGCTATTCATTTTAGGCAGAGGAATTTTAAAAAATTGGACACCTTCTTCTTTCAAACTTTCTTCTTCCTGAGAAGTAGTTATTCCTCTAATATTGCGCTTTTCTTCTTCCCCGCAATGAATCTTTAAGGCAACTTCAGCAAACTTATTGCCGACATCATCAAAATTCTTATCAATATAATTATGCAACAGTTGCAATGCTTTAGCCGGCGAAAGTTCTTTTTCCTTGGCCTTACCAGCGACGCGGGAATCCTTACCCATAATTGTCATGGAAGACGGATTTATATGGACAGCAGAGCTGCTGCAAACAGGACAGGAAACAAGCCTCTGTTCATTTTGTTCATTAAAAGCCTGGCTATCTTTAAACCAACCCTCAAATTTATGACCATTTTCACATTTCAAGTCAAAAATAATCATTATTAATTACCTGCTTCCATATTAATATGATTGTTTATTGTAACATGCTGCATGGTAAAAAACAATTAAGTAAAGAAACATGGGAGCATTTCACGCTTAATAATAGCAGAATTTATTCTGCTGAAATTAATAGAAAATTCCATATTGAATCACGGGTAACATGCCCTCCACTTACGTCCCGCCAACGGCGGGATTCAACTTACCAATTTCAATACACTACGTTTTTGAAATTGGAGTTTCACGAATAAAATAGTGGACATTTAGAAATAAATTTTATATATCGAGCGTCCCAAGTCGGGATGTGGCCCAGTTTGGTAGGGCACTGCGTTCGGGACGCAGGGGTCGCGCGTTCAAATCGCGCCATCCCGACCATTTTTCACATTTTCAATATTTTGCTTTATTAGCCAACAAGAGCAGCCATCTTAAAGATCGGTAGGTACATGGCGATAATCATACCACCAACAACTCCACCTAAAAAAACCATCATTACGGGCTCCAAAAGTGCTGTCATCGCTTCAACAGCCGCATCAACTTCATCATCGTAAAAATCGGCTATTTTACTGAGCATCGCATCCAAAGCACCGGTGGCTTCACCCACAGCAATCATTTGGACAACCATCGGTGGGAAAATACCGGTTTCTTGCAAAGGCTCAGCTATAGTTTTACCTTCACTGATGCTTTGCCGAGTTTTTAATAAAGCATTTTCAACAATCACATTGCCGGAAGTTTTACTGACAATATTTAACCCTTCCATAATAGGAACTCCGGAACTCATCATTGTGGAAAGCGTCCGGGAAAATTTCGCTACGGCAACTTTTTTCAGCAGCGGCCCGAATATGGGTGCTTTGAGTGATAAAGAATCTATAGTCCAGCGCCCTTTTGCTGTTTTATAAAATCTTTTAAACACAATATAAACAACAACCAAAATACCGGCTATAAACCACCAGTAACTCTGGGCAAACTCACTGGCCGTTATTAATGCCTGCGTTGGACCTGGCAACTCCCCTCCCATACCCTCGAACATCTTTTGGAACACGGGAATAACTTTAAGCAACAATAAGGCAACAACACCCATAGATATTAATAACACAGCCGCGGGATAGGTCATTGCTCCCTTCACACGTGCCTTTAATTTCATTGCTTTTTCTAAATAATTGGAAAGCCGCACTAATATCACATCCAGAATACCACCAGCTTCACCGGCAGCTACCAGATTGACGAAAAGCTCGTCGAAAACTTCCGGATATTTTTTCAGCGCTTCGGTTAGGCTGGCCCCGCCTTCCACATCTTCTTTTACCGCCTTTATGATTTTTTTAAAAACTTTACTTTCTTCTTGTTGCGCTAATAGATCCAAACATTGAATAAGCGGCAATCCTGCATTAATCATTGTGGAAAAAATACGACAGAAGACAACGATATTTTTTTCTTTTACTTTTCCTTTAAAAAAAGGCAAATATTCGGAAATGTCTTTGGGTTTTTTCCTGATTTCAATCGACTTAAATCCCTGGCGGCGTAAAAGGCCACGTAAAGCTAATTCATCAATTGCTTCCGTTTCCCCTTTTTTAACTTCGTCTTTTCTGGTGGTACCTTCCCAAATAAAAACCGGCATGTTTTTATCCTTTCACTAAGTGGGATAATTGAGACGTGAATATCATAAATCATCTTTTCTGTAAATTAAAGATTTCCTTTAGCAACCACAATCGGCGATAGTATTTTTTTAATTCTTTTAACCTTACAGATGCTTTATTTGTGAAACTCCAATTTCGAAAGCGAAGCCCAGCGAATGCAGGACAAGCGAATTGAAGTTTGTTAGCCGAATTATCCCGTGTTAGCAGGGATATAATACTCCGCAGCTTGCTTTGGGGTTCATACCCGTGATTGAGAATTTTTAGTATCTCGACGCTGACAAAATATTTCATATTGAATGATCCCCGTTGCCACGCCTACATTCAATGAATCAAAGTTTCCAGCCATGGGAATTGACAACAAAAAATCGCATTTTTTTTTAACTAACGGCCGGATACCTTTTGCTTCACCGCCCATCACCAGAACCGTATGGCAGTTAAAATCCAACTCTCTTAAATTTTGGCCTTCATGGGCATCCGCGCCAAATACCCAGAATCCTTTTTCCTTTAAATAATCAATAGACTGCGCCAAATTAGTCGCCCGTACAATGGGAATTTGCTCAGCACTGCCGGCCGATGCTTTGATTGCGGACGCAGTGACAGATGCAGCCCGGTCAGTCGGAATCACCACCCCATTTGTTCCCCAGCAGTGCGCCGTTCTAATTATTGACCCCAGATTCTGAGGGTCCATTATACTATCGAGAATCAGTATAAGATCAAAATTAAAAGATGTGCAGCGGTTTGTTATTATATCGTTTATGTGAGCATAAACAAAAGGCGGACGCAGCCCAACGACTCCCTGATGATCGGGACAGCCCGCCAAATCATCCAGATATTTTCTGTGCTGAAATTCAACAGATATTTCTTTCTGACTGGCCAGTTTTATGATTTCTTTTAAGGAAGAGCCGCTCTTTCCAGAAGCCACAATAATCTTTTCCAATCCGGGCTGCTTATGCCGGAGAAGAATATTGATAGGATTGATTCCGTAAATTACCTCCACGCCAAACTCTCTTTTACAGTTTTTTGTTATTGAAATGAAATTCCCTCAGCAATTTCCCGGACTATCTGTTGACATGCCGCCAGGGGATCTTTAGCCGTGCGAATCGGTCTGCCGACTACTATATAATCTGCACCCAGTTTCACCGCATCCGAAGCACTGAGAGTTCTTTTCTGATCGTCCAAAACCTGCTCCTTTGAGCTGCGTATGCCCGGCGTTACAATTATGAATTTATCACCCAGATCGGCGCGCAGCACCGCAATATCCTGCGCTGAAGCAACAACACCTGCTGCCCCTGCGGATTTGGCCAATCTGGCCAGATGCAGAACCTGTTCTTTCGTACTTTTCTTAAAGCCGATTTCCACAAGATCAGTATCATTTAAACTGGTAAGGACTGTTACAGCAAGAATTACTGGTTTTTGTCTGCCATTTTTTTCGGCATATAATTGAACGGCACTTACTGTATCCTGAATCATTTTAAAGCCGCCGGATGCATGAATGTTAAACATATCGGCGCCCATCTTTACCGCGGCTTCACCCGCCCGCGCAACAGTGTTAGGAATATCGTGGAATTTGAGATCCAAAAATACCCGCTGGCCTCTTTGCTTGATACTCTCGACAATTTTCGGGCCAACGGAAGTAAATAATTCCTTACCGACTTTAAACATGCCAACGTGACCGGAAAGGAGTTCAATCCAGGACAAAGCTTCTTCATAGCTATTAGCATCAAGCGCAAAAATTAGTTTGTCTACAGCCTGTTTATTCGAGGTATTCTTCATCGCCAATGAACTCTGTACTATCCGGAATAGGTTTGAAATCCTCTTTCGTTCCGTTTAAATATTCGGGATGGGCATAAACGACCTTCCCGGCGGCTATTTCGCGTAACGCCAATACAATCTCCCTGTTTTTACTTTCCATTAAAGGTTTCGATCCCTTCAATAACTGACGGGCGCGTTTCGACGCGAGCGACACGAGGCCGAATCTCGTTTGGGCAACTTTTAAAGAATCTTCAACAGTAATTCTCGCCATTAATTTAACCTCCCTCTAACTATTTTATTCTCATAATTTCTTTAATTTTAGTGCGTAACCTGATTCTTTTACATTGTTGGGCAGTATAAATAGCCATCAACTGATTTGCCGCCTTATCCAGGCTATCATTGAAAATTATGTAATCATACCATGAAATTTCTTTCAATTCATCTTCCGCCTGGGCAAACCGGGCAGCAATGATATCTTTTGCTTCATGACCGCGTCCTTCCAATCTTTTCAGCAATTCTTCCCGAGAAGGCGGCAAGACAAAAACAAAAATGCCCCCCGGAAAATTCTGTTTTATTTTTTTTGCGCCACGCGGTTCAATATCGAGCAAAACATCATTACCCTGAAGCAGGAATTCCTGCATAGTTTTCATGGACGTTCCATATAAATTGCCAAAATTTTCCGTCCACTCGGCAAACTCACCTTGCTTTATGCGGCGCTGGAATTCGGCTCTGGAAACAAAAAAATAGTCTGTTCCATGCACCTCACCGGGACGCGGTACTCTTGTCGTGTAAGAAACAGAAAATTTTATTTCCGGACACGCCTGCAATAAACGCCGGCAAATGCTGCTTTTCCCTGTGCCGGAAGGCGCTGAAACAACTATGAATGATCCCTTGCCCATAATTATTCTATATTCTGCGCCTGTTCACGTAATTTGTTCAGTTCGCTTTTTATTTCAATAACCTGACGGGCTATCTCCGCATCGCTACTTTTTGATCCTATTGTATTAATTTCGCGATTCATTTCCTGTAATAGAAAATCAATTTTTTTACCTTCCGCTTCTTCGCTCCGGAGTAACGCTTCAAATTGGCCTATATGGCTCTGTAAACGCACAATTTCTTCAGTAATATCACTTTTATCAGCCATAATAGCCACTTCCTGGACTAAACGAGTTTCGTCCAGCGCGCATCCGGCTGTAAGTTCCTTGATTCTTTCGGTAAGACGCTTTTGATATTCCATAACGACTTGCGGTGCACGAGCATTGATTGTTCCCAATGTATCCCTGATCACCACCAACCGCTGCACCATATCCTGATAGATGGCGGCACCTTCCTCCTGCCTCATTTTCATTAGCATTGTCAGTGCTTCTTCCAATAAACAGGTAATATGGTTTAAGACATCGGCGCTGAGTTCATCCTCCGCCGGTTGCGAAAAAATATCCCGAAAACCGGCCAGCATTTGCAAGTTGACCTCACCGGCTAATCCGAATTCTTCCTTGATCCGCTGCAATATAGCCACATAATTACGGACAACTTCCAAATTCAAATTTGCCCCGGGCACATTGGCATCTTCCGCCTCCAGGCGGATAAATACTTCAATTCGGCCGCGTTTAAATTTTTCACCGATTTTCTTTTTGAAGTCCAGCTCCAGCGGGAAAAGCACCGAAGGCATTCTCAGTGATATTTCCAAGAAACGGTGATTTACTGATTTTGTCTCCACAACAAAGCTTCTACCTTGTATTGCGGTTTCCGCCCGTCCATAACCTGTCATACTTTTTATCATTAAGACACCTGATTATTTCCAAAATATTTTGTGAAATTTCTATTTATATTCCGTTTCTTTCAATTGCAATAAGTACCTTGCTCTTATCCGGCTGAATATTAAGTGCTGCTTCTCATCTGCATAGTCAGGATAAGTCCAGGGCAGAGAACAAAACTTCTTGTCCTGATAAATCAGGGTCAGATCGGCATAAATTCCATCACGCAAATAGGGCCGATGTGAATAACCCTTACCCGTAGCCAAAATCAGATGAGCCTTTGATAAATAACCCGGATCAATATTTACTGAACGTCTTCGCCCCGCAGTAAACTTATCTTCCACTTCGTTTGTGGAGTGTTTAATATCAGACAACGTTTCGGGCCTGATCAATTTTTCCATAGATAAGAAACGCCGGAATAATTTTTCACCCATTTCCACACAATAGTAACTTGTGTAATCAAAGGGTACCACTGCACTGATAAAATCGGGCTCACCATATAAATCAGTTAACTTTACTATTGCTTCATCCAGCATTGTAACATCTGCTGCAAAAACGCTAAAAATTAATTTGACTAGTTCTGCCGGAATCGGTTTGCTCATAACATTTGCATTAATTCTTCCTGCGAAACCGTGGCCGTTCCAGCTTTTCCCACCACTATTCCCGCTGCCAGATTTGCCAGGCAGGTTGCTTCTTTCAGGCTGGCCCGGGCAGCCAAGCCGAGGGCAAGCACACCGATGACTGTATCTCCGGCACCGGTTACATCATAAACCTCTTTGGCCTGCGCCGGGAAAAAAGTATGGGTATTTTTCTGACCTCTCTCAAAAAGGCTCATCCCTTCCTCACCCCGGGTAATAAGCAAAGCCTGAAAATCATATTTCGTCAACAGAGCATCACTCAACCGCAGAAGATCATTTTCATCGGTTATCTCCATTCCGGCAGCTCGTTGGGCTTCGTGATGGTTGGGAGTAATTATGTGCACTCCATCATAAATGGAAAAATCGCTGTGCTTCGGATCAAGACAGATATATATTTGGGAATCTTTTATAATTTCTTTAATTCCCTCAATCAGCTTTTTTGATATCACACCCTTACTGTAATCAGAAATGACTATGGTACCAATTTTCTTGTGCAGCAATTTTACATACCCCAGGATTTTATCTATGCTGGATTGAGGAATTGGTTTACGGCTTTCTTTGTCAAAGCGCACAATTTGCTGACCATGGGCGACTATTCGTGTTTTTAAAGTTGTTGACCGGCCCTTTTCCACAATTATGCCGTCTGTTTCTATTTTACGCTGGCGAAGCTCTGCAAGTAACCGTTCTCCGATATTATCCGCGCCAACGACACCGGCAACATAGACTTTGCCCCCCATGGCATAAATGGTATTTAATACATTCGCACATCCGCCAAGTAATATACTGTCCTTCTGGACATCAACAACCGGAACCGGGGCTTCAGGTGAGATACGGGAAACCTTCCCCCAGATAAAATGGTCAACCATTATATCACCAACAACAAGAACTCCGGCCTTAGAGAAGTTATTGATGATTTCCAAAGCTCGTTTTTTTGTCATAATTCTAAGCATTTATTGAGGGCATCCATTAATCATATTACCTTATAAATGAAAAAAGCGCCTAGTCGCGCTTAAATCACCGAAAAAGTGGTGCAATCTTATTATTAAGGCCGCCATTTGTCAATTACTTTCTATATATTGCTTTGAAATATTTAGTGTTTTCTTTATGAATCAGGATATTTACTTTATCTTTAATTATCTTGACATACAAACACTCGCTCTCTTATACTCCTGATAAATAAAAGCAGCAGATTAATGGCTCAACATTCATCACTGGACTAGCTGGTTTTTTCTTTCACTTTTAATAATTGCTGCTCAAAAAATAAAATAGGAGGAAGGTATATGAATGCAGTGACTCTGGTATTTGTTTCATTATGTATTTTTGCAATTGCTTACCGGTTCTACGGGCTTTTTATCGCCAATAAAGTTTTAGGCATCAAGCCGGAAGTACCCACACCGGCTGTGGCCATGGCTGACGGCATCGACTATGTTAAAACTAACAAGTTCGTGCTCTTTGGCCATCATTTCGCGGCAATTGCCGCTGCCGGGCCACTCCTTGGCCCTGTATTAGCGGCACAGTTCGGTTATTTACCCGGCGCTCTCTGGATTATCATCGGCTGCGTTCTGGCCGGAGCGGTCCATGATATGATCGTTCTTTTCGCTTCGGTAAGGCATAAAGGGCAGAGCCTCGCCAATATAGCGCAAAGAGAAATAGGCAAAGTTGCCGGCGGTGTTGCTTCTGTAGCTTTTCTCTTCATTCTGATTTTAACTCTGGCCGGTCTGGCCATTGCCGTCGTTAATGCCATGTTTGAAAGCGCGTGGGGAACTTTTACTGTTTTCGCCACCATACCGATTGCTTTCCTGATGGGAATCTATCTGCACAAAATACGTCCCGGCGACGTTCTGGGTGCCAGCATTATCGGTGTCGGCCTGCTTTTTGTGACAATTCTTGTCGGCCCCTATGTTGCAGCCAGCCCGACGTGGTCGTCAATGTTTAGTCTTTCGAAAACTCAAATTTCCTTAATTATTCCTGTTTATGGATTTATTGCTTCCGTACTTCCGGTCTGGATGCTTTTATGTCCGCGTGACTATCTTTCCACTTATTTGAAAATTGGGACTATCGTGATGCTGGCAGCAGGAATATTCATCGTTCATCCTGATTTTCAGATGCCTGCTTTAACGCAATATATCCATGGCGGTGGGCCGGTTATTCCTGGTCCAGTCTATCCATTTGTTATGATCACGATAGCCTGCGGGGCGCTTTCCGGCTTCCACGCTATTATCGGTTCGGGAACAACTCCCAAGATGATTGGTAACGAACGCGATATTCTGTTTATCGGTTATGGTGCTATGCTCGTTGAAGGCTTTGTTGCGATCATGGCCTTGATTGCAGCATGCGTACTCGTGCCGGCAGATTATTTTGCCATTAACGCGGCGCCGGCTGCTTTTGCCAAGCTGGGGATAGATACGGTAAACCTTCCTGCTCTGGCGACGGCAGTAGGAGAGAAGATTCAGGGCCGCCCCGGTGGAGCTGTCTCGCTGGCCGTAGGCATGGCTTACGTCTTTTCCGCAGTGCCGTTCATGAAAGGATTGATGGCCTACTGGTATCATTTTGCCATCATGTTTGAAGCAGTATTTATTTTAACGGCAGTAGATACCGGCACGCGTGTTGGCAGATTTATGCTGCAGGAAATAATAGGCCGGGCCATTCCAAAATTTTTGGAGAAACGCTGGGTTCCCGGCATCGCCATAACGAGCTTCCTCTTCACCGGTGCCTGGGGCTATCTGGTCTATACCGGCGATATAGCCACCATCTGGCCGCTGTTCGGTATGAGCAACCAGCTTCTCGCCTCCTGCGCATTAATTATCGGGACAATCATGCTGATGCGGATGGGAAAACTGAAGTATTCCTGGATGACCGCTGTACCGGGCATTGTTATGGCTATAACAACTTTATATGCCGGCTACCTGAACATCACAACGAACTATTTGCCTGCCGGGAAATATCTGCTTGCTGTGCTCTCGATCATAGTGATGATTCTGGTCATTATTATCTTATTCGCCGCTGCCAAACGCTGCTATGATCTTCTGCAGATGAAGAATCCGGTTATAGACAAGTATGGTGATCTTGTACTGGAAGTCGTCGAGGAATAAGAACAAACAGCTGATCACGGGTATGAACCCTAAAGTAAGTTTCGGGGTTCATACCCTCCGTTTCGCGGGATTGTCCAACTTACCAATTCCGCTGAGCTGCGCTTTCGGAATTGGAGTTTCACAATAAAAAGGAGGGGCTATGGAAATCAAAAAGATAGTTTTTGCAACAGATTTTTCCGCCTGTTCCAATTATACGGCGCCTTATGCGGCAGAAATGGCCCGCAAGTTTGGGGCAAAGCTCTACGTCATTCACGTTATTCAGGACATGGGGAAAATGACAGCCTGGTATGCTCCCAAAGTAAATATGAAGGAACTGGAGAAAACCATGGAGGAGAAATCTAAACAGGAGTTGCAGTTATGTTGTACCGAAGGGCTCGGTGATTTAAAAAATGTCGAATACCGATTGCTCAAAGGCGCTCCGTATGAGCAGATTTTGAAGTTTCAGCAGGACAATAAAGCCGATTTGATTATAATCGGTACCATTGGTGGACACAATACTGGTAAGGAAAACGCATTTGGCAGCACGGCAGACAGAGTTGTAAAAAATGCCCGTTGTCCCGTATTGACCGTTTCATTGCCCTTCAAAGAAACAGCCGAGAGTAATGACCCCCGGTTGTGCAGTAGCGGAGAAATCAGATTATAACAATTTGATCACAAGGAGGGCGAGATTTAAACGGCCTGCCCTCCTTGTGAAATATTACCGGAGAGAATGCCAGTCTCAAAGGCATAAAGAAAGTAAGCAGGAAACAAAAATGGGATGCTGTTTGGATTTGCTGGAATTGCGCCAATATCAGATGGTAATGAAAGTAAAAAGCCAGCATAGAACGAAAAATTTCGGCGACAAAATACGCTGCTGTCAATGCAACGAAATCATCGAACATGAGTTTTTGAAAAAGAATCTTCTTGGATTTGCCGTACGTATCAATTGTCCCGGTTGCGGCTGGAAATTTGAAGGATAATGATTAAGTATAAAAGGACAATTAATCAGTGGATTTAAAAACATTAAGAAAAAATGCCCGGGAAAAATTGCAGGGATACTGCCGCGTTTGTCCCATCTGCGATGGCCATGTTTGTGCCGGAGAAGTTCCGGGAATGGGCGGAGCAGGAACGGGAAGTGCATTTATGAACAATCTGGCTGCCCTGGCCAAATATCGTCTCAATATGCGCACAATTCATTCGGTAAAAATTCCCGATATGTCTTTTGACCTCTGGGGCGAAAAACTAACCATGCCGGTACTGATAGCACCGATGACGGGAACGCCCTACAACATGGGCGGGAAAATGACTGAAGAGAAGTTCATTACGGAAATAGTGGAAGGGTCGCTCCTGGCCGGAACAATAAGCATGACGGGAGACGGTGCCGATCCCGTAATGTATGAAAGCGGTTTGCAAGCCGGTGTCGCTCATCCGCACAAAACTATAGCCATTATTAAGCCCAGAGCGCAGGACGAAATTATCAAATGTATTCGCCGCGCCGAAGCGGCCAAAGTTTTAGCAATCGGCATGGATATAGATGGAGCCGGTCTCATTACGATGGCACTCAAGGGACAACCGGTCAGCCCCAAAACCGTCGCCGAAGTAAAAGAAATAGTGGCGGCTACAAAATTGCCATTCATCCTCAAAGGCATTATGAACGCGGAAGAAGCCCAACTGGCGGTAAAAGTAAAAGCAGCGGGGATTGTCGTATCCAACCACGGTGGCAGGGTATTGGATTTTACTCCCGGAACAGCTGAAGTTTTACCTGGTATAGTTAAACAGGTACGCGGCAAAATGAAAATTTTTGTTGACGGTGGAGTGCGTAGCGGCGCTGATGTCCTTAAGCTACTGGCGTTAGGTGCAGATGCAGTGCTAGTGGGCCGGCCGCTTGTTGTCGGTGCCTTCGGCAATGGCAGAGAAGGAGTCTCCTTTTTGCTCAATAAAATGAAAAACGAGCTGCTTCAGACAATGTTGCTTACGGGAACAGCCAGCGTAAAAAAAGTAGCAAAAAATATTTTGTATTCGGGAGCAGGGGAAAATGGTCATAATAGAAACAGGAAATAAGTTTGAAGATTTTATCTTAAAAAACCACAAAGAAGTTGTGATCAATACGGCCCAGTTGCAGCAGAAAAAAATATTGCTGTCCTTTCACCCACTGGCATGGACGCCTGTATGCACTAAGCAGATGCAGTCTCTGGAAAGCAATTATAATTTGTTTCAGGAATTAAACACGGTGCCTTTCGGAATATCAGTTGATTCGGTACCCTGTAAAAAAGCATGGGCGGAAAGTATCGGCATAAATAAACTCGATTTGCTCGCCGATTTCTGGCCGCATGGCGAATTAGCGGTAAAACTGGGTATTTTCATTGATCAGTTCGGGTTTTCTCAAAGGGCCAATATTGTTCTGGACGAACAAAGAAAAGCTGTTTTTGTTAAAATATATCCGATAAAAGAATTGCCGGATATTAATGAGATCATAAAATTTTTAAAAAGAAAATAGGCCCTGCGGGTAAACAACTTGTCGCCTATTATTGCCTCCATATTTCAGATCTTCATCACTTTAATTTCATTATTGACTTAACGGACATTATCAAGTAAAAATTATTAATATATTTAACCCAAAGGGAAGTACTATATGATTCGTTCTGCGCTTTTAGTTACAATGAGTGTCGCTATAACCGGTTTTATATCATTCTGGTGCGTGATCTTTTCCATGATTCCCAATTCTGAAAACAGAATTCATAAAATGGCCAATCTCTGGGCAAAAATATTACTTTTAATCTCCAATACAAAAGTGGAAGTTATCGGTAAAGAAAATATCCTGCACGGCAAGCCGCAAATATTTATGGCGAACCATCAAAGTGACTTTGATATTTTAATTGTCCTTGGTCACATTCCCGGCCAATTCCGCTGGATTGCCAAAAAAGAACTTTTTAATATTCCGGTATTTGGCGCCGCCATGAAAAACGCCGGTTACATAGAAATAGACCGCCACAATCGCGAAAAGGCAATGCAAAGCCTCGATGAAGCTGCTTTACGCATCCGGGAAGGAAAATCGGTAATGACTTTCCCTGAAGGCACAAGAAGTCGTGACGGGGAAATCAAGCCGTTCAAACAGGGCACCTTTCATCTCGCCATTAAATCTGGCGTTCCCATTATACCCGTATCAATAGTGGGCAGTGGGCAGATAATGCCCAAACGATCGCTGACAGTTACTCCCGGCAGAGTAAAACTGGTCATTGGTAAACCCATTGATGTTAAAAGCTATGGCATTGAAAACCGCCATGAGCTGATCGAAAAAGTCAGAAAAGTCATTATGAATAATTATGACCACTGGAGAGAAGCGGGTACAGCAAGCATTAAAGATCTGGAAAGGGAACCTACTTGACCCTTTTCACCGCGATCATTCTGGGTATTGTTCAGGGTCTCACTGAGCTTTTTCCCGTCAGCAGTTCGGCACATCTTGTCATCATCCAGAGTTTTTTGCCGGATTTTCATCAGCCCGGTGTAGCCTTTGATGCCATCTTGCACTTGGGAACGCTCGTCGCCGTTGTTTTTTATTTTCGTTTTGATATATGGAACATGTGTAAAGCCCTTCTTCCGGTAAAGAGTGCAGCTGTTAGCGGAGACACTGATTTGCCCACTTTAAGAAAGCTCATCATTTTCTTGATAATCGGAACAATACCGGCAGCCATTCTGGGGTTTTTGTTTAAAGACTATATTCACAGCGTCTTTGAATCGGCGCGGGCGGCGGCATTTTTTTTACTGATTACGGGGTTTTTACTCTTTTTCTCCGACAGGGTTAAAAACGCCACACGCGATGAAAAAGAGCTGAACCTTAAAGATGCCGTTATCATCGGATTTGCCCAGAGCATCGCCCTTTTACCCGGTATTTCCCGTTCGGGAGCAACAATAACAGCGGGGATATTCCGCAGGCTCAATAGGAAAACAGCGGCGCGCTTTTCTTTTTTACTTTCGCTGCCGGTTATTTGCGGAGCAGTAATTCTGGAAT
This sequence comes from Syntrophaceae bacterium, assembly GCA_003142535.1. Classification (GTDB taxonomy): domain Bacteria; phylum Desulfobacterota; class Syntrophia; order Syntrophales; family Smithellaceae; genus Fen-1166. The sequence goes on from PLMQ01000040.1 coordinate 17,723, forward strand.
CACCCTACTTTAAGCAAATTCCTTCCCAGGAAATATTATATTATTTTGCCGGATTTATCTGCGCTGCCTTGGCCGGATTGCTTTCCCTCAACCTCTTTTTTCTGGTCATCCGCGAAGCCCGTTTGAAATATTTTGCTTATTACTGCTGGATATTTGGCCTTTTTACTTTGCTTGTCAAATCATCAATTTTCTGAAATAATTAAAATAAATTATAAATTTTTAAATACAGCAACCAATGGAACAAAATCAGATTGATGACAAAAGAATGCGGGAAATTAAAGGCGTGGTCTGTCTGGCCGTCTCCTTCTTCTTGCTTTTATGTCTTGTCTCCTATCACCCGCAGGATCCGTCATTAAATACTCTCGTTAACGATTGTATTTCATCTACGCGTATTGTCACCACAGATAAGGCTATCCATAATTTCACGGGCCATGTCGGCTCTTATACCGCCGATTCCCTTATCCGTCTGTTAGGCATATCTTCAATTCTTTTGCCGGTTATTTTTCTGCTGTGTTCTTTTCAGTATTTTTTGAAACCGACATTCTTTATTGATAAAAGCAGATTCTTCGGTTTTTTCTTTTTTGCGGTTTCCTTCTCCGGTCTGCTGGCCGTGATTATCAAGAAATTTACCTTCTATGAAGAACCTTTTCGGGCCGGCGGTTTAATCGGAGCGGCAGTTATTGACTTGTTTCTCCGTTACTTCAATATCGCCGGGACATACATTCTATTGATCATGATTCTGGTTGTATCATTGATTTTTATGATAGAATTTTCGCTGGTTACCACCGCGGGGAAATTTTCGCAAATATCTTTGGCGGCAATTACGGCGGTGAAAAATATGCTGGGCGCGCTTACTTCATCAGCATTGAAAAATATAAAAATTGAAAAGCAGCCCCAGCCGATTTTTGAAGAAAATGCCGCGGCAGCGAAAAAAGCAAAAAGCAAAAAAGTGGAGCAGACGCATTTTAACTTCAGCAAAGGCGACGGCAAATTCAGGCTGCCGCCTTTTACGCTGCTGGAAGAAGGTCAACATAAAGATACGCGGATCAAGCGCGATACATTAATTAGCAATTCCCGGATTCTGGAAAAGAAGTTATCCGATTTCGGAGTTGAAGGACGCGTTACGGAAGTCATGCCCGGCCCGGTAATTACCATGTATGAACTGGAACCGGCGCCCGGCGTAAAAATAAATCGCATAACCAATCTGGCCGATGATTTGGCGCTAGCGCTTATGGCGCAAAGCATTCGGATTATCGCGCCCATTCCCGGTAAATCGGTTATCGGCATTGAAATACCCAACGTCCGCAGAGATCAGGTTTTTCTCAAGGATGTGCTCGATAATGAAGCATTCACAAACTCGTCATTACGCTTGCCCATCGCTCTTGGCGTTGATTTCGTCGGCACGCCGGTAGTTGCCGATCTGACCAAAATGCCGCACCTGCTGATCGCCGGGACCACTGGTTCCGGTAAAAGTGTCGCACTCAATGCGATGATTTGCAGCATTCTATTTAAAGCCCGACCAGACGATGTCAAATTCCTTATGATTGATCCGAAAAGGCTGGAACTCTCTTCCTATGAAGGCATCCCGCACCTGATGCATCCGGTTGTCGTTGACCCGAAAAAAGCCTCGCAGGTATTGCGCTGGACAGTGGAAGAAATGGAAAGACGCTACCGTGTCATCAGTGATCTGGGAGTAAAAAGCATTGACGGTTATAACGAAATGCTCTTAAAAGGTGCGAAGGGCAAACAGGCCGCAACACTAAAAGAACAGACTGCGCTGGAAACCGTCGCCGATCCGGCTCTGAACACAGCCAAACCGGAGCCGCAGATACAGCATATAAAGCTCCCTTATATAGTTGTGGTGATTGATGAGCTGGCTGACTTGATGATGGTCGCCCCGCGCGATGTGGAAGAATCGCTGACCCGTCTGGCTCAAATGGCGCGGGCGGCAGGAATTCATCTCATCATTGCCACGCAGCGGCCATCGGTTGATGTCATTACGGGTTTGATTAAAGCCAATTTTCCGACACGCATTTCCTTCCAGGTTTCTTCGAAGATAGATTCCCGGACAATCATCGATCAGCCGGGCGCGGAACAACTGCTCGGCTCGGGAGACATGCTTTTTATTCCACCGGGCACATCCAGGCTTTCACGTATTCACGGCGCTTATGTTTCCGACAAGGAAATTTCCCGCATTGTGGATTTTGTCAAGACGCAGGCACAGCCATTCTATGACGTCTCGATTGAAAAATTTGAACTGGAGGCGGAGCATTCTGCTCACAATGACGACAATTTTGATGAAAAATATGATGAAGCGGTAGCGCTTGTCGGCGAACTGGGACAGGCATCAATATCGCTGGTGCAGCGCTATATGAAAATCGGTTACAACCGGGCAGCGCGCATGATCGAGCAGATGGAGCGCGAAGGCATTGTCAGCCCATCCGATGGAGCAAAACCGCGAAAAGTCTTAATCAGAAAGCTGCCCCGTTGAAAATACTCAAGCCCCAAAAAGTCTACATCATCAGCCTGGGCTGTCCGAAGAATCTGATTGATTCGGAAGTCATGGGCGGCTTGCTCAGTCGCAGCGGTCTGCAACTAATCAACCGCAGCGATCTGGCGGACATTATCATCGTCAATACCTGCGCTTTTATCAACCCCGCCAAAGAAGAAGCCATTGAAGAGATTCTTAATCTTGTTCAGGAAAAGAAAACCGGCCACGACTTTCGCCTGATAGTTACCGGTTGCCTGGCCCAACGTTATGGCCTAGAACTTCTGGCCGAAATTCCGGAGGTGGATTTATTTGTCGGTGTGGGTGAAGTGGGCAACATTGTGCGGCATGTAAACAAACTAAAAAAGGATCATACCAGCCGCGCCGCCATTATCACCAAGCCTGACTTTTTAATGACCGCAAAACATGCGCGGGTTTTATCGAATGCAACCGTCAGCACATATTTAAAAATATCCGATGGCTGTTCCAATTGCTGCACTTACTGCGCAATTCCGGCGATTCGCGGTAAAGCCCGCAGCCGCAAGCCTGCCGACATCCTGAAAGAAGCACAGATACTGGCCCAAAGAGGAATTAAGGAAATTATTATTACCGGCCAGGATACAACGGCTTACGGCCGTGATTTGAGAGACCGTCCGCTGTTATCTGCATTGTTAAAAGAAATGGCACAGATAAAGGGCATTAAATGGATCAGGCTGCTTTATGTGCACCCGGCTCATCTATCCGTTGATGTTCTGGAAACGATTGCCACCCAGAAAAATATCTGCCGCTATATAGATTTGCCGATTCAACACATTAATGATGATATTTTAATGGCGATGAACCGTAATGTAACCAGTAGCCAAATTAAAGGGATAATTGAACAGGCGCGCAAAATAATTCCCGATGTTGCCATAAGAACATCGCTGATAGTCGGTTTCCCCGGTGAGACACAAAAGAGATTTAAGAAGCTTTATGATTTCATCCGTGAGGTAAAGTTTGATCATCTGGGCGTTTTTACATATTCGCGAGAAGAAGGAACAAAAGCGGCTTCCCTACCGGGACGTATTTCCGAAGCGGAAAAGGAACGCCGCCGGGATTTAATCATGACTGAGCAGGCAGAGATATCGCGTAAAATAAATCAGGGCTTAGTCGGCAGCATTCAGGAAGTTTTACTGGAAGGGAAAAGCGAACGCAGCGATTATAACTTCATCGGCCGCTGCCGCCGACAGGCTCCCGAAATTGACGGTCTGATTTATGTTAGAGCCAAACAGGCCAAAGTTGGCTCTATCATCAAATGTCAAATCATCGCCGCCGACGACTACGATTTGTTTGCCAATATTAATGGAACACGGATATGAAACCAAAAGCAAACTTTGTGGTTCATACCAGTGATGCTTCATCCGCTTCCATAATGTATGTTTTTGTTCAAAATCATTTGTATTGTTTATTAATTTTCTTTATAATCAAATTAAACTTGCGGAGTTTTTTCAACAGCACAGCTGTTACTAAATAATTAATTACTAAACAAGACATTATTATTCCGGGAAAATGTGATAATGGAACATACCATTATATATGACGGCACAAAAATATTTTACTATATAGCGCTTTTCGCTATTTACTCCTTCGCCGGGTGGATCATAGAAGTTACATACCGGTCAATAACACAGCGCAAATTTGTCAACGCCGGGTTTTTGTATGGACCTTTTATACCGATTTACGCCATAGGCACGGCTTTTATTATTCTTCTGCAATATCTTTTCCAGAGCTGGCATTTTGTGCCCCGCATCATCATCTTCGGCCTGGCACTCACCATCATTGAATATCTGGTAGGTTATATTTCTGAAAAAATATTCAAATTAACTTTGTGGGATTATTCGGAAAGCAAGTTTAATCTTCATGGCAGGGTATGTCTTCATTTTTCCATATTCTGGACCCTTTTCGCCTCTTCTTTTGTAATATTTATTCATCCCGTAGTCTTACTAAATATTCTTAGACTCGACGCCTTATACATTAAAATCGCGGCAATTACTTTCCTGATCTACTATCTGATTGACTATGTGTTTTCCCTGATATTTATTGCGGAATTCCAAAAGAAAATTGCCTATCTGTATACGGAATACTTCAAACTAAGCAATGTTGAAATCGAGAGGATATTTGATTCCTTTCAGAGGTTGCGCAATGCCTTCCCGGATTTAAACAAGTACATTAATAATAAAATCAATAATAATATCAAAATAAGGATTAATACTTTCTTAAAATCCATCCAGGACAAGGTTATCCTGGAGATGGACGGACGCAAACCTTTTGAACACGAATATTACGAAACTATTAAAGATATAGATGAACACGAAGAATTTCTGAAACTGAAAGAGTACTTTCACCACAATTCCTCGATTTATGCACACGTCCATGAGGTTTCATATCTATCTTACCGAATATGTAAATTTTTAAAACTGGATTATCGCTCTGCAGCTCGGGGCGCCCTGCTGCATGATTTTTTTCTGTATGATTGGCGGAACCATGATATTCCGGATTTACCGCGGGAAAAATTTCATGGGATCGAGCATCCCGCTATCGCTCTAGCCAACGCCCAAAAACATTTTTCGTTAAATGAAATTGAAGAAGATATTATTAAAAAACATATGTGGCCGCTGACCATCGTTCCACCCAAGTATAAAGAGTCCTTCATCGTTTCCTTTTCCGATAAATACCTTTCCTCTAAAGAATTCATCGGTGAATTCAATAAAAGAAGGAAGAACAAACGCAGCGCACATAAAGCGATAAGGAGGCATAAGAAATTAGGCACTAATTGATTATACAGGCGTTGTACCTTATTTGTCATGGATAAAAATATTGAGTAAATATAAAAAGGAGAAAAAATGGATTACAAACAAATGACAGCGCCTTGCGGATTGGATTGCTTCAATTGTTCGCTGTATTTCGCCAGCACCAACGATAGTATCAGAAAAGTTGTTGCGGAGAAAATGGGCATCTCTTTTGAGCTGGCAGCATGCAAAGGCTGCCGCAATGAAAACGGAACGATCCGTGCCATTGGAAAAATAGAACCATGCAAAGCTTACAAATGCATCCAGGAGAAAAAACTTGATTTTTGCTATGAATGCTCGGATTTCCCCTGCGGCAATTTACAGCCATACGCGGATATGGCCTCGTCAAGGCCGCACAACATCAAAGTTTTTAATTCCTGCCTGATTAAAAAGATGGGGCTGGAAAAATGGGCTAAAGAAAGCTCAAAGAATGTGCGGGATACATATTTTAAAGCAAAATTCGGAATTTGACCAAAAGCGACTTGCCAGGAGTTTATCCAATAAAATATAGGGAAACGGTTCTAATATAGCATTAGCAATTATTAGAACCGTTTCCTGTTATCCCTCTTATTAACTTTTAATCTTCATCCGCCTTTTTTTGATTGCCATAAAATTTCCACTGGCCATTTTCTTTGATGATAATTCCTTCTGCGAGGTCATAACCCATGTTAGTTTTTGTAAACCCTGAATATCGGGCAATGTCGCCATTGATCTGCAAATTCGTCAGAATTGTATTTGCAGATGTTATAGCCTTTACAGATGGTACTTCGCAAACCATCAGCCAGTAATACGACATGAAGGTATTTGTTGCTCCATTGTCAAGGTATTTTCCGGAGTAGCTAGCCATTATTCTCCAAAATTCGTGAGTTAATAAGTCTTTGTTATACTGATCAAAAAAAGTTTGTATATCAGCCGGAACTGCAACTGTATGTGATGTTGGTGAGGGGTCGGGATTAAAAGCCTTATATGGTTTTTTCATTAACTCATTCTGGAGAGATTTGTCGGGCACTTGAGCATGGGCAATTCTAAGAAAACCGTGCATGCGGCCATCCACTTTACCGTTACTCCGGATAAGATATTTTTGGGTCAATTCTTGCGGGCCGAGGTCGGAAATCAAAGACAACCCTTTTTGATTTACATAACTCTCCGCTTCACCATCATAAATACCGAAGGTAATTGGTTCACCCCAAGCGGCAACCGCTTCAGCAGCCGCTCTGGCGCCATAATAACGGAAATCCTTTTCGACTATAGGCTGGAGCATATAATCAAAAACAATAGAGCTTCCGGGAACTGCATGATCAGCAATAAACCGGAGTGTTCCGGCGACAGCTTCTGCGCTTATGTACATTGTTACGCCTTCCCAAATGAAAAGGGTTTTCTTCGCTTCATCGAAACCTGCCTTTTTTAATTCTCCTTCCAGAGTTTGTATGTTGAAATCGATAGGACAGTAAATAACCCAATCCGGCAACTTACCCAATATTTCCTTAACCATTTTTATTTTATCCGCCTGTGTTTCCGGCAGGTCCACTTCAAAGAATTTTACTTTGGGTGCAGCTTTATGAAAACGATAGGCACGGCTGTCATAACCAGCGCCAAGATTAACAACCTGGGATATGCCACTTTTTAGAGCATCCGATAAAATGGCATCAATATGTTTTGTCCGCGCATTGATATAAAAATATGCTGAAGTATGAAATGTTTTAATTAATCTTTTAAATCGAGGAAAATCTTTTTTGGCAATTGGTTCCCTCAAGTGATAATCCCATTTTTCCAGAGGCACAAATTTTTCTGCAAGAATATCATTGTTACGGATTTTATCATCAGGATCCATTGATCCAATTGCTCGATACACAGCTACGCCCTCAGCCGTTTGAGATATTCTTCCTTTCTCTACGGCATAACCATTGGCTCCCATTATTATGGAAATAAATAACGCCACCAAAATTGAAATACTTTTACTGGTAATACTGTTTAAGTTTCGATTATTCTTTTTCATGTGTTCCCCCTCCTTTATTTGTTTTGCCTGTATTCGGCATATTCAACTTTTTTTTGCTGAAGCAATAATATACAAACACACCTAGCCCAATGGTGATTAGACCGCAAAGAGAAGTTATCGGACGACTGTAAATGGAAAAACAAACAATCCATAAATTACCAGCAATGAAGATGATTGGAGTAAGGGGATAGCCGAATGTCTGATAAGCAGATAACGGCGCCTTGTTTTTTAGCCGCAGAATAATTAAACCAAGAACAGTGAGCAGAGAAAAGATCGCCAGAGTAAAACCGATGTAGATGAGAAGTTTGTCAAACGATGAGGTTAGAATCATGACTATGGCAATAGTTGCCTGTAGAAAAATAGAAAATGCCGGTGTTTTATATTTTTTATCAACTCTGCCGAAGAGTTCAAAGAAAACACTGTCTCTGGCCATGGCATAATAAACACGGGGGCCGGTCATAATCATGGCGCTAAGAGCGGATAAGATACCAATAGCGATAGCGCCACTGAAATATTTTCCGATATAACCGCCAAAAAGAGAAGTAGCTGATTTAGTTCCAATCTCGAGAACGCCATTCATCTGACTTGCCGGTAGAGCATAAATATAGAGCGCATTGAGAAGAAGATATAAAACTAAAACAAACAAAGTACCTGTAAACAGGGCAATGGGGATATTCTTCGCTGGATTTTTGATTTCACTGCCTATGTAAGCGGCAGCATTCCAGCCGCTATAAGCAAAGGATACAAAGATCAGCGAAATGGTAAATTTGCTTTGAAACAATGATTCAAAAGAGAAATCTCCGGCAAAATGGGATGATGAGCCTTGTCCCAGGAAGAAACCGGCAGTAATAAAAATAACAATAATTGATATTTTAAATATCGTTAAAAAGTTTTGAACCCTGCTGCCTATTCGCAAACTATGATAATGAACCAAAGAAAGAATAATAGTGGCACCAATTGCCAATATTATAACAGGCGATATCGTTAAAATATTTGTATCAAAAAGAGTGAGTGTATATTTAAGATTGGCAGAAATCGGGGCAAAGCTGCTGGTATAAATGGCAAAGGCAATTGCTGCTGCTGCAATCGGTGCGGAAAAACCGACAATCAGCGAAATCCAGCCGGAAAGAAATGCGGTCAGTTTACCAAAGCCTTCTCTTAAATAAACGTATTCCCCGCCGGCATGAGGAAAAGCTGCTCCCAACTCGCCATAACAAAGAGCGCCGCACAGAGCAAAAATACCGCCGATAATCCAGCACAAAAGCAGGGCAACAGGACTCCCCAGTTCGGCCATAATAAAGCCGGACGTGGTGAAGATACCCGTGCCGATCATATTGGCAACCACCAGAATCGCTGCAGAAAAAAGGCCTATTTCCCTTTTCAGCTCATTTCCATTCAGATGATTCTTCATAGCCAATATCCTTACTATGCTGGTTCTTTGGGAAATTTTATAATTTTATTAATTAAGAATTAGCTTTAATATAGGCCTTTACAGCTTCCACGATGAACAACGTCTGCTGATAATCTTTTGTTAGATATTCGATGATCTTTTTTTCGTCTTTTCTAAGTTCTATGAATTCTTTACGTGGCGAATGATTAAGTAGATCAGCAAATCCGTGGAGGCTAGAGAGAGCTTTTAGCATGATGCTTTCTCTATCTTGATCGGGAATACTTTTATATAAAGGATGATCGGCAAATAATTCATAAAGGCGCTTTTCGTAAATCTCAACATAATTTTGATGCAATTTAGTAAAGCCTTCATCATAGAAGCAACGGAATAGATGTTTTTCTCTTAAAGCAAATAAAACATAGCCTATTGAATGGTCCAGCACAAAATCTCCGGTTGTGGGTCTTGTCATATAATCGAAGTATAATTCCCAAAGCCTCTCAATTAAGGCTTCTTTAAGTTTTCTCATAGACTTGATCTGTGAATAGATCGGGGCTGTAGATGTTTTAAGTTCATTGGCAATTGCGCGGGCAGTTAAGGATTCCATGCCCTTTTTGCGTAAGATCTTAAATGCTGCATCAAGAATATCTTTTATCTCATATTTATATTTCGGTGGCATAATTTCTATCTAACCTCAATAGTGTTTATTTATAACTGTTATCTAAACGACATAAATATTACAAAATATCATAATAAAATATATGTTACGTAACTAGTGTATTATAACAAGCGCTATATAATGTCAAGGAAAATTTTATGATCGCAGAATTAAGGCAGGTATGGTGCACCACGCTGATGTTTTCTCGATTGCAGGCAACGAAAAAAGCAAAAAGGAGGCTCGTCAGATAAATGAATATGATTATTGGTGATGCCGGACGCCTTCTTCACTCCTTTCTTTTTACTTTTGCCGAAAATAATCCGCTTGTAAAAAAACAATTTATATTTCCGATAGGTGCTCCAGAATAAGTTTTCCTTCCAGAAGTTCATTGGCTTCCTGCAACTTCTCCTGCGACGAATATACGGCAACTGCCGCTCCCTTTCCGGCTGCTGAAAAATAACCGGCTAAAACATTTCTCAGCTTCTGCGGTGTTGCCGATAAAATATCTTCCCGGAATTTCTGACGCATAGTGTCCGTAAGCCCGGCAAAGTCGCGAATGAGAGATATATAGCCGCGGCCAGCCGGGTCCAGAGGCTTATCGAGCATGCCGATTGTGCTGATAATAGCTTTCTTCATTTCGTCTTGAGAAATTTCATTTTGCGTGAAAAATTCTTCAGCGTCCTGAAATATTTTCAGTGTTTCTGCCAGATGCGGATCGCGATAGGACAGAAAGGAAAAAAGCCCAAGCGAAGGGTCATAGGAAGACATTCCGCCATAGGCTCCGCCCTGAACGCGAATGAGCTTATAAAGATAATTGTTGGATAATTCCTTGGCAGTTAACATCAACATTGCCGCCGCCGGATCAATATAGGCAGGAGCCCTTAATACACGGGCAACATAAGACACCTGAGTCGGCACAACGATTCCGACATTAACGGGAGAAAGCTGCGGCGCAGCCGGTTTTTGCCTCCTTTCATTTGCCGGGAGTCTATTTATCAGCCGTTCGATATTTTCTTCGATAAGCTTCAGCCCCTCGGCTTCGGCAGTTAAATTAACTATCAGATTGTCTTTGCTGAATATCAGTGATTTTAATTGTACCAGCTTTTCGCTTAAATCATTCCGGGATAATTGAAAATTATCCGCAGTCTGCTGCACAAAGCGCAGTTGTGTTCGTCCGTTCCATTGTTCATCACGGTAAGCCGGAAGGCTAAGCGCTGCGCCCGCTGCTCTTCGGGCAAAGATATGTCCCGAAGGGACTATTGCCGATTGCAAATTATTTTTTCTTTCGGCAATAAGATCGTTCATCCTGGAGCTATTATCCAGATCACTCGCGCAAATAATATCGCCGGTAATATCTAATGACTCCGGCAGATTGCGATACAGTGTTTTGAAAGAAAATATCATCTTCTGCCAGCAGCTACCGGCATCCGATGAGAATCCGGCGCCTAAATCATAACCGAATCCGCCCATTTTTAACGCGATACGTTTGGCCATTTCATCGTAAGAAAGCCCAGCAGCACCCATCCCCGATGTAATTTTACCCATCAGTGGCAATAAAGGCTGCAGTTCCTCAGGTACATGGGAAACATCAAAAACCAGGTCAACATAAGCAATGCCGTTAGTAAAAATATCGTGTTTTATTGTCCTCGCTCCACTGTTTACGGTGATCTGTGCAGGTATAATTTCTACATCACGTGCGATATCATCAATCTTTAACTGAGGAATTGTTGCCGCAGCTTCCTCGGAATCCGGTTCTGATTGGAATTTTTTCAGGGCATTTGCCGTCGTATTGATTTTTTTCAGATCGGTAGCGGATAGCGAAGATTTAAGCCTCGCCATTTTTTCCTGATATACCTTTTCCTTTTTCTCGCCGAAAGAGGGGTCAGGTTCCATAATAGCCAGAAGGCGATGTTTATTATCCAACAACCACTTTTTCGTCATCTTCTGAAATAACTCGGGATCATTTGCCCACCACGTTCTGATTTTTTCAATGGCTAATGGAAAATCAAGACCGACAAGGGGATCGCCGTCATAGAGCCAGGTCTGGAAAACATTGCCCATCAGGAAAATCCCGTAAGGATAAGAGCCGCGCACAATTTCTTTGCCATGAAACTCAATTTGATGAAGGATGCCCTCAATGAGGTCTTTATCATAACCGACAGATACAATATTCTGCAAAGTATCAAAAATCAGCTTTTCAATTTTCGTTGCGGCGGCGCTATCTGTATTTCTTAAGCCGACACTGAACATAAGCTGTTTCAAATCAGCTTCGATGCCGCTTACCGGAGTGAGGTCTTCGCCCAGCCCGGAATCAATCAATGCTTGGCGCAGAGGGCTGGCGGAGCTGCCCACTAGCAGGCCGGAAATTATTTCCAGAATGAGAGAATTTTCATAATCAGTATTTTCGCACAACATCCAGGCAATATTGACGGCCGTTTTGCGGCTAAGAGGTTCATTTTTATCTATCGGATATGTGCTGTGGATAGTGCGCTGTTTGTTCAATCGTTTTTGGCTCTTGATTGATGAATTAACTTTAACCCGCTTAAATCCGGCCAACATTTCTTCCAGGAAAGCAAGATGCTCAACAGTCGGGATGTCGCCGTAAATAAAAAAACGGGCGTTTGTCGGCGAGTAGTAAGTGCGATGAAAATTACAGAATTGCTCGTAAGTCAGAGAGGGAATAACATCAGGGTCCCCGCCCGAATCCAGGGCATAGATACTGCCCGGATAGAGATTTTCCTGCAATGCTTTATACATCAGAGAATCAGGCGATGAATAGGCCCCTTTCATTTCATTGTAAACTATACCGGAGATAGTCAGATCGCTGGATAAGTTATCAGGTGAAGAAAATTCGAGATGATGGCCTTCCTGAAGAAAAGTTTCTTTCAGCAGGCGCGGATGCAATACCAAATCAGTATAAACTCGGGCAAGATTAAAGAAATCAGCCTTGATTTGACTGGCAACAGGATAGATTGTTTTGTCGGGATAAGTGAAGGCGTTGATAAATGTCTGCAAAGTCGAGCGCATTAATTCCTTGAAAACATCTTTCAGTGGATATTTATCGGAACCGGCAAGGACGGCGTGCTCCAGAATATGAGGAAGCCCGGTGGAATCATTGGGCGGAGTGCGAAAACCAATCGCATATAAATTTTCCCGCTCGAAGCTGTGCAAGTGCAGAACTTTGGCGCCGGTTTTTTTGTGTTTGATTTCATAAGCCGTAACCCTTATGCACGGCAATTTTTCCACCCGCAGTACTTCAAATCCGTTTAATATTTGACCGGCCTGCAAAGCCGGATGGGGACAATTAATTTTTGCGGTCATCGTTTGTTCTCCTTGCTCTATTTCGTTTGTCTTCTTAGCTGCCCAACCAATATTTATTCTTCCGGACAATTGCTGATTGTCACCCGGCGGTTTTGCTGACGGCCTTCCGGAGTATCATTACCTGCTATCGGCTGCACTGAGCCAGCTCCCTGGACATTCAGGCGCAGCGGATCAATACCGAACTTATCTTCCAGGTATGCCTTAACGTTTGCGGCACGACGATTGGATATAAAGAGGTTGTACAATTCCAGTCCTACGTTATCGGAATGGCCTGCTATATTGAGTTTTGCGTCAGGATTCCGAATTAAATAGTCGACAATAATCTGCAATGTCTCATTATAATTATTTCCAATGGATATTGAGTCCGGACTGAATTCGATATTGACATTAACACAATCAGGAATGGTTAGTTTTTTTACTACTGGCAGTTTGACGATTACTTGAGGCCTCGGTCTCACAGCGGAAATTACGGCTACTTTTACCTGTGCGATATCTTTTCCCGCTTCGGCCAGCGCTATATCCGAAGGTTCGCTGCTGAAATATATATCTCCGATTATACTTTCCGCCTGGCTTTTTGTCCGTTGAGAATTTATATATATTTGTAAGCCTGTGGTTGGCCCCTGCGGTTCACCGCCTTTAAGATCCGCAAAAAGTCTTTTGTAGTCCTGATAAACATTGCGCCTTTCCGTATACCATTTGCCTACTTTATCCGTTTTGTTTCTCAAAACAATATATCTCAATTTATCGCCGCCTATCTGTGGACTCCTGCCACTCCATCCTTTGGGAGCTTCATTATCCCAGATGTAACCGATAACCGGCGTATTTAATCCCATTAATCCCGATTCTTTAAAAGCCACATAAACTTGCAGCGCCTGATCGTCGGTTGCCGATCGACGGACATCTCCGCCCCGCGGCAATTTTGCAACTTTCCAACGCCAGCACAATATAGGAAATTTTTTAATATCGACACGTGATTCCTTACGCACACCGAAAGAAGAATTACCCATCGAAGTCAAATGCAGATAAAAAATGTTGCCATCCTTTTCCAATTTCATTGCCGGCTGTCCGGTTTTTTTCTCCAGAGACCAACCCTCGGGAACACCTTTATTCATGGCTGGTGATATGAATTTGGTAACAGGAATAATGCCGGAATCAGCATTGCCATTGCCTGTCAAGACTATAGACATAGCTATAAAAAGCAAGATAAAAACAGCGCGGAAACTTTTCATTTACCACCTTTGTCACTGATTTTTTTTGCCCGGATAGCCATTATCTGTGTTCTGTTTAAGATTGATTCGATACACCCGACATGCTTCTGAATATTTTCCCGGCCGCCTTCTTCGCGATCAATAAGGGTTATGACACGATCAACGATCAGGCCGGCTTTCAGCGCCTGTTCGATGGCCATAATTGTCGAGGCGCCGGTAGTAATGACATCATCAATAATCAGCACTTTTTCTCCGGCTTGAACATTCCCCTCAATTGCGCTTTTTGTTCCGTGATTTTTCACGTCTTTACGGACGATAAATGACTTAATGGGTCTGCCTTTTTGATAAGATATTACGGAAAGGGCATTGGCAATGGGGTCAGCCCCCAGGGTTAGTCCGCCCGCAGCTGTAATTTCGCTTTCTTTAACCATATCGAAAATAATTGATCCGATCAGATTCATCCCTTCGGGATCAAGTGTCGTCGGTTTACAGTTAAAGTAGAAGTTGCTTTGTCGGCCTGACGCCAGTGTAAAAGGTGGATTATCGCTGTATCGGAAAGACCTCTCCAAAATTATTCCGCCCAGTCTTTCCCTCATTTCGTCTATACTCATTCCAACTCCCTCCGTCCAACCAGCTTATGATTGGGAATTATCATCGTTTAAGAAAAATTTGATCACATGGTCCCGCCAGGTAGCAAATGGCTTGCCCATTTTTTTTGCCGGTTCAAACTTCCAGTTTTTTACTGCTTCGATTGCTGCCTGGTCTAATATGGCATAACCCGAGGATTTCTTTATTTTAAGATTTCCCACATTACCATCGGGCAATATTTCCGTCGATATCAATACCGCACCTTCATAACCACGAATCCGGGCTATCCGGGGATAAACCGGCGGTGTCTTTTCTCTGTAAAGCGGATCGGCAGTCCCCGCACCAAACGACACTCCCTGTTTCTCCTGTGCCACTGTTCCTGTATAAATGCCGGCATTTTCCCCTGCGGCCGTTATTCCCGGAGCATCATATCCGGCTGAACGAACATAACCGCTGTTGTCCGGTATTGCGCTTGTTAGAGCTTTTTTCTGACTGGACTTACTTCGTTCAGGCTGTGCGGTAAGCGCGATAATTTCTTTTGCATAATGAACTTTATTTTCAGGATATCTTTTGCCGCTGGTAAAACCGTCGCCCTTGCTTTTTGCATCCAGAGATACCCACAGAGGATTCAAGTTATCCGAGCCACTCGAAAATCTAAGGTTTGCGGATAAACCAATAGCGATAACAGTTCCCACGGCCATATGAATAGCCAGTGAAAAGCAAATTGCCCGGAGCATGTTTTGTCTTGTCTTTTCTGCTTTTATTGACGTCATTGGGTAAGCATTATTATCGTTTAATTAATCTTTCCACTATTTTTACCGCTACGACGCCGTCTTTGGCAAAGAATGCGCCGACAGATTGTGCGTAAGCTTCGGTAACGACAGCACCACCCAGAATAAAATTTGTGTTTATACCTGCTGCTCTGACCGCGTCAATCACTTCTTTCATATTAATCATTGTTGTTGTCATTAATGCCGAAAGGCCGATAACGTCCGGCTTTTCCTTTTTTGCTGCATCGAGAATGTTTTTTGTTGCAACATCCTTACCCAGATCAATAACACTGTAACCGTAATTGCGTAAAAGCAAAGCCACAATATTTTTTCCAATATCGTGAATGTCTCCCTTTACTGTAGCGATTAATATTTTACCCTTGTCGGCAGTTGCTGCTTTTTTCAATTGCGGCTCAAGATAATTAAGAGCCTTTTTCATTGCCTCCGCCGAGCCCATCAGCTGCGGCAGAAAATAAATTTTCTTTTCATATAGATCTCCGACGCGGACTATTGCCGGAATCATAACCTCATCCACAAGACCGGAGGCAGTAATTCCGGCAGCCAGCGCCGATTCGATTAATGGGATAATGCTTTCACGATCACCTTCAATGATTGCGCCAGCAACTTTTTCCTGTGGGATCAGAGTTTCCATCCCGGTATGCCCAGATGCTGTTGATTTCAATAGAGGAAGTGTAAGGTTCGCTCTAGCAATGGACGCCGAAAAATGTTCGATATAATTGAGCGAACCTTTTTCTCTGGCCATCAGGGCATCTGCTGCTTTTTTGATATTCATCAGCTCAACGCTGGCCGGATTGGCAATTGCCATAGTCAACCCTGATAATTGCGCCATGGCCAGAAAAGCCGCATTGAGCCAGGGGCGTCCCGGCATGCCAAAAGATACGTTGGAAAGTCCCAGAATTGTCCTGCAGTGAAAAACTTCCGTGCACCAGCGCAGAGTTTTCAGTGTCTCCTGTGCCGCCTGGTCATCCGCTGCCACTGCCATAACCAGACAATCCACAATAAAATCATCTTTGGTGAAACCGAATGTTTTAGCCTTGCTGAAAATCTTCTTTATCAGAGCCTGGTGTTTACTCGAAATGCGCGGGATATCGCCGTCGGTCAGCGGCAGCAAAATGAACATGGCGCCGTATTTGGCAGCCAGCGGCAGGAGTTTGTCTAATTTTTTCTTTTCCCCGGAGATGGAATTAATCAGCATACGGCCGGGATATATGCGCAGTGCGGCCTCGATCGTTTCGACTTTGGAAGAATCGACAATCAGGGGAAGTTTTGATGCAGTTGCCAGTAAACTTATTGCCGCTTTAATTGTTTTAGTTTCGTCAATGCCGGGCTGTCCGACATTAACATCCAGCAGATGGGCTCCCTGTTTTTCCTGATCAACAGCCATCTGGCGGATAATTGATGTTTTCCCCTCAATTAGCTCTTGCTGCAGGGCTTTTTTACCGGTCGGATTTATTCTCTCACCCGCAATAAAAAGAGGTTTGTTATCAGCAAAAAGAAGATGGCCGCGCGCGGAACTTAAAGTACCTATAGATTTTCTAATGGGCGGTTTTGGTTTCGCTTGGGAAACGGCTTTAGCCAGTTTTTGGATATGGGCAGGAGTTGTTCCGCAGCAACCGCCGATCATGTTGGCGCCTGCCGCCGCCAGTTTTTTACCATAAACACCAAACTCTGCTGCTCCCAAATCAAAAATTGTTTTTCCGTTTTCCAGACGCGGGACACCGGCGTTGGGCTTGGCGATGAGCGGCACTGTGGCGTAAGGTTTCATTAAGGCGATAAATTCCAGCATTTTTTCGGGGCCGGTGGAGCAATTGCAGCCGACGGCATCGGCTCCCAGGCTTTGCAGAGTAATCAGCGCGCTTACCGGATCGGTGCCGTTTAATGTATGACCGTCTTTTTCATACGTCATGCAGGCAATGGTGAAAATATCTTTGGTTTCTTTGACGGCCAGTAATACGGCACGTGCTTCCTGAATATCGATCATTGTTTCAATAACGATCAGATCACAGCCGCCGTCAATAAGACCGCGCACCTGCTCTTTGAAGGCATCTACTGCTTCTTCAAAGGCCAAGGGGCCAAACGGCTCAACAAACATGCCTGTGGGGCCGATATCACCGGCAACCAGCGCTTTCCCGCCAACAGCTTTTTTAGCCAATTGAGCGAGATCACGATTAATTTGATAAGTTCTTTTATCAATGCCGTATTGCGCCAACTTAAAGCGGTTAGCTCCAAATGTGCAGGAATAAATTATTTGCGCCTGGGCTCGCTGGTAGGAGGCATGAATCTCTTTAATAATTTTTGGATTTTCCAGACACCAAAGTTCCGGGCATACTCCCGCGGGCAACCCCTTTTTCTGCAATTCGGTACCGGTGGCACCATCCAGAATAATGATTTCTTTCTTCAATAGACTTTGTATTCTACCGCTTTTACTCACAAAAATACTCCCGTTAAATGATTTATCAGAATTGTTCTTATATCATCTTTGCGCCAAGAAGTGGAATTTTTTTAAAAAGATATGCAAGTTAAAGAGATATTTACGTAATCATCAGGATGGATGATAAAATCTAATCCTTTATCTATTAACTCTTCCTCTGTATCGTATCCGAGCAGCTCCAGCATTCGTTTATAAACGGTCAAATCAATATCCGTCTTCTTTTGCAATCTTTATTTTGGTTCATCCGGCTTAAGCGTACTTGTCTAAGATGCATATCTTCCTGAAAGTGAGCGTCCGCGGATTATTGCATGGATACATTGTTGCAAATACAAAGCGTGAGAATTTTAAATCTACAAATTTATTGAATGCCATTAAAAACAGTTGATTCCTTGCTATTATTTTTTAATTCAAAGGAAAAATGGATGGCTTCCTGTAAGTGTGCGTTCTATAATTTTTAAGGTAATGCGCTATTTCAAATAGTATTTATTGTGAGCTGTTGCCGTTTTCCCCACGTTTTATCAGCTTGGCTTTAATATTTATTAGAACAAAATACCCAACAGTGAAAAATTGATTATGCTGATTTTGTGGTGTATTTATTCTTTTCATTTTTTATCAAATAAGTTAGAATTACACGAGATTTTGGGAAATACCAACCGGGTATATTAATCAGGCATGACCGTTGTATTTTCCTGCCCGAAAAAAATCTCTTGATGGTGGTATATGATGAATGCTTTAACCTTTACTGGCAGTGCTTCCCATACTATCCGGTGGATTGCCATTGCCGCAGTTATGCTTGTCGCCTTTACTTGGGGCGGAATAAAAAACGCACAGGCTGATCCCTTTCTCGACGAAATGGTCGAGTTCACCGGAGGGGTTTTTTATAGCGAGCAGAAAGTGCCTGCCGTCATCATTGGCGTGGTGCGCCAAGACGAGATTTCAATCCGTGGCTTCGGGGAACGGGCCGGCAAGGGAAGCTCGGCGCCTGACGCCGACACAGTACTGCGGATTGGCTCCATCACCAAGGCATTTACCGGCGAATTGCTTGCTCATCTCGTTGCCGCAAAATCCGTAGATCTCACACAGCCGATCACCCGGACCTGGCCTGAGCTTGCCGCCAATGCGAAAGCCGATGTCGGGCATATGCGCCTGATTGATCTGGTTACACATGCCGGCGGCCTGCCGCGGGAGTTGCCTCGCAAAGGGATTCCGGGAAAGGGCACTAATCCTCCGACTACAGCTCAAGACCTGGCCGACTGGCTGACAAACAATCCCTTGATCTTCAAGCCGGGGAAGTCCGTACATTACTCGAATTACGGTTTCGACTTGCTTGCTCTGAGCTTGTCCAGGGCGGCAAAAAATCCTTTTCCCGCGCTTATTCATCAACACATCACCGGCCCGCTTAACATGAAGGATACAGTGTTTGCATTGTCTGAAGAGCAAAGGAAGCGGTTTATGCAGGGCCACGGTTTTGACGGGGAAGTGATGTCAGATGTTGCCATTGGTCATGTTACAGGCGGTGCAGGGGGTCTCTACTCTACGCCAAACGACCTGATGAAATGGATGCAATGGCATCTCGACTGCTTCAGTCAAAACGGCGCGGAAGTGCGCATGATCGATCATGCATTGTATCTGATGCGCGACGGACTGGAGACCGTGTCGGGAATGGATGAGTCCGGCCACATGGACGCGATGGGGCTTGGCTGGGTGGCTATGATGCCGAAGGGCGACCGACCGTTCATCCTGCAAAAAGCCGGGGGATTACAAGGTACCTTCAGCTATATTGCTTTTGCGCCGACACGTGGAGTGGCAGTTTTCATCGCCATCAACAAATTTGACTTCGCTGGCGCTGCGGCTATGGCCAGTGTCGCCAATGACTTGATTACTATACTTGCACCACGCTGAGCAAATTGTAAATGAATACACCGGATACAGTAAGACATGATCCATAGGTAGGTGCATCGCACTGTATGTTTACACGACAGATACTCGGCTCAAACCTTTTAGAGTGAACTATAACAATGAAAAAAGAAATGATCAAACGGCACAATCCGTTGTTTATTATTGTCTTTGTCATATTCTCCGTTGCGGCTTGTTCGTCCAATCGTACCGACATCATCCAGTCGCGCATCGACGCCGTAGAGAAGAGCCTTATCGCTGCGGTCGTCAACGACACAGGATCACCTGCGTGCATGACATTGCAGGATCGTATGCAGCATTATAAGGTGCCGGGTATTAGCATTGCGGTCATCAACAACGGCAAGATCGAGTGGGCAAAGGGATATGGTGTTACCGAAGCCGGTAGTACCCAGGCTGTTACTACGGATACCGTATTCCAGGCCTGCTCTGTAAGCAAACCGGTTTCGGTGACGGGCATCATGCTGCTTGCGCAATCGGGTGTGATCGATATTTCCAGAAACGTGAATGACTATCTTACATCGTGGCACCTTGCAGATAACGACTTAACGACGACGGATAAGGCAACGATACAGCGGCTCATGTCTCACACCGGCGGGACCAATGTATCAGGCTACGGAGGGTATCCCGCGGGTAGCGCCATACCGATGCTGTTGCAGATTCTCAACGGTGCACCACCGGCGGACACTGAACCTGTTTGCGTCATATACATACCAGGGTCTCGATACAGCTACTCTGGTGGCGGGATGGAGGTGCTGCAGCAGATGACTGAAGATGTAACCGGGATGCCGTTTCAAAACTATATGAAGAACAACCTCTTCAGCTCACTGGGCATGAATTCCAGTGATTTTGTGCAACCGATGACCGGTCCGATGGCAGCATGGGCAGCGAAAGGACATGATATGGACAGCATTATGATACCGGGCGGCTGGAGAACATATCCCGAGTTGATTGCAGCGGGTCTGTGGACGACGCCCTCCGAGCTTGCCATGCTGCTGATTGAGGTGCAGAAGGCAGCAACAGCCGATAAAGGGGCCCTGCTTACCCGGCAGACGGCAATGAGCATACTGACACAGCGGCCAAATTCATCAATGGGTCTCGGCTTTGCCCTGGAAAACGGCAGCGGTGGGTTGATGTTCAACCATAGCGGATCGACCTTTGGATACAAGTCTTATGTGACAGCGTATCGTGACCGGGGACAGGGTGTTGTTGTCATGGCGAACGGTGACAACGGATTAGCCCTGATCATGGAAGTCGTTCGAGCTGTGGCGAAAGTATATGGCTGGCCCGATACCTTTGTACAAAAGACCGGTCTTGTCGTTGTACCACTGGTCATCCTTCAGTCTTACGTCGGAATTTATACAGCCACGTTTGAAGGACACCCGTTACAACTCGAGATTTATCTCGACGGAAATATTCCCATGATAAAAACCGCCTTAATGGGGACAGGTAATCGCTCTGATCTGTATCCAACAGCCATGGATACTTTTCTGTTAAAGGAAGACACGATTGTTCCTGGAACAATCACATTTTTGAAAGACGGTTCAGACAAAGTAACGAGTTTGACGATCACCTTGCTGGAGGGCGGAACAATCGTAGCAGCGAAAATTTTATGAGACCAAGATAAAAAGAGCAGGGAGTTTCGGCTTACAAGACAAGGTTGAAGGAGAAGGCGGACACGACCTTATTATCAAATCACATCCTGAAACAACAGATTGCCGGATAATTTTCTTGACGAACGTGATTCGATTCTGTAATTTACACCCTGCAAATACCGGTAGAAAGGCAGCTCTTTTGATTGTCGGTTTCAGTCACCATCAATCAATAATATCCTTATAAGGATCATGAAACTGACATTATGTCCAAGAAAATGTTCCTGATGAATATAACCAGCACCCGCATATTTGCTTCAGTCAGCACAATCATCCTGGCAGGTATTTTAGCAATCGTCATAGGTTGTAGTTACAGTGCGAATACGAGTCTGAGTCCCTCCTGGCAGCTCTATTATGCTGCACAGGCGAACGACAACCAGTGGTCTTTTACCACGGCCCGGTCACTCTATGCGCAGGCAAGGACTGCCTTCACGACGGAAGGAAATCCGACAATGGCCGATCAGTGCCGCAACGCCATCCAACGGATCGCCCTTTACGAACAGACCTACCCTTATACGGAAGCACAACTCAGGCCGCTCCTAGCGGCGAAATTTTCCACTGTTCCAGTATCGCGGATCGATGGGTGGTTTACCAATGGATCCTCTCTTGAACACATCACCATCGACGGTGTAGCGAGATATTTGAGTGATCCCCCGATCACCGATAATATAAAATACCGCAACCTCGACCTGTTTCATGCGGCGGGGCTCGATGACAAAAATTTCGTAGAGTGGCTCATGACCAATTATGTCAATCAGCCGCGGCCGGGACCGTTTGATGTTTATACAAACCCGAAAACGTTTAACGCCGTAGGCACCCTTGCTGTCCCCCGCGCCAAGTTCCCGGCAGAAGGTACACTGCGCATTTGGATTCCACTACCTATCGTGACGGGTCCGCAACAGTCGGTAGCTATTACTTCTATTAACCCCGTCGCTTACCTCAAAGTCCCGCCAGGCGGTGAGGACATCGGTCTGGCGTACATGGAAATCCCCCTTGCCGAACTTACCACGGATCTAAATATCGTCGTCAAATTTACTTTTACTCATTATGAACAGCATTTCACTATCGATCCTGCAATGGTCGGCTCCTATGACCCTAATGATGGCGACTACATTAGATACACAAGGTCATATGGGAACGAGACGATTACGCCGGAAATACGCGAGACGGCGCTCAGTGTAGTTGGTGGTGAGACTAATCCATACCGTGCCGCAAAGAAACTCTATGACTACGTTATCGCTAATATCACTTACAGCCTGCCACCGGCGACTTTGTGGCCATACGGAACCCCGGCGTCTATCTATGTCCATACCAACCGCATCGGCGATTGCGGCTGCCAGAGCATGTACTTTACGGCGCTTTGCCGATCCATCGGCATTCCGGCGCGCACTACAGGCGGTAAACAGATGATGAACCAGGGCCAATATTCCGATCACTTCTGGGCTGAATTTTATCTTCCGAATTACGGGTGGGTCCCGGTGGATACATCGATTGGCCAGTTGGAATTTTATGCCACCGGTTTGAGCGATGATGAAAGAAAGTCTTTCCGGGATTATTTTTTCGGCAACCAGGACAACCTCCGGCTCATTTTCCAGAAGGATGTGGACATACCGGTATTTCCACCCTTGAAAGGAGGAATCCTCTATATTCCCGGAGCAATCCAGAATCCGGACGGCACTTGCGATACCATGGATGAAGATACCTTTCTGGGGAAATTATTCCTGGAGCTGGATTACCGTCTCACGCCTCCCCAATCCTACTGGAGGCTGGTCGAAGGGCCATAAACTACTGCGTCACCGGCCGGTACGTTATCGAAGTTTTCTTTGCTCGATGAGCCTGGTTTTTTCCGCTTATTAACCTTCTAAACGGTCGTTATTGATAGGGTTGGTCTCTCTGTAACTGATGTCGGAGAGTGGACAACAGGCAAAATTGGCAAGAAGCGACTTGAGCAGACTTGCTGATTTTTTTCGTTGCATATTTCAAATCGTTATCATCAATTATTTAACACAGACGATTGTTGACTTGTAGATGAACGAAAGTCCTGCCGCACCTGAATTTTAACAAGATCAGCCTTAATGAATACCATGTGAAGTATTGCATATTGGTTGAAAAGAACGAACTACTACTTTCAATAAAAAACAAATAATCTATCGGTACAGTCAAGGGCGTTGACTCGTAGGTGTAACAAATGCATCAACCCGAAGCTTTATTACCTTTTAAAATCAGAAAGTACGCAAGAACCGGATTTTTATTTTTGTCGCCATTTTCCCGCCTGAGAGCATTTGTCGCGTGTAAGTTTTTCAGCCGTCACGGGCATAAACAGCAAAACAAGCTTTAGAAACAAATTTCGCACGCTTGTTGTTGTGTACTATACCCTCCGCTTTGCGGGATTGTTCAACTTACCAATTTCGACGCGCTACGCTTTCAAAATTGGAGTTTCTCAACAAATTCCGGTAATTGCTGTCACTGATTTTTCCGGCTGCAAAATAAAATTGGCATTAATATTCACACCAATCTTTTCCATTTGCAGTTGCTGATAAATAGTTTTTTGGTTGGCCAGTTGAAAATCAGCGTATCCTGCAGAAAATCTACGCGGCAGAAGTTTCTTCCTTTCGCGGCGCAATTGCTGATTGAGATAATCCATAATCCAGTCCAGCGCGGCATCAGTCATTTCACTGGCGGTTGCATCATAAATAACAGCGGCGGATAAATTATCCTGATTCGTCTTTTCTTTTATCGCTTCCATAATGCCGCTGCCGGCAGTCGCGCCCATAAGCAATGCTTCCCGACAATCGCGCAAAAAATTGGTCAGCTTCCTGCTGGTAAAAGAGATACCACCGGATAAAATAATATCTTTCCCGTCATTTTTTTCAATGGTTGTTTTCAGCATACAGCCCTTCAATGTTATATAAGATACAGCTTCTTCAATATAAAGATCAATTTCTTTTTGTTTTATGAAAGCGAGCTCTGTGGTTTTCTTCTTGTACCCGAGGCGCCGGTATATTGGGGAGTAAGGGGGATCAATCGCTATTCTTTCAAAAATAATGACAGAGCCCATGATGATCTTTCCTTATTAATACCGACGTTAAGTTTTAATGTTGTTTTTTATTTGGAGATTATTGTAACATTTTTTCCGTAGTTTTTATGAATGGTTTACCGGGAACAGATAATTATCTTTCTCCCGGCAAACCATTGTTTTTTTCGCCGGATACACGGTGCTTAATTGAGCAATCCGGCCAATTTTTTCAGTGTCTGCTTGCCCATTTCTTCGGTACCAACAAGCTTTTTCCCCTCCTGAAATATATCCTGAGTACGATAACCGTCTTGCAGGACTTCACTAACAGCTTTTTCCACCAAATCAGCTTCCTGTGGCCTAGCCATTGTGTAACGCAACAGCAGCGCCACCGATAAAATCGTGGCCAGCGGATTGGCTATGTTCTTCCCGGCAATATCCGGGGCGGATCCGTGAATCGGCTCATATAAAGCCTTATCTTGGCCGAGGCTCGCCGAAGGCAACATACCGATTGAGCCGGTCAGCATCGCCGCTTCATCGCTCAAAATATCACCGAACAAATTAGTGGTGACAATTACGTCAAACTGCGCCGGATTGCGGATGAGCTGCATGGCACAGTTATCAACATACATATGTTTTAAAGCAACATCCGGATAGTTGCGGCCGATTTCGCTGACTATGCTGCGCCAGAGTTCGTTGGATTCCAACACATTGGCCTTATCTACCGAAAGAAGGTTTTTCCTGCGTTTCCGGGCAATTTCAAAAGCGCGAACGGCAATCCGCGATATTTCTTCTTCGGTGTAAACCATAGTGTTGAAGGCTTTGCGCTTACCGTTTTTGTCCTTGGTAACTCCCCGCGGTTGGCCGAAATAGACATCTCCCGTCAATTCGCGGATGATCATGATATCAATTCCCCGGACGATTTCCCTCTTTAAGGGTGACGCATCCAGAAGTTCCTCAAAAACGACAACCGGCCGCAAATTGACATAAAGTCCCAGTTTTTCTCTTAAGCCGAGAAGCGCTCTTTCCGGCCTTAAATTATACTCCAGAGATTCCCATTGCTGGCCGCCCACAGCTCCCAGCAATACTGCGTCGCTTTGCAGAGCCAAATCAAGGCTTTGCCTGGGCAGAGGTTCACCAAAACGGTCATAGGCGCTGCCTCCGATATATCCTTCATTAATAACTATATCAATCTTTCTTCTATCGGCTACAAGCCTTAAAATCTTTAAGGCTTCCTTCATTATCTCGGTTCCGATACCATCACCAGGGAATACGGTAATATTGTACTGTTTATTCACCATTTTTTCGCTATATGCTTCATCAATCCGCCATCGGCAATGAGCTGTTCCATAAATGGAGGAATCGGGTTGATACGAAATGTTCTTCCCTCCGTGGTTGTAGTAATCGTGCCCGCTGAACTATCTACGGTTATTTCTTCACCTTCTTTAATTGCCGCCCACAACTCGGCGGATTCAAAAATGGGCAGTCCCATGTTAAAAGCATTACGGTAGAAAATACGGGCAAAACTTTTCGCGATAACGCAGGAGATACCCGCCTCTTTGATGGCTATGGGCGCGTGTTCGCGGGAAGAACCACAGCCGAAATTCTCGCCGCCCAGAATGATATCACCCGTTTTTATTTTATTGACAAACTGCGGATCAGAGTCTTCCATACAGTGTGCGGCCAGTTCTTTGGGGTCGGATGTGTTCAGGTATCGCGCCGGGATGATCGCATCGGTATCAATATTATCCCTGAATTTCCAAACTCTGCCTTTATAGATCATTTTTCAAACCTCTCTTTAATGAGACTCCAATTCCGAAAGCGAAGCGTATAACCTAATAACCTAAAGGTCACGCGAGGTCACAGGCCGGAATTGGTTAGTCGTAATGAGACCCAAGTTTCAGAAACAAAGTGTACTGAAACTTGCAGGTCGAATTATCCCGCGCAGCGGGGATATAATGCCCCGCCTCTGGGGTTCATACCCGTGATCATAATTAGGCCAGTTCCGCAGGAGATGCTATTCTTCCTAAGATTGCCGAAGCTGCGGCAACTGCAGGGCTGGCGAGGTATACTTCGCTCTGCGGATGTCCCATGCGACCGACAAAGTTTCTGTTTGTTGTCGCGATGGCTCTTTCCCCCGCGGCCAATATTCCCATATGCCCTCCTAAACATGCTCCACAGGAAGGCGGACTGATGATGGCTCCAGAATCCATGAATATCTCCAGCAATCCCTCCTGCAATGCCTGCTTGTAAATTGCGGGAGTTGCGGGAACAACAATCAGCCGAACCTCTGCAGCTGCTTTCTTTCCCCGTAAAATTTGTGCGGCGATTCTCAGATCCTCAATGCGGCCGTTGGTGCAGGAGCCAATGAGAGATTGATCAATCTTGACATTTCCAGCCGCACTCACTCCTCTAACATTGGAAGGCAGATGCGGGAAAGCAACCTGCGGTTCAATCTTGGAGCCGTCTATTTCGATTACATCCGAATAGACGGCATCAGCATCAGATGAGTAGAATGTGTATTTCCGTTTAGCTTTTTTCTCCACATACTCTTTTGTAATTGCATCCGGCGGGAAAATGCCGTTTTTTGCCCCCGCTTCAATAACCATATTGGCCATGGACAGACGGTCGGCCATCGGCAGCTTGCTGATTGTCTCACCAGTAAATTCCATTGCTTTATATAGTGCGCCATCAACACCAATGCGGCTAATAATATACAAAATCAAATCTTTGCCGCAAACCCATTTTTGCAGGTTTCCCGAAATAATAAATTTCATGGATTGCGGTACTTTAAACCAGAGTTCACTTGTGAGCATGGCTGCCGCCAGATCGGTACTGCCGACTCCGGTGGCAAAGGCACCCAGTCCGCCATATGTACAGGTATGGCTATCCGCACCAATAACCAAATCACCGGGCAATACAATGCCCTGTTC
Source organism: Syntrophaceae bacterium (assembly GCA_003142535.1). GTDB lineage: Bacteria > Desulfobacterota > Syntrophia > Syntrophales > Smithellaceae > Fen-1166. Next base: position 44,931 of record PLMQ01000040.1, read on the forward strand.
CGGCAATAGCGCATGCTCAATGCCGACATTGCCGCCTTCATAAAAGTGCGTTACTTTTTGCTCCAGAGCAAACTCACGGACGAATTTACACTGCATAGCTGAGTTGATATCTTTGTTCGGCGTAAAATGATCCAGAACGAGGACAACCTTGTTTTGATCAAAGATCTTCTTCCCCCCTGCTTTTCTAAATTCCTTAATTGCTATGGGCGCAGTTATATCATTACCCAAGGCGATATCCACTCTGGCATTAATCAGTTGACCTGTTTGAATTTCCTTAAGATCAGTATGGGTCATTAATATTTTTTCAGTTATTGTATATCCCACTTTTTTCTCCTCGCTATAAAATCACAGGTATGATCCCCAAAGCAAGCTTTGGAAACAGATTGCGTAGTCCGCCGCAGGCGGATTCAACTTATCAATTCCGACATGTGACCTCGCGTGACCTTTAGGTTATTAGGTTATACGCTTAGCTTTCGGAATTAGAGTTTCACAAATGAAAGCTGTCCTTAACTTATTTCTATCGTTTATTCAACTTTAACCTTTTTCGTGTTTTCCTTTAAAAATTCCAGCCGGTTGAGAGCGTTGATGTAAGCTTTAGCCGAGGCCACTATTACATCCGGGTGAGCGCCGCGGCCTATTACCGAATAGCCGTCATACTTAAGCTGCACATTTACCTCGCCCATGGCATCACTGCCGCCGGTTATGGCGTTTACCGCATATTTTAACAAAGAATAATTGGTTTTCGTAATGTTCCTGATGGCAGCAAATGTTGCGTCCACAGGGCCGTTGCCGAATCCGGCGTCGCGGACGATTTCCTTGTCCACCTGCATTTCCATTGTCGCCGTCGGAATAGCAACGTTGCCGCTGACAACGTTTAAGTACACCAGAGTGTATTTATCTTTGCCGCGGTAAACTTCCTCATAAAGAATCGCTTCCAAATCCTCATCGTAAATATCCTTCTTTTTATCGGCCAGGTCTTTAACTTTTGCAGCTATTTTGTTTAATTGATCCTCAGTCAGGATGTAGCCCATTTTTTTATAATGCTGGGAAATGGCATTGCGACCGGAATGTTTACCCAGAACTATATGGGTATCGCTGATACCGACTGATTGCGGTGTCATAATTTCGTAGGTGCTTTTTTCCTTAATTAAACCATCCTGATGAATGCCGGATTCGTGCGCAAAAGCGTTGGCACCAACAATAGCTTTATTCGGCTGCACGGGAATGCCGGTGACCTGAGTCAAAAGCCGTGATGATTTGATAATTTGCTCCGTCTTGATTTTTGTGTGCAGTCCGAAAAGAGCTTTACGGGTATCCAGCGCCATGACTATTTCTTCCATAGCCGTGTTGCCGGCGCGCTCACCGATGCCATTGATAGTGCATTCCACCTGTCGGGCGCCGTTTTTCACTGCGGCCAGAGAGTTGGCTACAGCCAGTCCCAGATCATTGTGGCAGTGGACGGAAATAATGGTGCTGCCCATATTTTTTACATGGGAAAAAAGATAAGCAATCAGATTCCCGTATTCTTCCGGGATGGCATAACCCACTGTGTCCGGAATATTTACCGTTTTTGCTCCGACGTCAATTACTGCGGACACCATATCCACAAGAAATCTTTTTTCGGTGCGGGTAGCATCCATTGCGGAAAATTCAACATTCTCCGTGTAAGCATGAGCTTGCTTGACTGCGGCTACAGCCTCTTTGAGCACTTGCGACCGCGTTTTGTGGAGTTGGTATTTCAAATGAATATCCGACGATGATATAAAAGTATGAATGCGCGGCTGGGCAGCAAGCTTAATTGCCTGCCAGGCGCGATCAATGTCGGTTTTATTAGCACGTGCCAGCGCCGCCACCTGGCATTTTTTTATTTCCCGGGCTATGCGCTTTACGGCATGAAAATCGCCTTCGGAGGCAATGGGAAACCCGGCTTCAATTATATCCACCCCCAGATTCTCCAATTGCTTGGCGATGATTATTTTTTCTTCCGTGTTCATACTGGCGCCGGGTGACTGTTCGCCATCCCTTAATGTCGTATCAAAAATGTAGATTCTATCTTTTTCGTTATGCATATAAATCTCCTTTCAATGAGACTCCAATTTCAAAAACGCAGTGCATTGAAATTGGTTAGTCGAATTATCCCGCATACGCGAAGCTTATCGGGGTCGGTTTCATTGCTTTTAATCACTGGTTTTTACGCACCCCGCTTACGCGGGGTTGTTCAGCTTACCAATTCTGCGTCACTTCGTTCGCGCATTTGGAGCCTCACAATAAAAAAGGCCGTGAGTTTGCCACCCACGGCCTTTTTAGGCATCTTTTATTTATTTTAGTTCATAGATAACCTAAAAACGATGGGCGGATGGCCTTGGATAAAAGGCGCAACAGGGCAAGACCCAATAGCAGGGTCAATAGATTAATTGCTAAATTCAGATTTCTTTCCGCGCTAAACATCATTTTTATTAAAGCCTTTATTTAATATTATCCACTTTAATAAATCATCTCGAAATATTTGTCAAAGGATTTTTTATAATTTTCAAATACGCAATCAGAAATTAAAAAACAACCACGGAAAGAACGGTTCCAACGAGGATGATCCAGGCCGGGGGTCACAGCCCCTTCCTGGATATGTTTCCGAACGCGATCGCGAAGTCGCTTGATGTCGGATTAGCCCTCCGGTTCCCGTGCGTCGAACTTGCGGCATCGCTCACTTCCGGTCGATTTCGATATTTTCTTTGCTGCCGCTACTGGTGACTGCGACCATGATGCCAATACCGATCGCGATCACGACTCCGATCAAGGTCCATGTCGTACCGATGCTGGCCAGAACACCCATTTTCCAGAGCGCGGCGAGAACGCCACCAATCAAGATAACATAACCAAGAAGATAAATACCCGTCCATTTCATGACAAACCTCCTGATGAGATTAGACCTTTATTTTGATAAGAACTTCCTTTTCGTGGGAGGAAGTATAGGAATTTCGGTCTTGTAAGTCAAGGAAATCTTGGCCACAAAATGTGGGGTACGGAACCGATGACGATGCCGGGCGCACATCGCAACATCCGTCTTTATGATTATGAGAAACCTGTTCACCTGCCAAAAAGGTTTTTTTACAAAAAATAAAGTGGACAACAGGTACAATCAAATTCAAAAGCGCAATCAGAAATTAAAAAATAATCACGGAAAGAACGGTTCCAACGAGGATTATCCAGGGGAGTTGAACATTGAAAATCAAAGCGATAAAAGTAGCGGTGGCAAATAATATTCGGGCGGCGTCCCATGTAATATTCAGCGCAAAATGAACTACAACTGATAGAAGCAGTCCAACAAAAGAATAAAGGATACCGCGGATTGCCCTGTTAAAATACCGTGTGCGCTGAAGTCTTGCAAAATAGGGCTCTAAGACGATTACCAGAATAAATGAGGGCAAGAATATAAAAAACGTCGCGGTTATCGCACCGGAATATCCATATAACAAATAGCCTATAAAAGTTGCCGTGATAACAATCGGCCCCGGTGTGAACTGACCTAAAGCAATGCCGTTCAAAAAAGTAAGGCTATCCAGCCAACCCCGAACATGAACGATCTCGTTGAACATTATGGGAAGGGCGGAAAAACCACCACCAAAAGCGAATAAATCAATTCGGGACATAAGGAAGGCCAAGTCGAAGAGTGGTCTGCTGAAAGTGAAAAGCAACACAAAGGCAATTGCGGCAAACAAAATAATCAATAAAAATGATTTAGGGGAATAAGGATGTCCTGGAGCAATAGTTGTTAGCATAGCAGTGCTATTCACCTTGCTCTGCATACTCATTCCGCAAATCGCGGCTATTATAATTACCAGCATGGGATTTATGCCGAGTCCGTACATTGCTGCTGCTGTCAGCGCAATAAATGCTCCCCTCCAGTCCTTTAGCCAAGCTTTACCAAAAGAAAAAGTAGCATTCGCCACAATAGCTACAACCACGGCTTGAAGTCCTTTAAATGCGGAGATTATGGGCGGTAGTGTATGTCCCTTTACATATAAAACAGAAAGTACAGTCATGATTAGAAATGCCGGAAGGCCAAAACCGATAAAGCTTGCACCGGCGCCGAATACACTTCTCGTTTTGAAACCAACATAGGCAGCGGTTTGCATCGCTGTTGCGCCGGGAAGCATTTGGCACAGAGCAACGCCGTTACGAAAAGTAGCCTCGTCCACCCATTGCTTCTGTTCCACCACCATTTTGCGAATATGGACAACCATTGCCGGGCCGCCAAAAGCTGTCCAGCCAAGTCGGAAAAACGAAACAAATAGTTCATTAATTGATGGCACGCTGTTCAAATGAGTTCCGTCCTTGGTATCTTTAATCTTAGTTTTTCAGTCTTTGTGATAGCCGTGTTCATGCTGAGCACAAGCTATTCCGGAATCATTCAGATTGCCGGCAAGCCAACTTTCCGCGACATATTTTACATCGCCGGAACATCCCCGCAAAACATCTATTCCGTGGCTATTTAAGATATTTACTGCTCCCTGGCCCATGTTTCCCGCCAGCATAAGTTTAACGCCCTGCTCGGCCAGAGTTTGGGCGATATTGGATTTGCAGCCGCAACCGGCGGGCGGTGTGATCTTTTCTTCAGACAAAATTTTCTTCTGATCGTCAATGGTGAATACGGTGAAGTATTCACAATGTCCAAAATGTTCGTCCACCTGATTTTGATATGATGGTAATGCGATTTTCATAAATTTCTCCTTTAAAAATATCATTCGTGAAACTCCAATTCCGAAAGCAAAGCGTATAACCTAAAGGTCACATGTCAGAATTGGTAAGTTGAATTAATCCCGCGTGCGAAGCTTCGCGGGGCAATATAAATATCCCGCGAAGCGGAGGGTATGATACCCCATGGATCACTGCGGAATCGGTTTCCAAAATTTACTTAACGGCTCATCCGCGGGATTGATTATCTCTTCCAGTCTTGCGTCTTTTTCCGTGGCCGCAGGGCTTTGTTTCGTCTAAAGTTACTTCCCCGCCTTCAATTTTCAGCGCTTTTCCATTTATCAGAACGTCGGCTATCTTTTTATGTGCCGCTTCAATAATCCTGCCGAACGTCTGGCGGGAAATATTCATTCTGTCCGCTGCCTCTTCCTGATAAAGCTGTTCGTAATCTGCCAGACGAATCGTTTCATATTCATCCAGGTTCAGCACAACCTCTTCCAGATCAGAAGCCGGTATCCCTCTTGGCTTAAAATAGTTTTTATCCGGTACTCCGCAAACATGACGGCAACACTTAGGTCGGGACATTTGTCCTTATTACTCCTCTTGACATATTATAAGCATATGCTCATAATATGTCAAGACATAAAATCAATTCGAATTGGGTGTAATGGCAAAAAATGTG
>PLMQ01000003.1 GCA_003142535.1 Syntrophaceae bacterium
GCCTCCAGGACAGTTTCTTTTCCCTTTCTCCGGAAATATTTCATTGTCCAGTCTCCATCAACCTCGGCTAAGACAATATCGCCATTCTTCGGGTCTCTCCCTTTTTCGACAATGACCAAATCGCCATCCATGATACCGGCGCCGGTCATGGAATCACCCTTAACTTTCAGCAGGAAGGAAGCATCCGGTCGCGTGATAAGGTACTCGTCCATGGAAATGACTTCCCGAAGTTCTTCTTCAGCAGGCGATGGAAACCCCGCAGCTACATCCCCAACCATCGGAAGACCGAAAGACGGTCGTGACAGTTTAAGGTATCCCTTGGCATCTTTCTCCAGGAAACCCTTCTCAATAAGTTTCTCTATCCAATAGTGGACAACGCTTTTCGATCGTACACCCAAGAGAACAAGCATTTCTGAATATGTGGGCATTCTCCTCTGTTCGCGGAAAAAGGAAGAAATATTCTGTTCAACGGACTTGATGTCTCTCTTTTTCTCCATGATTGCCTTATATAGAACGATCGTTCTACTGTCAAGAGAAATTTATATATCTATCGAAATGGCTATTTGTTATAATTTTATTAGTTGGGAGGATATAAAGATGTGTGGCCGGTTTGTTTTAGTCTCGGATTTGTCCAGTATCGAGGAAAAATTCGACATTAAGAAAGTCTATCATGAATTTCAGCCGAACTGGAATGTAAGTCCGGGACAATATATCCCTGTTGTTATTCATCGAGATGGTCAAAACGTTCTGGCGTCGCTTCTCTGGGGACTTATTCCTTCCTGGGCTAAAGATCCTTCCATCGGACAGAAGATGATTAACGCCAGAGCGGAGACCATTAGTGAAAAACCAAGCTTCCGAAATGCATTCAAATTGAGAAGATGCTTGATTATTGCCGACGGTTTTTATGAGTGGAAAAAAGACGGCAATAAAAAAATCCCTTTATATTTTTATCTTAAATTCGGAGAACCGTTTGGCATGGCTGGGCTATATGAGTCATGGATAGCACCGGATAAATCTCAGATTAATTCCTGCACGATCATCACAACGAAAGCAAATGAATTGATACAACCCATTCATGACCGGATGCCGGTAATTGTTCCCAAGGATCAGGAGCAAATCTGGATCAGCGATAAGGTGGAAGACAAAGCCACGTTGCTTTCAGTTTTGAAGACATACCCGGCTGAGGCAATGGCTTACAAAATTGGAATGGGGCCGAAATTTACATGAAGTATCAATCACGATGAAAAGAAAACAACGTTATGAATGATGCGCCTGGAGAAGAGGCTATTTATCCATAGAGCTTGTAGGCTCCCCATATGCCAAGTAATCCACCAATGGTACTGCCTATCAACGAAGCGGAAATTGAGTCAGCACCGAACAATACAGGTGCATACCCTCCTGCTATGGAACCTATAACCATTCCAATTATGATAAACTTTTTTCTGGACATGGCATCCGCTAAACTCCAAATTTACTGAACACAAGGAATATGTGCGTCGTCCTCTTGATAAAAAATGAGCCGCCCAGCCGGAGCATGGGACGGCTCATTTGAAATTGTCTAGAAATGGTGCGCGACAAGTTTATTTTACTGCGTCTTTCAGCCCCTTCCCAGCTTTAAATACAGGAACTTTCTTTGCGGCAATCTTAAGCGCTGCTCCTGTCTGGGGGTTTCTACCTATGCGGGCTTTTCTCTTATTCACTTTAAAAGTGCCAAATCCTACAAGTGTAACTTCACCGCCCTTTTTGAGAGCTTTCTGAATTGCTGCAAATGTTGCGTCTACTGCCTCCGCCGCTTCTTTCTTGGTGCATGTAACCTTGGCTACTTCATCGATCAATTCTGCTTTGTTCATTATTTACCTCCTGTATTTTTATTTTAATATGTATAGCTGCCTATACATTCTCGTTTGTCACAAATCAATCCGAATCACTGTGATTTCATTGACGCCTGAACTATCTTCATCTCTGCCAACAATTCTTGTTTGGAAATTATTCCCTTTTTATCAAGCAGATTAATCAGGGCTTCCGATTGAATGACTTCGGACATCAGCAATTCTTTAAAATCAACGGTCTGTTTCGGATCAAGTTTCTTGGCCATTATTATTCTCTCCCTGAATAAGGTTCAGAATGGCTTTTATGTTTTGTCCAATTCATCAAATACTTGCTGGCCAGTTCTTTTGATTGGAGAATTAATAAATTCTCGGCATTCTTTTCTTCGGCAGATTTGGTAAAATTAAAACTGCCGGTAATTACAGTTTCTTTATCAATTACTATAATCTTATTGTGGGCAATTGCGTGTACGGAATCAATATAGGTGGGAATGCCGCCATTAGCTAAAAACGTTGCCGAAGTGTATCTTTCTTTTCTCTGGCTCTTGTCCAGGATGACTTCAACTTTAATTCCTCTCTTGTGTGCGTCAACTAAGGCTTTAGCTATTGGAGCTGAAGTAAAAGAATACGCCTGAACATATATTTCTGATTTAGCATGACTAATTTCATTGACGATAGCTTCCGTGCAATCTCCCTTGGGGCTGAAATATACTGCACCGGAAATGTTCTTTACAGTGTTATCAGCGAGAGCCGGAATAGTAAAAGTAATTAACAAAAAAAATGTTAATAAAAATAATTTGGTCTGATTTTTCATGATCATTGTTCCTTAGTATTTAATTGATTTACCCTGTCTCGGATGCAGGCAACAAGAGTTTCGAGATGATCCTCCTGCAGATCGAGCAGAAAGCCAAGATCGGCTTCTGTGTTTAAAAGCTTATTGATGATTTTAAGTAGTTCGGGTTTTTCCATTATGTCCTTTCCGGGGCTGCTCAATCTTCGAGCGATTTGCTATTTTGTTTTTTATAGTAGAGAATTAAAGAATTGACAATAAGTAAATGCTATGGGTTATTAACAGAAATTGTTGATAACTCCACAAGTCAATACTCACAATTTCAATAATAATGTCACTGCCAAAATCACCGCTAAATGTGCAGGGTAATAAATATAAAAAACGTACTTTACGCGAGGAACTTTAAATTGGATATGCGGGGACAAAAAGATGATGGGTATTGCCGCAACCGCCCAAATATTGCGATTGACCTCATAAAGGAAGGCAGACGATGCAATCCAAAATACCAATCGTAATATAGATGGTGATTTGCAATATAGCCAAGAAAAAAAACAAAACGCCAGGCCGAACCACCAAAATTCTACAAACAGACCGCCAAATACAAAAAGACAAATAGCAGCGAATGTCTTTAGACGTCCGCCTGAATCAAATAAATAAAAAATGCCTGTCGCTGTAAGAAGCAAAAACATTATATTGAGTGGATAAGCGCCCTTCAATAACCCGGTAGGCGGAAAACAACCTTTCATTTGTCCGGAAAGAGGAATAAAAAATAAAGATGAAATCAGGCCGAATAAAGTAAGGCGTTTCATTGTCCTTATATATCGACCACTATTTAGTGAATCTGGACGAGCTAAGTGATACGCCAAGACAAAGCAAAAAAGCGGCAATGCAATACGTCCGAGTTCAAAGACGGTCGG
>PLMQ01000054.1 GCA_003142535.1 Syntrophaceae bacterium
AAGTATAATTTTACTGATTATGAGTTGGAGACACTGCTCTCGATCGGCAAAACCATCGGCCTGGCGATGGCTAATGCCAGAAACATTGAAAAAATAAAGGCGGAAATAGAGGAGCGAAAAAAAGCGCAGGAAGCCATGGCTCAATCAATTGCGTCGCTGAAAATCATCAATACTGTGGCCGATAGAGTTTACTGCTCGTTTGATTATAAAACTCTGGCCAAAGAAGCAGTTGCCGCAATGATTCAATACGGCAAAACGCCAACTATCAGCATGTTTGAATACAACGAAGCAGAAAAATGTTTAATTTTGCTTGATTACAGTAAACCTTTCAAAGGCACGAAGGCGGCAGACCTTACCCGTAAGTTGTATCTGGATAAAAGCTTAACCGGCTATGCCGTTTTGGAAAAAAAGATTATTCTTTGTCCGGATATTGCCAAAGACCAGCACATTCTACTGGCAACAAGAAAAGCTCTATTGAAACAAGGCCTGAAAAGCGCTGTTTTCATACCCCTACTTTTCCGGGACCGTGTTTTGGGCGTCATGAATCTTTTTTTTCCTCAAAAATATACTTTTGCCGATTATGAGCTCGAGACGCTTTTTTCCATCGGCAAGACTATCGGCCTGGCGATGGCCAATGCCAAACATATCGAACAAATAAAAGCCGATGCAGAGGAACGCATAATTATCCAGGAAGCCTTGCACAAAACCGAGCAAAGCCTGAGCGAATCGCAGCAAAACGCCAAAATCAGCAATGAATCGCTAAAAATCATTAATGCTGTTGCCGATAGAATTTACCTTGCTCATGATTATGATGCCTTAGTCAAAGAAGCTATGGAGGCCGTGAAACTATATGGGAAAACATCTGCTGTTGTAATGTTTGAATGTAATGAAGATGAAAATACTATTGCTCTTCTCTCCACAAGTGCGGAGCCGGATGAATTCAAAGCAACAACAGTCAGGCTGACCAGTACATTATTGCCGGAAAGCCTGACTGCCCAAACCATTCGCGAAAAGCGGATTATCATCTGCGATGACGCTGCCAACGATGAACGAATAAATCCAGAAATTAGAAAAATGCTAATCAAATATAACCTGACACGCGTTATTTCGATACCACTGCTTTTCCGCGATAAAACATTGGGTGTCATCAATCTCTTTTTTGCCGAAAAGTATAATTTTACTGATTATGAACTGGAAACACTGCTCTCCATCGGCAAGACCATCGGCCTGGCAATGGCCAATGCCCGTTATATCCAGCAAATCAAAACGGAGGTGGAAAAACGAAAAATAGCGCAGGATACCATGGCTCAATCAAATGCGTCACTGAAAACCGTCAATATGATGGCCGACAGGCTCTACCAGTCTTTTGATTTTCAGACGATTGCCAGAGATGCAGTTGAATCAATTACCATGTATACCAATGCGCCCCGCGCCGCTTTATTTGAATTCGACGAAGCTAATCAATTTTTAAGATTAATTTATAACAGTAGTTTCAGTCGGGAAACTCTGGAAACAGTGGCTATATTACCCATAGCGGGCAGTCTCAGCGGTCTCGCCGTTAAGAGCAAAAAAGTTATAGTCGCCGATGTCGTCCATGATAAGGCTATTGCCCCCGCAGTAAAAAAAGCCCTGCTCAATGAGGGACTGACAAGAGCAATCTCCATCCCGTTGCTGTTTCAAGACAAGGTGTTGGGCGTAATGAATCTTCTCTTTGAATCACAGGAAAGCAATGAATTCCCTGATTACGAAAAGGAAACTCTTTTTTCCATCGGTAAGACCATCGGCCTGGCGATGGCCAATGCCCGTCATATTCAGCAAATTAAAGCAGAGGTAAAGGAACGCAAAGAAGCGGCGGATGCACTGAGGGAAAGCGAAGCAAAATATCGCGGGATATTTGATAATTCAATCGAAGGCATTTTTCAGAGTTTGCCGGACGGCAAGCTTCTGACTGTAAATCAGTCTTTCGCCAAAATCTTTGGTTATGAGTCTCCCGAAGAAATAATAAAGGCGATAAACACAGGGCAAAATCCCTTTTATGTTAATCTCTGTGAAGCTGAAGCAGCTATGCAAATAGCAATTAAACAAGGATTTATAAGCGATTTTGAATTCCATGCCTATAAAAAAGACAAAAGCATTGCCGAACTTTTAGCAAACGTGCGTGTGGCCTACGACGATCAGGGCAATATATCGTATTTTGAAGGAATGCTTGAGGATATAAGCGAAAAGAAAAAAGCGCAGGAAGCATTGAGCCAGTCGGAAGAAAAATACCGGCTGCTGATTGAAAACGCGGGGGACGCCATTTTTATTGGCCGGGAAGGTTTCATTACATATGCCAATCCCTGTGCTCTGGAGCTTTTTGGATATACAATGGAAGAGCTTGCCCAAAAACCAATTGCCTTTTATTTGATTGCGGAAGACATGGAAAAGGAAAGCAATAAAATGGGCAAAAAAAGTGCCGATGGAGCAAAAAGCTTCAAATTAATAAATAGAAATTTTGAGGAATTATCTCTGGAAGTTCACATTATCGATGCTCTCTGGGAAGGTAAAAAGGCATCACTTTATTTCGGCCGTGATGTAACAGTCCAGAAAAAGATGGAAGCCCAATTGTATCAGGCGCAAAAAATGGAAGCTGTCGGCACTCTGGCCGGCGGGCTGGCGCATGACTTTAATAATTTACTCATGGGCATTGAAGGAAATATCTCTCTCATGCTTTTACAAATTCCTCCAGGCCATCCTCACCATGAAAGGCTGAAGAATATCGAGCATTATGTAAGCAGCGGCGCGGAGATAACCGGCCAATTGCTGGGTTTTGCCCGCGGCGGCAAGTACGAGTTAAGGGCGCTTAATCTTAATAACCTTATGGAAAAAAGCGCCGTTATGTTCGGCCGCACAAAGAAAGAAATTTCCATTCATATGAATTTTCAGGAAGACCTCTGGAGCATGGAAGTAAACCAGGGGCAGATCGAGCAGGTATTATTAAACCTGTATGTCAATGCCTGGCAGGCGATGCCGGGCGGCGGGCATCTTTACTTGACGACCATCAATATGGACATTGACAATAGCATGGCGGAAGTGCACAGAATTCAGCCGGGGTCTTATATTAGAGCGTCAATTACGGATGGCGGCGTCGGCATGGATGAAGATACGCAAAGACGCGTGTTTGAACCTTTCTTTACGACAAAAGGCCGCAGCCGTGGAACAGGCTTGGGGCTTGCTTCAGCTTACGGTATCATAAAAAATCATGGCGGCGTGATTACTGTTTACAGCGAAAAAGGCAAGGGTACCACATTTAATATTTATTTGCCGGCTTCGCTCAAAGAGGCAAAGACTGATGAAGCTTTCAACAGAGATTCCCTGTTTTTCGGAAAGGAAACTATCCTCTTTGTGGATGATGAAGAAATGATTGTCAGCGTCGGCAAAGACATGTTGGAAAGTATGGGCTATAAAGTAATAACCGCCAATAGTGGGAAAGAGGCGTTGCAAATATATGAAAATAACAAGGCGAATATTGACCTGGTCATTTTTGATTTAATCATGCCTGATATGGGCGGCGAAGTCACTTTTAAAAAATTGCAGGAAATTAATCCCGCTGTAAAAACCGTGGTATCCAGCGGCTACAGCATCGGCGACCAGGCGACAAAATTATTACAGCAGGGTTGCCGGGGCTTTATCCAGAAGCCATACAGCATCAACGAGCTCTCCGCAAGAATACGCGAAATATTGGATATGAAATAACCGAGAGAGGGTGATCATACATGAATCTGGGGCAACCCCAACATTCGTGCAACCAGGGGCAATTCAACCTTTTCTTCGGCTGCTACGGATCATCGGAAATCCTAAGCGTACAATTTTTTCCGTTTCGTGAGCAGACCCCAAATAAAAACTCCTCACGTCGTCGTTTACAAGCATTCTTTTGAAGCATTTGACAATGTACCCCGTATGTGCTACAAGGTATTGTATGGAGGAATAAAATCATGACTAAAACGAAGACTAAAATAAAAAGTGCTATGGTTCGTGCCCGTATTGAGCCCGGATTAAAAAGAAAAGCAGAAAAATATTTTGATATTCTCGGCCTATCAACTACGCAAGCAATTACGTTGTTCTTCAAGCAAGTCGAACTTCATCGCGGCTTACCCTTTGAAATAAATATTTCTAATGCCGAAACTATAACTGCTATAAAAGAAATAGAAAATGGCGGTGGGAAAAAATTCGAAAATGCTGATGAATTATTTAAACATTTTGGTATTTGATAATGAAGCGAGTCCATAGCAGTATTGCTTTTGAAAAAGATATTGAAATGCTGATTAGAAGAAACAAGGATATGGAAAAGCTTAAATCCNNAGGAAATTATTATGGATGCAGAGATTGTCATATAGAATCAGATTGGCTGCTAATTTACAAATATGATGAAGATACTTTATTCTTAATACGAACAGGAACACGTTCAGACTTATTTAAGAAATAAAAATATTAAAAGAAAAATTACAGGCATTGGATGTAAACGGTTAAGCTGTCGAAGAAGTGGGTTCTTCTTTCTGCTGATGCTTAAAAAGAGCATAAACGGCAGGCAAACACACTAAGCGCCCGGATAGAGGTTGGAAAATGGTAAAAAAGGAAATCAAACCGCCAACGGCGGCAGAACCGATTGAAATTACCAGCGAAGATGAGCTGGGCAAATTAGCCTTATCCTTTAATAAAATGCAGGCCAGCTTGAATTCTTATATTCAAGAATTAAATAAGCGCAACGTTGCGCTAAAAACCATCAACACAATTGCGGATAAGCTTTATCGTTCCTTCGATGTACAAACAATCGCCAAAGAAGCTGTCGAATCCATCGCTGTTTACACCAATTCGCCGCGCGCCGTGTTATTTGAAATTGATGAAGATAAGCAAGTTTTGAATAGACTTTACAGTCGCGGTTTTAGTCAGCAGACTCTGGATGTCGCTCCCGTGTTGCCGTTGGAAGGAAGTTTCAGCGGCATCGTGGTGAAAAATAAGCAAATTGTCAGTTCCATGAATATTGCCAGCGATAAATCAATTGTGCCGGAAGTCAGGCAGGTGTTGCTGGAAGACAAATTAACTATAGCTATCGGCATTCCTTTGCTTTTTCAGGATAAAAGTTTGGGAGTGCTGAACCTTTTTTTCAGCGAACATGAACATGGTCAAATCGAAGATTATGAAAGAGAAATTTTTCTTTCCATTGGTAAAACAATCGGTTTGGCAATGGCCAATGCCCGTCATATCCAGCAAATCAAAGCGGAGGTGAAAGAACGGAAAAAAGCACAGGAAACCATGGCGGAATCGATTGTTTCCCTGAAAGCCATTAACGCCGTAGCCGACAGAGTTTACCGCGCTCTGGATTATGACACACTCATTGATGAAGCACTAACTGCCATGAGCCATTACGGCAAAGCCACTGCAGCATACATGTATGCTTATGAAGAAAGGTCGGAATCGTTATTATTTTTAAATGCGGTTGGCACGCTTATCGATCCCCAATCCTTAATAAACGGTCGATTGCTGGTAAAAAAAAGCCTTACCGGCCAGGCAATTCAGCAAAAAAAAATAGTAATTAGTGATAATATTCCCACCGATGACCGGATTCAGCCTGTCATAAAAGAAACGCTGCTGAAAACTAACAGAACAGCAGCAATCAGCATACCGTTATTATTTCAGGATAGAGCTTTAGGAGCGATTAATTTGTTATTTGCCGAAGAAATTAATTTCACCGATTCCGAGCTGGAAACTCTTTTTTCCATCGGCAAGACTATCGGCCTGGCGATGGCCAATGCCCGTCATATTCAGCAAATTAAGACGGAAATACAAGAACGGAAAATTGCGCAGGAAGCGTTGCACCAGTCAGAAGAAAAATACCGCACATTGATTGAAACAACCGACACAGGCTTTGTCATTATTGATAAGGACGGTTTAGTGCGAGATGCAAATCCGGAATATGTGCATCTTACCGGACACCATGATCTGAGTGAAATAGTCGGCAGAAACGTTATCGAATGGACTGCCGATTCTGAAAAAGAAAAAAATGCAGCGGCAGTCAAGGCCTGCTTTGAGAAAGGATACATAAGAAACCTGGAAATTGACTATGTTGATGCAAAAGGCAATGTCACGCCGATTGAGTTCAATGCAACATGCATGGAAATAGAGGGAAAAACACAGACTATAACAATATGCCGCGACATCACCGAGCGCAAGCAGGCGGAGAAGGTATCGCGCCTGATATCTGATATGCAAGCGCAATTCATTCGGACCAACCATCTCGAGGAAGCCTATAAATTAGCTGCGGAAACAATCTGGCAATTGATTGGTGATGGGTATGTGACGGTCGGCTTATTAGATGAGCAGATTCAAGCGACGAAACTCGTTGGCGTGTATGGGTTTGGCAATATCTTTGAAAAACTGGTGCAGATGTTGGGACTTGATTTTACAAAGATTACCTATTCTCTGAAGGATATGACCGAAGAAGAGCTTAAGTTGTACCGGAGCGGGAAGCTGGAGCGTTGCAAGGACGGGGTGTATGGTCTTCTTCTTAGAAAAATACCCCAAGCGGTATGCAATGGCGTTGAAAAACTCCTTCATGTAAATGGTATATACGGCATAGGATTCGCCTGGAACGGTATTCACTTCGGCGGCATTGTCATTCTGGCAAAAAAAGACATTTCACCTCTGGCGGGCGCCATCGAATCCATTATGAACCAGGCGGCTATTACCATTCATCGTTTGTGGTCCGAAAAGGAACTGCAGTTCAGAAATCTCATTTTGTCAACGCAACAGGAAGCGGCTATAGACGGAATCCTTGTGGTGAATGAAGAAGGCGGAATGATATCCTCAAACCGGCGGTTTTTTGATATGTGGGGTATTCCTCCCGACATAGTAGAATCAAAATCAGATAAGCATATGATGCAATTGATAATAGACAAATTTATAAATCCCGAAAAATTTATAAACAAGATGAAATATCTCTATGCGGATCGGGATGAAACAAGCCAGGAGGAGATTGCTCTGAAAGATGGCAGGATATTCGACAGTTACTCTGCCCCAATGCTCGATGCCGGTGGAAAGTACTACGGCCGGGTATGGTATTTCCGTGACATCACCGACCACAAGCAGGCAGAGGAAGAAAAGCGAAATCTGGAGGAACGTCTGCAAAGGGCGGAGAAGATGGAGGCATTGGGATTGCTGGCGGGCGGTGTCGCCCATGATTTGAACAATGTTTTGGGTGTAGTTGTCGGTTACGCGGAGATGTTGTTAGACGAAGTGGATGAATCAAGCACGATCAGAAGCGACCTTATAGACATTATGAATGCTGGACAGCGCGCAGCGGCAATTGTTCAGGATCTGCTAACATTGGCCAGAAGAGGCGTCGCGGACAGAAAAGTCATTAATCTGAACAGACTGATTCTTGATTATAAGAAATCACCAGAGCTGGAGAAACTATTTTCCTATCATCCATCAGTAAAGATCAAAACCGATCTGGAGTCCGATCTATTGAACATTTTCGGTTCTTCTGTCCATCTGGAGAAGACTTTGTTCAATCTGGTTTCTAATGCGAGCGAGGCAATGCCGAATGGCGGCATTGCGACCATTAAAACAATCAATCAGTATCTGGACAAACCTGTTCATGGATATGACAATATCCACGAGGGAGATTATGTTGTCCTTTCCGTATCTGATACGGGGAAAGGCATACCCGAGTCAGACCTGAAACGCATATTTGAGCCGTTTTACACAAAGAAGATTATGGGCCGAAGCGGGACAGGATTAGGCTTGGCGGTCGTCTGGGGAACGGTGAAGGATCATCAAGGATACATAAATGTGGAGAGCGAAGAGGGAAAAGGAACCACGTTTACACTTTACTTTCCGGTAACGAAGGAAGAAATCACGGCTGAAGTGTCTTCAGTATCCATGTCTGAATACATGGGGAATGGCGAATCCATTCTGGTTGTAGATGATGTGAAGGGTCAACGAGACCTGGCAGCGGCAATGCTGAAGAAATTGAATTACAAAGTCAAAAATGTCTCCAGTGGTAAGGATGCGGTAGCTTATTTGAAGAAGCATAAAGTAGATCTGCTGGTGCTGGATATGATCATGGATCCCGGTATGGACGGCCTCGACACCTACAAGAGCGTTCTGAAAATCCATCCAAAACAGAAGGCGATTATTGTCAGCGGTTTTTCAGAATCGGATCGGGTGCATGCCGCACAGGCCGTCGGTGCGGGCGAATATGTGAAAAAGCCTTATATCATAGAAAAGCTCGGAATGGCCGTGAGGAAAGAACTGGATAAAACATAGGCAACGGCAGATTCACCATTACAAACAGTATTCTTTAATTCTCAGTGATGCAACCAGGTGTGACTTTGTAGATGTTATGGACTAATATTTTCTTAAAAAAAGGTATCTTTAAGAGATCGTATATTTTCTTAAAAACATTCTTTTTAGCATTTAGAGTATTTTATCCTGCTATCAATGACTTGGAGGTGACAAAAGCATCTATGTTTTCTCTTGGCAATGATCACTTCTTTCTGATGAGATGTTTGTCTGAATTTTCTTAAATATCGGGCGTCTTGATATAACCCTCCCATGATCATCTGCATAAAGCGCCATATTTTGTTGACATACCAGATCGGGGCACATATACTTCTTTCATGATTGAATTAAACGCCGCAACTAAACGATATGGTTCCCTTGCCGCTGTCGACAATGTCTCATTTTCCGTCAAGGCAGGTGAGTATTTTGCTCTTCTTGGACCCAATGGTGCAGGAAAGACGACAATCGTTAAGATGCTGCTTGA
>PLMQ01000057.1 GCA_003142535.1 Syntrophaceae bacterium
AGGCCCAAAGCTGAGTTTAAAATAAAATCGCGCATTGAAATGAACTGGCTATGGGTATAAAAATGCCCCTAACAAAAGCAATACAGCCGATCGCTACGCTACGGCTGATTTTTTCGTTCGCTGTAATAATAAAATTATGATGGGAGAATAAAATGGGAAGGTCAATAAGTCTATTCTCTGGTTACTCGCAGAAGGAAAATAGAACAACCAATTACTGCCTCCTGATACTAAAGATTATTTATGAAGAAAACCCCAAATTTCTTGCGGAAATACTGAGCGGCCTTGTCGGATATGACATGGCAGAAGTTATCGGCGTGAAATTTAGACAACAAGAAAAAAAGACAAGCAGTATACCTGACGGATTAATAAGTCAGCGATCATTCACTATTTTTATTGAGACAAAAAACTTTGACTGGTTTTATAATTCACAACTTGAAAGCCATTTGACAGCCCTAAATGAAGAGGCATCAGGCATAAAGATTCTTCTCGCGCTGGGGAACTTTGAGCGAGATATTGAGGATCGTTTTAATGATGTGAAAAAGCTTTGCGAAGACAAATTTAAGAACAAGATCTTTTTTTCTCCCGTAAGCTTTGAGGACTTTATAAATGCTGTTGACCTTCCAAGTCTTTCAAAAAATATATCGGACGCAGTGAAGGAGTTTCGATCATATTTGGATGAAGAAGGTCTTCTCTCCTCATGGCAGAATTGGCTTGATGTCATCAATTGTGCTGGATTGCCGGAGGATGTTCTTGACGGTAATGTATATATGTGCCCGGCAGAGGGCGGTGCCTATTCCCACGGTCGATGCAAGTATTTCGGAATGTATAGGCAAAAAACAGTTGAAAAGATAGCATTAATAAAAGCCGTTGTAGATATTGAATCAGAAAATGAAGCAAAGTTGTTATGGAAAAATGTCTCCGAAAAAACAGCGCAACTCATTAAAGACGCTCAAGAGAAGGTTTCAAATTTAAGGCCGGGAGAATATCCAACAAGAGTTTTTTTATTAGAGAACTTACATGATACTGATTTCAAAAAAGATAGCCCCGGCGGAATGTTAGGAAGCAAACAATATTTTGATATCGCACGCGCTAAAATGAGCAGTGCTGAAGATTTGGCAAAATATCTAAATGGCCGTCAATGGTCTGAATGGAATTGAAATACAGCAGCGAACACGGCAGTAACCGGACCTGCGCGAAAAGCCGCGCAGGCCGGTTACTTTGAACGTACGCTGGAAAAGTTTTTTCAGGAGAATGATATGCAACGAAATATTACCGTTAATTTAGGGAATTTAGTTCTTTCACTTTCCGACGCTATGGATTTGGCCAGTCCTTTATTGATACAACACCAACAAAGGACAGCACTTGTCGTGTGGAAAATGGGGAAAGTCGCAAACCTTTCCAATGAAAGATTGGAAAAAATTTTTATAGCAGCACTGCTTCATGATATCGGCGCTTTTTCATTGGAAGAAAAAATTTCCCTGCGGAATTTTGAAGTCGAAAATCTCGAAGAACATTGCATTCGTGGCGAGCTTTTGCTCAATAACATACCTTGGTTAAAGGACTCGGCAAGAATCATCAGATTCCACCACAAAGAGTGGCAGCATTGGGAAGAGACCATTGAAAATCCTCTTGTTCTGGAGTCGCAGTTGTTATCTCTTGCCGATATTCTCGAACGCGCAATAAACCGTGAGCATTATATTCTTCATCAAAACGAAGATATTATTTCCAAGATAGAATCTTTGTCCGGCTCTTCATTGCATCCTCAAGTTATAGATCTTTTCAACTCGATATCTCATAGCGAAGAATTTTGGTTGGACCTGGTTTCTCCCCGCTTGTATTCTATTTTACTTCATGAAGGTCCTTTCCGAAAAATAGAAATAGACTATTCGGATATTTCTATAATAGCCCAGCTTTTTCGAAATATAATTGATTTCCGGTCCCGTTTTACTTCCACTCATTCTTCAGGTGTTGCCGCAGCCGCATCCTTGTTAGCAAAAATTTTCGGACTTACGGACGTAGAAATAGGGTTTATGGAGGTTGCCGGAGATTTGCATGATTTAGGGAAATTAGCAATTCCTAATAGTATTCTGAATAAACCTGGAAGCCTGACCAAAGAAGAGATGTCTGTTATGAAATGTCACACGTATTATACTTACCTTGTGATTAATAGCATTGGAGGACTTAATCAGATTGCGGAATGGGCTGCTTATCACCATGAAAGACTTGACGGTTCCGGATATCCCTTTCATTGCACAGCAACCGAGCTAAGTACCGGATCCCGAATAATGATGGTCGCAGATATATTTACAGCACTGGCTGAAGACCGGCCATACAGAAAAGGGATGTCCAAAGATGGAATTGTTCAGATTATTAAACAGTTTTCTGATCGTCGCCTTTTGGATACCAGAATAATTAGTCTCCTTTTTGAGAATTACAACGAGATTTTTTCCTATGTAGCCGAAAAACAGGCTGTTGCCCGGGAGTTCTACGAAAAACAATTTTCTTTTATACATTAACGACGCATATTTTGGAATATTGATGATTGAGCAGCTAACAAACGCATCAACTCGGATGAATCCGATCCGGTCTTATCTGTTAACATAAGTTATTCCTAAATCAGGATGAAGATTCACGCAAAATAATACTCACAACTGTAGTTAATTTAATTATATCTTCATCAGCCTTACGCAACCTTTTGCTGACGACGCCTGCTAAATTTAATAATATTTTACAGCCCAAACCGTTATGCTCTTCAATAAGATGAAGAAAATTATCTTTTTTTATTTCATAAAATTCGCAGTCCGTTATAGCGCGGACGGTGGCTGTCCTTTTACAATCGTCCAGAAGTGATATTTCTCCAAAGACTGCGTGGCTTTTCTCATCTAGTTTCGTAATTATTTTGTTTTTGACCGATTCCTGATAATCATCTTCCATTATTTCGCTGCTGACAAGATTTTTTATCACTTCAACCGTACCTTCCAATATTATATAAATCGAATCCCCGACATCTCCTTCTTTCATGATAATATCATATTTCGCAAATCTAACCCTGCGGCAAATATCAAGCACCTTATTGATTTGTTCGATATTGAGATTCTTGAAAAGGTCAGTTTCCTGGAGCAATGTTATATCATTTTGCATGACTAATCCTATAATACCGAGAACTCGCTTGATTCTTTTTTCGCCAGCACAATTGCTTTATCTTCCGGTAAAATAATATAGCTATCATCCGGATTAATCAATGTATTGTTATTGCTTTTCTCTACGTGGAACGACTTATTTGCTTCTTTTAATTTTTCGCGGATAAAACCGTCGATGACCGATGTATTGTCAGAAAGCAGATCTTCCAATTTCATGTCTTTTTTGTCGCGCATTACGCCAATTAAGATTGCCTGCCTTTCCCGGAAATAGCCGGAGAGATCTTTGAATGGTTTCCCTATATAATTTTTCGGAATCTCCTTCCTGCGGAGTTTATCTGTCCCTCCCTGAGACATGATACCGGAAAATACGCGGGGCAATCCGGGTGAAATAATCGCACTCACCAATAGCGATCCCAAATGCTCACCGTGAACAATAATCTCGTCAACATTCGTCCTTCGCAAATGCGGTTTGTTAGCTTTATCAAGTAATTCGGCAATCAATTTTATCTGGGGAGCAACTGATTTAATGGTCAATGCCGCCAGGGCCGTTCTCTCATCAATACCATCACGGCTATGGCTGCCGGAAAGATCGGCCATCAACAAGGCGAATCTGGCTTTTTTTATATTGGCTCGAAACAAAACATCTTCGTATACATAATCTCCCCTGAGAAACTTGAGTGTGGATTTATTGTATTTCATCTTCAGAGAGTCAATTTCGTCAATGCTCAATTCATTGATAAGTGCAACGGAAATATCTTCAGAGGAACCGGCATTGATCAACCCCTGCAACACTTCTTCCGTATGCTGATTCCAGCCGCATATGACAATGTGGTCTTTAAATGTAACGTTTTCCAATCCCTTCTCCTCCCTGATCTTTCTTTCTACAAAAACAGAGGCAATGGTCGCTGTTAAAAGCGACATCAGCCCTACACCGGAAAAAATCAATAATATCCCTATTATTCTGCCGGCTACAGATACGGGATATCTATCGCCGTATCCCACCGCAGCCGCTGTGACTATTGCCCACCAAAAGCCGTCCCAAAGTGAGTGAATATTAGCTTCTATTTCATTATTTTCAAAATAAAATACAGCCAGAGAACAGACAAAGACGATGGCCAGCGTAACCGCTGCTACCTGGAAAAATCTTCTTTTGTATAAACCCATAATAAATTTAATCACGGGTATGAACCCCAAAGCAAGCTTTGGAAACATTTCGCAGCAAGCTGCGTGGTATTGAACCCTCCGCTTCGCGGGATAATTCGACCAACAAACTTCAGCTTGTGACCCTTCAGGTTGCGCACTTTGTTTCTGAGGTTTGGGTCTCATTACAACTTACCAATTCCGACTTGTGACCTCTAGGTTACTTGTGACCTTCAGGTTATGCGCTGCGCCCGGCATTCGCCGGATTTCACTTTCGGAATTGGAGTTTCACGAATAAACATTTTACAAACACAGCAAAAAAGAATGTTTTAATATTTACTTTGCCCGGAACATATTCGATATAGGATTTCATGCTTTATTGTATTCAGCAAACAGCATGGAAAATACCGCGCGCCCCTGTGTAGCGGAACGTAAATCAGTTGAATAGCCAAACATGGCTCTCAGCGGCACTTTGGCTTTGATTTCACTTACAGCTCCCTTAGGATTAATTGTTTGAATATCACCTTTACGGGAATTGATATCGCCAATAACATCGCCCATAAATTCGCTCGGCGTAATAATATCCACCAGCATAATCGGTTCTAATATCAACGGGTCGGCTTGATTGCACCCATCCCGAAATGCACTTGCCGCGGCAATTTTGTAACCCTGTATTGATGACTCGCCTTCTTTATGGGAACCTCCAATCACCTTCACTTCCACGTCAATTACCGGATAACTGCTGAGCACACCACTCATCAACGCTTCCCGGAGACCTTCCACAATTGCCTCCTGATATTCCACAGGGATGGTTGCGCTGTCCAGCTTATTAACTACTTCATTGCCCGAACCGCGTTTTCGTGGCGTTAAAGATATGCGAACGTGGCCAAAGTGTTTCTTGTCTCCCAGTTCTTTTTCAAACAATCCTTCCATTTCCACATGCTTTTGAATAGTCTCTCGATAGACAACCCGGGGCTTACCTACATTGACATAGGCATTGAATTCCCGCTTCAGGCGGTCAACTATAATTTCCAGATGCAATTCCCCCATACCGGAAATGACGGTTTGCGCCGTTTCTTCGTCGTATTTTACGCGCAGCGTAGGGTCTTCTTCACTTAATTTGGCCAATGATAATGTTAGTTTTTCCTGATCCGCCGGTGTTTTAGCTTCAATAGCCTGACTGATCACCGGTTCATAGAATTCTATTTGTTCCAGCATAATGGGATGTGTTTCATCGCAAAGTGTATCTCCGGTAGTTGTTTCCTTTAAACCTAATATTGCAACTAACTCGCCCGCCGAAGCTTTATCTATTCTTTCTCTCTTGTTGGCGTGCATACGCAAAAGCCGGGCAACTTTTTCTTTCTTCTTTTTTACGGCATTGTAAATCTCATCACCGGTATGTATCTGGCCGGAATAAATCCGCAGAAAGCTTAGTTTCCGGCCCTCATCCATCATAATTTTAAAGGCTAGCGCTGCCAGCGGCTCCTTGTCGGAGCTGTGCCTGATTTCTTCTTTTTTGGTAAGAGGATTGATTCCCTTAACCGGAGGAACATCTTCCGGTGACGGCAAATAATCTATCACCGCATCCAGTATCGGCTGAATGCCTTTATTACGCAAAGCTGCGCCGCAAAGCACCGGAGTTATTTTCAATGAAATTGTTGCTTTCCTGATGGCTTCCATTATTTCAGCAACAGTTATTTCTTCACCGCCTATGTACTTATCCGCCAAGCTATCATCAACTTCAGCCAGCTTTTCAATCATTTTTTCTCTCTGCTTTTTAGCTTGATCGGCATATTCCGGAGGTATTTCCATAATTGTATATTCTATGCCCTGACTGGCATCATCCCAGGTCAGCAGCTTCTGATTGATTAAATCAATGGCGCCGCGAAAATTATCTTCACTTCCCGCAGGAATCTGTATAGGCAGGGGAATTGACACAAAACGCTCTCTCATCATTTCTACGGCTGCAAAAAAATCAGCTCCCACCCTGTCCATTTTATTGATAAAGGCAATTTTAGGCACACCATATTTATCGGCCTGATGCCAGACAGTTTCCGATTGCGGTTCAACGCCGCCAACTGCACAAAAAACAACAACCGCGCCATCCAATACACGCAGCGATCTCTCAACTTCAATGGTAAAATCAACATGCCCGGGAGTATCAATGATATGAATTTCGCAATTCTTCCATAAACAGGTAGTTACTGCCGATGTTATTGTTATGCCGCGTTCCTGCTCCTGAGGCATCCAGTCCATGACAGCCTCACCGTCATGCACTTCACCCATCTTGTAGGATTTGCCGGTATAATAAAGAATTCTTTCCGATACTGTCGTTTTTCCGGCATCAATGTGGGCGACAATGCCAATATTGCGGGTACGGGATAATTTTGATTTTGCTGCCATAAAAAAATTAGCTTTTCTCCTCTTGTGTGCGCACAAAGAGCTCCGGATCGGGCAAAAATGCATTTCTGGTCGATATATGACCTTTGATTGACGGCAACTCTTTCCCTTCAACCAATATTTTTACCTTCTTTATACCGGGAACATTTTCCGTGATGGAATTCGTTAAAGAATATATTGTAGCCATTTCGGCGGTTGATCCGCCGGGATGAAGTTTGGTTAAATTTTTATTGAAGTTTATTGCAGCAGTTCCTTCATTATCTATCTTGACTTCTTTTACGCCTACACCTGCCGGAAACGTATTAACCAGCCCGGTTTTTGAGCCATCCAGAAGAGCCCTGGTAATTTCCTTTGCCTGCTGGGCGGAATCGCTTTCATCATAAACATAACGTTTCTCCGGCATTAAGAAACGTTCCTGTGGATCGGAAAACCAAACTGTCACCAGACGTTTCTCTTTCTTCTTCAGTGCATCCATATCTACCGTAGGAAATAAAGAGTTAAACAAAATTACAAAAAAGAAAACCAGCAGGGCAAATATACCCCCCAGTATAAGAACAAAATATATAATCCTTGTTGATTTCTTTTTCTTTTTACCCTTCATTTCTTCCGAACGGCGATATCTTTTTGTAACCATATTTTCAACTCCTCATCTGAAAAACTCGGTCAATCTAGGGTATTTTTATCTTACTGTCAAGCAGAACAAACTCTAATGAGACCCAAACTTCAGAAACAAAGTACATAACCTAATAACCTAAAGGTCACGCGAGGTCACAAGTAACCTTAAGGTCACAAGCTGAAGTTTGCTGGTCGAATTAATGAAACTAAGATATTACAAGCGCAGCGCAGTAATATCTGCAAGTTGAATTAATCCCGCGTGCGAGGCTTAGCGGGGCTATATACAAACCCGCAAAGCGGAGGGAATGAACCCCAAAGCTTGTGTTTGGTTCATTCCCGTGATATTTGAGTTACCGGCGAAAATATAATATTATACCACTTCGCTTTCAAAGGATAACGACGCTGCCGACGAAGTTAGCCATAGACAGGGAGCGCTTCCTGCAAGGGGCGCGCATAGCAACTTAATTTTACCTTACCGGTAAGTTACCATCTGCAAGGTGGTAACTTACAAGCAAATTGGTATTAGTAATTAATATGGCGATTAAACTAAGGAGGTCATAGTCAAGATGACTGCTATTCCGGAAGGAGAAAATATTCAAAAAGCAATTAAATGGATCTCGGTAAATTTTGAGGAAAATCAAAGTCAATCAGTTCAACCATTGATAGATAAAGCGGTTTTTAAATTTGATTTATCACCGAAAGATACGGAATTTTTAATTAGTTTCTTTCGTAACCATAAAAAGAGCTGAAAGAATGTTCTTGAATTTTGCCGCCGTTCCCTATCGGGCTTGGAGAGATACAACTTCCTGGTTACGCAACTCTTTCGCCCCGCGGATACTTTTAGTGATTATACCGCTGTTGTCTAGTATGTTTTTTGGGGCAATTGGCGCTTTGGTTTATCTAATCCACTGATTCAGAAAAGATTATACTCTATAAACGAAGCTTCTGTTTATCTTGGCCGATCTGTTTGGGCTGTCCGTGAAATGCTTTGGGCCGGGAAGATTCCCTATATCCGTGACGGGCGGCGAATCCTTCTGGACATTCACGATATGGATTCCTGGATTGAAAGCAACCGGTGCCAATACAACTATTGATCTTTGAAAATTGATATTGGGTGAGATAACAACCAGCCCGAAGTCGGTTGTAAATCACGATAGCAAACAAATCCCGAAAGGGAGGGATGAAACAGAGTGCCGCACAAAGTGTGGTAGGGTTGCCAACAAACCAAAAGATAGCGATTTATATTTTTGTTTGTTACATCTACAAGTCAGCAACTTTCGATTTGGAATTGGAGTGAGGATTGCCACTTGCAATCGATATTTCACACCGGAACTTGGGCAAAGCCGTTGTGCAGAAACAACTTAAACTTATCTTCTAATCAGATTCCAAGGATTTCAGCAAAGAGTCATTCGTATCGAGAGCAAGAAGAAAGGGGGAGTATCGTTCAAAAATATGAGATACTTTGTCTTCTGTATCCATATCACTTGACACTTCTTCATTATCGGTTCCAAAGTTACTTGGTTGTTCACTTCTTGTTCCCGGAATTGTTAAACTCCGGGAGTCTCCCGGCAAAGCTGGGAGTTTACCCAGCTTTTATAAAAAACATTTACCTGCCTGTGCTCATGGGTACAGTGTCTTCATCTTAGTCACCATCGCCGGGCTCAACTGCTTGTAAAGCGTTGCATTGTATGAACCTGTAGGCATTGTCTTTATGGTTGGATCATTAGTTGGATTCCATTTAGTAGTAAGATCCGAAGTCCCGACTATCTGCGCTGCCGCTATGGCATATTTACGCGATGTTGCCGCCGGCGTTCCGTCTTTGACTGCCGGGTCAACGTCGGTCGCAACAATTGAAATTGTATAGTCACTGTTGAGGTAAATCTCAAAAGTGCGGAACTGCTGAGGGAAATCCCGGAGCGAGGGGGTTTCAACCTGCCAGAAACCTTTTTCGGGCGCGTTTACCGGATCAGGTGATAGGAACGCTTTAACAGTATTTAAATGACGATGCCCCGAGAGCCACATGAGCAGATTCGGATGGCTTTGAAGTTCATCAACCAGACCCTTCAGGGTTACAGCATTTTGAGGATTGACCCACCAACCCATTTCCCCCGCGGACGTATTCGCAGTCACTTCGACGTTTATCGGTATGTGCGCGGCGATGATCATGAGCTGACCGGCAGCATCACCAGCCGCAAGTTCTTTTTTAAGCCAGGTCCAACGTGCTTTGTCCAGAAAGCCATGCCCGTGGATGTCGTAAGAGCCATCGTTTTCCTTTTGGGTATCGTCGAGTACGATAACTTTGATCGGTATATTCGACTTCGGCACGAAGCTATAACAGGCAAAACCCGTGGTGGCGTCGGTCAAGTTGAATCCGTGACCGGCAGGATGGGAAGACGTATTAAAAAATTCGTTCATCCACTCCGTTCTCAAAAGTGAACGGCGGTCCGGATCGGCCGCAACCCTCGGAGCACTGCTGAACTTTCCGACAGGTCCTGCCTTCATAATTTCACCGTAAGGAGTCGAGCCGTCGAGCACGCCCATATAGTAATCATGGTTGTTAATTATTGCAGGGTTTGCGAGAATATCTCCCGTGGCGAAGACTTCATCGGTGATGAAGGATTGCCGAAGGTCCTTTCGAAGGCTATAGTCCACAGGGATTGAACCCATCCAGAAATGATCGTGATTGCCGAGGGTCTGATACCAGGGGATCGTCTTATCCAGACCAGCCGCCTTGTAAGATTTCTGATAATCGATGGTGTCGGCTCCGAGATGAGCACCGGAGCTTGGGGTGATAACCTTGCCGTCCAGAACATCGATATACCACCGGAGTTCGTTGTACTGAGTGCTGTTGCAGGTATCGCCCAGAGAGAGGCCGAAATCAAACGGATTTGCTTTGTTATCTTTGTTGTGAAG
>PLMQ01000005.1 GCA_003142535.1 Syntrophaceae bacterium
TAAGGGTGGAGCTAAGCGGTGGCGAATAGACGTCGGCTGGAGCGCAATGTTAGCTCTCTTTCTGCATAACAACGACATCTTGATAGTTGTTGAGTCCCCGCGGTATGTAATTACGAACCGCAAGAATCGCCCCCCAGTGCTCTCGGATGTACTTTTCTGTATGCCAGGTCACTTGATACCAGCCGGGATGAATACCGAGGTCAGCGCCCGTTCTCGCGAAAACAATCCCATCTCTTCTCAGTTTCGTGATTGTCCATTTCGGCAATCGAGGCTCCCAACAATGGGGCCCATGCACACTAGCTATAAGAATGCCGTCGGGTTTTAGGATTCGGCGTAGCTCAACTAACCATCGATCCTGGCGATTCTTATCCAAGTGCGTGAACACAGAACCACACCAAATCAAATCGAACACCCCATCTTTGAATGGAGATGGTGGTAGCCCGTCGATGATTAAGCACTTGCTGTATTCGAGGTTACTCTGGCACCAGCGGATGGCGCGCGCATCAACATCGCTGGCAGTGATACCAAGGTTATGACCTCGGTTTCTAAGAGCCAGGATAAGACGCCCGCATCCGCAACCGAAGTCCAAGAACTCTTGAATTCTAGAAAGTGACATATTCACGGACTGCAATGCGCTTTCGATATCGTCAACTACCTGTGCGCCGCTATCAAGGAACTGCGGAATTGTGCAGGGGCCAAACACGTTGTAGCGAAGTTGAGCCGACGGAACCAGAAGGTCTGGATGCGCAGCGAGATAGCGCCGATCGTCTTCTTGTAGCATGTTCAGTTGATTTCGTCGTCGCAGCCAATAGATAGGTGCTAGAACTGGATAGAGTTGGATTGGGAAAAACGGCCGTGCAGCTTTCCAGAGTTTCTCAATAAACATAGATATCCCCTTTGACGGAGCTAACGCAGCGGCGCTGCAGCTGGTTATGCAAGTTTTAATCGACCAACACAAAACCATAACGGTTTTGTGTTTCATGCTCACTCTGCAGCGGTTGGCATGGGAAACCCAAGTTTCTTGCCGTTTTATAAACATCGATGCCAAAAGATTCTTCACATGGCCGAATTTTTCGAGGGGTTGGGCAGGGCTTTCCTTGTTCAGTCACACATGTTTTGCATAAATGACAATAGCGCAGTGAAAAAGCAAAACAATATCCATCTAAAAATACAGTCCTTTCAATCTCGAGAAGTGCGTTGCTCAATTCATGCGCATCCTTTGAATGAACAAATAAAATATGTTTGTATTGTTTGACCATAGCAACACGTTCATCATAAGAGGTATTTCTTGTGTGGCATCTGATATTATTTTCTGAAAAATCCTCACAACCCCATCGACATTTCAATATCGCTCGAATGTCAAAAACAATATTATCTGGGGTAATAAGCAGAGCATTTGTCATCCCAAGATCTTTTGCAAATTGAATATATTTTTCCATTCTCGATAGACCTATTTATATTATAACATAACAATTAATATACGTAATCTTTTATATACCGCATTGAAACAAAGTCTGTTTTTTGAATGGCCTATTTTCTACACAAATATTTGACTAAAATCAAATAATTATTGTTGAATGCTTTCATTTATGCCCTTAATTCTTATAACGAAAAAATCAGCGGGAGGCGGGCGTAACCTGCCGATCCGCCGGATTGCTTTTGTTATGCAATTTATTTAAATTTTCAATTCTTCCCCGATTCTTTCGGCAAGAAATATCTTTAACAATGACTGATACGGAACATCTTTTTTATTTGCCAGAAGCTTAAGTTCTTCAATCATTGATTCAGGGAGACGAAGTGAAATTGATTTTACCGAAGGCTTGAGATTTGAGAGCATAACTTTTTTTGCTTTTTTCCAATTAATATATTCTGTTGAATCATGAGTTGCCCAAAAATTTCGCTCTTTATCTTCATTTTTAAATTTTGGTATTTTCTTTATGGAATTCATATTCTTTCCTTTCTTTTCGATTCATATCTCTGGTAGAAATTACCCGGATTTTTTGATTTCTTACGGTAAAAACAATAAATAAATACTTTTTTCCATCAGTGGAGCCTAATGCATAATAACGTTTCTCCGCGAAAGAATGTTCTGTATCATCGAAAATTATCAGAGGAATATTTAAAAATGCCTGTTCACATTCGGATGGGGAAACATGGTGTTTATTCCAAATTTTATTAGAATTATGTTCATCATATACAGTTGTCAAGATTTAATTTAATTAATTTTGCATAACGCAGCGGCGCTGATCGCTAGAGCAGCGCCGCTGCGTTATGCGGGAACAGTCTTTTGTCTTTTGTTCCCGCCGAACGAAAAAATCAGCCGGAAGCAGGCGTAGCCTGACGATCCGCTGTATTGATCTTGTTGGCCTCTTCTCAGTGCCCACTATGACTTATTCGTAATGCGTCCACATTCTGATAATTTTAACCGTATGGATATCTTTTAGTATTTGATAAATTAAACGATGCTGTATGTTGATTCTTCGAGAGTATGCCCCTGAGAGATCACCTATGAGTTTTTCATAGGGTGGTGAATTTTGGAATGGGTCTTCTCTTAACAAGTTTAACAAACGATTCGCCTGGAATTTTAGCCCAGACTGTGCAATTTTCTTTGCATCTTTTTGCGCTTGTTTAGTGAAAACCAATCGCCAACTCACCAGCCGGGTTCCTCCTTGCATTTATCAACGGGTGTCTTTAAACCTTTTGTAATGGATTCGCGCATGCCGGGGATGGATGTAAGATATAATGTTTCTTCTATAGAACGCCAGTCTTCTTCAGAAATCAAAACGGCAGAATTTCTTTTACCTACAATCTGAACCGGTACATGTGTGCTCTTTACTTCATCCACAAGATTGTATAGACGCTTTCTTGCGTCTGATGCTGTTAATGTTGTCATACTTCTTCACCTCCTTAACGTACGACATATAGTACGCTGCAATTATGCCGATGTCAACTTATTTCATGGCCAACGTAGAAATCAGCCGGAGCGTAGCTATCGGCTGGATTGCTTCGGTTATGCGTTCATATAAAAAAATTACCCCTATCCGGATCAATCTGTTTCCTTACAGATGAGGAGGGCAATTATAAACCTTGAAACTTAAATGGCTTTGCATTCTTAAACGAATCCACGGCGTCCCCCGCATAGGTTTCATGCTTTTCTAAAGTGAGTTTTTTAACAGAAGCCTTTTCACTGAAATCGACTTTTTTAAAATCCACCCAAATGACATTCGGGGTTAATACGTTTTCGAAATAATAAACAAGATTCTTCTGGTCGGATACAGTTCTCCAGCGAGTCGAAGAAATATTTGGTTCATCTTTTGAGGATATTCCAAAAGGCACAGAGCAATTCCTGATAACACTGAAAACACCGGCAACGGCAATTCTGGTATCGCTTGTCTGGGGTATTGCCTTTATATAATAGGACGCCCGGACAAAGCGGTCGGCCGCGCGATTGGTTCCAGGAAGCATAATTGTTCCGGGGATACCGCGCCAATACTCATTTAAGGCAAGCTGCTTGGTAAAGATCGGGGAGTTAGTCATGACATTATAAGAACGATCGTGATGAATAACTAATTTCCCTCCGATATATTCAAAGATCGCATTATCGCCTGTTGCATCAGAAACAGATAAGTGCAGTGTAGTGAACTTATCCGTACCGGAAATGAAATCCGAAACGATCACAAATTTTTCTTTTCTCAGTTCATTAACGGCCTCTTTTACTGAGGCGAAATTATCCAATACATACTGTACCCAAGCGGCAATAGTTAATCCTTTGCGCTTGCCGTCATACTTGGGATACTCGGATTCCGCCAGCCATAAAATATTCGCCACCAGTCCCTTCTCATTCATGCCATCGGCAGTGGAGATATCAAATGAGCTTACGATAACACTGCCATACCGGGATTCCCAAGTGATGGAATTGGGGCCTACTTCACCGTTCCTTTGCAAACCCCTTGGGAATATCCACATGTTAGCCGGTATTTCATCCTTCCAGTCCATAGACCTGGCCGTGATTACAGTATCATCAGGGCCCTGATAAACAATACGCGTACATGCCGTTGCTTCTATGGTAAAAAGCAGATTCATAACAGCACATAGTAATAATACAGATAGTTTTTTCATGGTGTTTTCCTCTTTGCAATTGTTGCATTCACTGGGTTGTCAGTTTCGCGGCCTTTTTAACTTAGTATCCATTTCCGCACTTCTTTTTCCTCTGCCACCTTCACTGCGAGTGGTCAAGCCATTTTTTTGAACGGCGCCTTCTTGTCGACCCACATAACGAAAAAATCAGCGGGAGGCAGGCGTAACCTGCTGATCCGCTGTATTGACTGGTTATAAATAGCTATGGGGTACGATCCGGGTACATGGGTT
>PLMQ01000014.1 GCA_003142535.1 Syntrophaceae bacterium
CGTTTTTCCGTATTAAGCCGAAAAATAGGCAAATATGCACCTCAAAATAATAAGCGTTTTGTTCTTTCTGGATTACGGCCTGCCCAGGCATACGGCTGAAAAAAATAAATCGGCAGGGAATAAACTATTTCATTTCCAGACAGAACTTATTGATGATTTCCGGTGGGGCGAGGGGATAGTCGCCGGTATAGCAGGCCAGGCAGAAGCAATCTTTGTTCATGCCGGTTCCCCTGACCATGCCATCAATGGTCAGATAATGCATAGAATCCAATCCGATGAACTCGGCAATGGCTTTTTCATTTTCCTTTTTGGCCGCCAGCAGCTCTCCTTTGGAAGAAAAATCAATGCCATAAGGGCAGGGGTAGGCGGTAGGCGGGCAACTGATGGCCATGTGGATTTCTTTGACGCCAATTCCTTTTAAATTTTGCACACGGTTACGGCTGGTAGTGCCGCGGATGATGGAATCTTCCACAATCAAAACTTTTTTACCGGCCAGCAGCTGGCGCACCGGATTTAATTTCACCCGGACGCCGAAATCACGCATGGGCTGAGTCGGCTGAATAAATGTCCGGCCGACATAGTGATTGCGGATCATCCCCATTTCAAAGGTAATGCCGGACTCTTCGGCATAGCCCAACGCCGCATAATTGCCGGAGTCAGGAAATGGCATCACTATATCTACATTGGGCATATATTCGCGCGCCAGTTCATGGCCTAAGCGCTTGCGGCATAAATATACATTCTGACCAAAAATCTGACTGTCGGGGCGCGCAAAATAAATCAGCTCAAAAATACAATGGCATGGCTTCACCGCCGGATATGGTTGTAAGCTCTTACAACCTTGCTCATCAATAATGATGATTTCACCGGGGTTGACATCGCGGATATATTTGGCCCCCACCAGATCAAAAGCGCAGGTCTCCGACGCGACAACCCAGCCCCCATTTAGTTTACCCAGCGCCAGAGGACGGAATCCCCTAGGGTCACGGGCGGCGATGATTTTATCGCGGGTCAGCATGATAATACTGTAAGCGCCTTCAACCCGGGAAAGCGCAACGGTCAAAGCTTTTTCCAGGCCGTCTTTTAAGTGAGGAGCCATCAAGTGAATAATTATCTCACTATCCATGGTGGATTGAAAAATGGAGCCGCTGCTCTCCAACTCAGTGCGCAATTGCTGGGCATTGACGATATTGCCGTTATGCGCCAGGGCGTAATACTCATCGGCAAAATGAACCAGAAAAGGCTGCGCATTGGAGAGAACAGAAGACCCGGTTGTCGAATAACGCACATGGCCGATGGCCAGCTTGCCGGGCAGTTTCTGCAGTATTGGCTCTTTAAAGACTTCGGAAGCCAGCCCCATGCCTTTGTGATCCCATACCTGACAGCCGTCGGAACTGACAATGCCTGCTGATTCCTGGCCGCGATGCTGCAAAGCAAATAACCCGAAAAAGGTCACACGTGATGCGTCCTCGTTGCCGTAAATGGCAAAAATACCGCATTCTTCGCGGGGACGTCCGGATTCATTCAAATCTTCTGAAAATAAAGATGACATATATACTCTCTTTTAATGTTGGATTGCCGCATTGTTTCGCTCCTCTCAATGACACGCTAACAATTGGGCATCACTTATTATGATACTCCTGTAACGGACACACCTGCCAGTCTTCTTTAGCCATCGCCTTCACCGCTTCGCACAAGGCACGGGCTCCGGCAATAGTTGTCGTGTAAAGTACATTATAGGTCAGAGCGCCGCGCCGGATATGATAAGCATCACGTGACGATTTGCGCCCCACGCTCGTGTTGATCACCATTTGAATATCGCCGTTTTTAATATGATCCACAATATTCGGCCGCCCTTCACTGACTTTCAATACAATATCAGCGTTAACACTGTGAGCTTTCAGATGCTCTGCAGTACCGCGCGTGGCCACAATTTTGAAGCCCAAATCCTGAAAAGTACGGGCAACGGGCACAATTTTATCTTTATGATAATCATGAACGCTGATGAATACCTTACCTTTCATCGGCATTTTAAAGCCCGCGGCCATTTGCGATTTCGCAAAAGCCAGTCCAAAAGAATGGTCAATACCCATAACTTCGCCGGTGGATTTCATCTCCGGCCCCAGCAGTATATCAACGTTGGGAAAACGGTTAAAGGGAAACACGGCTTCTTTAACGGAAACATGCTTAGGTATAATCGTTTTAGTGAAACCAAGCTCCTTTAAAGTTTTGCCCAGCATGACTTTGGTGGCAAGCTTCGCCAGCGGCACGCCGATGGCCTTGCTGACAAAGGGAACAGTGCGCGAAGCGCGGGGATTAACTTCCAGGACATAAAGCTTCCCATCTTTGATCGCGTATTGAATATTCATCAGGCCGATAACATTGAGCTCGGCTGCCAGCATCTTGGTTTGTTTTTCAATCAACTCCAGCAAATCAGCAGAAATAGTAATCGGCGGTAATATACAGGCGCTGTCACCGGAATGAATTCCTGCCTCTTCGATATGCTCCATAATACCGGCAACAACGGTTGTTTCGCCATCGCTGATGGCATCAACATCGACTTCAGTAGCGTCCTCCAAAAATTTGTCAATCAGGATCGGATGATCGGGAGAAACCAGCATGGCCCTACCCATAAATGAGGTCAACGTATCCGGATCGTAAACGATTTCCATAGAGCGGCCGCCCAGCACATAGGAAGGACGCACCAGCACCGGGTAGCCAATGTGTTGGGCCGCTTGCAGAGCTTTGGCCACATCCCTGGCCGTATCGTTATCCGGCTGATTGAGTTTTAACTTTGTGACAATTTCCTGAAAACGGTCGCGATTTTCCGCGCGGTCAATGGAATCTGGCGAGGTACCGATAATATTTACACCTGCCGCTTCGAGCCCACGGGCCAAATTAAGAGGAGTCTGCCCGCCGAACTGAACAATCACGCCTTCCGGCTTTTCGGCCTGCAAAATGTGTAAAACATCTTCCAGTGTCACCGGTTCAAAGAAGAGTTTGTCGGAAGTGTCGTAATCGGTACTGACCGTTTCCGGATTGGAGTTGATCATGATGCTTTCGCAGCCTTCTTCACGCAGCGCAAAAGAAGCATGAACACAGCAATAATCAAATTCAATGCCTTGGCCGATGCGGTTGGGGCCGCCGCCGATAATCGCTACTTTCTTTTTAGTG
Source organism: Syntrophaceae bacterium (assembly GCA_003142535.1). Classification (GTDB taxonomy): domain Bacteria; phylum Desulfobacterota; class Syntrophia; order Syntrophales; family Smithellaceae; genus Fen-1166. The sequence goes on from PLMQ01000014.1 coordinate 3,175, forward strand.
GATGGGCGCGTTTCATTTTCTGTTTCGTATGTCGAATAATAATAAGGAGTGTAGGCTTCAAATTCCGCAGCGCAGGTATCCACCAGCTTGTAAACAGGGATTATTTTTTCTTTCTGTCGCCAATCGCGAATTTCCTGTTCGGTCTTTTTCCAGATATTAGCCAATGCCCTATCGGCAAAACCCATTTTCTTGGCTGCAATCAACAATTCAACAGAAGGCTGCGAACTTTTCAATTCTTCTTCGGCATCAACTATTTCTTTAATCTGATGAAGGAACCAGGGATCAATCAAAGTCAGCTTTTGTATTTCGCTTACTTCCATACCGCTTTGCAGCGCGGCAGCAATATAAAACAGGCGTAAAGAATTGGGCTTGATGAGCTTTTCCTTAAGGAAGGCTTTCTTATCTTTTACATCATCAGGAATGGGCTCTAACAGGCTGAAGCGCCCGATTTCCAGCGAGCGAATTGCCTTTTGCAAAGATTCCTTAAAAGTACGGCCGATCGCCATAGTCTCGCCAACCGACTTCATGGAAGTTGTCAAAAAATCTTCCGTCTCCGGAAATTTCTCAAATGTCCAGCGCGGAATTTTAACGACGCAGTAATCGATAGTCGGCTCAAACGAAGCCATTGTTTCGCGGGTAATATCGTTGGGAATTTCATCGAGGGTATAGCCCACAGCCAACTTGGCGGCAATTTTCGCAATAGGGAAACCGGTGGCTTTGGAAGCCAGCGCCGACGAACGCGAAACGCGCGGATTCATTTCCACGACAATCATTTCTCCGGTCTGCGGATGCACGGCAAACTGGACATTGGAACCACCTGTTTCCACGCCGATTTCGCGCATGATGGCAATCGCCGCGTCGCGCATGTGCTGATATTCGCGGTCGGTCAGGGTTTGCGCCGGGGCAACGGTAATGGATTCGCCCGTATGCACGCCCATCGCGTCAAAATTTTCAATCGAGCAGATAATGACAACATTATCCGCCTTGTCCCTCATTACTTCGAGTTCATATTCCTTCCAGCCCAGCACTGACTCTTCAATCATGATCTCATTAATCATGCTAACATCCAAACCGCTTTTGGCTATTTCGCTGAGTTCTTCGCGGTTATAGGCTACGCCGCTGCCGGTACCGCCCAGCGTAAATGACGCCCGGACAATCACAGGAAAACCGATTTTATCAGAGATTTTTAATGCCTCATCTATACTACGGGCAAATCCGCTGTGCGGCATGCGCAAACCGATTTTTTCAATGGCATGACGGAATTTTTCGCGGTCTTCCGCTTTATGAATAACTTCCAGCGATGCGCCGATCATCTCCACACCATATTTAGCCAGTACGCCGCTTTCCGCCAAGGCGACCGCAGTATTCAAACCAGTCTGTCCGCCTAAAGTGGGTAGAAGTGCGTCGGGGCGTTCGCGGACGATTACTTTTTCCACTGCTTCGGGGGTAATGGGCTCAATATAGGTGCGGTCAGCCATTTCCGGATCGGTCATGATTGTTGCCGGATTGCTGTTAATTAGAACAACTTCATAGCCTTCTTCCCGCAGAGCTTTACAGGCCTGTGTTCCCGAATAATCAAACTCACAGGCCTGACTGATGATAATCGGCCCTGATCCGATAAGCAATATTTTCGATATGTCTTTACGTTTCGGCAATTAAATATTCTCTAGTAATTAATTTATTCCCACTCAATTGTGCTGGGAGGTTTCGAACTGATATCATAAACAACGCGGTTGACGCCGCGCACTTCATTAATAATGCGGTTGGAAATGCGCGCCAAAATGTCGTGCGGTAGCGGCGCCCAATCCGCAGTCATCGCGTCATCGCTGGTTACGGCGCGGATCGCCAGAATATTTTCATAAGTGCGCTGATCTCCCATAATGCCCACGCTCTTCAACGGCAGCAAAACAGCAAATGATTGCCAGAGTTTATAATAGAGTTTATTCGCGCGTATTTCTTCCAGCAGAATGGCATCGGCTTTACGCAAAACATCCAGACGCTTGGCGGTTACTTCGCCGATAATACGAATAGCCAGACCGGGGCCGGGAAAGGGCTGCCGCCAGACAACATCATCGGCTAATCCCAGTTCTTTTCCCAAGAGACGAACCTCGTCTTTAAAAAGATGTTTCAGCGGTTCGACTAATTGTAAATTCATTTTTTTGGGCAGGCCACCCACGTTATGATGCGATTTGATAACGGCGCTAGGGCCGCCGAAGGCGGAACGTGATTCAATTAAATCCGGATATAAAGTCCCCTGAGCAAGAAATTTAACATTCCAGATTTTTCGGGCTTCTTTATCAAAAACTTCAATAAATGTACGACCGATTATTTTCCGTTTTCTTTCGGGATCGGTCACGCCTTTGAGCTTGCTTAAAAACTGCTTTCCGGCACGGGTAAAACGCAGATTAATTTGCAAATGTTTTTTGAACATTTCAATCACTCGCGCGGCCTCACCCTGACGCAGCACACCGTTATCTACAAAAACACAGGTTAAATTTTTTCCGATAGCCCTGTGCAGTAAAACTGCCGCCACGGAGGAATCCACGCCACCGGAAAGGCCGAGAATCACTTTACCTTCCCCCACCTGCTTACGGATTTCTTCTACGATACGAGCCACAAACGACTTCATCGACCATGATTTTTTGCAGTGGCAAACGTCAAACAAGAAGTTTGCCAGCATTTTCTTGCCGGCTTGGGTATGCACAACTTCCGGATGAAATTGCAGGCCATAAAAATTCCTGCGGGCATCTTCGGCTGCGGCCACCGTCGTGTTTTCCGTAGATGCTGTGACGACAAAACCGGCCGGCAGTTTACCAATGGAATCACCGTGACTCATCCAGCATTGTGTCTTCTTTCCCACGCCGGAAAAAATTCCTTTTTGCTTTTGGACAAGAAGTTCAGCAAATCCGTATTCACGCTTCTTAGAGCCAATAACTTTGCCGCCCAGCGAATCAACCATGTATTGCAAGCCATAGCAGATACCGAGCACCGGAATGTCCAGACTAAAGATGCCTCTATCCACGCGCGGTGATCCTTTGCTGTAAATGCTCGCGGGACCGCCGGAGAGAATTATACCTTCCGGATTCAGTTTCTTAATAGCGTCGATGGAAATGGACGGCGGTTCAATCTGACAATAAACATGATGTTCGCGAACCCGCCGGGCAATTAATTGATTATATTGAGAGCCGAAATCAATTATCAAAATCATGCCGCCTTCCCCTTTTCTTTCTTCATCATCTGCACAAACTGCGAAAATAAATATTCCGTATCGTGCGGGCCGGGAGATGCTTCCGGGTGATATTGCACGCTCATCGTTAAAGGTGGCATTTGCATGCCCTCGGAAGTAGTGTCATTCAAATTATCGTATGTTTTATCGGCAAGGCCTGCCACTGATGCCGGCACGACAACGAAGCCATGATTTTGAGAAGTGATTTCGACACGTCCTGTCTGTAAATTTTTTACAGGCTGATTGATTCCATGATGGCCAAATTTAAGTTTCTCCGTATAGCCGCCAATGGCCTGACCGATTATTTGATGCCCCAGACAAATGCCGAATACCGGTATCTTTCCCACAATTGAGCGGGCGGCCTCAACAATATAAGGAAGAGCAGCCGGGTCACCAGGGCCGTTAGAAAGCAATACTCCATCCGGTTTATAAGAAAGAATATCACTGCCTGTGGAAGATGCCGGCAGCACAATCACTTCACAGCCGTTACTTTCCAGAAGTCTTAAAATATTATATTTAACTCCACAGTCCAGAACAATAACCCGCAGCTTCTTCACTGATTTCTTTGCAGGAATTTTACCATCTTGTACAACACCCTTTTTCCATTGATAAGGCTTGGAACAGCTTACTTCGCGCACAAGATCACGACCAACCAAACCCGGATATGCCTTTACCTTTTCCAAAAGTAAATTAACATCTTGAGTTTCCGTGGATATAATTCCTTTCATGGAGCCGGAAAGCCGTAAACGGCGGGTGAGCGCACGAGTGTCAATTCCATCCATGCCGATTTTTCCATGTTTTTCCAGGAAGGATTGCAAACTTTCTTGCATTCGCCAGTTGCTGGGATTGGGCTGGTATTCTTTTACTATAAACCCTTCCAGATGAATACTCGCCGATTCCATGTCTTCTTCATTTATTCCGTAGTTGCCGACCAGAGGATAGGTCATAGTAACAATCTGGCCTTTATAGGAAGGGTCGGTAATGACTTCCTGATAGCCGGTCATCCCTGTATTAAAAACTACTTCGCCCATAGTTTCGCCGCTTCCGGCAAAAGCATAACCTGCAAAAATACTGCCATCTTCCAGGACGAGCAAAGCTTTACGTTCTTTATTTAACAGGGACATTGAATTTTATCTCCCAAGCAAACCTGCATCGAAACAGAAAAGGAACAGAATCAGGGATATGATCCCCAGAGCATGCTTTGGAAACATATTCTGAAACAAGCTGCAGGGTATTATTTCCACTCGCCGCTTATGACGGGATAATTCGACCAGCAAACTTCAGCGCACTTTGTTTCTGAAGTTTGGGTCTCATTACAACTTGCTAATTCCGACCTGTGACCTTTAGGTTATGCGCTGCACTTGCGTAATTGGAGTTTTACTAATAAATTTTGGCGTCGAACAGAAAACGCTCCCGTTTGTGCCTAACAAGTGGGAGCGTTCTAACTTTTTTTTCCAATCTCGTCAATGACTAAAGTATGGACAAAGGGAATTAAAATAGGAACTTAATTTCAATTATACTAATTCGATTTAACAAACGATTTTCCCGTATCTAATGTAATGCCATTTCTAAATCAAAGATGATATCGCGGCGGCAAGGAGGAGGCGATGAGGCGTATAACCTAAAGGTCACGTATTGTACATACGTTGAGGAAGCCGACGATGCTGCCAACAAAGATAGCGCTTTGATTTAGAATTGGAATAGGGCATAGCCGATACAACGAAATATCGGCTATGCCCTGTCAATTTCAGTTAGCTGATGAACAGCATCTCCCAGAATTTAGGCATCGGCCACAATTCGTCATCTACAATACCTTCCAGTTCGTCAACGTACTCACGAAGTTCATTCATTTTTGTTTTTACTTTGCTGCAAAGCATCTCGGCTTTTTTCGCTTCATCATGAATTGCCGATGCCGATTCAACTTTAGCCAGAATTTCCTTGTTGGTCGAATAAATTTTATTCACGAGTTCCAGAGAAGTTTTTAAGATATCTTTCTGGGCACTGATCACGGCAGAACTGCCGAGAGCTTCTTTTATTGCATTGATCGCTTGAGACAGCGTTTTCTGATAGGCTGTGGCAGCTGGAATTACCTGATCCAGGCAGATATTGTTCAGGCATTTGACTTCGATTTCCAGGTCTTTAATGTATTTTTCAACATAAATCAGATATCTTGATTTGAGCTCAACTTTAGAAAGCACTTCATATTTTTCAAAGAGGTTTAAAGCCTTATCTGTAATCAGTGCTTTCAGTGCTACAGGTGTGGTTTTATCATTGGGCAAGCCTCTTTTACCGGCTTCAATTTCCCATTCTTTTATATAATTGTCGCCATTGTAGAGAATCGGTTTGATATCTTTAATTTCCTTCTTCAATATTTCGAATACGGCCTTGTTGATGTTGCCGCCTTTGGCTTTGATTTTTTCGGCAAGATAGTCCAGACTTTCGGCCACTATCGTGTTGATTACCGCAGTGGGAAAAGATATTGATTGCGATGAACCGACTGCGCGAAATTCGAATTTGTTACCGGTAAACGCAAACGGTGATGTTCTATTACGGTCCGTATTATCTTTGCTGACAATAGGTATAGACGAAACACCAAGATCAATGATTTCGGCATTTGTAGCTTTAGTCACTATCCCTTTTTCTATGTTGGAGAGAATATTGGTGAGCTGATCGCCGAGAAAAATGGAGATGATTGCCGGCGGCGCTTCATTGGCTCCTAGTCTGTGATCATTGGCATAGGTAGCAACAGATGCCCGCAGGATATCGGCATGCTTATAGACAGCGCGAACTATTGCAATTAGAAATACGAGAAATTGAATATTGTCATGCGGTGTATTGCCCGGGGTCAACAAGTTGTTCCCATTGTTATCAGACAGCGACCAGTTGACGTGTTTCCCCGAACCGTTAATTCTGGCAAATGGCTTTTCGTGAAGTAAAGCGGCAAGATTGTGCTTCCTGGCTACTGATTGCATTGTGTCCATAACAAGCTGGTTATGATCAACAGCTAAGTTAGCCTCTTCGAATACGGGGGCTAATTCAAACTGGCTGGGAGCGACTTCATTGTGTCTAGTTTTTGCAGGGATACCTAGTTTAAAGAGTTCCTCTTCCATATCATGCATATAGGAAGACATCCTTTCCTTGATACTGCCGAAATACTGATCTTCCAGTTCTTGTCCCTTAGCGGGAGGAGCGCCAACGACAGTGCGGCCGGCAAGTACCAGGTCCTGACGCTTAAAAAAATAATCCATATCAATCAGGAAGTATTCTTGTTCCGGGCCCAAAGTCGAAAAAACCTTTTTAACATTTTTATTACCCAGAAGTTTCAGCATATTTACGGCGCTTTTACTTACTGCCTTGTTCGATCTGAGCAGAGGTGTCTTTTTATCGAGGGCTTCGCCAGTGTAAGAAATGAAGGCCGTCGGAATACAGAGAGTCGTTGAAATTCCATTTCTTCTGATAAAAGCTGGCGAGGACATGTCCCAAGCCGTATATCCTCTTGCTTCAAATGTGGATCGAATTCCACCGCTGGGAAAACTCGAGGCGTCCGGTTCACCCTGCACAAGCTGTTTGCCGGAAAATTTCTCCACAACTTCGCCAACTCCGACCGGATCGACAAAAGCGTCATGTTTTTCCGCTGTAATTCCGGTCATCGGTTGGAACCAGTGGGCAAAATGGGTTGCGCCTTTGGCTATCGCCCACTCCTTCATGGCATGGGCAACGATGTTTGCAGTTGAAATATCAAGAACCTTGTCTTCATTGATCGCTTCCATAAGTTTTTTATAGGTATCTTTCGGCAGTTTTTCTTTCATTACCTTGTTACTAAAGGTATCCTCACCATAATACTCCGATACCGGAACAAATTTTTCTTTCTCAATAACGTAATTTCTTTCGGATGCTGTGACTGGAATCGTTCTTTTCATGGTTCCTCCATTTATCTTTTAAAATATTTTTTAAATTTTTTTCCAACAAGGTATTTTCTATCAAATCTTTTAGAAACATCCTCAAAATGCAAAAAAGAGCGCAAGTTTAACTGTTCAGCTTTGTGCGAAAAATATGCCATGGATGCATATTATTAATACAATATAACAATTCGCAGCCATTCGTCCACTTTAATATTGGTGACATATAGGCTAATCAGCATATTCAATTATTATATTAAACTGTATGCATTTGGCTTAATTAAGAATAAGATAGGTATTCGGAAATGCACTGATTAGTATAACCAGCAACAGGGTTGAATCCGTTAATAATGAGTAGTTAGAAAGGGATAAAAACTACTTGATATTGATTGCTCTTTGCTGTAAATTTCATAAGATAAAATATAAAAAGAACAATTATGTATTATGAATTGAGTATAAACAACAATATTGTAACATTATGATTATTAATGGTTCGTGGATTCTTCTCCCAGAACTTAATTTTCTATAAAATAATTCACTTTGTTGTTTCGTTTTAAATAACTCATTCATTTAAAATTAGCCGTTGGCATTTATTTTGCTATAAATTTGCATTCGCTCTATTGATATATAGAGTCTTAATTATTTATCATTACTATAAGTAACGGAAGAGATATACAAAACATGAAACTGGTAGAAGAATTTAAAAAAACCGCAGGCGATATAAAAATTATCGATAAAAAAGAAGAAAAAGAAATGTACAGCCACGATATCGGCGATGTTCCGGTAATCATGACTAAAACATTATTCAACATTCAGCCTGATTTTGTCGTCCAGCCTAAAAACGCCGTAGAAATAAAAAAAGTGCTGGAATTTGCTAATGAGAAAAAAGTAGCGGTTATTCCCAGGGGCGCCGCATCATGGGGTTTTGGCGGAGTTATCCCTACAAATGCGGGAATAGTTATTGATTTATCGCCTTTTCGCAAAATTCTCCATCTCGACAAAGCCCAAAAGACTATAACTGTGGAAGCAGGAGCAAGATGGAGCGATATTGACATTCTGGCAAAAAAAGAAGGTTTATGTCTAATGACATATCCATCCAGCAAATTTTCCACCGTTGCCGGCTGGATTGCCACAGGCGGTTACGGCATTAACAGTTTTCGCTATGGCCACTTATCAAATCAGATTATTTCCATGACAATTATGACACCGTCCGGTGAATCTAAAAAGATTACTTCTAAAGATCCGGAGTTTGAATACTTTATTTCCACCGAGGGTGAGTATGGAATTATTCTGGAAGTAACTCTGAAACTGCGTGACGTTCCACAAGCATCATATTCCCATCTTTGTTACTTCTCCAGTGATAAAGCCGCCTTTACATTTCTTACGAGCTTCATGAAAGCTAAAGCTTCTGAAGGCATTAATCCCAATGCAATTCGTTTTTTAGATGAGAACAACTTAAATAATACCAATGAGATAATGCACGCAAGTATCTTTAAAAAGAATGCCGGTGTCCTGTTCGAGTTCGGCAGTTCCGAGGAAGACGAAAAATTTCTGAAATTCATGACTCAGGCCGGCAATATTGAAGAAGCGCCCCGTTATGCCGCCAGTTATTTATGGAATGAGCGGCTTTTCGGTATGAAAGCAAAGCGCCTTGGCCCAACAATCATGGGCAGTGAAATCATCATTCCTATAGAGTTGGCTGCCGGATTCATTGAAAGAGCAAAAAAACTCGGTGCTTATTTTGGTGTGGAAATATTTATCGATTGTACTATCATTGATTCCAAAATGGCTTTGATCATGACAAATTATCTCTGCGATTCCAGGAAATTCAAATATTATATCGACTTGACAATGCAGATGATCCTTACCAAAACGGCTCTTTCGATGGGAGCAGAGCCATATGGATTGGGAATTTGGAACGCGGGATTTATTAATTATCTATACAACAGCGAAAAGAAACAAAAACTTCTGGCATACAAAGCCAAGGTTGATCCCAATAATATCATGAATCCGGGCAAATTCTTCGGTATCCAATCAAAATTTTTCAATATTCCGGCAGTTGTTTTTCGTCCGGCCATTCTTAACTTTTCCATAAGGATGTTAATATTGCTATCACCAGTTATTGGAAGGATAGCGACATTGATTCTCGGAAAAAATAAGAAGGTAGACAATCTCGATTTTGAGCTGACGACTCATGCCTGTGCCAAATGCGGAAATTGCATTGCCGTGTGCCCGGCATATCTTGTTACGGGAAATGAAGCTCTGACAGCAAAAGGCAAAATCGCCCTAGCGAAAAAGATTATTGATGGTAAAAAAGTTACGCAGGAAGAAGCGGAAAATGTATTTATGTGTATGCATTGCAAGGGCTGCGAAGAGATTTGTCAGACCAATCTTGAGTTGATGATGCTCTGGGATGCACTGGAAAAAAGGATCGACGGCAAGTTTGGCCGTCCCGAAAATAAGATTAATGATTTTCTGAAACAGGTTGATGACAGCAAAGAATACTGGGACATGGTGGAGCGCAATAACTGATCCACAGGATATTAAAATATTATTGAAAAGATGAATTAAAGACTATGCCAAAGAAATATCACATTCACTCAAAAGTTACGCCGCTTAATCTGGATTACGTGTTTAAATTCAAGATCGAGCGCGGAGAAAACTGCATCAATTGCGGTAAGTGCACAAAAGTGTGCATCTATGAAGCGCATAAACGGGGCAAAGATGGTGATACGCGCAAAATGGCTGACCCGAACACGGTGGTCTGCAAAAACTGTTTTCGCTGCATTCAGGAATGCCCTCGGGGAGCGCTGGAAAAATCTCTGGATAAAGACTTCTTAAATATCGGCGGCGGCTACTGGAAGCCGGACATGTTTATTACGCTATGGAAGCAGGCGGAAGACGGCAAGGTGCCCGTTACCGGAGCCGGTTACAGAGGTCCGTTTACCGGACCGGGGTTTGACAGCATGTGGACCGATATGTCGGAAATTGTCCGCCCGACACGCGACGGAATTCATGGACGGGAATACATCAGCACATCCGTTGAACTAGGCAGGAAACTCAATCACCTGACCTTTGATGAAAAGGGCAAATTACTGTCGAAAATTCATGATACAATTGATATTCCGATTCCCATAATTTTTGATTTTCCCAAAGAGAATTTGAGTCCGAATGTTAAAGTTGCCTTGGTGAGAGCGGCTGCAGAACTAAACACCTGTATCGTATTATCTGCTGATGATATTAAGGCAGATATAAAAAAATACATAAAAAACATTATTCCATTAATTTCCCATAAGGAAATTGATAAGCATCAGGGGTTGATCAAAAGCGTAAGATTTGTGGCACTTGATTATGATGAAGAAATATTAAGTACTTTACCTGCATTGCAGGATAAAATTAAGAAAATAAATAATGTACTTACCATCATTCGAATTCCGGCAACGAAATCTGTGGAAGCCATTGTTTCCAAGCTGGCACAAAGCGGCGCGGAGATCATCCATGTCGTGGCCGATTATCGAGGTCAGGAGAATAATGATTCGGCCGATCAAAATCGGCGTCTGGCCAAGGATATTATCCGTGCCGTGCATCTGAAGCTGGTTGAGGATAGAATCCGCGATGAAGTTACAATTATTTTCTCCGGCGGAATAGCAATGGCCGAACATGTGCCTAAGGCAATGCTCTGCGGCGCGGATTTAATCGCAATTGATTTGCCGCTGCTGATTGCGCTTGGTGCCAGGTTGTATGAAGAGCCGGAGAAGATCATAGTGTTCCCTGAAGGACTGGAAAAAATTGCAGTACGAACTGTAATGCAGAGGATTATTAACCTTATGGGCGCCTGGCACTCGCAGCTTCTGGAAGTAATGGGCGCCATGGGTATCCGTGAAGCACGTCGGCTGCGCGGTGAAACCGGAAGGGCTATCTTCTTTGAAGAAATCGATAATGATACTTTTGGAAAACTATTTAAAAAAAGAGAAACAGCAAACATATGAAACCATCAACTGTAAAAATTAAAAAAATGCCTTCGCGATTTAAGCATCAGGTGCCGAAATATAAAATTACTAGATCCGACGCCTGCATCAACTGCGGTACTTGTGCAAAATCATGCCCCTACGGCGTTCATGAAAGAGTTGAAGGGCACAACAGGACAAAAGCACCAATTAACTATAAATGTATCGGGTTTGAATGCAAGAACAACGATTTTTATTGTATTGCAAAATGCCCCCGCAAGGCTTTGAGCATCTCACTGAATCCGATGTATGAAACGCTCGGCGATTATCGCTGGACAGCAGATATAATTACGGCGACCTGGATAATGGCGGAAACAGGATATCCGCCCGAACGAAAGGATCTTGAATATAATACCGGTAATTCCGGCGGTGGTTTCGATAAGCTTAGGCTCAAGTTTCCTGCCGGGCAGCCAAAAATTAATAAGCTGGAAATATCAACGGAGATTCCCTTAAACAGGAGAAATGATGGCCGCGCCAATGTTATCATTTCCACGCCTGTCTATGGCGGCGGCATGTCCTTCGGGTCGGTAAGTCTGCCGACAATGATTTCCAAGGCGCGTAACGCATCGTTATGGAATACATTTACCTGTACCGGTGAGGGAGGATACCCGGAACTGCTTCAACCTTATAACGACCACGTTATTACTCAGGTGGCGACAGGTTTGTTTGGAGTGCGCGAAGAAACAATACAGCGGGTAAAAATAGTGGAATTCAAATATGCACAGGGTGCCAAACCCGGTCTCGGTGGGCATCTTCTGGGTGAAAAAAATACAGAAAGCGTAGCCCGGATGCGGGAAGCAGTCCAGGGTACATCGTTGTTCTCGCCCTTTCCCTTTCACTCGGTCTATTCCATCGAAGATCACAAGAAGCATATTGACTGGATCAAAGAAATCAATCCTAACGCATTGGTTTCCGTTAAGGTTTCGACACCCAATGATGTGGATATGGTTGCTGTCGGTTCCTACTATGCCGGTGCTCATATAATTCACATAGACGGCGGATATGGCGGTACAGGCGCGGCACCCGACATTGCCAAAAAGAACATTGCCATGCCAATAGAATATGCCATCATGAAAGTTCATAATTTTTTAAAGGAAGAGGGCGCACGGGACGCCATTACGCTCATTGCCTCCGGTGGCATAAGAACTGCTCATGATTTGGCCAAAGCCATTTGCTTGGGCGCGGATGGAGCGGTTATCGGCACGGCGGAATTGGTTTCTCTGGAATGTGTCCGCTGCGGAAACTGCGAATCAGGACGAGGCTGTGCCCGGGGCATTGCCTCAACGGATTCGGAACTTTCCGATTTGTTTAACGAGGAATGGGCAACGCAGCGACTGGTTAATATGTATCATGCCTGGAATGTCCAGCTTATTGAAATACTACAGAAGTTCGGAATGAAGAGTGTAAGAGAGCTAGTTGGCCGGACTGATTTGCTTGAGCATATAGATTACAGTAAACCCCATTAGAGCAACGGGCGTTTGGCGATTTCAGAAGGCGGCATTAAACAGCTAGCTGTATTACAGGATTTTAACCCCCAACAGGAGTTGGGAGCTTCCTCTAACGGGGTAAATAATAAAGGCATATAGGCTGAAGGAAAAGACATTCGATGATTATTCTTACCCCTCATCCTTTAGCCTTCAGCCGTCAGCCTTTCCACGGAGCTATTAATAATGGACAATGTTGAAAAAATAACTATATCACGAGCTGAAATTTGCAGTCAGGTGCCGCCTTTGAGCCAAAACACTGAAGAAGAGGGAGGCTGCGGCGTAACAGGTTTTATTTGTTCGATTCCTGTAACGGGGAAAAACATCTTCGAACCATCCGTGCAGATGCACAACAGAGGTAATGGAAAAGGCGGAGGCATTGGAGCTGTCGGATTTGTTCCCGAAGCGATGGGTGTGTCTAAACAGGTTCTTCAAGATGATTATATGCTGCACATTGCTCTTCTTGATGGGAGCGTATGTACTGAAATTGAAGATACATACATCAAACCGTACTTTAAAATCGATAAATCGGAAAAGCTCGCCACAATTGATGATCACCGCAGTATCGGATTAGATGTCCGGCCTCCTGATATTATGCGTTATTTTGTGCGCGTTAAGGATGATGTCCTCGATAAGTTCATCGCGGATAACAAATTTTCATCTATGGAAAGGCGTGACGCTGAGGATGAGTTTGTCTATCAGAACAGTTTTAAGATTAACACGCACTATTATGCGTCCCTTGGTGAAAAAAAGGCTTTTGTCATGTCGCACGGCAGGAACATGATGATCCTGAAAATCGTGGGATATGCGGAAAATGTTGTCAAATACTATAAGTTGGATGACTTCAAAGCTTATGCCTGGCTGGCCCATCAGCGTTATCCAACGCGCGGACGTGTTTGGCATCCTGGTGGTTGCCATCCGTTTAGCGCGCTCAATGAAGCGTTGGTACATAACGGTGACTTTGCTAATTATCAGGCTGTGAATGAATATCTCAAACAGCGCAACTATTACCCTCTGTTTCTGACAGATACTGAAGAAGCAGCGCTGTTGCTGGATTTGTGGAGCAGGGTATATAAATATCCGCTGGAACACCTGATTGAGGCCATGGCCCCGACTTCGGAAAGGGACTTCGATATGTTGCCTGCGGAAAAGCAGGAGCTGTATAAAGCTATTCAGACCCATCATGTAAACGCATCGCCGGATGGACCGTGGTTCTTTATCATTGCAAGAAATGATGTTAGAAATGATCAATTCCAACTGATAGGCATTACCGATACCGCTATGCTGCGTCCACAGGTTTTTGCCCTGCAGGAAGGGGAAGTCCAGATCGGTCTGATTTGTTCGGAAAAACAGGCGATTGATGCGACTCTAATGTCACTGGAAAGGGAAGATCCGCGTTTCGGACCCATTGCCGATAAATACTGGAATGCCCGCGGTGGCAGCTATACCGATGGCGGTTCATTTATTTTCAGCCTTAAAGATACCACAGATGGCATGAAGCTTATTTGTACCGACAAGTTCGGAAAAGTGATTAAAACTCCAAAGGGTAAAGCTACCTGTAATTTAGCGAAAAAAATTACCATTACAGAAGACTTCAAGCCCATAGAACAAAAGCTTAGTGCTTTATTTGCTGAAAATGATTATTCGGCTACTGCTGATAAATTGTTTACATATATAAAAGATAGCATTGGCAAATTTAATCCGGACAAGTTTAGGTTCTGCATTGAGACGATCAAGGGTTATGCTCTAAAAAGTGATAACTGTAAGCAAGCAGCCATCAGCACGTTAACGTTTTTGAATGATCGTCGATTCAATACCGGCTCGCTAAAAAGAAGCTCCCTGCTGCATGTACTGAAAATAGCTCTAGATGAAATTTTCGATGCAACGTCGATGATCACAGAAGTATCAAATTCACCCTTCAGCCGGATTAATTACACAAGCCGCGATCAACTTCGCGCACCGAAGACCAATGAGAAAATTCTGGTTATTGACGCCGGACAATTTGAACCGGAAGGTGATAAATGCGACGCGGTAATGATGGTGAAGGCCTTTAAACTCGGCTGGAAAAAGTTCATTGTTTACAAATATCGTGGTCAGCGGTTTACCGGTTGCGGTTTCGGTCCGGCCACCAAGGATGTGAGAATAGATGTGTACGGTGCTTCCGGCGATTATCTGGCCTCTGGCATTGATGGCATGGAAATTTATGTTCATGGCAATGCCCAGGATCAACTCTGCCAGATTATGAAAGAGGGTAAACTTGTTGTATTTGGGGATGTCGGCCAGACATTTATGTACGGGGCCAAAGGAGGCAGCGCTTACATAATGGGTAACGCGGCGGGCAGGCCTTTAATTAATGCCGTCGGTAAGCCGCGGGTTGTGATTAATGGCACTGCGCTGGATTATCTTGCTGAATCTTTTATGGCTGGTGATCCGCTCAATGGCGGCGGTTTTGTCATTCTTAACGGTATCGGCTTTGATGAAGAGAACGGCTCGATCTGTGAATACGATTCTCCATACCCCGGCTCAAATATCTTTTCTCTTGCTTCCGGTGGTGCGATTTATGTTCGGGATCCACATAAAAAACTGGTTGATGAACAGTTAAATGGCGGAGAATTTGCTGAAATTACCGATGCGGACTGGAAGCTGATAGAGCCTTACCTGCAAGAGAATGAAAAACTTTTCGGTATTACGATAGAAAGACTTCTCACAGTTGAAGGCAATAAAAAGGCTCCGCAGGCAGTCTACAGAAAGATCAAACCTCTAAAAGCGACAGCTGTCCAAAAAGACGATGAAGATGATGATGGTTTAGAAGAATAAGTCCAGAAAGCTTTGAGATTATTTTCTGATGTAGTAACGCAAGAAATGATCTGCTTTTTCAATCTTTTTTAGGGTTTAATTCCGTAAAGCTTGCTGCATGATTGTCATTCCCGCGAAAGCGGGAATCCAGAAATCCTAGACTCCCGTTTGCACTGGAGTGACATTTAGATACATTACTACTTGCAGTGGGGCAATTCTTTTTTTAAAAAATTTAATCGGTGTCATCGGCGTTTTTATTGTTTTTGCGGAAAATCTTTGGATTGATTCCCAGTTTGGTAATTTTATATTGAATGATACGCTTTGTTGTTCCCAAAATATTTGCGGCCTTTGTTTGATTTCCTCCCGTAGCTTCCAGAGTATCAATAATTAAAGATCTTTCCTGTGCCTCTACAATAGAAGATAGTTTGCTGTGTTCCTTCTTTTCCACTTTAGCTTCTCTTACATGTAAAGACGGCGGCAAATGAAAAGCATCTATTGTATCGGTATTGGATAGCAGAACAGCCCGTTCAATGCAATTTTCCAGTTCACGGACATTACCCGGCCATTTGTGAGACAGAAATACTTCTATTGCCGCGGTGGAAATTTTTTTAACATTTTTACCCATTTCCTTGCTGTATTTCAAAATAAAATGATCAGCCAAAAGTATAATATCGCTGCCTCTTTCGCGCAGCGCTGGTAAATATATAGGAAAAACATTCAAGCGGTAAAACAAATCAGCACGAAAACGTTCCGCCATAATGTCTTGTTCCAAATTTCTGTTGGTTGCCGCAATAATGCGGACATTGACATTAATAACTCGCGATGAGCCCAGCGGCTGAAACCTTTTTTCCTGTAAAACGCGTAAAAGCTTTACCTGAGCGGCAGCGGAAAGCTCGCCTACTTCATCCAAGAAAATTGTGCCACCGTTGGCTTCTTCAAAACGTCCCCGGCGCTGCTGGAGCGCTCCTGTAAAAGCACCTCTTTCATGGCCAAAAAGCTCGCTTTCAATGAGCGTATCAGGAATTGCCGCGCAATTTACCTGAACCAGCGGTCCGCCATGCCGGGGAGAGTTCATGTGGATCGCTCTGGCGATCAACTCCTTACCGGTTCCTGTTTCACCGGTGATTAGAACTGTCGTATTCGAATCAGATACCTGAGCCACCAAACCGAATACTTCCTGCATTGGTTTGGAATGGCCGATAATATCTATCGAAGGCGCACGCTCACTGCCAACAATTTTTCTCAGCCGTTCGTTTTCTTCCTCCAAAGCCCTGATATGCACAGCCTTGGCCACAAGCTCAGCTACGGCGGAAAGCATGGCCAGTTCCTTATCCAGATCTTCCACTTCGAGAGCTACTTTATCGGCTGATAAAACTCCGACGACATTTGCATCATAAATAATGGGCACACAAAGAAAAGCCAGTTCCGATCTGTTTAAATGACGGCGGGCGCCAGTGCGGTCTAAAAAGTGAGTAGCCTGACCAAGATTAGCCACGGCCATAGGGCGGCCTGTTTCCGCCACTTTACCTGTGATACCCTCACCGGGCTTGTAAGTAACATCCATTCCCTCAATATTGACATCATGCGCTACATCCAGCCAGACTTCTTTTTTCCCCCGGTCTAAAAGGGAAATCATCCCGCGTTGCATACCTAAACGCAGACTCATTTCCTTTAAAACCAACTCTAATTGATCACGCAAATCTTCCGGCTGCGCCATAATTATAGCAATCGCGTGCAATGTGGCCAGTTCTTCATAACTATGAATACTCAAATTGCGCTCTTTCTCAGAAAAAGATTTTTTTGCAGTCTTGCTCATAGATATTTCGACTATCCATAAAAGTATTTTGTAACAAAATTGTACTAATAGCAATCATTTTTTAGCTTTTGAGAGTAAGTTTGCAAGGACTGAACCAATTATGACAAATTTGTGAAAAGTAGGCAGAAAGTTGAAAATATTTTCAAAAGATGGTTAATATTATGAAAATACTAACTATTTATCATAAATAGCAGCAAAGCGAATATATCCGTGCTTAATGGGATAACAAAGATGTACAAAAATAGATTCTTGATGGGGGATATTAATTTACCGGCGGTTTGAAGAAGCCACTTGCTTGTGAAATTGGCGAATATGTAAAAAACGATTAAATAGACTGCTTTATTTCAGTAAAGCTTGAAATCAGCGGTGGCTATAATCCATTCGCTGAAGTGATTTGCTAGATTGCTTTCCAAATTAGATCCAGAATGAACTTAATGAATATTCCAATCAGCGCGCCAAGAATAAGCAACCAAATCTTGTTGGAGTTTTGTTTCCAAAAACCGCCTTCATGTTTTCTTCTCAAGATAACTTGACGTCTGTCAGTTCTGTAAAGAAAGCTTAATATCATTGCTGCCGGGAATACAGTTAATAGAATAATCACCCATGTGTTGTACTCACTTAATGATTTCTCTGTACCTTTGTTCCCCCATAGGGAAAGAAACAGAACACTCAGGATTAGTGCAGAAAAATATAACCATGGATTAAGTATTTTGTAAATCTTGGACATACGTGATTCACAAATATCTCTTATTTGTGCAAAGATAATTTTGGATGTTTTTTGAACATCCAAATATACATGGATATGGATTTTTTCTTTGTCGAAGGAAACTCTGAGTGATTCGTTATTATTCTCTGTTTGTCTTCCGTAAATTTCGAAGTAGGATGGTGCTATGCCCCGTTTATCTATCAACTCCTCTAATGAATCAAATTGAAATTCCTTGTCAGTGATTTGTACCGTGTATTCGTTCTCGTGAAAGATGGATAGTATAAGATCAATATCGTCACGATAAAGCTTAATTCTTTCATAGACTTTTAATTCGTATGTCGAATCTGGTTTTTTTTCATTATGAGAGATTTGCCTCAATCTAACAATTAATATACGAACTTTGCTTTTTCGGGTGTTTTCAGTATCAAGATAACACAAACCATATTTTCTTCAAATGAAAATGTTCCATAATTATAAGCCCATAAATAGGCACGTGAGGAAACGCTAATTAAGTCTAGCTTGCAGCGATGTAGTCATATAACCGCTGGGCGTGATCTTTGGCTCTCTGCTCCACTTCTTCCTTCTTGTTATAGACGCCGGGAACGTAGATCATGCTGTGAGATACCAGAGGGGTATTATATTTCATGCCGGTGAGGTTGGCCATTTGCTGTAGCGGTTTCAGAAGATCGTTAATCGGGAAATTATTGCTGCCGCCCTCTCTATAGGCATCCGCAGGGCCTCCTATGGTCGTGGATACGAGAAATTGTTTTCCTTTTAATTTATCGCCGGTGGAACCAAAGGCAAAGCCATGTTTTAAAACCTGATCCATCCATTCTTTGAGAATGCCGGGTATGCTATACCAGTAGAAAGGAAACTGAAAAACAATTGATCCCGCTTCGGTAAGAGCGGCCTGTTCAGTTTCGATGTTAAATTGGAAGGATGGATACTCCTGATAAAGATTCTTGATCTTCACACCTTCGAGCGTTCTGATTTTTTCAATGATTATTTTATTGGCAAGGGATCTTTTCTCAATACTGGGATGGGCTAATACGACAAGCGTCTTTTTCATAAAAAATTCCTCCTTATAGTTGTTTAACTGTTGAAGGCTGTTTTATGGTTGATTGGCGGCAACCGCTGGTTATGCCATTTTTTACTGGCCTTGCGCCAGAACGGCCTTCCGAAACTCTAATGGTTGGGATACATTGTTAAACGGTTCATGTGTTCCGCCAGTGCCAACGATAGTAATGATACCATATCCAAATATTCGACCAATAATGTTTTGATTAACTTCTATATTCTCAATCTTCGATAAATTCATTTCAATAGTTCGTCGTGATATTATCCCAGTTTTAATAATTACTCTTTTATTAGTCACTGCCATTTCGGTTGTCTTTTTTTGCAAAATGGCGGCAATAAGCCACGGAATGCCAATTAATATAAATGAAAATATTGCCGGCCAGATAAATATTTTCCAATGTAACTCTGCACGATAAACAACTTGCTCACCCGGAATAAGATTGTTCTCAACGTACCGCATAGAAACCTCCCTTTAAAGTTTGTCTTAAATGACCTACCGCAACTTTTTAGTGGGCGCTGCTTTTTGCGTCCGCCAGAGCGCCTTGTTGTTATACCATTTCGCTTTCAAAGGATAACGAGGCGGCAAGGAGGAGGCTCCGCAGGCGTATTACTAATACGTTGAGGAAGCCGCCGCCGAAGCTCACAAAGTTAGCCGAAGAAAGCAAAATGGTATTAGCCAATTTAAAGTGTCTCGTATGTTACTTCCACAATTTCTTTACCATACTTTCTTTCCAGACGCCGTACTATAAAATGACCACGTGCCATATCCTGAAAATGATCAATAAATAATGTATTTATGAGAGCCCCACCCGCTGCTCCAATTGCCGGAATTGCCTGTGCTGCTGCTTTCTCCGATACTTGAATACTAAAACGCTGTGCAATTTGAGTTATCAGCCGAACAAGGGCAGGGGCGCCCTCTTCAGCCAGACCTTTTTCTGCTATATATTCAGCGGCTTTTGTTACAGACCTAGCTAGCGCTGCACGAATTGCAAAATATCCGGATTTAGAAGCATCATCATTCTTGCTCGGCCCACCTAAAGCAAACACCTCAATACACGCTATTTTGGATTCAATCTTACTGATAGTTTCACTTTCGCTTCTCGCAATATCAGCTATAGATCGCAACATGATTGTTGTTGATATTGGCAGCTCTACCGCCAATGCTGCTAGCCCAAAAAAACCTCCGATGCCGCCTGTTGTTGCAACAGCTATTTTATGCCAGATATTAGATGCTTCTGCACCGGGCGCATCTTTCATTGTGAAAACCGCAGCATGAACCGTCTTGGATAAAGCTGCTCGGGTCAATTCACCGACTTTCGCATTCCAATTGTCCGGCAATAGTTCAAATCCTTTTTCAATTGGTGTAGCAAGTAAGTTTGTTATTTTTGCCGCAATACTCGGGCTCTCTAGGAGCATCTTTGCTTTTTTTAAATCATTCCAATCTGTTTGCTGAAAAGTCATGATTACCTATCTTAATTGGCTAATGATGCGCATCAGCGGCGCGACGGCAACTAGCGTCCGCTGGAAGGAAATGTCAGGCGCAGTTATTTTACGGTTGAATAATATTCCTTTAGTTTTTTTTGAAAATATTCTTCTGATTTTATCGTCTTCCCATCAGATGTTCTGATCATATAAGGTTGGCCCGTAATATAAGATTGGGAAGCGCATAGCCTTATAAAATCATCAGCGGTTCGGACCCTGCCACCGGCTGTTTTGAAGTTTCATTCGTAAATGCTCCACGGCTTGCCTTCCCATCATACTCTGAGCCATTTCTGATAAATATTGCGCCTTTTAAATTCTCTATTGAGGATATTAAAAATTCTATTTTCTTTTTTTCTATATTATCCTGGGCGCTGACCACTCCGGAAAATAGCGCCAGGATTACAAAAGCTGAGACCAATATTTTTTTCATACTTACCTCAGTAAATTGTGCCTAATGGAGAAGTTCAGCCGGGCACTTGCGCATCGGCTGGAACGACTTGTCAGCCATTCCGCAATCTCCAAAACAAACTTCACTCCGCGCACCGTTTCAGAAATGACGGCATCACCTCATTTTGCATGATCTGGTCCAATGTCTGGCGTTTGCGGATGAGTTCGACCGATCCGTTCTCAGAGATCATTACCTCTGTGGCTTCAGGGAAAGAATTGTAGTTCTTGGCAGCCATACTCGAACAATAAGCCCCAGCACCGCCGAGCACAACCAAATCACCAATCCGTGTTTCTGGCAGTAAACGCGGTTGTAAAACTTCCGGGTTCCCTGGAGCCGGCGTGAGCACGTCACCGCTTTCGCAGCAGTGGCCGACTACAACATATTCTAGATGGTTGCGCTCTTCTGTAGTTGTCGGTATAATTTCAAGGGGATGTTGTGCTCCATACATGCTTGGTCTAAGAATCTCGGTCATTCCAGTATCTACTTTGATAAACTTGTAACCGCCTCGTCCCGTATCCACAACATCGATGACCTTCGCGAGCAGGGCACAGGAATTGGCCACAAGATACGTGCCGGGTTCCACTTCAAGATGAAGTCTTCGCCCATACTTTGCGTTGAATGATTGAAACGCCTCTACGACGGGAAGGCCGATCTTCTGCAGGTCGGTTGTCTCTTCACCCTTAACTCTACCGATTTTGAATCCGCCGCCGAGATTCAGTATGGTCACATCAGTAAGGCGTGCGCATGTGTCCAACGACATCAATGACACACGTTGCCAAACCTTTGGGTCGCTCCCCGATCCAATGTGCGTGTGCAGACGAGTGAACTTGAGGCCGTACTTTCGTCCAGCCGCCAGTGCCTCGTCCAGGTGCTCATGCCAGATGCCAAAACTCGCTGAAGGTCCACCGACGTTCGTCCTGTTGTTGTGCCCTGAGCCAAGACCTGGATTGACCCGAATAGACAGCTGACGACCGGGGAACAGTACGCCAAATGTGTGGATTTGTGCGATCGAGCAGGCATTGAACAGGACTCCCACTTCAACCAGCGCCTTCAGATTATCTGGTACCTGTTGCGCCGTGAGTTGAATCAGGTCAGGGTGAACGCCTGCTCGGAGCGCGCGACCGACCTCATAGCCGCTGCTCGCATCAATATGCAGACCGGCATCAGTCAACATCTTGAGCACCGCGCTTGTTGAGCAAGCCTTCATCGCATAACGGGCGGTCAAGCCGAAAGCGTTGGGGAAGCCGAGTACGAGACGAGCCTGATGCTCTAAAGTCTTCTGATCATATACGAAAACGGGTGTCCCAAACTCCCGCTGGATGGAACGTGTTTTATCTTCAGTAAGAAACGGTATCGTCTCCATACGCTCTCTCTGGTGTCATGCACCTGCCGTCATTCACGTTCATTTGTAAGGCTAGCAATTAATATACGAGGTTCGCTTTTTCCGGTATTTTGAATATCAAGATAACACAGCTCCCTTTTTCTAAAAAGGGGAATTTTTTATAATTATAAAAGTGAACTTCGTAAAACAAGGGAAATTTGTCCAAATAAGCAATTTTAGTCTATCTCATCTTTTTCTTTTTTAGAGTTACCCACGAGTTCCTGTTTTCTCATCATTATCAACACAGCGGAAATTGCGCCTTCCGTCATGCCGGGGATTCTTTCCATCTGACCGATGGTGAGTGGAGCAATCTTAGCGAGCTTGGCTTTTAGTTCATTGGAAAGACCGGGTACGGCTGAATAATCAAAATCAGGAGGGATTTTCTTTTTTTCCTGATCTTTTAATTTTTTCACAGAATCAAATTGCCGCTTGATATAGCCTTCATATTTAATTTCAATTTCAATTTGCTTTTTGACAAAGGAATCCTTTTCTTCCTGCCAGCCGGGAAATACAGCCAAATCATCATAAGAAATTTCATATCTTTTCAAAAGGCCATACAGAGTAGTGGAATTATTAAGAGGCGGAGATTGGAGTTTTGACAAATGTTCGTTTATTTCCGGGAGGGATTTAACCGGCACTGTTTTAAGTCTCTCGATGCCCTGCTTGATCTGGAGCATTTTATCCTGCAGGGACAAATAATGCTCGCTGCCAATCAGCCCCAGCTCACAGCCCTTGCCCATCAGACGGATAGTGGCGTTGTCTTCCCGCAAAATCAATCTGTATTCGGCGCGGGAAGTGAACATGCGATATGGTTCGTCAACACCGCGCGTAACGAGGTCATCTATTAAAACTGCCATGTATGCTTCGGAGCGATCCAGAATAAATGGCGGCGCTTTCTGCAGAGCGCGCACGGCATTGATGCCCGCCCAAAGCCCCTGAGCTGCCGCTTCTTCATAGCCGGAAGTGCCGTTGATTTGCCCGGCAAGATACAGGCCTTTAATTAATTTAGTTTCGAGTGTCGGTGTAAGTTGAGTGGGCTGCACAAAATCGTATTCGATGGCATAGGCGGGACGCATTATTTCCGCCCGCTTCAGACCTTTTATACTATTGACTATCTTTTGCTGTAGCTCCAGCGGCAGGCTATTGCCTAAACCTTTGGCATATATTTCTTCTGTTTCCAGGCCTTCATGCTCCAGCACAACCGGATGGCTCTCCCGTTCGGTGAAGCGCATGACTTTGTCTTCCAGCGAAGGACAATAACGCGCGCCGACACCTTTTATTACACCGGCATAAAGTGGAGAAAGCTGGATGTTATCTCTGATAAGCCGATGTGTTTCGGAGGACGTTGACGAGAAGTAAGAAGGCAGGCGCTCAGAGCGTAATTGCCTTGTGGAAAAGGAAAATGGCTGCGGCTCCGGATCACTATCTTGCCTTTGAGTGAGAGAGAAATCAATTGTTGCCGCTTTCAGACGCGGCGGCGTGCCTGTTTTCATCCGCCCCATTTCGAAGCCTAGACCTTTCAAACAGGCGGCAAGACCAATGGATGCCAGTTCGCCGGCACGGCCGGATGAACATTGTGAACTGCCGATATGGATAAGACCGTTTAAAAATGTTCCCGTGGTGATGATTACTTTCGGGGCGCTGTAAAAGTAGCCAGTTTGATCCAGCACGCCTTTAATTTCGTTTCCCTCGATCACCAGTTTCTCCACCATGCCTTGCCGGATATGCAGATTATTCTGTTTTTCGACAACTGATTTCATGGCTAAACGATACTGTTGCTTATCGCACTGCACACGGGAAGAGTGAACCGCGGGGCCTTTGGAGGCATTGAGCATGCGAAAATGCAAAGCGGTTTTATCGGCAATTTTCCCCATTTCGCCGCCCAACGCATCAATCTCTTTAACCAATTGCCCTTTGGCCAGTCCGCCGATGGCCGGATTGCAGGACATCAGAGCTATGGAATCAAGATTAATGTTAAAAAGCAGTGTCCGGCAGCCCATGCGCGCTGCCGCCAGCGCTGCCTCACAACCGGCATGGCCTGCGCCCACTACGATAATATCATAATTATCACTCAATTCTTCCCCCAAAAACAACATTGCCTTGCAAAAGGGCAAATGATATTAAGATAGTATTAATATTACTACTCCAAAAACACAACAAAAAAGAGGCTGATTTGGCTAAACCTGCGGTCTGGAAAAATGATAAACGCTATTACGATTTGAAAAGTTACTGGCGCAACTTATTCGGATGCAATGTGCACAAACTCCAAATTGACGCGGGTTTTACCTGTCCCAACCGCGATGGACATGTGGCAACGGGCGGCTGCATCTATTGTGACGGGCGTGGCTCCAAGTTGCGTCAGCAAGGCGCGCTACCACGCATCACAACACAAATTAAAAGTGGCAAAAAATATTATACCGGCAAGGCGGATAAATTTATAGCTTATTTCCAGACCTTCACGAATACTTATGCTCCTATCGACAAGCTGAAACTTATTTATGACGAAGCATTGAATGAGGAAAATGTCATCGGCCTTTCCATCGGTACCAGGCCGGACTGTCTTCCCGCTGAAACAATCGAATTACTAAGTGATTATGCCCGTAAATATCATGTCTGGGTGGAGTTGGGCTTGCAATCTATTCATGACAAGACGTTACAATTAATCAACCGCGGTCATAATGTGCAACAGTTTTTCGACACAGTGAAAGCACTGGACGGAACCGGCATTAACATTTGTGTTCATATAATTATCGGCCTGCCGGGCGAAAGCGATAAGGATATCTTGCAAACAGCACACACTCTGGCTTCGTTACCAATTAGTGGAATTAAAATTCATTCCCTATTGGCGTTGCAGGGAACTGCACTGGGAGAGATGTATCAAAAAGGTGCAGTGAATATAATTCTAAAGGACAAATATGTATCTCTTGTTTGTGATGTTCTGGAAATACTGCCTCCGCAAATGGTCATTCAACGCCTGACCGCTGACGGCTACCGCGATATTTTTCTGGCTCCAGACTGGGCAGCAAATAAGCTGGATGTCTTAAACTCCATCAATCGCGAATTGCAGCGGCGGGATACTTATCAGGGAACACATTATCAGGATAAATGAAACGGCAAGGCAGAATCACGGGTATGAACACCAAAGCAAGCGCTGAAAACAGATTGCGCAGTCCGCCGCAGGCGGATTCAACTTACCAATTTCACTTCACTTCGTTATGCAAATTGGATTTTTACGAATAAATTTCAGGCAATAATCAGTGCATCGTGATAATTTATTCAACCAATTGAGATAATATTTTATATATAGTAGTCCAACATGACAACTGGCATGTATTGCTTGACACTACGGTATATATTGTGTTTATAATGACATATGGAAGAAATAAAGTTTGATTGGAATCAATGGAATATTCAAAAAAATGAGGAGAAACATGGGATATCCATTCTGGAGGCTCAATCTGCTTTTTACGATGAAAAGATAATTATTTTTGATGATATCGAGCACTCGTCGCAAGAAGCAAGGTATATTTGTTACGCAAGAAGCGCCTACAACAACACTTTAATGATTGCCTTCACAATACGGAATAAAAAAATTAGAATAATATCAGCACGCAAAGCATCCAAAAAGGAGCGTAATATTTATGAAGGCTAGAATAAAAGAAATTAAATTATATGATGAAAATGATACTACTCATTTCATTGATGTATCTAAACCAAAATCTTTGAAAGATTTAGGTTTTAAGCTGCCGGCGGAACCGCCGACAAAAGTAGTAAGCATTCGTTTGCCGATTAATTTATTTAATAAAATTAAAGCTTACGCTACAAATATTGATATGCCGTATCAGGCATTTATTAAATATGTGCTTAACAAGGAACTGGAGAAAGAAAGCAGGAAACATAACCGCAATGCCGCCTAAAGTTTCTTGTCGATTAAAGCATCGGTTAACGACATAAAATATGATAGCCATTATTGATTACAAAGCCGGAAATATCACCAGTGTTGCCCGTGCCCTCCAAAGCATTGGCGAATCTGTCGTAATTACCGACAACATAAAAGAACTTAATGATGCTGATCGCGTTATTTTTCCGGGCGTCGGCGCGGCTGGCGAGGCGATGAACTATCTGCGTAGCAAGAAACTTGATACTTGGATGAAGGAGTGGATTAAAACAGGAAGGCCTTTAATGGGCATTTGCCTGGGAACGCAGATTATTCTGGAGTACAGTGAAGAAAATGACACTAAATGTATTGGCCTTATTAAAGGAGCAACGAAACACTTTCCCGATAACATGAATGATAAGGGAGGCAGATTAAAGATACCGCACATGGGTTGGAATAATCTAAAGCTTAAACGTCAACATCCTGTTTTTGCGAATATTCCTGAGGAAGCTGAATTTTATTTTGTGCATTCCTATTATCCCACTCCGTCTGATGATTCCGTAATTTTAGGCCTTACGGATTACGGAATCAGTTTTTGTTCGGTATTGGCGAGCAATAATCTTGTTGCCATGCAGTTTCACCCTGAAAAAAGCGGTAGGCCGGGTCTGCAAATCCTGAAGAATTTTTGCAACTGGAGGGGCAATGATTAGCAAGAGAATCATTCCCTGCCTAGATGTACGCAATGGCAGGCTGACAAAAGGCATTAAATTCGAGGGTAACGTGGATATTGGCGATCCCGTAGAGGCCGCACGCGAATACTATGAACAGGGCGCGGACGAAATTGTTTTTTATGACATAACTGCATCCGCCGATAGACGCGACATCATGATTGACGTCGTTAAACGAGTAGCGCAGATAATTTTTATTCCTTTTTCCGTGGGCGGGGGAATTCGCAATCTGGAAGATATGCACAAGGTAATTCTGGCTGGAGCGGAAAAGGTCAGTGTAAATTCCGCGGCAGTAACAAGCCCGGAAATCATCGCGCAGGGAGCACAGGCTTTCGGCAGACAGTGCATCGTTCTGGGGATGGATGTAAAAAAGGTGAACATATCAGAGAAGATTCCTTCGGGTTACGAGATAGTTATTCATGGCGGCAGGAAATATACCGGTATTGATGCGCTCTGGTGGGCGAAGGAAGCGGAAAAATTGGGAGCCGGTGAAATTTGCTTGAACTCGATTGATGCCGATGGCACACAGAATGGATATGAGCTTAATTTAACGGCAATGATTTCGACTAATGTGCATATTCCGGTCATTGCTTCCGGCGGTGCCGGCAAACCGGAACATCTGGCGGAAGTGCTGACAACTGGCAAAGCAGACGCAGCACTAATTGCATCTATGGTACATTATCGAACATATACAATAACTGAAATTAAGCAATATCTGCAAGGGCGGCAAATTAAGTCCAGAATGCTCTGGTAACGACATTCAATATACTTAACGAAGACAGCTATAATTACATAAATAATTAATTTTTCGAATAATATTTCCATAAATGTGATATAATATAAAATATTTTTGATAAGCTAGGAGGCGATTTTACGTGGATGCAAAAAGATATGAATTAAATGTACAATTGGCGCAGATGTTAAAAGGCGGCGTCATTATGGATGTAACAAATGTGGAACAGGCAAAACTCGCGCAGGAAGCCGGGGCTGTATCAGTTATGGCTCTCGAGCGTGTTCCTGCTGATATTCGTAAACAGGGAGGCGTGGCCCGCATGTCCGATCCGGCCATGATTGCCGAAATCAAGAAGGCCGTATCGATTCCCGTCATGGCCAAAGCGCGCATTGGCCACTTTGTCGAGGCCCAACTGCTGGAGGCTCTGCGGATTGATTATATTGATGAAAGCGAAGTGCTGACACCGGCTGATGAAGAATGTCATATTGATAAAACAAAATTTTCTATTCCATTTGTTTGCGGTGCCCGTAATTTAGGGGAAGCGTTGCGTAGGATAGCGGAAGGCGCAGCCATGATCCGCACCAAGGGCGAAGCGGGAACAGGTAATGTTGTCGAGGCTGTGCGTCATATGAGGACAATGAACCGCGAGATTCGTCAGCTGTCTCTTATGCCGGTAGAAGAAGTAACGGGTTTTGCCAAAACAAACGGTCTTCCTTTTGAATTGGCACACAAGGTCAAAGAGTTGGGAAGACTGCCGGTAGTTAATTTTGCCGCGGGCGGCATTGCCACGCCAGCCGATGCAGCTCTAATGATGCAGTTGGGTTGCGATGGAGTTTTTGTGGGATCAGGTATATTCAAATCGGCCAATCCGCAGGCACGAGCACGGGCAATAGTTAAGGCCACTGCTTATTTCAATGATCCGCAGAAAGTATTGGAAGCTTCGATGGGGTTAGGGGAGGCCATGCCCGGTTTGGAAATATCGCAAATTGCTCCCGAACAGCTTTTAGCTGGTAGAGGCTGGTAAGTATAAATGATTATTGAGTATTTATGTCTACAACATTAAATAATAAAAAACCGGATATTATCGGGGTTCTTGATTTACAAGGCGGAGTCCATGAGCACCTTGATCACCTGCGACGCTTAGGAATAAAGACCAGACGCGTAAAACAAAAAACTGATTTTGATGATTTAGCAGGATGCATCATTCCGGGTGGTGAAAGCTCCTGTATTTCGCGCCTGCTTGATATTTTTAACATTAAGTCAAGTTTGTTGAAAGCCTGTGACAAGGGAATGAAAATCTGGGGTACTTGCGCGGGAGCAATTTTGCTGGCGAAAAAGATTGTTGGAGAAAATGCCTGTCTGGGATTGATTGATATTGAAATTGAACGTAACAGTTTTGGCAGTCAGCTCAATAGTTTCCAGACTGAAGCCCTGATCCCGGCAGTAGCCGCGGAACCAATACCGCTGACATTTATCCGGGCACCAAAAATATTAAAAGCGGGTCCGGAAGTAAATGTGCTGCTCAGAATTGATGATTATATTGCAGCGGCGGAAAATAAAAACATTTTAGTTACCGTGTTTCATCCGGAACTAACGGGTTGCATTGCCCTGCATCGTTATTTTGCAGTTAAATGCGGATTAATACCAACAGATAGCAAATATGCTTATAGCGATCCGCAATGGCAAAATTCCAGTTGGACACAACTGGCACGTATTGCGTGAAGGCGAGATGGGTTTTGCGCAGGGCGGAAACGTATTGCGAATTTTATAATGTCGAAGGAGGATTTTGATAATCCACAGATCAAACCTCATTATCAGCATTACCCCACGTCTGGAAAACCGGAAAACAAAAAATAGCGGTTCAACTGAAATTATTTAGATGAATTTACTGCAAGCTATTGAAGAAAATTTTTTTGCAATTGGCCGATATTGGGGAAACCTCAATTCTAAAATCGTTCAGGCACAATCTATTTCAGCCATGTCCACAGGTATTCCCGTTGCCGATTTAAACTGGGTCTGGAATGAAAAACATCTAACAGTCAAAGATTCAAGGGACATTGATAACATAATAAAAAATTATGAGCAATTGGCGTTGCCTTTCTGGTGGTGGGTTTATCCGTGCGGGCAAGCAAACGAGAGCAGGATAATACTGGAAAGCAAGGGATTGAAATATTTAATGGCAATTCCTTGTCTCGCCATGGATTTAACTTCGTTACCTGCAGAAATGTCCATTAATGCTGCGACAAAAGTTGCCATTGTCCAAAATACAGGCGATTTAAATTTATGGGAAGAGCTGTCTTTTGCCGGATTTGAATTTGCCGCTGATGCTATAATTCCCTATCATCGCTTCGTGACGTCATTTGATATAAGCGAACAATCACCACAAAAGCTTTTTCTGGTATATCTGAACGGGGCACCTGTAGCCAGTTCACTGCTATTTATGAACAAGGATACGGCGGGAATTTATTTTGTTTCCACCCTGCCTGCTTATAGAAACAGGCGTATCGGGCTGGCCTTAACTAATTACATCATAAATTATGCAAAAAAGCTGGGGTTAAAGTTATGCATTCTGCAAGCTTCGGAACTGGGATTGAATGTATATCGGCGGGCCGGATTTAGGGAATATTGCCATGCTGATGTTTACAGTAGGGCCGCCCTGGAAAAATCTTAAAGTGAAAAGCAAGTGAAGCAAATGGTAAGGAATTAAGCTGTGGAAATCAAAGATGTTCTTGAATTTTTTTAGTGATTATCTCCGGCGCTTCCACATGAAGTCCATGACCTACATCGGGAATAGTGAACAGCTCAACGTTTTTCTTATTTTTTATATAGCCTTTCAGTTCTTTTATGGGATGAATGATATCTTCTTCTCCATGAATGCAGAGGACAGAAGAATGAATCTCATTAAAAGGCTTTTGCATATCAAAGCTCCTCGCATGTTGTATATTCCAGCGAAAAGCCTGCAACTGATTTGCTTTCAGGATACTAAGCCTTTCTTTAGTCAGGTCAAATAAATTCGGCGTTTTTTTCAGAAAATTCTCTGAATAGACAAGGCCGATGGAGAGACGCGCCAGCAGATCAAGATTGTTGGAGCAAAGCTCCCAGAGAATATTCCAATTCTCATAGCGCTTCGTTTTATTCACTAAAAGAGCTCCCAAGAGACAGATTTTGTCCACCATGCCTTTATATTTATAAGCAAAATTCACAGCAATAATAGAACCAAAGGATAGTCCGATTATGTGAATTTTTGAAAGCTCAAGGGATTTTATAAGAAAACGAATTGCTTCTGTATGTTCATCTATGGAAAAATTTTCTTTTAAATTTCTGGAGTCAATGATTGTGGAGCCCTGCCCGGCGAGCTCAACACTAATGCATCTATACTGCGCTTTTAAACGATTGATTATAGATTGAAACGTCAGCCGATCACCTAAAATACCTGGAAGAAACAAGACCGGATATCCTTTGCCATATTCTTCATAATAAATTTCATAACCTGCGGCAATTTTTAAATACATTATTCATTCCTTGGTATAGCGACTTGATATTTTACGATATTGTAACTGTATGAGCAACATATCCATCACCTATGATATTACGTATTTCAATCACGGGTAATGAATCAGAAAATGGCGGCATATTATTTTTTTAGCAGATCCAGCCGTTCTTTGATGTTTTCGGCTTTGGCTGTTTCCTGGCGGTCAAGATAATATTTTTGCAGTTTGTTCAGGTAAGCCCATAATGGCCGTCTCCAGCCATCTCTCGCTGCGGTATCAATTGCCAGCCGGAGAATGTTTTCATCATAAGGCATGTATTTCACCCAGATACCGCAAGAAATCAAGCGGGACAGCGGATCATCAATAGAAGCAATTTCCCGGACTGCAGCAGACAAATTTTTATCCTTCATTAACTGCAAAAGTTTTCGGTAAGTTGGCTTTAATTTTGTTTCATCTATCTGAGAAATATTGCCCTTTAATAAATCATAATAAGCGCGATTGGCGGCATTGGGTTCCAGCTTATCAATCCTGATAAAATCGCTATCATCAAAATCTTCCAGGACGGCCGTGTGCAAAGCGTATTTGGTTAAATAAACTGTGGCTAGTAGCTGCAAATCATTGTTACTGGAAATAGCATTTTTAGCTTTGGCAAAATGAGGCTCCGTTGCATCTTCTTTATCGGCCAGAAAATTTATCTTGTAATTTTCGAGCTGGCGCGCAGCCGTATCCTTCCACTGAGGAATTGATTGAGATCCGCCACACGCGTAAATAAAGAGGAGCATCGCAACTGCTAAACAATTTCTCATGGCACCTCAAATTCCGGATTCTTTTTCGAAGATATAAGCTCATCGAGTTTAATTACCACCTTATCCATGGCGTTAACCGCATCGTCAATGTCGGAACGCAGCATGCGGAAATCCTTCGTGCCCTCGGACGTATCTTTGCTGATCTTATTTATGTTATCCACAGTCGTATCCAATTTTTCCAGTTTGTTTATAATATTTTTTAAAATTTTATTAACCTGGGGCAATGTTCCTTCCTTGCCGTAAAGCTGTTCATCGGTTTTATCGGCCATCTTGTCAACTTTTTTGCTGATGCGTTCCAGATTTTCAGCAATTTGCGTGATTTTTTCGATCAGCGGCTGCACAATCTTTATCAGGTCATTGATATCATTAACTATTTCAACATCGGCAATCTTGCGGGGCGGCATCGGCGCGCTGTCTAAATTATTCGTGGTTACAACAATTCGCGCCGCGCCAATCAAGGGTCGGTACAGAATAAATGTACTGTCCGCTTTAATCCATTTCATATGTCTTTGGGGTATTTTTATTTTAATCAGGACTAAACCCTTTTCATTAAGTTCCAGTTCGCTTACTTGCCCAATTTTAAACCCGGAGAACACAACAGGCATTCCATCAGTAAAGCCGTCACCCGATTTGGAGGAAAGCGTAAAAGTATATACATTGGCAAAAAATCCTTTTTCACTGGACAGATAAAGCAAAGCCAATAGTACAGCAATTGTTGTACAAACTATAAATAATCCTACTTTAAATTCCCGGCTCATATCTCTCCGTATTTTTCAGCCATCCATTTATAATCATATATATGGCAGGTTATAAAAAAATCTTCAATTTTTTTTAATGTCTGGAATATAAAATCATAACCTTTAAGATTCGGAATAATATTTAAAGGACGATCAATAATAACTATGGCATCGCGCACCATAACCGCACGGAGCAGCATAACACAAAACCTTTCTTCATTAGTTAAAGATGGGTTTCTTTTATAAGCTATACTTAGAAGACCGAGGCGCTGCAAAGCATACAGCACTATTTGCTCAGCTTTATGGCGGGGCATATTTTCGTGATATTGTTTAATCAAGGCAATGTTCATCCATACCTCCTGATTGGAAATCAAAGGCACATCAGCCGAGACTGGTGCGGCCTGCCGGCCGTGCTTTGCCATAAAGACAGCGAATGCTTCGCTCAAGTTTTTTTCATCATCAAAAAAATTTAAAACAACTTTGTTATTAATGACAGCACCTCAATAATGATTATCGCCGTAAAAACACCGACCATTCCACCGGAAACAACGATCGGAATACTGGTTAACTCCTGTGAAGCCTTTAACCCGAAACGAATAGGTATCAAAGTAATAAAAAAACCGAAAATGGCGCATTTAATTAATGAAATAACTATATCAGAAAGATTGGCAGAATTTAATATAATATTTGAATAAACATCAATACTCATACCGAAAATCAGCCGTGAAAACAGAATACCGCTCGTTAGTAAGAGGATGGAAAAGAGGCTGCTTAACAAAACCAGAGAAATAACACCATTAATAATCCTTGGTAGAATTAAATAATCTATAATATCGATACGGAATATCTCCAATGTCTTTATTTCCCTGTTAACTTTCATTACCGCCATTTCCGTGTTAATTGCAGCACTCGAACGCAAAGTAATTAAGAGAACGGTGAGGAAGGGCGATAATTCTGTAACAATCAGACCCATGAGAACATTGCCAAAAAAATCTGTCAGCCCTAATTGCTTTAACAATTGAAAAACAATCCCGACCAGCAATGATCCCAGTATAATGGAAACGATAAAAAAGAGCGGTAAAATCTGAACAGATGTAAAGTAAATCTGGTTAAGCAGCACCATGCGCATGGCGCTGCTGTATGTGCGGCGTTGAAACATCCTGAAAATAACTTTAAAGGCAAACATAATCGTATCAGTGAATGCCTTAAACATTTTTATTTCCAGCCGGCCTATGTTTTCCAAAACGGACATGGGCAACTTTCTCCTAATATAGACATGTATCTTAACACATGATTGCCGATACTTCAAACACCCGATGATTTTAATATTGTGATTGACAAAAACCCGGCAATCGTTATATTTACTCCAGTTTTTCGCATATCAGACATTCGTGAGTTTACGACTAAGCCGAAAAAACCAACAATCTGGCGGAGGATAAATATGAAAAATCAACATCGTAAAACATTTTTTATGTTTTTAATGGCGTTTCTGGTAGCTTTTTTTATAGTGTCTTTAGTAGAAGTACTGCGTTCTTCTTTTACTCCTTCCGGAGCACCGGAAATACAAATGGCGTCAGCGGTATCTTCGGACACATTCAAAACGCCTGCTTCTTTTTCCGACCTTACGGAAAAAGTCAAACCGGCAGTAGTTAATATCAGCACATCAAAAACTTACAAAGGCCGCGGTGGCTTGGGAGTGCCGTTCGGGAGGTCACCTTTTGGCGATGATTTTTTCGATCGTTTCTTTGGTGATGTACCACAGCGCGAATTTAAGCAGCGCAGCCTTGGTTCCGGTTTCATCATCAGTACTGACGGATATATATTCACTAATAATCACGTCGTAGAAAAAGCAGACAAAATTCTCGTTAAAGTCACCGACGGCAAGGAATACGAAGCCAAAATCATCGGCACCGATACCAAAACAGACATCGCTCTGATTAAAATCAAACCGAATAATAGTTTACCGGTTGCTGATATCGGTGATTCGGATAAAGTTCGCGTCGGAGAATGGGTAATCGCTATCGGTAATCCTTTCGGTTTAGAGCAAACCGTTACAGCGGGCATTGTCAGCGCTAAGGGACGCGTCATCGGTGCGGGACCATATGACAACTTTATTCAAACCGATGCCTCCATCAATCCGGGCAACAGCGGAGGCCCGTTATTCAGTATGGACGGTAAGGTCATTGGTATTAACACAGCAATTGTCGCCCAGGGACAGGGAATTGGTTTTGCTATACCGATTAATATGGCCAAGAGCATTTTGGCTGATTTAAAAACAAAAGGCAAAGTTACAAGGGGATGGATGGGTATTTCTGTTCAGGACATCACTGAAGATATTGCCAAAAATCTCAATCATAAAAGTAAAAGCGGGGCGCTGGTTTCTGATGTTTTTAAGGGTGATCCGGCGGATAAAGCAGGAATAAAAGTAGGTGACATTGTAATTGAAATTAACAATAAGTCTATCAAAGACACTCATGATTTGCTTTTATCTATTGCCGCATTTCATGTCGGCGAAACAGTTACAATTAAAGCATTACGTGATGGGAAAGAAATGGTTTTCAATGTAACTGTTGCCGAGCGTAAAGACAGGCCGGAAATTGCCGATTCAGGTAAAGGCACCAAAGAATATTTTGGTATTACCGCGCAGGAAATAACACCGGAGATTGCCCGACAATTAGGTGTTTCACGTGAAACAGGTGTAATCGTAATTGATGTAGAAAACGGTAGTCCGGCCGATGATGTCGGTATTCAGCCGCAAGATATCATTGCCCAGGTAAATAAAGTCAAGATTAATTCCATGAGAGATTACACAAAAGAAATGAGCAGGGCGGCGGAAAAGAAGAACGTAACTTTGCTGGTTAAGCGCGGCAAGTCTAGTTTCTTTATTGGATTACGCATAGAATAAGTTCTTTAATTATCATTAACATTTTTTTAGGCAGGCGAACAACGCCTGCCTTTTTTATTAGTGAGACTCCAACTTTAAACTATCGCGATCTACAGGGGCGGCAGGTTGAATGTAAAGTACGCAACCCTATCAGAACGGAACAAGGCTGCGGTGCCTGACCTATGGTTCACGCCCATGATGACATTCGCCTGGACAAAAAAGAGGGAAGGATTTAAAGAATACATATGAAGCTTTATGATTATACAGGCATCATCCATTTTCATTCTGAATATTCTTTCGATGGGCGGGTAGGCCTGCCTCAAATTATCTCTGCCGCTGCAAAATGCGGTATTGATTTTTTAATGTTGACTGACCATGACCATTTGCAGGCACGCGATAAAGGATGGGAGGGATGGAATGGAAAAGTCCTTTTGGTTGTGGGTCAGGAAATATCGCCACGCTTTAATCATTATCTTGCCTTCAATATACCTGAGCCCGTAAGATGTCCCGAAGACGTCACGGGCATTGCACCACAAAAATATATTGATGATGTAAATCGAGCCGGCGGTTTTGGTATTATCGCCCATCCTGATCATGAAGGAACAAAAACGTTTCACGTGAAACATTATCCCTGGACTGATTGGTCGGTTGATGGTTATGCCGGTATCAGTATCTGGGATTTTATGACCGATTGGCAAAGCAGCTTAAATAGCTATTTGCCTTCTTTATTAAGTTATTTCTTCCCGGCCTTATATTTGCGGGGCCCGCGCCAAATTACCTTGGATAGATGGGATTTGTTAAATCAAAAAAAGAAAATTATCGGCATTGGTGAACTGGACAATCATGCCAGCATGAAAAAAGTATGCGGCATCACAGTCGAAGCCTTTCCGTTTGAACGCGCTTTTAAGTTCGTCCGTACTCATATATTAACAAAAGCACCATTAAGCCAAGATAGCCAAAAAGATATAAATCTCTTATTTAGCTCTTTGCGCCATGCCCGTTGCTATGCCGCAATGGAATATTTTCAGCATTCCCAAGGCTTCAATTTTTCGATTACGCAGGACAATAAAGAATACTACATGGGCGATGCTTTTGCTTTATCGAGCAAAGCTGAAATGTGCGTTTCTTTTCCGAAGGCCGCCTTAATTCGTGTAATTAAAAACGGCGCCCTTATAGCTGAGGAAATAAGAAAGGATTTATTTTTGCCTGTCGAGGAATCAGGAGTTTATCGCGTAGAGGCCTATATAAAGGCATATGGTAAATATCGGCCGTGGATTTTTTCTAATCCTATTTACATCGAATCACAGGTATGAACCACAAAGCAAGCGTTGGAAAACATAACTAACAAATTTTAATTCACTACGTTCTTAAAATTTGAGTTTCACTACCCTCCGCTTTCGTCCCGCCGGCGGCGGGATTCAAATTACCAATTCCGATGCGCTTCGCTTTCGAAATTGGAGTTTCAGGCTTTTCTTAAACTAAAGCTATTCCCAGCTTTTTATTCATTTTGCCATTTTGCATACTCATACATTTTTGCCAACGATTTAACTGCTCTCTCCGGTGTAATGAAAGTAACTCCTTTATATTTACATTTATCAATTTCTGTAATTGTTCGTGAAGTATCATCATAAAGCAAATATACGCCTACTATAGGCTTGTCATATTGTCCCATCAGCCTTACTGTATTTTCAATAAACTGCTTTTCAAAAGCATCTAGTAATTGCAGCGCGTCTTCCAAAAACTTCTGGTTATAATTTTTATCTACGGCAACAGCCGATTTCAGCATATTTTTTACCATGACTCTTCTTCCAATGAGCCCCATATGGATAACTGCATCGCACTCATTCCACTTAAGCAATTCTTCAATAATCGCCTTATGGATGTCTGGATTATTTTCAGCCACAACATCTACGGGATTAGCATGGCTCCAGAAAGGAGGAAGTATTATATTTATTTTTTCGATTATTTCTTGGGAGAGCTTCGGCACCTCTAAGCCATTCTCTATACATAAGTCTGTGGAGACAACTCCCCATCCTCCACCCAGTGTCATAATGCCAACTTTATTGCCCTTCGGCAAAGGCAAAGAAGAAAAGACAGCGGAAAGATCGAGCAGTTCCATCGTCTTGTCCACCAGAACAGCCCCTGCTTGACGACAAGCAGCATCAAATACTTTCACATTAGAAGCCATTGCTCCAGTATGACTAGCCGCGGCATGTGCACCGGCCTGTGTTCTACCGCCTTTCAGGACTATAACCGGCTTCTTCTTTCCCACACGCTTAGCTGCTTCAAAAAATCGACGTCCATCTTTAACGCTTTCGACATATAAAACTACTGTTGTCGTTACTTCATCGACTTCAAACCCTTCCATATAATCTTCAATTGTAATCATCGCTTCATTACCTGACCCGCTGAAGGCACGAATGCCGATACCCTCCTTCTCGGCAAACGCCAGTAACTGAGTTCCCAAATTTCCGGACTGAGCAACCAGAACCGTCCCTCCGGCCTCCGGACGAACATGCGTGCCCGTACAATAAAGAGAAATATGCGGATTACAGATTCCCATTGTATTAGGACCTAGAATAAGTATACCTGCTTTACTTGCTTCGTTAATTAACTCATTTTCCAGCGCTTTACCTTCCGGACCAACTTCGCTAAACCCGGAAGTTATTAGCAACACGTTTCTAATTTTTTTCTCCTGTAAATCAGGTATTAATGAAAGAACTTTAGCAGCAGGTACTGTAACTACTGCCAGGTCTACCCGGCCGGGTATTTCTTGGACAGATTTAAATACTTTTCTGCCTGCAATCTCTCCCCCTTTAGGATTAACTAAATGAATCTCTCCTTCATATTTCCCACCGATTACGTTGGTGAAGAGCAAATGTCCCCATTTGCCAAATTCCGCTGAAGCACCAATAAAAGCTATAGATTTGGGATAAAACAAATTGCCTATTGCCTGCACGTCCACTGGAACACGCTGGGACTGGGTTTCCACCTTTTCACCCAAGACTATCAAAGCATCTACAGCAGTAATTTTCCCATCCGGAGATACTAACAAGGGGTTAATATCAATTTCTTTGATATCTGATATTTCCTGCCCAATACGGGATAAACCAACCAATGTTTTAATTAGTGCATTTTTATCTGCAGCTTTTTCTCCGCGAAATGCCCCTAGTAATTTCTTCGCCTTTAATTCATCGAGCATCCCTGCCGCTTCTTTTTCATCCAACGGTGCTATACGAAAAACTACATCTCCGATTGCTTCAGTAAAAATTCCACCCAGCCCGAACATTACCGTTGGCCCAAACTGCTTATCATGAAAAAGTCCGGCAACAAATTCTCTTTTCCCCTCCATCATCGGCTGGATTAAGAATCCCTCCAGATCATCCCCCGCAGCTTTTTTTATGAATTGAGCAGCGTTTAATAAATCGTTTTTGCTTTTTAAATTTAACTTTACCAATCCCCTCTCTGTTTTATGTGTAAGACGTGCACCCAATCCTTTTAATACTACCGGATAATCCATCTTGTCCGCAGTTATTTCCAATTCTTCAATGGAGGCAACTGATTTTTCCTCTACAACAGGCACGCCATATTCCTTTAATACTTGCTTTGCTTCCGCTTCTGTTAATGTACTTCTCCCCTGTTGCTTAGCCTTTTGAATTATCTCCCTTTTTGCCATTGCTCCACCCCTCATCTAGGTTATTTATTAATTATTCCTTATATTTATACAATTATTACTATATATTGACTGTCAGTCATTATCACATCATGCATCATATTGCAAATGCCGCCCCTCATTTTTTCATCATACTACCCTTATATATTTAAATTATTTTTCTTTAATAAAATTTTTCTTGACGAATGTTCCTTACGTCAATAGATATAGTACTAATTAAGAGGACAAACAATGTCTAAAAAAGAATTAAAGCAGGTTATGATTAATGGTCGTCTCGTCGGCATTCTCGGAATAGACGATGTAATCAACAAAACAGCTCATTCTCTGAAACTGGGTAATGATACCGAAATCGCAAATAATCTTTTCAACGAGATTGCCAAAACTAATTATATTCCGGCTGCCGTGGCCGATGCCTATAGTAAGGCTCTATTACGCGAATTTAAAATAGCTCAGTGCCTGCCTGTGGAACCAGCATCTGCTTACGGACTGAATATTTCTGTACTGGGTATGGGTTGTGCGCGCTGCTCTCAGCTGCTGTCCGATGTTCGTGATATTCTGTCCGAATTGAAGATTGCCGCTGATTTGCGTCATATAACTGACTTTAAGGAAATTGCGCACTATCAAGTGATGGGCTCTCCTACCCTGGTTATTAATAATAAGGTAGTGTCCTCAGGGGAAGTTCCGCCGAAGAGTAAAATCCGCCAATGGATAATAGAAGCTTCTGACCCACAGACGGAGAAGAATTAATAGAGGTTCGTATCCTAATGAAAATATTTTATCGAATGCATAAAACCTATATTGGATCAATACTTAATTCAACCCTTAAAGAATCCGCAATTATCGCCGCCATTGCATTAATTTTTGCAATTTCGTTTAATCTTTTGCGGTCATCACACATTCCGCTGCTTGGTTTCTCTTCTGCCAATTTAATTAAACAGCAACAGGCGCTGATTCCGGAAATAAACATTCGTGACGCATATGATCTTTATTTAAAAAAGAAAGTTGTTTTTGTTGATGCGCGCGACCCCCTGAGCTTTGCAGAAGGTCATATTGCCGGTGCCTTAAACATTTATCCTGATGAAGCATCCCTTCATGCCGCCACATTAAAGACTAAACTTACTTCCGATTCCCTTGTCATCACTTACTGCGACGGCCCCCAGTGCCCTCTCAGTAAAGAAACTGCGCACACTCTTTTACTTCGAGGCATTCCTATGGTGAAAGTCCTC
The DNA here is from genome assembly GCA_003142535.1 of Syntrophaceae bacterium. Taxonomy (GTDB): domain Bacteria; phylum Desulfobacterota; class Syntrophia; order Syntrophales; family Smithellaceae; genus Fen-1166. Next base: position 43,652 of record PLMQ01000014.1, read on the forward strand.
GTTAACGGTTGGAATCTCTGGCTCAATGCCGGCTATCCCGTGACTAAAGGAAAATCATGAAACTAAGAAACTTCCCCTCTCCCATCGCTCCCGTAATAGCAATTTTCTTCCGGCTGTTTTTAAGTTTTCTTTTCTTTTATGCCGCCTTCGAAAAAATTGCTGATCCGCAGGAATTTGCTGTTACAATTTACAATTATCAGATTCTGCCCAATTTTGCCCTAAATCTGCTTGCTGTAACTTTACCCTGGCTGGAAGTCTTCCTTGCTGTATGCCTTTTTCTGGGAATTTATGTGCGCGGTGCATCTTTTCTTTCTTCTTTGCTATTTTTGACTTTTGCCACTGCGTTATCAATCAATTTGGTCCGCGGACTTGATATTTCCTGCGGTTGTTTTGGAAAATCATCGGAAAGCATAAATTGGTTTTATCTTGTTCGCGACTTCACTCTTTTTCTCATGTCCCTTTTTGTTTTCTTTTTTAATCGCGGCTGGCGTCACTTTTTCTCGCCGAGCAGTGCATCCAAATAATTTCTCGTATCATTACTATGTCTGACATTGCGGACAATAAAATGTGCTTCTTCCTCCCTGTTTGATCCTTTTAATTATTCCACCGCATTTCCTGCATTGTTTCCCTTCTCGCCCATATGCTTTCAATTCATGCTGGTTCTCACCTTTATGTCCGTCCAGATCACGCCAATCGGAAATTGAGGTTCCCCTGTTTTCAATGGCCTTCTGGAGAATTGCTCTGGCATTTTTGAAAATCAATTGCCAATCTTTCACATTTAAGGACTCCGCTGTACGCTCCGGATGAATACCGCATCTGTACAAGATTTCACATGCATAAATATTGCCGATGCCGGCAACTGTATTTTGATCCATGAGTAGATTTTTAATTTTTCCTTTTCTGCCTCCATTCTTTGCCAGGAAATCTTCTCTAGCAAAGCTTACCAGCAAATCATTGTCAACCTTATCATTTTCCCACTTTTGAATTTTAATCGTCGCAAATCGCCTCGGGTCTATAAGATAAATTGCGCCATCTTTAAAATTCATCTTCCAGCGGCTATGTTTCGGTCTTTCCTTTTCCGACTGCCAGAGCAGCCTGCCCGTCATGCGCAAATGAATCTGCACAGAAGTCCCGTCATCAAGATTTATCTCAATTGTTTTGCCTTTTCGCTTGACCTCTGTAATTCTTTTCCCTTGAATATTTTTCAAATTATTTAATTTTACGTCATATACTTCCGTTGATGATATCTTTTTCCCCGCTATCCTCGTCTGGAGTTGACGGCATAATGTTTCTACTTCCGGTAATTCAGGCATTTTCTTCCTCCATATATCTTGGATACTGTTTTACGAACAGTCTTGCTGCTACAATTTTTTTGTTTCTGATGATTTTCTTATTTTATCTTATAATTCTATAATACCATAATAAGGACAATAAGCAATCGCACCTGACATGTCAATTATTACAGCACTTCATACCTCGCTATGCCTTCCGCACTTTTTATTTATTATCTTGCCTCAATAATGATGCATCTATCAGGCAACTTTCCGCGGCATCACTTAATATGATCAAATATCATCTGCTATATACTTTCCTTGTTATCGGCAATTGCAGACCACCACTGCGTTTCCGCGTTATCCTCACATCCGTTTTTGCCGTTTTCGTCGTTTGCGGAATTTATCTCCGGTATTATGCTGACTTTTTTGTAAAGTCTCTCTTGAAATTTTTTTCATTTTTTTGGCAAAAATGCAAAAAAAATGTTGACAAATTTTATAGCTCGCGTAAATTCAAATTACAGATTGCAAAAATATTTTGCAAATAATTTTAATTGGAAGGAAACTTCCAGAAGGAGGAAACAAATGGAAAACGAGACCCTGTTCAATGAGGACGCTGAACCTCCTGGTCCGGCGAACGGTCTTGTTAAGGTTGAACATGAAGTAATTGACTTTTTTTCATTAAACACACAAACCCACCAGCCCTATCCGGCTAAACAAAAGTCTGACAGATTTTTATTTCCCTTTAAAGATTCTCCCCGATCACGTATTTTTCGTAAACGATTTTATCCCGAAATTACCCGTTTCGAATGGTTCGATTGGCACTGGCAGCTGCGCAACGCGATCAGGGATGTGGATACATTGGAACAAATGATCAATCTTTCGGAGAATGAACGCCAAGCTATGATGCATCATTCGGGAGCTCTGCCCGTTTCCATTACACCATACTATGCCAGCCTGCTTAGTGCTCATGACCCTTCGTCGCCTTTGCGCCGCTGCGTTGTTCCAGTTGTGGATGAGTGTTTACATACTGCCGGTGAAGAAGCAGATCCTCTTTGCGAAGATAACGATTCTCCCGTTCCCGGAATAGTGCATCGCTATCCAGACCGTGTTCTTTTTTTGGTTACCGATATTTGTTCGACATACTGCCGCTATTGTACTCGGTCCCGCATTATCGGGCGCAGCGATCAGCATTTTGTCGATTTGAATAAATGGGAAACCGCCATTTCCTATATAGAAAATAACCCGAACATCAGGGATGTTCTCCTTTCCGGCGGAGATCCTTTAACTTTATCCGATGAAAAACTCGAATGGCTTCTCTCCCGGTTAAATAAAATTCCACACATTGAGCTTATACGAATTGGCACCAAGGTTCCTGTCGTCCTGCCGCAACGGATAACTCCGGCGCTGACTGCGATGCTGAGAAAATATCATCCGCTCTGGATGAGTATTCACATTACCCATCCGGATGAATTAACCCCGGAGATGAGCTCCGCCTGCATACGTCTGGCTGACGCCGGTATTCCGCTGGGCAGCCAAACTGTTCTTCTTTCCGGTGTCAATGATGAGGTTTCCACTATGGCACGCCTCGTTCATGGGTTACTCCAAATCAGGGTTCGTCCTTATTATCTCTATCAGTGCGATCCGATTCCCGGCTCATCTCATTTCCGGACACCGATCAGCAAGGGACTGGAAATAATCCAGGGGTTGCGCGGCCATACAACCGGCTATGCAGTGCCGACTTATGTTGTGGATGCTCCCGGTGGCGGCGGCAAAATACCTCTTCTTCCCGAATATGCTGTAGGCTGGGAAAATGGCGACCTGCTGCTGCGCAATTATGAGGGCAATGTTTACCGTTATCCAGACAATCACGCTGAGACGAAAGATATTCACTAGACGTTCACTAAAGGGCAGGGGGTTAGATAATATAATTTGAGCAACGCCGTGGAAAAGTTGAAAGTGGGGATCACCTATGATTTACGCGATGATTATTTGAAAGAAGGATACACTCACGAAGAAACGGCGGAGTTTGATCTTCCCGATACAATTGAGGCCATTGAAAAAGTTATTCGCGATAATGGCTTTCAAGCCGATCGTATAGGCAACATTAAGGCTTTAACACAACGGATTGCACGAGGAGATCGTTGGGATCTTGTTTTCAATATCTCTGAAGGCTTATACGGTTATGGGCGGGAAGCTCAAGTTCCCGCTCTGCTGGAAGCATACAACATTCCCTACACTTTTTCCGATCCCCTTGGTCATGCCCTCACCCTGCATAAGGGCGTGACCAAACATATTGTCCGTGATCTGCAAATTCCTACTCCTGATTTTGCTATTGTCAGAGACGAATTGGATATAGCAGATGTTACTCTGCCTTTTCCTCTTTTTGCCAAACCAGTTGCCGAAGGAACCGGTAAAGGAATAACGGCATTATCCAAAATTAATACTACCGCCGAACTGCATCAGGTATGCACCTATATCCTGCAAACATTCCATCAACCGGCATTAGTGGAAACCTATCTGCCCGGCCGCGAGTTTACAGTCGGCATTCTGGGAACGGGCAAAGAAGCCAGGACGCTGGGTGCAATGGAAGTAATTTTACGGCCGAAAGCGGAAAAGAATTCTTATTCCTATGAAAACAAGGAACATTATGACAAGCTTGTCCGGTATGTTCTTGTTGAAGACGATGAAGCAAGGCTGGCCATGGATACATCCCTTCAGGTATGGCGCGGTCTGGAGTTAAAGGATGCAGGCCGTGTTGATTTGCGTTCCGACGGTCATGGCGTACCGCATTTCATGGAAGTTAATTCACTTGCCGGCTTAAATCCCATAAGGTCTGATTTACCTATTCTCTGTAATCTTCTGGGTATGACCTACCACGAATTGATCAGTTCCATTATTGAGTCAGCACTTTTAGGCAACAAAAAAATAGATACTGATTATCAATATCTTAAATAATAATATTTTAAAGGCTACATGAAAAAAGTTGTAATCCTGCACAGCGATGTTCCACTCGATGCCAGCGAAGATGAATTGGATTGCTTAAGGCAGGCGGGAACCATATCTTTAGCTCTGCAACAACTCGGCTATGAACCCGTTTTGCTGCCGTTTGTTTTGGATTTGTCTAAAACAATAAATGCCCTTAAAGACTTGCACCCTGAAGTTGTCTTTAATCTTGTAGAAACTATCAATGCCAAAGGCAGCATGATTCACTTTGCCCCGGCAATTCTGGATCATTTGAATATTCCTTACACCGGTTGCGGCACAGATGCCATTTTTCTTACATCCAATAAGCCACTGTCCAAAAAAATTATGCAGTTTGCTGGAATACCCACTCCTGCCTGGATTTCCTCCAAAGGAGTACGTAGCGGACAACCTTCATCCAGCATATTCCTGCTGAAAGCCTCCTGGGAGCATGCATCTGTCGGTTTGGACGAAGACGCTATAATAACTCTTGCCGATTCCACCGATATTAAATCGCTGATGCAGAAGCGGAATAAAATAATCGGTGGCCCTTGTTTTGCTGAAGCCTACATCGACGGACGGGAATTTAATGTAGCACTGATTGCCGGCAAGTCCGGTGTGGAAATACTTCCGGCTGCCGAAATGCAATTTATCGGCTTCGGCCCGGAGAAATTAAAACTGCTCGATTACCGAGCCAAATGGATTGAAGGAACTTTTGAATATGAGAATACTTCACGGACCATGGATTTTTTAGAAAACGATAACGGATTGATTGCCGAATTGCAATACATAGCTAAACGCTGCTGGGAACTCTTTGACCTGCGCGGCTATGCCCGTGTAGATTTTCGGGTGGATAATGATGGTAATCCCTGGGTGCTGGAAATAAATGCCAATCCCTGTTTATCTCCTGAAGCGGGTTTTGCTTTTGCTATCGAAAGGGCTTCTTTAAAATATCATGAAGCAATTGAACGTATTATTAATGACGCGCTCAGATGATTCTGAGTCTGGCATATTTTGCCGGGAAAGCATTATTGAATAATTAACTATGAATGACAAGAAAATAACATACCGCCTCCAAATTATAAAAACAGACGTAAAAGCAATTGAAAGAATTGTGCGCTCCAGCGGTTTCTTTTACGCTGCGGAAATTGATTTGGCTATCGAATTAGCTGAAGAAAAGATTGCCCGGGGCAAGGCATCTTCTTACGAATTTCTTTTCGGCGAATCTGCCGATATGATTGTTGCCTATACCTGCTTTGGTTTAATCCCGGCAACTGCCGCCAGCTACGATCTCTATTGGATTGCCGTGGATGAACAATTTCGCAAAAAGGGGTATGGTAAGGAGATGATGCTAAAAACTGAAGAGGTCATCTGCTCCCTGGGCGGCAAACATATTTATGCGGAAACATCATCCCGCGACCTCTATCGGCCCACCCATATTTTTTATGAGAATTGCGGTTATCTGCGCGAGGCTTCTCTAAAAGATTTTTATGCAGAAGGGGATAGTAAAATCATTTATTCCAAGGTACTTAAATAATTGTTTTGTTTCACTATTCCGATATTGATAGCTGTATTCGGCTCTAATCCCGGTTTATCTGACTTCAAGCTTAAACAGCTTGCAATTTTCCTTATTATTCGTTAATGACTGCCTGCGTTGATTATGACGCTATATTTTTAACCCTAAGGAGAGCTTATTCATGCGTTTATTCCCCAGAGAAGAAAAATTTTTTGATTATTTCGAAGAACTGGCCAATAAAATTGAGCAAGGCGGACGTCTCTTTTTAGAAATGACGGAAAATCACGATTATTCGGACGCTAAGGTTTCCAAGCTCAAGGAAATTGAGCATGAAGCCGATGTGATCACCCATACAACATATGAAAAAATGCATAAAACCTTCCTCACTCCCTTAGACCGTGAAGATATTTATGCTTTAGTCAATAAAATGGATAGCATCCTGGATATGATTGAAGCTACCGCTGTCCGTATCTATCTCTATAAAGTAAAAAAACCTGATGACGAAATAATCAAGCAGGCGAAAATTTTAAATGAAGCGATCACCAAAGTAAAATTCGTAATTCATGCCCTGCGTGATATGAAAAATGCAAAAGCAATTCTCGATGCCTGTGTGGAAATCAACACGCTGGAAAATGCCGGTGATGTTGTTTTACGAACCATTATCGCCGAACTTTTCATCAAAGAAAAAGACGCCATTGAGCTTTTGAAATGGAAGGAAATTTTTGAGCGTATCGAAGAAGCACTTGATGTGTGCGAGGATGTATCCAACATCGTGGAAGGAATCGTCTTAAAACATGCTTGATTCGATGGCCTTTGTCATAGTTATTGTTGTCATTGCTCTTGTTTTTGACTTCATCAATGGCTTTCATGATTCTGCTAATTCTATTTCTACAGTTGTTTCTACTCGCGTTCTTTCTCCCAAGTATGCTGTTCTTTGGGCTGCCTTTTTCAACTTTATTGCCGCCTTCTTTATCGGCACTCAGGTCGCCAATACTATTGGCCGCGGCATTATTCATCCTGATATTGTTGATAATATGCTTATCCTTTCCGCATTGGGTGGTGCAATCATTTGGAATCTTATTACCTGGTATTATGGACTTCCTAGCAGCTCTTCCCACGCTTTAATCGGTGGTCTCATTGGTGCGGGTATCGCTAAAAGCGGAACAAGCTCGCTTGTATGGGCGGGTGTTATCAAAACAACGGCTTTCATCATCCTTTCTCCAGCTATCGGTCTCGTTTTAGGTTATATTTTTATGGTAATTTCCCTTAACCTAAATCGCAACTCTAATATGGCTCGGTCCGAAAAACTTTATCGCAAATTACAACTTTGTTCCTCAGCTATTTATTCTCTGGGACATGGAATGAATGATGCTCAAAAAACAATGGGCATTATTGCCATTGTCCTTTACAGTAAAGGTTTGATAGGCTCCAGTTTCAACATTCCCTATTGGATCATCATCATGTGTTATACCGTAATAGCGCTAGGAACTATGTTTGGCGGCTGGCGGATTGTTAAAACAATGGGAACCAAAATTACTAAATTGCGCCCCATTGGCGGATTTAGCGCGGAAGCTGCCGCTGCCTGCTCCATTATTGGCGCTTCGATCGCCGGGATTCCTGTCAGCACCACTCATACGATTACCGGCGCCATTGTCGGTGTGGGCGCGACTCATCGCCTTAATGCCGTGCGCTGGGGAGTTGCCGGAAATATTGTCTGGGCATGGATTTTAACAATCCCTATTACTGCTTTAATCTCCTCCATCATTTACTTTCTTTTAATATTTTTCACTACTTGATTTTTAAATCACGGGTATGAATCCCACAGCAAGCTTTGGAAAGAGATTGCGCAATCCGCCGCTGGCGGATTCAACTTATCAATTCCGATGCGCTTCGCTTTCGAAATTGGAGTTTCACAAATAATCTGAAAATTTTCTTGAATTCTTCCTCTGTTTGCCGTAAACCACAGGAGCTATCTTTTATTTAATTAATTCGTTTTAATAGAGAATAAGGAGTCTATTTCATGGCGGAAAAGTTGCTGCCCTTTACCAAAGATCAAATGGAAAAAATAATAGCCAGGTATCCAACGCCATTTCATATTTATGATGAGAAGGCTATCCGGGAAAACGCTCGCGCTTTTAAAAAAGCTTTTTCCTGGAATGAAGGATTTAAAGAATTTTTTGCCGTAAAGGCTACGCCTAATCCCTATCTGCTGAAAATTTTGCACAAGGAAGGATTCGGAACCGATTGCAGTTCGCTTGCTGAATTAGTTATGTCCGAAAAATCAGGCATTACCGGCGAGGAGATAATGTTTTCTTCCAACGACACTCCCGCTGCTGAATTTATCAAGGCGCGTGAATTGAATGCCACTATCAATCTGGATGATATCAGCCATATTGCTTATCTGGAAAAATATGCCGGCCTGCCGCCATTAATTTGCTTCCGCTATAATCCGGGGCCTTTGAAGAAAGGGAATATTATCATCGGTCATCCCGAGGAAGCCAAATACGGCTTCACAAGGGAGCAGCTTTTTGCAGGCTATAAAATCTGCAAGGAAAAAGGGATCAAACGTTTCGGAATCCATATCTTTGTTGCTTCCAACGAACTTGATGCCGGTTACTTTGTAGAAACTGCGGAAATCTTATTTCAGATTATTGCCGAAATTTCTCAGCAGTTGAAAATACGCTTTGAATTTGCCAATCTCAGCGGCGGCATGGGAATTCCCTACCGACCGGAACAGGAGCGCATTAATCTCACCACCATGAGCCGCGGCATTAAGGACAAATATGAGCAGCTTATTGTTGCCAACGGCCTGGCGCCGTTGAAAATATTTACCGAATGCGGCCGATACATTACCGGCCCTTACGGGTATCTCGTTTCCCGCGTCCTGCATATCAAAAATACCTATAAAAAGTTTGCCGGCCTGGACGCCTGCATGGCGAATTTAATGCGCCCTGCTCTTTACAGCGCTTATCACCATATTACCGTTATGGGTAAAGAAAATAAGCCGCATAATGTTCTTTATGATGTCACCGGATCGCTTTGCGAAAATAACGACAAGTTCGCTATTGACCGGGCACTACCGGAACTTATGCCCGGAGATATTGTTGCCATTCATGATGCCGGCGCGCATGGCTTCTCGATGGGATTCAACTATAACGGCAAGCTGCGTTCGGCGGAACTTCTTCTGAGAGATAACGGCGAAGTTGTACAAATCCGCCGCGCCGAAACTGTTGATGATTATCTGGCTACTTTGGACTTTAAAAGTTTAGTCGGTTTCCCCGTCTAAACTTTTATTATTATTTATATCCCGATTTCTTACCGGTTATATTATCAACCCGGATATCAACGACAATCACTTTCTTCAGTGCTTCTTCCTGATAAGTGAAATATTTCCTTACCGCATACTTTTTCATCAGACAGTTCAAGGCTTTCTTTTTCTCCTCAATTTCATCTAAAAGAAAAGCGCGCCCAAAACCAATAACACTTAAATATTTTGTCCCCCACGAACAGGGATAATCTCCCTGCACCATCTCCACGCCATCATCTACTTCAAAACATACCTGATTATTTTTCTTTAGTATTGCTATCTTCTTTCCTTCCGCCGCTGAATGAAAATAAAGATGGCTATCGCGCATAACAAAATTCACCGGCACAATATAAGGGTAATCATCATCGATCAGGGCAATTCGACAGACAAGGGCTTTTTCCATGATAGTTGCTATTTCTTTACTGTCTTTAATCTCTTTATCTGATCTGCGCATTTTCCCCTCCGCAATAAAATGTTAACAAGAAATCTTGCTATATACTGATTATTTATGATAAATAAGTCACGAGCAAGCTTTTCAAGGGTCACCTTACGGCAGGATCTTACATGAAGAAATTTAAAAAGTCGATAATTTCTGATTTAATCCTAGGTATCGTCCTTACCTTGCTTGTTCTCTTCGCCTTTTTCCTTTCGCGCGGTCCGCTGGAAACGCTGGAATATGTTGTTTATGATTTCAATTCCAGCATCCGTGTCAAACCGGCCGTTGCGCCTGTGGCCGTAGTCGCCATTGACGAACAAAGCATTGCCAATCTTGGCCGGTGGCCCTGGCCGCGATCTTACGTCGCCTTTATGTTGCAATTGTTGCATTCCTATGAGGCTAAAGTAATCGGTCTGGACTTTATCTACTCGGAAAAAGACCTCAATCATGGCCTTACGGAAGTACGCAATGTCATAAAAAATATTGAAAGCAATCCGCAATACTTCAAGAAAAACATGAGCCTCGTTATAATTCTTTCGTCATTAAGAGATGCTGAAGAACGGCTCGACAACGACACAATTCTGGCTAATGCCATTACAGCGAACAAAAATGTCGTTCTGCCTTTATTTTTTTCCTTTCAAAATCCTACGGGCAGAACTGCTTCCAATCTGCCGGATTATCTCCTGAACAATTCCATATCGCCACCTTTTTCCGACACCAGTATTAGTGCCCGCGAAATCAGGCCACCAATTGCCGAATTTGCCTCAGTCGCGTTGGGGCTGGGTCACATTAACATCATTGCCGACAGCGACGGCACTGTGCGTAGCGAACCGTTATTCATTAATTTTGAAGAAAAACTCTTCCCGTCTTTTGCTCTGCAACTGACCTTAAAATATCTTAATTTTGATTTGAAGGATTTACAGTTAGGCAAAGAAATAAAATTCGGCCGGAAAACTATTCCTCTTTATGAAAATAACAGAATGCTGATTAACTTCTCCAGCGGCGTTCTTTTTTATTCATTCATTGATGTATTGAATAAAAAAGTCCCTCCGGAAGCCTTTAAAGATAAAATTGTTATAATCACCCACAATGCCGCCGGTATCGGTGCTTTGCAGGTTACACCAACTGCCGTTAACGTTCCCCCGGGAACGATTATTGCCAATGTCATCGATAATATTATCAGCGGTGATTACATCTCCCGTCCTTACTGGGCTGTCTCTCTGGAATTAGCCATGATCATTTTCTTCAGTTTATATATCACATTGGTGATTCCGCACATCAGGGCCGGTATCAGTGCTATTGTCTCTTTTGTTCTCCTTCTTGGCTGGGCAATAACAACCTTTTACCTTTTTACCTCTTATGGTTACTGGATTAAGTTCATTTATCCGGCTCTTCTTTTATTGCTGGGTTACATCGTCATGGTTTCCAAACGATATCTGCTGACAGAAGAAACCATTGATCGCATTGAAGCCGACAGTATCGAAACCAACAAAATGCTGGGATTGTCTTTTCAGGGTCAGGGACTGCTGGATATGGCCTTTGATAAATTCCGTAAATGCCCGGTGGAAGACGAACCGGTAAAAGAGTTGCTCTACAATCTGGGGCTCGATTTTGAGAGAAAACGAATGTTGAATAAGGCCGTCGCTGTGTATGAACATATCTCTTCAGCCGGAAGTTTCAAAGACATCAGTGAACGCATTACTAAGCTGAAAGTTACCGGCGATACGTTAATTTTCGGTTTATCCGGAGCTAAAAAAAATGCCACGGTGCTTATGGATAATACCGAAATCAAACCTACACTGGGGCGGTATGAAATTGTCAAAGAGCTCGGACGCGGTTCTATGGGCACTGTTTTGCTCGGTAAGGATCCACTCATTAACCGCGAAGTGGCCATTAAGACTTTAAGATATGAAGAAATTGATATCGAAGAGCTCGCCGAAGTTAAAAAAAGATTTTTCCTCGAAGTGGAAGCTACTGGGAAACTATCACATCCCAATATCGTTACGATTTTTGACGTGGGCGAGGATTATGACATCGCTTATATGGCCATGGAATTACTCGATGGCACCAATTTGGCGAAATATTGCCACAAAGATAATTTGCTTCCCGTGCCGGAAATAGTCCGCATTATCTGCTGTGTGGCCTGGGCTCTGGATTACGCTCATACCAATGGCATTATCCATCGCGATATCAAACCCGCCAACATCATGATATTGAACAATGGCGATATTAAAGTTACGGACTTCGGCATTGCCCGTGTTATGAGTTCATCCAAAACGCAAACCGGCGTTGTTCCCGGCACTCCCAGCTATATGTCACCGGAACAAATTTCCGGAAATAAGGTTGATGGCCGCTCGGACTTGTTTTCCTTAGGTGTCGTTTTATTTGAACTTCTTACTGGCGAAAAACCTTTTAACGGAGAGAGCATCGCCACGCTTATGTTTAACATAACTTCCTCTGTGCCTCCGGCGATACAGGAACTTTCTCCCGATATACCGCCCAAGCTTGTGCCGATTGTGGAAAAGCTGCTGGAAAAAATTGTCGAAAACAGATATCAAAGTGGTAAGGACTTGGCTGATGATCTTCTGGCCTGCTTAAAATAAGGAGCTCTCTTTGCAGATAACCGCTACCGGCAAAACTGATCTTGGTTTAGTCCGGTCTAATAATGAAGATAATTTTTACCTCGATGAAAAGACAGGACTCCTGCTAGTTGCCGATGGCATGGGGGGCCATGCCTCCGGCGAAACCGCCAGCAAACTGGCCGTAACTGTTATGCGTGATTATTTTCATGGTCCGCAAATACAATTTGGCAAATACAATTATTCTTATTCGGAAGCCACAAACAGATTGAACTCTGCCATAAACTTCGCTAATCTTGCCGTATTGGAAGCAGCCCGCGAATCGCCTCAGTTAAGAGGCATGGGGACAACCATTGTCGCCGTCCACCTGAACGGTAACAAATTGAGCATCGCTCATATCGGCGACAGCCGTGCTTACCTGATTCGCGCAGGCTCCATCGAACAGCTGACTCACGACCACACGCTGGTCAATGAACAAATAAAAAGTGAAATGATTACCGCAAAAGAAGCGGCTCAATCCGCAATGAAAAATATTCTTACAAAAGCATTGGGAATAAGCGAGGACACCGAGGCAGAATTGGATGAGTTGACTGTTTTTAATGATGATATTTTGCTCTTGTGTAGCGATGGTCTTAATAATATGATAAGAGATGAAGCCATGCTGGATATAATTTTATCTTCCCCTCATCATGATGCCGCATGCGCTTCTTTAATTAATGCCGCCAATGAACTGGGCGGATGGGATAATATAACTGTTGTCATCGGCCACATAAAAAAGAAAAAATGGCATTTTGCTTTGTTTAAATTAATGGAAGCTTTTCGGAGGTGAAGTATGGCAAAGGTCTTACTTAAATACAAAGAAGCCGTTGTTCGAGAGTTTATTCTGGAAAAAGAGACAACGACCATCGGCAGAAAACCGGAAAATGATATTGTTATCGATAACCAAGCTGTGTCGGGACATCACGCTTTACTAAAAACAGATGGCGATCATATTGTGGTTGAAGATTTAAACAGCCTCAATGGAACATACATCAATGGACATAAAGCTTCCAGAACCGAGGTTTTTAACGGCGATGTAATTCTGATCGGTGTGCACACATTAAGTGTTTCCTCCAACAAAAACAAGGAAGCCGAGAAAAAAACTTTTGCCGTCCGCGGCCGGTCCATGGATGAAACGATGATTATTTCTCCGGATGATAAAAAGAAAATCATCAGCGCCTCCGATAAAGACAAACCCGAACCGCTGGGTGGATTTCTGGTTCTGGAAGGTTCAACCGACCAAAAACAATATGAGTTTAATGAAAAAGTATCCGCAATCGGCAAAGAAGAAGGCTGCGCCATCATGCTTAAAGGCCTATTTGCTCCGAAACTTGCCGCACTGGTCAACCGCCGGAAAGAAGGTTATTTTATCACGCCCCCCGGCAGCAAACAGTTAAAGATTAACGGGAAAGTTATTGATCGCCGTTACGATCTTAAGGACGGCGACATTGTGGAAGTAGCCCATCTTAAATTACAGTTTTATGTAAATGAGTAAAGATAATTCGTGGATGCAAAAAATAACAGATCTATAGGCGTCTTTGATTCCGGAATTGGCGGTCTGACCGTTGTGCGCGCTTTGATGGAACGTCTGCCTTTTGAGAACATCATCTATTTCGGCGATACGGCTCGAGTGCCTTATGGTATCAAGTCCGTGGAAACAATCAACCGCTATGCTTCACAAATTACCGAATTTCTATTGAAAAAAGACGTAAAGCTGCTGGTTGTCGCCTGCAATACTATGGCTGCTGTCGCGTATCAGGCTATCAAAGATTTATCCTCGGTACCTGTTCTGGAAGTTATCGAAGCCAGCGCCCGCAATGCAGTTGCCGAAACCCGCAGCAAATCCATTGGCGTTATTGGCACTCCCGCAACAATTAACAGCAATGCCTATGCCCGGGCCATTCACCTGCTGGACAAAAAAGTAAGAATTTATTCGCAAACCTGCCCGCTGTTTGTGCCGCTGGTCGAAGAAGGCTGGTTCGATCATCCGGCGACCAGGCTTATTGCCCAGGAATATTTAAAGCCGGTTTTGGCGGAACAAATTGATACGCTTGTCCTGGGCTGCACCCATTATCCGCTCCTCAAGCCTCTCCTACAGGACATCGCCGGAACGGAAATAACACTCATTGACTCAGCGGAAGCAATGGCCGATGCCACTGCCGATTTACTTAACGGGCTCAACCTCGGCAATCAGAACCGCCGTCCCCCTGATTATCTTTTTTGCGTCAGCGATGTTCCTTACCGCTTTCAAACCATCGGGGAGCGTTTCTTAGGTCGCACTCTGGGACACGTGGAACTGATGCGGCTTTAAAGTCCTGCGTGCTCCCCGGAATAATTTACTGGAAAAGGTATGGAATTAAAGATGAAAATTCTCCTCGCCGGCTACAATTTGGATTACGATGTTATCCAGGAACTTAAAGAAAAAAGCGGTATAATTGATGATTTAACGCCCGAAACAATTTCCGCCGCTTATGCCCGCATCAGTCGCAGCCCCAAGCCGGTCAATGAGCTGCGGGAAATCTCCCGCAGGGAAGTTGATAACGCCCGCAAGTCCAACCGTAACATTGTCTTTGCCATGGGGCACAGTTCCGTCGCTGAACATGCAATTTTCAATATCGACGTCATCGGCGCTTCCCGTTTTTTAATCGAAGAGATCGAAAAGTTTCGCTTATGCTCATATACGGAAAAATCGCAGCGCTATGTGCTTTTTGATAAGGATTACGTTATTCCGGAAGAAATAAGGCAAGCGAAGCTAACCGACTTATTCACTTCCACAATTGAGATGCAAAATAATTATTATCATGAACTGTATGAACAATTGTGGCCTTATGTATTTGCCAACCACAAGGATTTGGCGACTAATCCCGCCAACCGCTCCCTGCTGGAAGGATGGGCTAAAGAAGATGCCCGCTATGCCATCGCTCTGGCAACGGAAACGCAACTTGGCATGACCATCAATGCCCGCAATCTGGAGCTGATGCTGCGGCGGCTGGCAGCTCTGCCCTACAAGGAGGCGCAGGATTACAGTCAAAAATTATTTGCCGCCACCAAAGATATTGCCCCCTCGCTCATCCGTTATACGGAAGTGACCGATTACGATAGGTTGACCAGACACAATTTGCGTAAAAAGGCTGATTCTTTTTCTATAAAATACTCTCAGCGGGGGGCAGAAAAAAATACTCCTGCCGTGCAATTGGTTTTTGTTACACCGAATGCCGATACTAAGGTTGCTGCGGCCTTACTTTTTTCCGCATCCGCATTAAATTATAAACAATGCCTGTCTCAAACTACCCGTCTTACTCTCCGGGACAAGAAGTCACTATTTAAGACAGCCTTCGAACATATTAAAGCTCATGATGCCGCATTACGGGAACTGGAAAATGTCGATTTACAATTTGAGTTGGTAATGAGCGCCAGCTGCTTTGCTCAACTGAAAAGGCACCGCATGTCCACCATCATTTCTCAGGATTATGATCCACAACTGGGTGTCACTATCCCGCCTGCCATCAGCAAAATCGGGCAGAAAAAACAATTTTTACAAATCATCAGCAAAACACAGGCTGCCTATGAACAAATAAAGAAGAAGTCACCGCAGGCTGCGCCCTACATTCTGACCAATGCTCATCGTAAAAGAGTCCTGATGAAACTCAACGCCCGCGAATTTTACCATCTGGCGCGCCTGCGCGCTGATCAACACGCCCAATGGGATATCCGCACTCTATCAGAAGAAATGCTGAAGGCGGCAAAAAAGGTTATGCCGCAGACCATGATGCTGGCAGGCGGTAAAAATAGTTACCCGGCACTTTACAAAAAGACATTTGGCCGCCCTTGACCTATTCAACAAACCACATGGCTATATGACAGACAATAATCATCGCTATATAATTCTTCTCGCTACAACTTTAAGTTCGTTTTTAACTCCTTTTATGGGTTCGGCCATCAATGTCGCTCTGCCGATCATGGCCAAAGAACTTTCCATGACGGCATTATCCCTGAGTTGGGTTGCCTCTTCCTTCATTCTGGCTGCCGCCATAACTCTTGTACCTCTGGGGCGCCTGGCCGATATTTACGGCCGCAAAAGAATTTTTTTTTACGGCGCCATTACCTTCACCTTTGCTTCCCTTCTTTGCATATGGTCGCCGACACAGACTTTTCTGATTATCGTGCGGGCACTGCAGGGCATCGGTGGGGCGATGATTTTCAGCACCGGCACAGCAATGCTGATCTCCGCCTATCCGCCGACGCAGCGGGGCAGAATTCTGGGCATTAATATTGCGGCCGTTTATATAGGGTTGACTGTCGGCCCCTTTATCGGCGGCATTCTGACGGATCATTGGGGATGGCGATATATTTTTCTCTTTACGTCTATACTGGGAATAATGATTCTCTTGCTTGTTGCATTTATGGTCAAAGAAGAGTGGCTAGGTGCCGAAGGCGAGAGTTTTGATCTGGCCGGTTCGCTGCTTTATGCCGTGGCTCTATTCGCTATCATGTACGGCATATCCCTCCTTCCCGCAGGCAAGGCAGTTCCTTTAATCGGCATAGGATTGATCTGCTTTATCTTATTTATTCGGCAGCAGTTAAGAAATCCTTCCCCTTTGTTGGATATGCGTCTTTTTCTTAATAATAGAGTTTTTGCTTTTTCCAATCTGGCTGCGCTCATCAATTACTGCGCCACATTTGCCGTGACTCTTTTGCTGAGTCTCTACTTGCAGCACATCAAAATGCTGACGCCGTCACAGACCGGTATAATTCTTATTGCCGAGCCGGTTGTGCAGGCACTTTTTTCACCGCTTGCCGGCAGGCTCTCCGATCGCTTTGAACCACGGCTTATCGCTTCTCTGGGCATGGCTCTCAATATCCTCGGGCTAATTCCGTTGATTTTTATCCATAACGATACCAGTATCCATTATATTGTTTTCTGTCTGATCGTTCTAGGCATCGGTTTTGCTCTTTTTTCTTCACCCAATGTTAATGCCACCATGAGCGCCGTGGAAAATAAATATTACGGCGTGGCTTCGGCAACGCTCGGCACTATGCGCCTCACCGGCCAGATGCTCAGCATGGGCATTACCATGCTTGTCTTTGCCGTTATTTTGGGCAATCAGCCGCTGGCGAAAGCGAACAATCCGCTTCTTTTACAGAGCACACACATTATATTCTTTGTTTTGTCTATCGTGTGCTGCGGTGGTATCTGGGCATCACTGGCACGGGGCAAGGTTCATAATAATTAGTATTTGATTGCAGAAAGAGAATAAATTAATGGCACAGATATACCGGCATGAATTTATAGTCCCTGAAGATGCACTCGATGAAAACGGCCATGTTAACAACGTGGAGTATCTGCGCTGGATGCTGGATGCCGCTGTGCTCCACGCCGATTCTCAGGGCTGCACTCAAGCTACAAAAGCAGCCGGGGCAACATGGGTTGTGCGGACGCATCATCTCGAATATCTGCGTCCGGCCTTTGCCGGCGAGCATATTTGTGTCTTGACCTGGGTTGCCAACTTCCGCCGGGTGCAATCCCTGCGCAAATACAAAGTCATCCGCCTGGAGGATAATGCCGTCCTTGCCGAGGGCGAAACTGATTGGGTTTTTGTTGATGCGTTAACTGGTAAATTGCGCTCCATACCAAAGGAAGTTATAGCAGCTTTTGAAGTAGTCCCGGAAGAAAAAGAACCGTAAATATTGGTAATCATGTATACTTTGTCTTTTACAAAGCAATATTATATGTTATGTTTATGTCGTAAATATCAGAAAAGACCAAGTTGATATATTGAATATTCGGCGGGGACAAAAGCAAAAGACTGTCCCCGCCGAACGCAGCGACGCCGTACAGGGGAAAAGATAGGGGCATTTGGCGCCGAACAAGGCGCTCGAACGGTCAGTCACTCATCTGCCTGCCCTTACGGGCGGCAGTCTCGTTCCTGCCGATCAGCGCCGCTGCGTTAGACATAAGAAATGGAGATTATCAAGAGCTCAAGACACCCCAAAATAGTTGGTGATCTTGGCGAACAACTTGTGTGTAATTGGCTGTCTCGGTCAGGTTGGGAGGTCGTCTTAAAGGTAAAATATCCTACATCAGAAACGTCAATACTGGAAAAAGGAGCATACAATGAAAACACGCATTTTTTTGCTTATGTCGGTATTCTTTCTTCTCTGTTTGTCCGTTGCCCAGGCACAGGAATTTGGCAAGATCCGTGCGTTGCAACAGCGGGCGGCTTATGTCACCAAAATCAAAAACGATTTTGTCGCCCGGGTATTGACTTCTTATAAAATCCCGCATGATCGCAATGAACAGGGCGTCGTCGTCCGTATTAATATGGATGGTAAGTTGCAGGATATCACAAAGATTGAAATCGTTCCGGTTCTCAAAGAATCAGCCGACAAACGCCAGTATGTTGCCGCCCATGAATTATACTTTTATACGGCGGACGGTATTTTGGATTTGGTCTCCGAACTGACTATCCGGTGAATTTAAGAGACCGCCTGATTTTTAATTTCCGCCAGCTTTTCTTTATTCAAATAATATTGGCCGCTGAATGTTTTGCAGACAACTTCACTCAAAACAAGGCTCTCCAAAGCTTTCGGGCGGTAATCACGATAGCCTATTTTGAAATTATTGATTTTATCGTAAGGTAAAGCAACTGCTGTTGAAGCATTGAGAGCTCCCTGGTCGTCAAGCTCCTTAATTATCGCCAGGCAGATGCGCTTTGTCCACCAGCCGGTCCCCAGCATGACCAGGATATAAACGATGAAAACGGCCAGGATACCGATAATAATTTGCATTGATTCCGGCATGAAATATATCCTTTGTAAGTTTTTTTCTTATCATTAAACAATTAATAATAATTGATCAAGAACATATTTCATACCAATTCTCAATCAAAGCGCTATCTTTGTTGGCCGCGTCATCGGCTTCCTCAACGTATATATAATACGCCTCGTCGCCTCCTCCTTGCCGCCTCGATATCATCTTTGATTTAGAAATGGTATAACCATGAACACTATGTGGTCGGAAAAAATCACCTTGAATAAGCTTGACATAAACTCTCCCATTGAACATAAAGAAACATTCTTAAACAACGGTTTTAACCAATGATAAAAACAAAAAATCATAAAGACCAGCTTCCTTTACTAGGGCTCATGCATCTGGGTATTGTTTATCTGGTCTGGAGCAGTACTTATCTGGCCATGCGTATTCTTGTTGCCGAAGGCAGCGGGTTTACCCCGTTTACCGCCGGTGCCGCCCGTATGTTGGCCGCCAGCCTGATTATTCTGGTTATTGCTTATTTTCGCAATTCTAACATCTGGCCAAAGCGCGGTGATCTGCCCATAATCATTGTAAGCGGAATACTTTTTTGGGTTACCGGAAACGGGATGATTATGTGGGCGGAACAACACGCTCATTCCGGTCTGGCAGCCCTCATGGCTTCGACAACACCTCTCTGGGCCGCATTTTTGGAATTAATCCTTTCGAAAAGACGGCCTTCCTGGCAGCTCATCGCCTCTTTGTTGCTGGGACTCGCCGGAATTGTTGTTTTGATGGGGCCGTCTTTAGCCAATTTCGCCCGCGCTGATATTCTCTCCGGCCTTGCTCTTGTTTGCGCATCAATGAGCATTGCCGCCGCTTCCGTTATCCAATCGCGCAAAACTATACAGATATCCGTGCTGGCAATGTCCGGCTGGCAGCACTTATTTGCCTTTTTTGGTTTTTTAATAATTGCTCTTGTCATAGGAGATCCGTTTCCTCATCCTACGCCAAGCGCCTGGCTTTCCTGGAGCTATCTTGTTATTTTTGGTTCGGTGTTTGCTTTTACCGCATATATTACAGCCATTAAACTGTTGCCGATTAACATTGTCATGACTTACGCTTACGTTAATCCGGTTTTAGCGCTCTTTCTCGGCTGGTGGTTATTAAATGAACCGATTACCGCCTCAACAATCGGCGGCGCCGCTATGGTACTTATTGCCGTGTTTGGTATCTTTTGGCATTATAAATAGGATATTTTAATAATCTGTCCATTTAAATTTATGATTGCAATCAAAAGGTGCTTGTCATAATTATACGCTATATCTCCACTCAAGAGGTGATAAAGTGATTGTTACGGATACTGCAGAATTATGCCAGATATGCAAAAAGAAACAGGCCGTTATCCTTTGTGACGGGTGCGGTATTTATCTTTGCAGGGATTGCCGCAAATTTGATCTTTGGGGATATGGCTGTGGGCATGTCGATACACGTGTCTTTTGTCCTACCTGTTTTGATGATATTGAAATTAATCCTTTTTCCGGCAA
The DNA here is from genome assembly GCA_003142535.1 of Syntrophaceae bacterium. GTDB lineage: Bacteria > Desulfobacterota > Syntrophia > Syntrophales > Smithellaceae > Fen-1166. Next base: position 64,062 of record PLMQ01000014.1, read on the forward strand.
AATTGATGAAAAATAGTTCCTGGTGGAGCCCCCTTCAGCAGGAGCCCTAGGCTCCCTTTAATAACGCGACCTCCCGCGGGTTATGGCGTATTCCTACCCCAGCAGGATCTGGGGGATTCCAAGTCGCTGGGCTAATCATTCCATTTCGACTCTTAATCAGCCTTTTTGGTTGCATTTTCACATTTCATCATTATTTTAAGCCCATGACAAAAGACAAGATACCGACAACACCGGCAATTCTAGCCCTGCGTGCGCAAGCGGTTGTTTTTACGCTGCATCCTTATAAATATGAAGAAAGAGGGGGAACAAAAGCCTCCGCCACAAAATTGGGAGTTGATGAACATCTCGTAATAAAAACATTGGTGATGGAAGATGAAACAGGCAATCCGCTGATAATTTTAATGCACGGGGACAAAGAGGTTTCCACGAAAGCGCTCGCCCGTAGTCTGGGAGTAAAAGCGATTATTCCCTGTAAGCCGGATGTTGCCCAAAAGCATACCGGTTACATGGTCGGCGGCACTTCCCCTTTCGGCACAAGAAAACCTTTGCCGGTTTATATGGAAAAGACGATCGGCGATTTACCCGCTATTTTTATCAACGCCGGCGGACGAGGTTTACTGGCGCAAATGAGTCCTGCGGAAGTGATTCGTATTCTTAATCCGGTTATGGTCAACGTCGCTATTTAATTTGCCTTTTACGGGGAAAAAAGAGATAATGCTGTTGTGGAATAAGGAATTTATATGCCTGACAATGTAATAATCCGCTGCTTAAACTGCGGCACAAAAAATAGAATACCCGGCCCGAAATTTCAAAAAAGGCCGACGTGCGGTAATTGCCATGCGCCTCTGGATGATTTGATTATCCGTTGCCTTAAATGCGGAACCAAAAACAGAATGTCCGAAGAAAAATTAAATCAAAAACCGCTCTGTGGTAAATGTCGTGAACCTCTGGTCATAGCGAGGCCTCAGACAAAACCTATGGAAGTAACTGATAATTCCTTCGCCCGTGAAGTGCTGGGCTCCGATACTTCCGTGCTGGTTGATTGCTGGGCGCCTTGGTGTGCCCCTTGCCGCACACTCGCACCTATCCTGGACGAACTGGCAGCAGACTATGCCAATGGCGTAAAGATCGTCAAGCTCAACGTGGATGAAAACCAGGCAACCGCTTCCCAATACGGCATTCAAAGCATCCCGACCATGCTCTTTTTTAAAGAGGGAAAGCTGGTGCAGAAACTGGTTGGCGCCCTGCCTAAAGAAGAAATTGAAAAGAATTTACTTTCAATAATAAAAACCAGCTAAAGTTAAAAATTTCTCATGGAACAAAAAAACAAAGCCGAACTAAAGTACCGTTGTAAAATATTCGATGTCTGGGAAGAAAACGTTCTTCTGCCTGACGGCAAATCAACCAAACAAAATACGATTGACCATAAACCGACCGTTGCCATTGTCGCCATCAATAACAAAAAAGAAATATTATTAATTAAGCAATACCGTAATGCAGTTAAAAAACGCCTGCTGGAAATTCCCGCCGGCACGATGGATCACTCGGGAGAATCGCCGGTTGTTTGCGCTCAGCGCGAACTGGCCGAAGAAACAGGCTTTAAGGCCGGAACAATTATCAAGTTGTTCGAAGGTTATCTTCTGCCGGGATACTGCAACGAGTATATGTATTTTTTCCTTGCCCGGGAACTTTATGCGGAACCTTTGCCTCCGGATGAGGATGAATTTATTGAAACTATTCCCACCAGCTTTACCAAAGCTAAAGATATGATAAAGGACGGTAAAATAATTGACGCCAAAACTGCTCTCGGAATTATTCTGGCCGCAAATTACGTATGTGGTGAATATCTATTGGAAAAGTAGAACGAATTTCTCGAAAACCATTTTTTGTTGTATCGACCTCTTCGAATCTGCTTCTTTCGGTATCAACGGAAACTTCACGGATACCGGCTTCCGTCATTTTAACAATCTACGCCTCTGATTTGATATAAAATTCATTTTTATAAAAAGGATGGGCAAACCATCTTTTTGGTAAATGGACATACATGCCCACTTGGAGATCCTGAATTTTGACTTTCTTAATCATAAATGATTGTTGCGGCATTTTGTTTTTCCGGGAAAGATTCTTGCCTCAGACGCAAAGTTTTGTTAGACTAAAATCATAAACGAAGGGAGGCAAAAATATGTTTTACAATGAAGAATTTGAAACCCTGCCCCGCGAAGCGATTAAAGCATTGCAGGTCAAAAGATTACAACAAGTTCTGCAGAGAGTTTACCATACGGTGGGGTATTATAAGAAAGCGTTCGATGCCGCAAAAATACAACCGGATGAAATTAAATCCCTTGCTGATCTTCACAAACTTCCTTTCACAACAAGGCAGGCCCTGCGCGATAATTATCCCTTCGGGCTGTTTGCCGTTCCGATGAGCAGCATTGTCCGGCTCCATGCCTCTTCCGGCACCAGCGGCCGTTCGACGGTTTTCGGCTATACAAAACACGATGTGGAAACATGGACGGATTTGATGGCGCGCTGCCTTGTAGCGGCTGGTCTTACTAAAAATGATATCATCCATAATGCTTTTGGTTATGGTTTATTTACCGGCGGTTTGGGTCTGCACTACGGAGCGGAAAAAATCGGCGCCAGCGTTATTCCCATGTCCGGCGGCAATACCAAGCGGCAAATCATGATTTTGCAGGATTTCGGGCCAACAACTATTTGCTGCACTCCATCCTATGCCTTGCATCTGGCAGAGCAGGCAAAGGCTATGGGCATTGATGTAAAATCTTTAAAGCTGCGCGTCGGTATCTTCGGAGCCGAACCCTGGAGCAAAGCCATGAGCGACGAAATTGAAAAAATATATGGAATCACCGCGCTGGATATTTTCGGCCTTTCGGAAGTTATGGGTCCCGGCATCGCTATGGAGTGTTTGGAAGGCCGCAATGGAATGCACATCTTTGAAGACCATTTTATTGTCGAGACAATTGACCCCCAAACAGGAAAAGTCCTACCGGAAGGTTCAGAAGGCGAGTTAGTTTTTACAACTCTGACCAAAGAAGCCTTCCCGCTTATCCGCTACCGTTCCGGTGATGTATCTCGCCTGATCACCGAACCCTGTCGCTGCGGCCGCAGTCATATTAAAATGGAAAGAGTGCTCAGAAGAAGCGATGATATGCTGATCATCCGCGGAGTTAATGTATTTCCTTCGCAAATCGAAGCAATTTTAGTTGATATCGAAGGCCTGGAATCGCATTATCAGCTGATTGTGGATAAAGCCGGCGCTCTTGATTCTCTAGAGTTGCACGTCGAAGTCAGTGAAAAGATATTCAGCGAATCCGGCGGCGTGAAGGAATTGCAGAATATTGAAAAAAGAATTGTTAAGGATATGAAAGATTACCTCGGAATTTCACCAAGGGTAAAACTTGTGGAGCCCAATGTATTGCAACGCTCTGGTGGTGGTGTGGGTACCAAAGTTATCGATAAACGCCGTATCTAAAAGTTTAGGGGGATTATATATGAAAGTAGAACAAATATCTCTTTTTCTGGAAAATAAACCCGGTTCGCTGGAACACGCCACTCGTATTTTAAAGGAAGCGAACATAAACATAAGAACACTGACGCTGGCCGAAACTGCCGATTTCGGCATTTTACGCCTGATTGTCAATGATGTGGAAAAAGCCAACAAAGTTCTGAAAGACAACGGCTTCCGGGTAAACAAAACAGCAGTGGTTGCAGTGGAAGTGCCTGATAAACCCGGCGGATTGCACAGCATTATGGAAATTATCGCCAAAGAAGGCATCAACGTGGAATATCTTTACGCCTTTGTCGAAAAAAGCGGTGAGAATGCCGTCATTATCTTCCGCTTCGATAATCCGGAAAAAGCAATCGAAGTGCTGGTAAAAAATAAGTTTACGGTTATACCGGGATCGAAGCTTTATGAATTTTAGTGAGACTCGAATTCCAAAAGTGAAACGCATTGGAATTCGTAAGTCGAACTATCCCCGAAGCGAAGCGGAGTGGGATGAGTGACACCTTATCCAAAAGCAACGCGTATTGGAATTGGCTGTTCGAATTATCCCAGGAGCGGAGCGACGCGGGATTAATGACACGCTTATCAGCGCAAGTGTGGTTCAAAACCAAAGTAATTATGTAAACTCCTTTTGAAAGGAGACAATATGGATACACGAAGAGACTTTATCAGGAAGAGCGCTATATTGGGCGCTGCTTTGTGCATACCAGTAACGCTTGCGCGTGAAAGCCGGGCAGCTTATCCTGATTTAAAAACACATGACCCGAAAAAAGCGCTGGTTTTATGGTACAGTCAGACAGGCCAGACGCGTCGCTATGCCAAACTCATTGGCTGCCTCCTGAAGGGGAAAGGCCTTGCTGTAGATGTCTGTAATATGCAGGAATTCGATAAAAACCTGCTGCCGGTTTATGATCTAATCATCGCAGGAACACCAGTATTTTATTACGATATCCCGTCCAATGTCAGCGACTGGCTGGAAACCATACCTTCCATCGCGGGAACGCCGGTTGCCGCTTTTGTTTCCTTCGGCGGCCCGGAGGGCAATCAGCATAACGCATCCATGCACCTGCTCAAACTTTTAACAGCCAAAGGCGGAGTGCCCGTAGGCAGAGATGCCTTCCGAAATATTGCTTCCTATCCAACCCCTACATGGAACACTACCAATCAGAAAGCCTCGCAGCATCTACCCGATGCGGCAACTTTTGATCAGGTGCGCCGTTTTACGGCAGACTCACTGGACAGGGTTACCCGCAATGAGACCATTCCTTTGAGTTATGAATTCGCTTTTCGGGAAGTATTGGGGGCGCTGCCTCTCAGCTGGCTTAACAAAAAGGCCATCTCTAAACATACAGTTAATGCCGAAAAATGTATTGGTTGTCTAACCTGCGTGAGAAAATGCCCGACCAAGGCCATAAATCCTTTAAAACAATCGGTTAACCGGGAAAAGTGTCTGGCCTGCTTCGGCTGTCTCAATAATTGCCCTGCCGATGCGGTGGTGATGGAATACAGGAGTGAGCGTCTCTATGGCTTCCCGGAATATTTGAAACGAAACAACATAATTATCATGGAACCGTCGGAATTTAGCACGTGCAGAATGTGATTAGATTAAAAAAATTTTCATCAGACCACGACTTGCCAAAAAACCATGAAAATATGTATTACGCTTTTCCTGATAATAAACACATTTTACGCACATCACGATTTATAATTATTTAATTTCAATAAATATTTTAGAATTATGTTGTTAATCTTTGTGCTTTAATAAAAACAGTGAAATTACGCATTACGAATATTAATTATTCGAAGGAAAGACATGAAATACGCAAAATACCACGGTCTCGGAAATGACTATCTTGTAATCCGACCAGATGATTTTGACGGTGAGCTTGAGTCTAAACAGGCTCAACTTATTTGTCATCGCAATTATGGAGTCGGATCAGATGGGATTCTTCTCGGTCCACTCCATAGTGATACCTGCAATTTCCGTCTTAGAATTCTCAATCCCGACGGTAGTGAAGCGGAAAAGAGCGGGAATGGTCTTCGCATTTTTTCGCGCTTTCTCTATGATCAGGGTTTGGTGCATGAAAATTCGTTTACAATAGAGACCCTTGGCGGGAATGTCGTTTGTCAAGTCCGGGACGGTGGAAAGACTGTGACTGTAGAAATGGGGAAAGTGAGTTTCTTAAGCACAAAGATACCAGTTACTGGAAAAGAGAGAGAAGTATTGCAGGAGCATATTGATGTTTTAAATACCACATTTGAGTATTGCGCAGCTACCGTGGGAAATCCTCACTGCGTTATTTTATGTGAACACCCCACCCCAAAACTTGCAAGGCAATATGGACCTTTGATTGAGACGGACTCACGATTCCCTCATCGGATCAATGTACAGTTTTTGAAAGTCCTTGACCGTCAAAATATCCAGATTGAAATATGGGAACGAGGCGCAGGCTATACTCTGGCCTCAGGCAGTAGTAGCACTGCCAGCGCAGCTGTTGCCTATAGGCTTGGACTTTGCGATCCTGCTATTACTGTCCATATGCCTGGTGGAGAATTAGCAATCCGGTTTTCTCATGACTTTGCTGCCGTTATGACCGGGCCGGTGACACGCGTCTGCCAAGGAGTCATAGAACCTGAGATGTTTATGGGATAAAAACATTCGAACAAGGTCAATCCAGCCGATCGCTGCGCTCCGGCTGATTTTTTTGTAAGTATATCATACACCTGATTCTTAGTTTATAATGGTTCCCCACATTCGCGGCAGCGACCGTCGGGGCCGATGGTACCGGTGCAGCATCCGTCAGAGCACAATACTCTCTTTTCCCATTCCTCATCGGCAGCTGTATCTTCAGTTTTATTTGATTGAAGTTGCGGGGCTTCAATTTTTTCCTTATTATCAATTGTACTGCTTACGGAAGGACTGAAAACACCCTCATATTGTTTCCCGCATTCTCGACATTTGCCATCGGGTCCGATCGTACCGATACAGCTTTCATCGCTGCATAAAGTTCTCTTTTCCCAATCTACATCTTTATCAATAATGATTTCTTCCATATTTTATCCATTTCCTGAAAGCACTGTATTTACCCAAAAGGGCACTGCGCCCGCCTTCGTTGGAATGACACAGTATATATTTTTTTTAATGACGCTTCTTACAACAGCTTTCAAAATATTTCCAGAATTAATACTTTATCCCTTAATACAAGCCAACGATTTAAGCTTCGCAACTTTGCGGGCAATACCTGCTTCATGCATAACCTGAACAACGTCATTCAGGTTTTTATAAGCTTCCGGCATTTCTTCACTCAGCGTCCCTTTGCTGCTGGCCATCACTAAAATGCCCTTATCGGAAAGTTCGCGGGCAATGGAGCGGCCATGGGCGGCTTTTGTTGCCTGAGTACGGCTCATTACCCTGCCTGCCCCGTGACATGCGGAGCCAAATGTTTCCGTCATCGCTTTTTCCTGACCCGCCAGAACATAAGAACCCGTCCCCATATCGCCGGGTATCAATACCGGCTGGCCGACACTTCTATAGCGCAAAGGCACGGATTCATGCCCTGCCGGAAACGCCCTTGTCGCGCCTTTACGATGGACGCAGAGTTTTTTTGTTTTTCCCTGCAGCGTAAAAGATTCGATCTTGGCAATGTTATGGCACACATCATAAACCAGACGCATACCCAATTCCCGGGGAGCCATCCGCAACGTCTTTTCGAATACTTCTCTTGTTTGCTGCATCAGCAATTGCCGGTTTGCCCAGGCGTAATTGGCGCCGCAAGCCATTGCCGCGAGATAATCTTTTCCTCGCTGTGAGCTGAGATAAGCGCAAGCTAATTGCCTGTCAGGTAGTGCGATACCTGTTTCCTGCGCATGTTTCACCATCAGTGCCAGATAATCATCGCAAATCTGATAGCCGAGTCCGCGCGAGCCGCTGTGAATCATAATAACTATCTGCCCCTTGTGCAGGCCAAAAGCGGCGGCGGCAGCTTCATCAAATATTTCCTGCACAACTTCAATTTCCAGAAAGTGATTGCCGGAGCCCAACGTGCCTAATTGCTGCTTGCCTCTTTCAATTGCCCGTGCCGATACTTTTTCGGGGTCAGCTCCGATCATAGCGCCGCCGTCTTCCGTTGTTTCTAAATCCTCGGGTAAACCGAAACCATTTTTTATCGCCCATCCGGAACCTTCTTCCAAAACTTTCTTTTGGTCTTTCCCTGATAACTTAACCGAGCCGGTCGAGCCTACGCCGGATGGTATATGTTGGTATAAAGCAGTGGTCAGGTCGCTGATTCTGCTTTTTATGTCGCCTAAAGATAGTTTAGTGGCAATAAGGCGGCAGCCGCAATTAATATCGTAACCAACACCACCAGGCGATACAATGCCTTCATCCAGATCAAAAGCCGCAACACCGCCGATGGGAAACCCGTAACCCCAGTGGACATCCGGCATTGCCAGCGAATAATTGACAATTCCCGGCAAATGCGCAACGTTCGCCACCTGTTTGGCGCTTTCATCGCCTTCTAAAAGTGCGGATATTTTATCATTAGCATAGATGATTCCGGGAACCCTCATCCCGCCTGTTTGAGGAAGCAGCAAGCGGTTGGCATCTAAGCGTTCGAATTTAATTTCAGACATCAAAAAATACCCTTGCTTTCCAGCCCTGAGCTGTTTTGTGAAAACTAAGCTGATGATAGGTAATAGCTTTAATTTCCATCTTCATCTGCTGCTTTTGCGGATTGTATTTGCCGCCCTGTAACCGTGCCGTAACACATTGAGGCGACAAATCAATAGCCCGGCAATGTTTTATAAGCCAGCCATTACCGTTAAAAAGATACAGCGCTTCGCGTAAAAAATTAATCAGAAGATCCTCTTCGCCCGCTCCTATCACCGTTATGGTTTTTTCTTCGTCAGCGCTGATACTTTTTAAATCAACAATTAAATCCTCCATCGCCTCCACTGCGGAGATAAAAACATCTTCTTTGCGCTTCCCGCAGACCTCAATGCCAATATCTGCCGTATGGTCCAATTTTTTATATTTGGGCATGACCGGACTATAACTAATTTCTCAAACAAGAACAAGAAATACCATTATAAAGACAGGGATTAAGATAAAATTTATTATTGTTACGTTAGGCCAGCAATTTATTAGATGCGGGTGTAAAGCTCCGGCTGCTTCACCGCTTATAATAAAAGGAATCCCGGTTGAAGTAAATGCTATTATAATGTAATATAGTGATCACTGTTGGCATCCTATTGATAAAGGTGGACAGGGAAATATCGGTTATCGAATTTCTATAAAGGCAAAAGATATAACAATTCCTGCAGTGCCAGGTCATTCCTTGCTATCGGACAAAAAGATATGGGCAGTTATTGAGTTTTTTTAAGCAACAATAAGCAAATTTGGCGATTAGCCGATTGATGATTTTGTCCTTTAGAATAAGGAGGTAAAAATGAAAAAAGAACTGAAATTTAACAGACAAAACATTTTCCAAGTTATATTTATTATCATTGCCGTTGTTCTGTTTAACACCATCGGCATTATTCCCAACTCGTTGAACGAAAGTCCGTATTATCTGAATAAATCCATCAAAAATTTACCGCCCGTGCAAATTCATAACGGCAATAAAGATTCTATAGCAGCCGTAACAGAATCCGAAGAATTTTATAAATTATTACAAACCAACGGCAAAATTGCTGAAATATATATTTACGACGGACTCCAACATGCCTTTAATTACCCATCTTACACGCTATGGTTTAATGCCGAAGCCGCGAATCTTTCGCTGGAAAGAACCATTAAATTTTTAGACAAATACTTAAAGAATTAGAAGGTAGTTATTGAGTGGAGTTTGAAAAATTGAAGAATTTACTTTTTGATGAAAAAGCCATTCCCCGTTTTTGGGGAATGGCTTTTAATAGATTGTTTCAAATTTGTTTACTTTTCATCATCTTCGACAGAAACTTCATCAACATCTAGCGCTTCGGCGCCGTTGCCATCAGGATCATCATCCTTTCCCTCTACTTCGGGGGTTGTGCGGGCGACGCCGACCAGTTTTTCATCTGGATCCAACTCAATCAGTTTTACGCCCTGAGTCACACGGTGATTTACCGGTATTTCCTGAACTTTAAGACGAATGACTTTACCGGCATTGCTGATCAGCATAATATTCTCTTCACCTAATACTTGTAAGACACCGGAGACATTACCCACTTTGGGCACAGTTTTTAAATTGATCGTACCTTTGCCGCCGCGGGTCTGTACACGGTATTCTTCAATCGGCGTGCATTTCCCGAAACCGTTTTCGGAAACGGTTAGCATAAAAGTGCCTTCCGCCGGTATTTCTACCCCGACAACAGTATCATCATCGTCCAGATTAATGCCGCGTACTCCGCGCGCCGTCCTGCCCATATCGCGCACGTCATCTTCCTTGAATCTGATGGACATACCGCCCTTCGTGGCTAAAAAGATATCCTGGTTGCCCATGGTCAACTGAACATCAACCAGCTCGTCGCCCTCATCAATAGAAACGGCAATTATACCACCCGAACGCGGATTGGAATAAGCAGCTAGATCGGTTTTCTTGATAATACCTTTTTTCGTGACCATAACCACAAATTTATCAGCGGTAAATTCGCGCACCGGCAAAGTTGCGCTCACACGTTCACCGGGAGCTAAGTTCACCAGGTTGACAATAGCCTTACCTTTGGCTGCGCGTCCTGCCTGTGGTAATTGGTAAACCTTCAGCCAGTGGACTTTTCCTGTATTGGTAAAGATAAGCAGGTAGTGGTGCGTGGAAGCGATAAAGATTTTTTCTACAAAATCTTCTTCTTTTGTTCCCATACCCATTTTCCCGCGCCCGCCGCGGTGCTGGCTCTTATAGAGACTGACGGGATTGCGCTTAATATAGCCGCTATGGGTAATATTCACCATCATGTCTTCTTCAACAATCATGTCTTCGATGTCAATATCTTCCGTGCTGGCAACAATTTCCGTGCGGCGTTCGTCACCATAACGCTCTTTTATTTCATTTAATTCATCAATAATGACTTGAAGGACTTTTTGCGGATCAGCCAATATTGAACTGAGCGCTGTTATCAATGCGGTTACTTCAGCATATTCCTCATCGATCTTCGCCCGCTCCAGTCCAGTCAGACGCTGCAGTTTCATATCCAAAATTGCTTTAGCCTGAATTTCCGACAAACTGAACTGGGCACATAACTTTATTACTGCCTCCGCAGGATTTTTTGCCGCCTTAATCACTTTGATAATTTCATCAATATTTTTTAAGGCGATAATATATCCTTCTAAAATGTGAGCTCTTTCCTTGGCACGGGCAAGATCAAACTGCGTCCGGCGTATGACGATTTCTTTGCGGAAGATGATAAATTGTTGGATCACCTCTTTGAGATTAAAGACATGCGGACGACCATCCAATATCGCCAGCATAATGATACCGAACGATGTCTCCATTTGAGTAAATTTGTAAAGCTGGTTGAGAATGATAGCGGAATTTTCATCACGTTTCAGATCAATGACTACACGAATACCCTCTCTGTCTGATTCGTCGCGTAAATCGGCAACACCGCTGATTTTCTTGTCGCGGACAAGCTCGGCTATTTTCTCGATGAGTGTTGCCTTGTTAACCTGATAAGGTAATTCCGTAATGATAATGCTCTCCCTGTCATTGCGGGCGTTCTTTTCAATTAGCGCCCTAGCCCTCATCCGGATAATGCCTCGTCCGGTTTTATATGCGGAAATTATTCCCTCACGGCCATTAATAAAACCCGCCGTCGGAAAATCCGGACCCGTTATATGACGCATTAATTTTTCGATGGTGATATCCTGATTTTTAATGCAGGCAATTGTGCCATTAATAATTTCGTTCAAATTGTGAGGGGGAATATTCGTAGCCATGCCTACTGCTATACCGGAAGAACCGTTAAGTAAAAGCAGCGGTATCCGGGAAGCCAACAGCGATGGCTCCTTCAAGGTTTCATCGTAGTTAGGCACGTAATCGACCGTGTCTTTTTCCAGATCTGCCAAGACCTCCTCGGCAATGCGCGCCAAGCGGATTTCCGTGTAACGCATAGCGGCAGGAGGATCGCCGTCAATCGAACCGAAGTTACCCTGTCCATCGATGAGCATGTAACGCAGAGAAAAATCCTGCGCCATACGCACCAGCGTGTCATAGATCGCCATATCGCCGTGTGGATGATACTTTCCCATGATATCGCCGACGATACGGGCAGATTTTTTGTAGGGTTTGTTGTATCGGTTTCCCACTTCATGCATGGCGAACAAAATCCGCCGGTGCACCGGCTTCAAACCATCGCGTACATCGGGGATCGCCCGACCAATAATTACGCTCATGGCATAATCCATGTAAGATTTTTTCATTTCATCTTCTATATTCACCAATGTTTGTTTGTGGTGGATATCACGTTCCATTTTGTTCCATCCTCTCTACTCTAAATAAAAGCGGCTGTTTACAAGCCGTCTCCATTAATGGTTTGTTGTTTTATTTGCTAAATATCTAAATTAGAAACATACAGGGCGTTCTTGTATATAAAATCGCGGCGAGGCTCAACCTGATCACCCATAAGAGTCGTGAATATTTCGTCAGCCACAACGGCGTCTTCCACACCCACTTGCAGCAGGGTCCTTTTTTCCGGGTTCATCGTTGTTTCCCACAACTGCTCAGGATTCATTTCTCCCAGACCCTTATAGCGCTGCATGGAAAGTCCTTTTTTACCCAAGTTGGTAATATGTTCGACTAGGGATTTAGCGCTCTCCAGAATCGTCGGCGTGGGCGATTCGTCGCTCACATCACGGTAGGGAGGCTCTCCAATAATGGAAATCTGTCCTAACAGTAATTTAATTTCGGTAAACTGCGGCGTGCGGAATGTTTCCCTGTCTAGGCAATTGGCAAATGCTTGCCCGTTCTTCTTCAGATTAAAAACCATTTTGTATCCGCCATGGTCTTGATCCGCTTCAATAGTATAATCGACAAAATCTTCACTTAAAGCGGAGCTTGTCCTTTTAGCAATTTTCTTTAAAGTGCTTTCGCTCTTAAAGCATTCATCATTCAAAGTAGGATCCCCCGCCAGGATGCGAATCAGACTTCTTTCACGGTGTTCCTTTTCGAAACGATCCAGGATATCTTCAATGCGCAAAACTTTCTTGATCAACGCAGTCAATTTATTGCCTGTTACCAGGAACTGATTACCGTCGGCCATAACGAGATTTGCTTTGCTGACTCCACTTTCCAAAATATAGTTTCTCATTTGCTCTTCATTCTGAATGTAGAGCTCTTTTTTCTTATCCACCATTTTATACAAAGGCGGCTGGGCAATAAATAAATATCCCCTTTCGATCAATTCCCTCATTTGCCGGAAAAAGAACGTCAAAAGCAGTGTCCTGATGTGGGAGCCATCAACATCGGCATCGGTCATGATAATAACTTTATGATACCTGAGTTTGCTTACATCATATTCTCCGGAGCCTATCCCCGTGCCCAGTGCGGTAACAATGATTTTGATTTCTTCATTTTGCAGCATTTTATCAAAACGAGCTTTCTCCACATTTAAAACTTTACCGCGCAGGGGCAGAATGGCCTGATTTTTCCGGTCTCTCCCTTGCTTGGCCGAACCTCCGGCGGAATCACCTTCAACCAGATAAATTTCACTCAGAGCCGGGTCTTTTTCTTGACAATCAGCTAATTTTCCCGGCAGTGCTCCCACTTCCATAGCACTTTTACGCCGCGTCAATTCCTTTGCCCTTCTTGCCGCTTCTCTCGCACGAGCTGCTTCTAAACATTTATTGAGAATTTGTTTAGCTATCGACGGATTTTCTTCCAGAAAACTGCCGATTTTTTCATAAACAATGCCTTCCACCAAACCACGCACTTCAGAGTTACCCAGCTTTGTTTTGGTTTGTCCTTCAAACTGGGGATTCTTTAGTTTAATGCTGATGACGCACGCCAAACCCTCTCTTAAATCTTCTCCACGCAGCGACTCTTTACCATCTTTAATCAGCTTACTGGTTGTGGCATAATTATTGAAAACACGTGTTAGCGCTGATCTGAAGCCGATTAAATGGGTCCCGCCTTCGGTAGTATTAATGCTGTTGGCAAAAGCAAAAATGTTTTCCAGATACGTTTCGTTATATTGCAGGGCAACTTCCACAGAACAGTCTTCTTTCGCACCAGTAATGTAAATTGGATTTTTGTGTAAAACCTTTTTGTTACGATTAATATATTCAACAAAAGAATTTATTCCACCTTTGTAAAAAAATTCATTTTTCTTATCATTGCGCTCATCAGCTAAAGTTATTTTCACACCGGAATTTAAAAAAGCTAACTCCCTTAAACGGTTAGAAATAACATCAAAACTAAATTCCGTATCTTCAAAGATTTCATCATCTGGTAAAAATGTTACTTTGGTGCCCTTACCGCGCGTTTTCCCTACCATCTCCAGCGGCCCATTGGGTACACCACGGGTATATATCTGACTGTAAACATTACCATCGCGGCGCACTTCCAGTTCGCATACTTTAGAGAGGGCATTCACCACAGAAACTCCCACGCCGTGCAAACCGCCGGATATTTTGTAAGAATCATTGGAAAACTTACCGCCGGCATGCAGTTTCGTCATAACAACTTCCGCCGCCGATACGCCTTCAGTTTTATGAATATCAACAGGAATTCCCCGTCCGTTATCATCAACAACAATACTATTATCAACTCTGATTTTAACGGAAATAGTATCGCAATAGCCACCGGCGGCTTCATCAATACTATTATCAACAACTTCATAAACCAAATGATGAAGTCCCTCTTTACCTGTAGTACCTATATACATGGCCGGTCTTAAACGTACCGCTTCCAGACCTTCCAATACTTTAATACTATCCGCATTATACTGATGTGTCATAACTTCTTATTTTCTCCCTGCCTGGTATTGATTATTATCTCTTATATTTTTAACGGCATGACAATACATAGAAAATCATCCCCTTCAGCCTTTTTAATTACCGAGGGTTTCAATCCTAGACCAACTTCCAGTAATATACTCTCATCATTAATCACCGAAATACTATCAATCAAATAATTAACATTAAAACCAACATCAACATCTTCACCACTGTAAGTAATATCTATCTCTTCCGTAGCCTCGCCCACATCCAGATTTGTTGAATTTAACGTCATTTTACCTTCAGACAAAGAAAGTATTACTCCACTGTAACGCTCTGAAGAGACGACATTCATTCTTCTTAAGGCATGCAGGAATGATTCTTTATCCAAAATAACTCCTATCCCTTTTTCAGCGGGAATTACCCTTTTATAATCAGGATAGTCGGCATCCACCAAACTTACTTTTAAAAGAGTGTTTTCCGTTTTCACAATAAACATGTTTTTATTCAGACCAAAACCAACACTTTCATTTTCATCAATAATCCTTTTTACTTCCATTAAACCCTTGCGCGGAATAATTATCCCTTTTTCCATTTCCGGGTATGGCTCTGAAGTTTCCTGTTTTGCTAAAGCTAAACGATGGCCATCTGTTGCCACCATTCTCAATAAATAATTTGATCCCTCTGATATCGCTTCCAGTAAAACACCATTCAGGTTTTTTCTCATCTCATCTGTGGCCATCGCAAAGGCCGTTTTACTTATTAAATCCTTCAGAATACTTCCTTTGATATTATTAATTCTGACATCTTTTTCATCTGTTATACTGGGAAAATCATCGGCCGGCAAACCTGGTATTTTATATGCCGCTCTCTGACAGGTAACCTTCACCACATTATTGCTTTTACTAATATGAATTGTTTCACCTTGAATTTCCCGAACCATTTCATAGAGTTTTTTTGCGGAAAGAGTTATCTCTCCTTTTTCGATAATTTCCGCATCATAATCAGATATTAAACTAATTTCCCTATCGGTGGCAATTATCCTCAGTTTTTTATCTTCGATTTTTAAAAGCACATTATTCAAAATAGGCATTGTTGTCTTTTTTTCGACAATTCCCAATGTTTTTTGAATACCATCAAGAAAGGTGTTCCTATTTATTTTAAACTCCATACCTTCCCCCCTTTTATTTATTTATTTTCTTTAATATATATAAATAGAATTAGTAATAACGCCTGTTGATATGTTGATTAACTCTATTTTTGTAATTGTTTTCATATATTATCTTAGCCTCACCTGTGGAGAGGCGGTATAAAAAATTGTCAATTTCTGTTGATTAAAATATCTTCAATCTCTTGGACTAATTTCTTTAATTTTAAATCCGTGTCTATCGCGTTTAATATTTTATTGTTGGCATAAATAACCGTCGAATGATCTCTGCCGCCAATTTTTTGGCCAATATCAGGGTAAGAATAACTTGTTAATTTTCTCGCCAGATACATAGTTATTTGCCGGGCGAGGACAAGATTTTTGTTTTTATTGTGAGCTTTGATATCGGATATTTTAATATTTAATTTCGCTCCAACGGCTTTCACTATTTCATCAATACTAATATCTTGTTTTTCGTTATGTTTAACGAGCTTACGCAAAACTTCTTTAACCAGATCGAGATCAATTTCCCGGCCGGTGAGAGAAGAATAAGCGCAGATTCTTACCAGGAAACCTTCCAACTCACGAATGTTGGATTCAACACGCGAGGCGATGTAAGGTGCGACGGAATTCGGCAGAGTAATTTTATTTTCCTGCATTTTCTTTTCAATAATGGCTATTTTTGTTTCAATTTCCGGCGGTTGAATATCGGCAATTAAACCCCATTCAAAACGAGACCTTAACCTTCCTTCCAGATTAGGAATATCTTTCGGGAATTTATCACTGGTAACGACAATTTGCTTGCCGGAATCATGCAATGTATTGAAAGTGTGAAAAAATTCTTCCTGCGTCCTCTCCTTACCCGCCAGAAAGTGAATATCGTCTATAAGTAAACAACCAATATTGCGGTACTTTTCCCGAAATTTGGGCATCCGGTCATAGCGAATGGAATTAATCATTTCATTCATAAATTCTTCTGCAGATACATACATAACATTCATATCCGGGTGTGCATAGGTTGTTAAAAGACCAATGGCATTAAGCAAATGCGTCTTTCCCAAACCGGAGCCGCCGTATATGAAAAGAGGATTATAATTTTTTGCCGGTTGCTTGGCGACGGCAACAGATGCTGCATGAGCAAACTGATTGCAAGGTCCGACGACAAACCGTTCAAAAGTATAGTTGCTATTCAACGGTAATAAATTTTTGCTTCTGACCGCTTCGGTTGCCGAGCTTTTGGAATACTCTCGAATTTTTGCTGCCGGATCCGGTCTTTTTTCTTTATCTTTGGAAAGGACAAAATCAACGTCAACTTCAATACCAACAACATTCTGCAAGGAATGCTTAATCGTCGAAAAATAATTATCTAAAAGCCAGTCTTTAAAAAATTTGTTCGGGACAGCAAGACGGACACACTTGTCTTCCATAGACACAATTGTGATTGGTTTTATCCAAGTATCAAAATTCTGCTTGCTCAATTTATCCTGAATAATTTTAGTAGTTTTGTCCCAGACTGCTTCCACGGTAAACCCTTTATAAACAATGTTATCAACAACTGTTGATAAGTTAGTAAAATTAAAATTTACTGTAAATCATCAAGAATCAAACTTGCTAACCGATTTAATTCATCCATTGACGTAAAACTAACTTCTATTGCGCCTTTTTGCGGGCTCCCTTTTATTTGTACTTTTGCCATTAGTTTTGCAGAAAATGATTTTTCCAGATCAGCTAAAAAACGATCTCTGGCGACTGGCCTTTTCTCTATGGGCTGCTTTTTGGCATTTTGTACTAAACGTTCTGTTTCCCGTACATTTAATTCTTTTTTTAAAATTAAATCCAATATGGCCATTTGTTCTTCAGCAGTATTAAGCGACAATAAACATCGCGCATGTCCTGACGAAATTTTTTTGTCAATCAAGGCAGTTTTTGCTTTAGCCGGCAGTTTCAAAAGTCTCACGGTATTGGCAATTGTTGAACGATCTTTGCCTACTCTTGTTGCTATTTCTTCCTGAGACAAAGTGAATTTATCCATCAAAGTTACATAGGCATTCGCTTCTTCTAGCGGATTGAGCTCTTCGCGCTGAATATTTTCAATAAGCGACATTTCGGCAGCTTCCATATCCGATGCTTCCCGAATGACAATAGGAACGTCTTTTAAACCGGCTGCCTGTGCCGCCCGCCAGCGGCGCTCGCCGGCGATTATTTCGTATCCCTTATCATGTTTGCGGACAACGATAGGCTGAATGATACCGCTTTGTCGAATCGATGCAACAAGCTGCTTTTGATCTTCATCATTAAAATTTTTACGGGGTTGATAACGATTCGGACGCAACTCTTCTATGCCGCAGGTAGTCTGCGGTGCTTTTTTGCCGATGTCATTGAGTAAATCCGGAAAAATGGCACCAAGGCCTTTGCCTAATGCATTTTTTTGGGCCATTTACAATCCCCCCTGAATTATTTCCTGAGCCATTTCCATATAAGCTAGAGCACCACGCGATTTAATATCGTACAGAATGATCGGCAGCCCATGACTCGGGCTTTCCGAAAGCCGGACATTGCGCGGGATGACCGTCTTAAATACCTTGTCGCCAAAGTGATTTCTTACGTCTTCGCTGACCTTATGTGAAAGCAGGTTGCGCGGGTCAAACATTGTCAGCAAAATTCCCCCCAGAGCAAGCTGCGGGTTCAATCGGGCTTTAACTAGTTTTACAGTATTTAATAAATATCCCAAACCCTCCAGGGCGAAATATTCGCACTGTAAAGGAATAATCAAATAATCGGCAGCCACCAGGGCGTTAACAGTCATAACACCTAATGAGGGCGGACAGTCAATTATTATAAAATCATACTGCTTGTCGAGATCCTTTAAAATATTGCGCAGACGATTTTCTTTTTCTTCCAAACCGACAAATTCTACTTCAATGCCTATTAAATCCTGATTAGAAGGAACGATATCGAGATGCGGTATTGCCGTTTTGAAGATAACGCTTTCCAAGGGCACCTGGCCGATCATTGCATGGTATAAATTGGCTTCCTGAAAAGTATTGCGGTCAGTGCCTACGCCGCTTGTGGAATTGCCCTGAGAATCGCCGTCAATAAGCAATGTTTTTTTTTCTGCGGTAGCCAGAGAGGCAGACAGATTAATCGCGGTGGTCGTTTTGCCGACTCCTCCTTTTTGATTCGCTATGCATATAATTTTATTCATTATTATGTTGTGCGTCTTCCGGATAATTCTTATGGAAAAACTGCCGCTACAAGTAGCATAAAAAAAACGATTTTAGAAGGGGTTTTTACCTTATTTTATCTTTTCTCCAATAATAATTTTTCGCGGATTGCCTAAAAATTTATTATCTATATCATATTGAAATAATTCGGAAAAAACATACCGGCCCGCCAGCTCCGCGCCTTGCGACAATTCTTCTTCAATGTCCCAGCCTTTTAAAGCAATAAACTTTCCTCCTTCTGCCAGAAAGAAAGCTGCGTAGGGCAGTAATTCGGGCAGTTTGAAGGCGGCACGGGTAACGACGATATCAAAGAAACCTTGCCACTTGTTTTCTTGCATCAGATTTTCCACACGGTCATGCAGAAAAAAAGTTTGCGACAAATTGAGAATGCGCACAATATATTTTAAAAAGGACATTTTTTTGCGATTTGATTCCAGGAGATAAAGCGCGAGTTCCGGAGCTGCAATTTTTAAAGGAAGGCCGGGGAAGCCGGCACCGCAGCCGATATCAACTATTCGCGCTTGGGGCTTATCAATGAATTGCAGAGCTGTGAGCGAATCCAGAAAATGCCGGCTGACTATTTCCTTTGATGATTTTTCTGAAATCAAATTGGTTTTGGCATTCCATAGAAGCAGCTCTTTTTGGTAAACATCACATTGAGTCAGTTGCTGCTCGTTTAGTTCAATGCCTAAATGCTGCGCGTTTTGCAAGAGTGAAAGTATTTCCTGGTCCATGATGATGGAATAACAAAAAACATCTGCCGCCGCAAACGATAAATTGGGGTCGACTGAAAGCGACTCGGCCATGAGCGACATTCCGATTTTTAATGCCACAGAGCTTCGAAAACTTATGGGCTGAATTCGGTAGCGAACGCATTCCCCGTAGCTTGCCGCGGGAAGCTTCAATATTGCTATTATCCCAAGACTCCAGCGTGTCAGGATTGATAAAAATTACTTCTTAAAGTGAATGTTACTTATTTTCTTTGTCCAATTTAGTCGCAGCTTCCGTCGTAGACACTGTTTTGCTCATAAAAAACAGCTTTACAATACCCCAGGCAATCAGCAAGTAGACAAACATGGCTAAAAGTGTGGTCCATTCAAAAACACTGCCTTCGACCTTTGAGGCATCAAACACGTTGAGAAACGGCGCGGCAAAAATATAACTGACAGTATAAATAAATCTGCTAAAACCAGCGGAAGGGTTGGCGGCAAGTAGCTTTAAGACAAATCGAAACGCCAATATCACTTCGAGGACACCCAGAATATACCAGACAACTTGGGTGCCGCGGTATAACGGTTTAGTCGTGGGTGAGTTGTATGAGTCCATATTTTTATACCTCTTAATTATCTGTTAAATGTTTTAAGAACTAAAACTTGGTTACGATGACGACCACCGCATATTTATTAATTATATTTAAATGTTAACATGTTAATCATTAATTTGAAAGTAAATTTTCACCGCTCAATTAAACCAAGGATAATAACTCCTTTTCTGCCCTATCGCCCGATCCTGGGCTGGAAATGATTTTTCCCGGTCATAAGTTCGAAAGTTACGCCATTTCTTTAATTCTTCCGTTGTCACCCCTATAATTAATTTTATTTAATTTGTTACCGTCACCGCTTTGTCAATTAAATTTAATCGACCCCTGTTTCCCCTACCGCTTGTCATTCCGGCACTGTGTCGCAATAGGAGAAAACAGTTTCAAAATCGTCATACCGGCGAAAGCCGGTATCCAGAACTTCGAAAACTTATGGGCTGAATATCTGTGATATTAACTAGTAAGGTGTCCCCGGAATATCTGAACAGAGCGCTTTCTCTGATATCCAATATCCCGAAGCCATTACCGATATAGCCATATAATTATCCATACATTAGTATTGCTATTTACGTTCGATCTATGGTAAGTAATATCAATGAATAAAACCTGTTTTGAATGGGATGATGACAAAGATAAAGAAAATCAGGTAAAGCATCATGTTCCGTTTTCACTTGCCCAGCATTCTTTTCTTGATCCTCATCGTCTCATTGTAGAAGACGTCGACCATAGCACAGAGGAATATCGATACTACTTCATTGGGCGAGTAGGTGAAGGGATTTTGACTGTCAGGTTCACATATCGGGGTGATATCATCCGCATTTATGGTACGGGATATTGGAGAAAGGGAAAGAAATTATATGAACAACAAAATTAAATATACGAGCGAAAAGATGGGAAAATTGAAAATCGTTAACGATTTTCTTCCGTCGCCTGATCAGTTAGTTTTGAAAGATGATAATGTCAAGGTGACAATTGCTTTGAAAAAATCGAGCCTTGAATTCTTTAAAAGAGAGGCGGATAAGCATCATACTTCTTATCAAAAGATGATCAGAGAACTTGTGGATTGGTATAGTACACACCACCAAAAAAGCATCTGATCTGCGTGGCAGGGAGATTTTTGATCCATGAAAACAAAACAGGAAAATGAAATTTGCCGTTGCCCCTGGGTTGATATGACGAAACCCGATATGGTTGATTATCACGATAAAGAATGGGGCATTCCGGTTTATGATGACAGGCTGATTTTTGAATTTCTATCTCTGGAGGCCGCCCAGGCTGGTTTGAGCTGGTACACCGTTTTGAAAAAGAGAGAGAATTATCGCATCGCCTTTGAAAATTTTGAACCCCGGATAGTTGCGAAATTTAATCAGGCCAAGATTACAAAACTTTTGCAAAATCCCGGCATCATCAGAAACAGACTGAAAATTGAATCAACCGTCAATAATGCCCGCCGGTTTCTGGAAGTTCAGGAACCCTTTGGCAGCTTTTCAAAATACATTTGGGGTTTTGTCGGAGGAAAACCCAAACTAAACTCCATCCGCAAACTAGCCGACTATCCCGCAACAAGCCCGGAGTCAGACGCCTTGAGCAAAGACCTCAAGAAAAGAGGTTTTAAATTTATGGGCTCAACGATTTGCTATGCACACATGCAGGCGACCGGCATGGTCAACGACCACAGCCTTGCTTGCTTCAGAAGAAAAGAGATTATGGGTGTCGTCATTCCGGCGTAGAGACTGTGTTTCAATCCTCATTTGTCATTGCGAAGCGCCTCTCAGGCGCTGTGGAAATCTCCCACCGTTGTCATTGCGAGCCGACCCTTGGTCGGCGTGGCAATCTTTCTTCTATCATTGCGATGAAAAACACGACCGAAGTTATCCGTATTTAAGCATTGAGCTTTGAACATGGAACATAGAACCTTTTTCAATTTTCCTCATCTAATTTATCCAGCTTTTTTTAATGAGACTCGCTGACTATAGGAAGCGTTAGTCGAATTTTCCAATAGACTTGTCTATTGGAAATTATCAAGTTTTTTTAGTATAGGATCGTCATGACGGAATATATTGGTGGTTTCCATCTCGTCATCATAAAGAAGAACAGCCAAGCCTTTTTCCAGCTTTTGTTTTACCTGTCTGAATTTTTTTTCCACGGAAGCCTCAAATTCACCATAATCAGTTCCGTCTCTGGAAATGAATTCTTTGATAACGCCGTGTAAGGCTTCGGCACTGAGTTTATCAACTGGAATTATGTGAATCGGCATTTTAATCTGCTCTTTGCGATAATATAGAATTTGTACAACAGTTCGCGGGTAATTGCCAATCTGAATTTATTGTGAAACTCCAATTACGAAAGCGGAGCGCATAACCTAAAGGTCACAAGTTGGAATTGGTAAGTTGTAATGAGACCCAAGCTTCGGAAACATAGTGCACCGAAGATTGCTGGTCGAATTATACTGTAGTGAACAATCCCGCGAAGCGGAGGGTATAATACTCCACAGCTTGCTTTGGGGTTCATACCCGTGACTTGTCATGTCGAACCGCAGGCGCGGAGCCCGGCGTATGCCTGGGGAGGCATCTTGACTTTGCAACTTCCCCCTTTTAAAAACTGGCAACTGATTGTTTTTTCTTGCATTGTTTTCAAGAAGTTGTAATATTCATGAAACTCCAATTCCGATTAAGTCGGAATTGCTTAGTTGTAATGAGACTCAAATTTCGGAACGCAGTGAACGGAAACTTGTAAGTCGTAATGAGGCCAAAATTTCAAAAGCGAAGCACATTGAAATTTGTATGCCGAATTATCCAATAGCTAAATGCTATTGGGAATTATCCCACACAGTGTGGGGAACAATCCCGACATAGTCGGAGGGCTTTAGCTATGCCCGTGATTCACCACGCATCATTACTAAGGGATGTCATGAAAAAACAGGTTGAATACTGGCTTACACAATCAGACAATGATTTGCCGGTAGCAGAAAGCATGCTGGAAAAGGGGCATTACACCTGGTGCTTATTCATCGGGCATCTTGTTTTGGAAAAAATCTTAAAAGCGATTTATGTCAGAGAACATCAAAAAATTGCGCCCAGAATTCACGATCTGGTGAAACTTGCCAAATCGACAAGCCTGAATTTAAGTGATGAACAATTAGTTTTTCTAAGCGAGGTTTCTGATTTTAATATGGAAGGTAGATATCCCGACGAGAAGAATCAGTTTGCCCGTAAATGCAACAGTGAATTTGCAACGGATTACTTAAAAAAGATAAAGGAGATGCGCGCGTGGCTCAAAAAGCAGATCGAAAAATAGAAAAAAGCGTCAAATCCTATATTGAACAACTGGAAAGTATTGGTATTCATGTCCAGCAGGCGATTTTATTCGGTTCCTATGCCAGCGGGAAATATGACGAGTGGAGCGATATTGACCTGGCAATTGTCTCGGACGATTTTGCAGGAGACAGATTTGAAGACAGAAGCAAAATCCGTAAGATTACATTACAGGTCAACAGCGATATTTCCCCGATGCCTTTCCGCCCGGAAGATTTTAACGACAGCGATTACTTCGTCAAAGAAATTTTAGAAACGGGAATAAGGATTGTTTAAGTTAAGTTCGTCGGGCAAAGCCCGGACCTAAGAAAAAAACAAAAGGCTAATTAAGTGTTATGTCCCCCGAATTAAAAAAGACAGCAGTACGATTGGTGATTTTGCTGCTGAGCAGCATCATTCTTGTTATTAATTTGTCAGGGTGTGGTGCATTTTATCAGAATTATATTGATAGAACTATGGACCCTTATGAAGAAGAGGTAAAAGCGCGTGCCACCAGAGGTGAAATCAATGCGATTCTGTTGCCTGGGTGCGCAACACAACCGGGAGCGCAGGATACACTTTTCAGTTGTCTGAAGTTGTCGCGCGATGTTAATCCGGCATCGGTAAAATTGCCGCCCGGTGAAAAACTTTATCTTGGTCATGTTTCCGAATTTATTGTGAGTGCATTAAAATATTATCAGCTGGAGGAAAGCTTTAAGGATTTCTATGGCTGTCGCATTGTTTTGAAATTTCGGAAATTGACTCCTTTAGAACTTCGTTCCCGAACATTTACGGATTATTCGAGTTTTGCCGTCGGTATGACAACTACGGTTGTCGGCATGGTAACAATGATGCCTATAGGCGCAGTTTTATTTCTTGTGGATGGGGTTAAAACGGAAATTGGTCGTTATAATTTTGAAGAATACACTGAAATGAAGGGCTTGCCGACGCCGAAAAAAAATATGGTTTATCATCAACTGGAATCCGGAGGACGAACGCTTCTATATGTAAAAGACAGAGTAGCACTTGAGGCGACCGGGAACAGTAGCGCCAGGATACAATTTGATGATAAAGTAACAAGTTATATGGTGGAAGAGTGTGTTTTGGAAAAAGTCACACCTGAAGAGATGAGTATCTATCAGGAACAGATTAAACTTTTTAGAAATAATGAGGGTAACATCGGTATTATTCAGATAATTAGTGAGCATTAACAGCAGCGCCCTTTTTTCGGAAGATTTATCATGGGAAGCTTTACCTTTAATTTTAATCTGGTTTTCTATTTTACGTATGGATCATCTGTTCTTTAACTGCAAATTCAAGAAATTCATAAATCTTCTTTCGGGCTTTTATATTTTCCTTTCCGCAGATTGCCTTAAGTGAATCGCTACCTGTAAATGAGCGAAGCAGCCTGTTTAAGGTGTGATCTATTATCAGTGTTTTAACAGCGCCGTCACAATTATAAATAACCAGGTATGATATCTTAGTGGAATAGTGATCAAGGAACTCTTCAAATGTAAGTTCGCCGACTGTCATAAGTGCATCGAAATCATATTTTAAGCAAAGAGAAATAGTTCCGGATGATAAGCAGAACACGGTTTCATCATTAAACCTGCTCTCCCCTTCTGTCACGAGTGGCCCTGCATAAAGCGAACGGTTCAGCGCACCGTGAATTGTTATGATATTCTCCATTACAGGGAAGAGGTTTTTTCTGTTATGCCTTACGAACTGCTCCTTTACAAAAGAGGATTGCATAACAGTAATCTCTTCTCTTGTAAGCGCGAGCGGCTCTTTGCATGATGATAAATGCACTGCGAAATCCGCAAGAAAGTTAGAGGGCTCAATGTCGAGGGTCTCCAGTGCCATGAACATCCAGCCCGCAGCTCCCCCACGGTTGTAAAAAATTTCACAGGCATTTTGCAGACATTCGGTTTGCGCCATTCCTGATTCTGAAAAACCCGGCGAGGAGATAAGGGTGTAAGGAGCATCCTGGAGAGAGTTCAGCAAGAAGGATTCTGTATTATCATAAAGTGCAGTCCCCGGTATGACAGCCAGCGGAAAAATATCGAGATGGTTCGGCTGCAGACGAAGAGCATAATTCAGACTCTCTTTGAATCCATCGGGTGTATCACCCGGGAGCCCGTAGATCAGGTCAAGCCCGAAAATTGCACCGGCTTGGTTCAGTAGCGCTATCTTTTCCGCGTATTTAACGGTGTCGATTGTTCTGTTTACATTGGCGAGCACTTCTCGATGGGCGCTTTGAAGTCCAATCTGGAGGCTGCAGTGAACCCCGGCAAAGAGCTCGGCGATTTCACTGTCTATAAACTCTGTTCTTATTTCAAAAGTAAAATGAATAAGCGGAGCAGTTTTAATAATCAGGCGCAGAATTTTTTTTGGACGCTTAACGTCGCTGTTAAAAGTCGGGTCCAGTACAAAGACGTGGTTTACTTTTTTTTCTTCGAAGAGTTCCAGTTCTTTCCGGATACGATCTAATGAGACCTGTCTTACGCCTGCTACACCCCGTGATTCGAAACAGAAACCGCATTTAAAAGGACAGCCGCGGGAGAGTTCCCACAGCAGGCCGGAATACCGGCAGGGATCAATTGTTCCAGTGAGATATGGCGAGTGCAGGGAGTTAATGTCCATGACGGGCTGCTGGTCTTTCCCGAGATTTTGCTTTGCACCTTTCAAAAAGACTCCGGGGATGTTTTCCAGGGTATCAGAGTTCAGAAGCCTGTTCATTACTTCTGTCAGTACGATCTCACCTTCACCTTTAATGATAAAGTCAAATGGTGCGCAATCGAGCAGTTTTAAAGGAAATGCTGTTGCCTCTGCGCCACCGGCGAAGAGAATAACAGCCGGGAATTTCCCTTTTATGATACGGCAGATTTCCAGTACTATGTGCCTGTTCCACAGGTACGTGGAAAAACCGATCATATCCGGAATATTTTTGCATATGTCCTGGGCTATAAAATCGGCAGAGTTATCGACATAGTAATCATGAAATGATACATCAAGACCATGGCGTATGGAGGGAACTGCATCGAGCTGCGCTTTTAGTGAAGCCGCAGCAAGAGGGACAGCGTGGGTAAAGTCCTTAATGTGTATTGATACAAGTTTAAGTGTTTTTTTCAAAAAGCATTCCCCCTGAAGACTAAAAATCAAATCCCGTTGCGCTGGAAGCTTAAAGAATAGCTATGTGGTGTCATCGATCCCGCTCCGCTTCTGAAATTGGTGTCTCACAACCACCGCTTGCGGCGGGATAATTCAACTAACAAGTTTCAGCTTGTGACCTTCAGGTTATACACTTTGTTTCTGAAGTCTAAGGTGTCATCGATCCCGCTCCGCTTCGGGGATAGCCCCTATAGCATTCGCTAAGGGATAATTCGGCTGGCCAATTCCGCCACACTACCCTTGCGGAATTGGAGCCTCATTATTCGACTAACAAATTTCAGCGTACTATGTTTCTGAAAGAAGGTGTCACTAATCCCACTCCGCAATGCTTCGGGGATAATTTACCGCAGTTGCGGTATAATTCGACCTACAAGTTTCAGTTCATTACATTTCTGAAACTTGGGTCTCATTACAGTTAATAGATATTGCTGCACTACGTTTGCACTATCTGAGCTTCATGGAATATTTTATTGACAATATCAACATAATTATCCCGGTGATGTGTTTTGTTTATTCTCTTTCGTATTTTGTCCCCGTTTTCAAAAAAGCTTCCCATATAAGTCCAGATTTCTTTCATTTTATTAGTAATATGCGATGGGCCAGACAAAATTTTCGAATATTCAGTAAATAATTGATCATGGAAAGCCCTGATGATTTTGATTTTTTCATTATAAGGCTTTTCGGTATTAAATTTAATTTTTTCCGCAAGGAAAGGGTTTCCGATCAGTCCCCTGCCGATCATCCACCGATCGACTGATGCGAAGCGTTTTGTCAGCATCTCCAGTTTCTCCAAAGAATCTATGTCCCCGTTATAGACAACTCTGTGTTTCGAGAGATTAAGACACTGCTCGAAAATATCGAGGTCAACTTTACCTTCATACATTTGCTCACCAGTTCTCGGATGTATGATCAGTTCCTCAAGCTCGAACCGATTGAAAATTGGAATGAGCTCCAATACCTCGGCAGGATATGTTAATCCTATCCTGAGCTTTATCGATATTTTCGGTTTTATAGCAGGCATGGTTTTTTCGAGAAAAGATTCGATCCTGTCCGGATAACAAAGCATACCCGCCCCTCTGCCCTTCTTCACAACCATACGGAACGGGCAGCCGAGGTTCCAGTTTACCGTGCCGCATCCAATATCGTATAAAGCATTGGCAAGCCGGGTAAAGTCATCCGGGTTAGAACTCATTATCTGCGGTATCGTGGGAATACCCGTATTCTTATCAGGGTAAAATTCGCGCAGAAGGTTATTCTCCGGTTTCATCTTCTTTACTGAGGAAATAAAAGGCGCAATAGCAATATCAACTCCCTTAAAATAGAGAGGGAACAGGTTGCGATAAATCCTGTCGGTTATCCCCTGGACTGGTGCGAGGTATATCATGGGTATTCTCTAAATCCTTTGGTGGATAATTCGGGGGACACTACACTTAATTATCTTGGTCCATCAGAAACAACTTGGGGTTTTGATAAATCAGTTTTTAAATTTCCCCTCTGTGACTGTTTTTTTAGGGGAAGCTACCCCTTTTCTACTATATCTTCATAACGCCTTCAAGTTTTGAGCGCATCTAGCAGAATTACTTCAATATCGAGTTTCCTTGCGTTTTGACATAGCTGGTGATCAAGGGTTACGATGCTTAAATCTTCACAAGACGCAATGGCCAGGTGAATGGCGTCAAGAGATTTTAGCGGCAGGATGAATTGTGAAATCCAGTTGCTTGCAAGAGAATAGTGATTGGGCGCTACCGGTAAATAATTGAAATATTTACCTTCAATATGGGAAAGAAATTTCGCGGCAATTTGTCTGGTTGTTTTCGGATCAATTTCTTTATTCCGCAGCTTCCTGGACAGCGCCGAAAAAAGCTCGACTTCTGTAAGGGCGCTTATATTCGGTTTATCGATTTTGGCCAGAAATTCTTCGGCTTTGTCAGCAAAGGGTTCAGGGCAGTAATAGGCGACGAGCACGCTGGTATCGATATAATACATTAATAGCGCTCCTCTTTCCTGTCCTCGATGACGATTTCGCTCAAGGGTTTGCCGGAAAGCTTGATCGCTGCCCGAAATTTTTTCAGACTTGGGAGTCTTTTTGTTTTCCCGGCTGAAGGCACCATGCGGGCAACTTCTATTCCCCGACGTGTCAGGATGACCTCCGCCCCTTCCTCCACCTGATGAATCAGGCTGCTGAACTTTCCTCTGGCTTCCTTGATGTTGATTTCCATATGCTTACCTCACGCTCTTTACGTTTTTTAGTTATGTGAAGTGTACACCAAAGTCAAATAAGTGTCCACTGGTAATTTGTAGTATTTGGGAAGGAGGCGACGACGTGCAGGGAATAGTTCTTTAGTTTCAAAAGCTAAATAACACTATCGAACATCGCAATCAGACATATTTGCCATGACATCTAATATCACAAATTCTCCGTGCATTTCGTCAATCAGTGATTTATAAAAGCAAACAGGCTAAATACTGGATTCCCACCTTCGTGGGAATGACAGAGCTTAGCATGTTATTGGTAGAGCAATTTCATAAGTATTAGAATAGATAGGGATTGCCACACGCACTGTCGTGCCCCCTCACGCTTTGCTCGGGGCTTTGGTTCACCGCAATGACAGAAGAGGGGCGCAAGTGGGAATGAAAGAAAATTATTTTGAAAGCCAAAACTAAAAATATCAGTATTGTTTTATACAAACCAAAATATGCGGGTAATATCGGTTCGGTTGCCCGCGCGGCAAAAAACATGGGCATCAGCAATATAATGGTTGTGGGTAAAACGGATTTTGATCGTGAGGAAATGCAGCAGCGCTCCACTCATCTGGCTGCGGATGTTTTAGATCAAATCCAATATTTTGGAAGCATCGAAGAAGCACTCGGCAGCTTCAATTATATTGTGGGAACAACCGCCCGCCTGGGTAAAGCCCGTGGACCGTTTATTGCGCCGCGCGCAGTTGCCAAGGATATTGCCGATATCTCTCAGAAAAACAAGGTTGCCCTCCTTTTCGGCCCGGAAGATACGGGCCTTGCCAATGAGGAATTGCGCCTCTGTCATGCCGTGGTGACCATCCCGACATCTCGGGAATTCACTTCTCTTAATCTTTCTCATGCCGTGATGATCCTGTGCTACGAAATATTCACCGCCTCATCTGCGGCAGCTACAGGAACGGATGCAACACCCAAATTAGCGCTGTCTTCGGAGCTCGAAGGGATGTACGGACAAATCAAAACATTGCTTACCGATATCGAATTTTTAAATCCCGAAAATCCCGATTACTGGATGATGCATCTGCGCCGTTTCTTTGCCCGTGCGGAGCTATTGTCTCGTGAAGTCAAGATAATACGCGGTATCTGCCGGCAACTGGAGTGGTATGCCCACCGCAAAAAGGCTTGACTTTAAGGGGTAGTTCTCATAGGAAATGCACCTGATACCAATTCGCGCTCACAGGCTAACTTTGTTGTCGGCGTAGTTATCCTTTGAAATCGAAATGGTATGATTGTTTTTACGATAATAATAATGATGGAGGTTTTATAATATGAGAAAAATATTTTCTTTTACCGGCGCCAAGAAAATTATTTTCGGCAACGGGTCTATCCACAGCTTGGCCAGTCACATTAAAGATTTAGATGCAAAAAATCCCCTCATCGTAATTGATAAAAATCTGGCCAAGGCTGGTTTTCAGGAAAAAATTGCCAACCTGCTGATACCGGAAGGCATGAAATATTCAGTGTATGATAAGGTCGAGCCGGAGCCGGGAATTGAACTTGCCGATGAGGGTGCCAAAGTTGCTCTAAAAAATAAATGCGATATCGTCATCGGCATCGGCGGCGGCAGTGCAATGGACGTGGCAAAGGCAATCGCCGTACTGGCGACAAACAAAGGCAGAGCTGTTGATTATCTGGGGCTGAATAAAGTTCCCAAACACGGTCTGCCGAAAATTATGATTCCCACAACCGCCGGTACCGGCAGCGAAGTGACTTTTACCGCTGTTTTTGTGCGTAAAAATTTAAAAAAGAAAGAGGGAATGAACAGCCCCTATCTTTTTCCCGAACTGGCGCTTCTGGATCCCGAATTGACGCTGAGCCTGCCGCCCGTGCCCACGGCGCAGACCGGCCTCGATGCATTGTGTCACGCCATTGAATCCTATACATCTGTCAATGCCTCGCCCATGAGCGAGCTATTGTCATTACAGGCGATTGTGCTGATTTCGGAAAATTTACGCAATTGCGTCCATGACGGCAAGAATTTAAAAGCACGCGAAAATATGCTTTTGGGTAGCTTATATGCAGGCCTGGGTCTGGCCAATGCCGGTGTGACAGCGGTGCATTCCCTGTCTTATCCGCTGGGCGGCAGATACGGCATTAGTCATGGGCTGGCCAATACGGTGATGTTACCGGCGGTAATGGCTTTTAATATGCCCGCAGTGCTGGAAAAATTTGCGGACATCGCCGAAGCGATGGGGGAATATACGGAAGGCCTGCCGGCGCGTGAAGCAGCCTATCTGGCGCTGGAGGCTGTAGAAGCATTAATCGAGGATTGCGGCATTGATACTTCACTGGAAGAATTGGGGATCAAGGAAAAAGATTTTCCCGCACTGGCCGATGTGGCTTTAACTGTAGCGCGTCCGCTGGAAAATAATCCCCGCAATGTAACCAAAGAAGATGCAATAGAAATATATGCGGATGCTTTTTAGATGAACACGTTAAGAAACAATGTCGTCGTGCCGGCTTGTGACCTTTAGGTTACGCAAGTCGGCATCCAAGCCTTATTAAATATACTGGATATCCTGCATGCGAGACTGTGTCGTAATAGTAAAGAATGTCATTCCGAACGTACGTGAGGAATCTTAAAGAGCTGAAATTATTGGAATCAAGATTTCTCGCTTCGCTTCGAAATGGGTATAAATATAGGTAAAG
>PLMQ01000065.1 GCA_003142535.1 Syntrophaceae bacterium
CTGCTGCCTCCCGTAGGAGTCTGGACCGTGTCTCAGTTCCAGTGTGGCTGATCATCCTCTCAGACCAGCTAACCATCGTTGCCTTGGTAGGCCATTACCCTGCCAACTAGCTAATGGTACGCGGACTCATCCTTCAGCGATAGCTTGCAAGCAGAGGCCATCTTTGACTACACAACAGTAGTTATGCAGTATTATCCGGTATTAGCCCACCTTTCGATGAGTTATTCCCAACTGAGGGGTAGATTATCCACGCGTTACTCACCCGTGCGCCACTTTACTTATCCACCGAAGCGGACTTTCTCGTACGACTTGCATGTGTTAGGCACGCCGCCAGCGTTAGTTCTGAGCCAGGATCAAACTCTCAAGTTTTAATCCTAGTCAGAAAGATTTCTCTTTCTTAATTTCGCGTGATTTCAAAAAAATATAGGACCCACAAATTCATTATCCCACTATTCAATTTCCAAAGAGCCATCTCAAAACGAACTATAACAAATAAATCAATAAGATTTTTTTGTCAAGAACAATCTCAATAAATTCAACAAAGAAACTTTGTGTTCAGCCAGCAATCATTAGAACTATCCGATAACAACTAGATATACTATCGGTGAACCTGTTGAAAATTTCAACTTAATTTCAAGAACATTTCTGACGAACAGAAGAGGGTTTCTACTCCCTCTGATTAAAACTGTCAAGAAAAAATTTCAATTATTTTACTTTTATTAACATATATGTTTTTTTCCCTTTTCTTACAAGCATTTGCCTGTTGTCCGTTACGTCTTTAATCGCTATCTTTTCTTCAAAATTTTCGATCTGCCGTTCGTTAATATAGCCGCCTCCCTGAGAGAGTAAACGGCGCGCTTCTCCGCGCGAAGAGCATAAACCACAACGATGAAACAGTTCAAATGCGGGAATGCCATCAGCCAGTTCAGCAGCGATAATTTCCATAAATGGAATGGCAGAAGTATCTCTTGTCGCGGCTGTCCGCGGTATTGTGCTCGATGGAAACAAATCGGCATCTACGGGTTTTGAATGAAAAGCTTCCATTGAAGCGCGCCAGGCAGCCTCCGCCGCCTGCTCGCTGTGTGTAATTTTAGTTGCCTCATAAGCCAGCACTGCTTTGGCCATGTTCAGTTGAGCATCGGTGAGCTTCTTTACAATACTTATTTCCTCCAACGGCAAGAATGTAAAGAGCTTAAGAAATCTTTCCACGTCGGCATCGTCCGAGTTAATCCAATACTGATAATACTCATAAGGCTTTGTTAAATTACCATCGAGCCAGATTGTTCCTTTTTCGGTCTTGCCCATCTTATGCCCAAGCGATGTCGTAATCAGCGGGAATGTAACGGCCTGGGAATCTTTACCTGCGACCTTCCTGATCAGTTCTGTACCGGCCAGCATATTACCCCATTGATCATTGCCGCCCATCTGCAGAGCGCAGCCATAATTCTGAAACAAATATAAAAAGTCATAACCTTGCAAAAGCATATAATTGAATTCGATAAAGTTAAGGCCTTTTTCCAGGCGTATTTTGTAACTTTCCGCTGCCAACATTCGATTGACGCTGAAATGCCGGCCGATATCGCGCAGGAATTCAATGTAATTAATTTTGGTCAGCCAATCGGCATTATTCAGCAACAGCGCTTTGCCATCTTGGAAATCTATATATTGGGAAAGCTGCTTGCCCAGACATTGGGCATTGTAATCAATTTGTTCACGGGTGAGAACTTGACGCATTTCTGTTTTGCCGCTGGGATCACCGATTAGTCCTGTACCGCCGCCGACAAGCGCAATCGGCTTGTTACCGTTTTTCTGCATGTGTGCCAGCGCCATAATGGGAACAAGACTGCCAATGTGCAGACTGGTTGCCGTGGGATCAAAGCCTATATAGCATGTAACCTGCCCGACCCGAAAAAGCTCTTTGATTAAAGCTTCATCAGTCACCTGCTCGATAAAGCCTCTTTCCTTTAAAATGTCATAAGCGCTTTTCATTCCCACTTGCCTCCGTCTATTGTGAAACTCCAATTCTGAAAGCGTAGCGCATCAGAATTGGTAAGTTGAACAATCCCGCACAGCGGAGGGAATAAACCCCTCAACTTGTTGGGGGTTCATTCCCGTGATTCTTGAAGCTTTATGCTGATCCTCTCAATGGAATTTGCTTTGCCGGTTTTCGAATCTATATCCAGGAGGGCTGCCTGTAGTCGCACATCTCCTTTAGCCACTTCAAATTTATTGGGTATCATAGTTAAAAAACGTTCAATTACCGCGTCTTTTTTTACGCCGAGGACCGAATCGAACGGCCCGGTCATACCGACATCGCTCAAATAGGCCGTACCTTGCGGCAGGATTTCTTCATCAGCTGTCTGTACATGCGTATGCGTGCCTAATACAGCACTTACTTCACCATCAAGATACCAGCCCAGCGCTTTTTTTTCGGATGTCGCCTCCGCATGTATATCGACAATAATCACTTTTGTTTTTTTCTTCAATTCGGCGATTTTGCTTTTGGCCGTGACAAACGGGCAGTCTATTGGCTGCATAAAAATTCTGCCTGCCAGATTGAGCACTCCGACATATTCTCCGGATGCGGCAGGCATAACAACACTGCCGATACCGGGCACTGTTGCCGGATAATTTGCCGGCCGCAAAAGCGTCTCGTAATCCGCAACAAACTCTAATATTTCTTTTTTATCCCAGATGTGATTGCCGGAAGTAAGGATATCAATCCGGTTTTCGTAGAGCTCTTCGACAATATCTCTCGTCACACCGAAACCGGCAGCAGCATTTTCACAATTGGCAATGACAAGATCAATCCGCCTATCTTCGATTAATGGCGGCAAAAGCTCTTTCACCGCCAGACGGCCCGGCTTGCCGACGATATCGCCGATAAATAATATTTTCATAAATACCTTTAATCCGTCTGCTAAAATACAAGGCTATTTCGCATACGAAGAAACTCGCGTCTCTCTAATCACCGTAACTTTTATCTGGCCTGGATAGGTGAGCTCATTTTCGATTTTCTTAATTATATCGTTGCACAACATCACCGCATCATTATCGGATATCTTTTCATTTTCTACAAGAATACGGATCTCACGGCCGGCCTGAATAGCGTAACACTTATCAACTCCGTTAAAAGAGTGGGCAATCTTTTCCAACTCTTCGAGTCGCTTGACGTAAGTTTCCAGCATTTCCCGGCGCGCACCTGGCCTGGCCGCGGATAGTGTATCGGCCGCCTGTACCAGCACACCCAGAAGCGTGTTATTGCGTCCGTCATCATGGTGCGTGGCAATAGCCTGAATGATCCTTGGATTTTCCCCAAAACGTTTGGCGAAGTCAGCTCCAATTGCGGCATGTGGGCCTTCAATCTTATGGTCAATGGCTTTACCGATATCGTGCAGAAGTCCGGCGCGCTTGGCTTCCTTAATATTCATCTTCAATTCCGAGGCCATAATGCCGGTAAGATAAGCAACGTCTATCGAGTGCTGTAAAACATTTTGCGAATAACTGGTGCGGTATTTCAAACTGCCCAGTAAATTAATTATTTCGGGATGGATATCATGAACACCGACATCAAATGAGGCCTTCTCGCCGGTTTCCCGGATAATTTGTTCCACTTCTGTCCTGACTTTTTTAACGATTTCTTCGATACGCCCCGGATGAATGCGCCCATCCTGAATCAATCTTTCCAGCGAAATCCTGGCAACTTCCCTTCTTACCGGATCAAACGATGAAAGAACAACTGCTTCCGGCGTATCGTCAACTATTAAATCTATTCCCGTGGCGGCTTCAATAGCCCGGATATTTCTCCCTTCACGACCAATGATGCGTCCCTTCATTTCTTCACTGGGCAGATTAACAACCGATACCGTATTTTCCGCTACAACATCACCGGAATAGCGCTGAATCGAATAAGCGATAATTTCTCGCGCTTTTCTATCCGCAGTAAGTTTAGCTTCTTCTTCGATTTTACGGACAATGGCTGCGGCATCACGCTTGGCATCAGCCTCCATGGATTGAATCAATAAATTTTTTGCTTCATCCGAAGAAATCCCCGCGATCTTTTCCAGCTTTTCTTTTTGCTCCTGTAATATCACATCCAGTTTGCGATGTTTTTCCTCAATCGCCGTCTCTTTAGCTGTTATTGATTTCTCGCGGTTTTCAACGCTTGATTCCTTTTGTGCGAGTTGATCAATCCGTTTATCCAGGTTTTCTTCTTTGGAACGGATCTGCTTTTCTAATCCATCGAGCTCGTTTTTTTTGTCTTTGGTTTCCCGGTCAAAATCCGCCTTCATTTTCAGAAGGTTTTCTTTGGCCTGCAGGATGGCCTCCTTTTTTATTGTCTCAGATTCCTTCTTCGCTTCCTCTACAATCCTTGCCGCCAAGCTCTCCGATGATTTAATTTTCTTAGCCGCAAACATTTGCTTAAAAATATAACCAAGAACAATACCTGCTAATATTGCGACGACTACAACTATAATCAAGACAAATAAACTTCCATTCAACATTTAACTTTACCTCCCCTTGCGCTGTCGAAGAAAAATACCAGTTGAATTTCCCTCCGACTAACTTACATAAGAACCTTATTGCTTATTTAAGTTAGCATTCTCCAACAGCGCTATATTTAAACCTCCCGGTAAGTAAGGTACAAACATAAATTTTACCGAAGGATTCATTGCTTTTTGATTTATTTTCTAAAGGCAGGTAAATGATTTTGTTTTTGCAGGGCAACTGGGGTAGAAAAACCCCCGCCTATGCCGTGTTAATCACCTTTTTGAACCTTTTTACAAGGTGGGCGCCCGGTGTTGTTTTGCTTTAGGCTTTCTGCCTCCCGACCAGCGGAGAAGAGGCTGACCTGCACACCGCAAACAATGATGGGCCCCAGGTTCAAAGTGTTGGCTCAAAAACAAATGTTAATCACGTACATCGCAGGGGCTAACAAACTTAAATTAACTTGCTTCTTCAATCAGTTGAATCAGTTTTTCGGTTCCGCTTTCTAAATAATTGCAGAGCTCCTTATTAACTCCCTTTAATTTTAATAACTCTTCCGAAATGTTCAAAGCCGCCAGGATGGCAACGTCCAGATTTTTGAGGTTATTTGCAGATTTCAAAACCTCTTCTATTCTTTCATTTACAAACTGGACAATGATCGCCACATGCTCATCTTCTGCATCACTTAAAACTGAAAGCTCCTGTCCCAATATCTTAATGTTATAACTCTTTTTCAAAACACACGACCTGGAAGCTTATTTTGCTAACTCTATATCCGCAAGTAAATCAAGCAATGAATCTACCCTCGCGCGTACGCTGTTCCTTTCCTCATCTAATGCCTTTAGTTTACTATTTAAAACTTCAAGCTCCGATTCTTTATTTTTTAGTGCTTCCTCCAATATTTGAGTCTGTTTTTTTAATAAAACCTGTTCGCTAATTATGCCTTTTATTTTATCTTCCAGCTCTTTAAATTTACCCAATTCCACTACAATTATTACCCTTCCCTTATATAGCAAAAAACTTAAAAAATCCTTACAAAAATATTTAATTCGATTTTATTAATGCCCATTTATCCTTTAAAAGTCAAGTCATAATTTACCTTGACGCTGCATCAAAGACTGGAAATATTTATCCAGTTGATCGAGCATGCTTTCCCTATCCGGCAATGCTCCCACTAGCTGTCGGAACCTGGCAGATCCTTCCAATCCCTTTGTGTACCATAGCAAATGTTTGCGAAAATTTCTGGTGGCAGCTTTGGCACCGCACATTTCGGCTTCCATTGACCAGTGTTTTTTAATTATTGCATATCTCTGACTCAATTCCGGCATATAATCGGCAATCTGTCCTGAAAGCAATTGATTTATGCCCGCAAACAACCAGGGATTACCCAGAACTCCTCTTCCGATCATCACCGCATCACATGATGTCTGCTGCATCATATTAACTGCGTCTTGCGGCTGCCAGATATCGCCATTACCCATGACGGGAATGCGCACCGCTTCTTTGACAGCCTTGATAATTTTCCAGTCGGCAATACCGCTGTAACCCTGATCAGCAGTCCGGGCATGGACTGTAATGGCATCCGCTCCGGAATCTTCGGCAATGCGGGCAACTTCAACGGCGTTAATCGAACTGCGATTCCAGCCGGAACGAATCTTCACGGTTACAGGAATGGCAACAGCTTTTTTAACGGCATCGACGATACGGGCAATCTGTAAGGGGTCCTTCATCAGGATAGCCCCCGCTCCAGCCCTGATAACTTTTTTTACCGGGCAGCCCATATTGATATCAATCAAGTTGGCACCTCTCTCTACGGCTATAGATGCTGCTGCGGCCAGCAAATCCGGATCAGCGCCAAAAATCTGCATTCCCAAGGGTTTATCTTCCGGGCTTGTTTTCAAATATTCGAATGTTTTTTTTGTTTTTCTGATAAGACCATTGGCACTGATCATTTCCGTATAAGCCAATGCACAACCAAAGGAACGCGCAATCAACCGAAAAGGCAAATTGGAAATACCGGCCAGCGGAGCCAGCAGTGCTTTTCCTTGTAGTGGATTAATAATTGTGACCACTAATTAATCCGACTGCTTTCTATTGGTTGGTAAATGCTTGCTGGCTATGGAGAGCTCTTCCGGCGTGTTAATTCCCATGACTTCAATATAATCCGGCGCAATATGCGCTTTGACGGACAATCCCTCGAGGCCCGCTATCTCGACAATATCCGTCAGGTAATATTCTTTTTGATTATTGTCATTCGTTACTTTTCCCAGTGCCTTAAATAAAAAAGGCGTATGGACACAGTAAATGCCGGTATTAATTTCACCAATTTGTTTTTCCGCTTCCGTGGCATCGCGCTCTTCTACAATTTTCATAACATTACCACTCCCATCCTTTACGACTCTGCCATAACCTTCGAGCAAAGGAGGAAAAGTTGTGAGCACTGTGATCTGTGCTTTTGAGGACAAATGGCCAGCTACGAGATTTTCTATTGTGGCCGAACTCAGCAACGGCAAATCACCGCAGAGAATCACCGTCAATCCCTGATAATTCGCCAATGCGGCTTTTGCTTGTAAAACGGCATGGCCTGTTCCCAACTGCGGCTTTTGTTCGACAAAGATTACTCCTGTATCCGCAAATAATTCTCTAACTTTCTCGGCCTCGTGCCCGATGATAACTACTACTTTTTCCGCTCCGGCAGCCTGCGCTGCTGCTATAGAATAATAAAGCAACGACTTACCTTCCAAGACATGCAGCGCTTTCGCCAAATCAGACTTCATGCGCGTGCCTTTACCGGCAGCCAAGATTAATGCACAAAACTTATTCACTTGCGCTCCAATCACCCTTCCTGTTTTTTAATCAATTCTTTATCTAATTGAGCCGGAAAAATAACCAGCACTTCTTTGATGGATTTCTGGTCGGCATTTTCGATAATATATGTAATCCCGTTATAATCCAAACTTTCTTTTCTTTTAGGAATCCTTCCTGTTTTATGCATTAAGAAACCACCGACTGTTTCATAGTTACCGGATGGAATCTTCATTGCAATTAGTTCGCTCAAGCTCTCAATGCTAATACGCCCATTGACTAAATACCGGCCAGGTGAAATTCTTTTATATAACTTTTCTCCGGTAGTATATTCATCATCAATACTGCCGATAATTTCCTCCCCTATGTCTTCAATAGTCACGATACCGACGGCACCGCCGTATTCATCAACGACAATGGCCATGTGCTCACGCCTCTTTTGCATATCCATTAAAAGTTCTCTAGCCTTTTTCGTTTCCGGTACATAAAAAACTTCGCCCCGCAGACATGAAGCAATAGTATCATCCAACGGAAAAGCTGCCGCCTTGTCCTGAATATTATGCATAACCGCCAGCAAATCAAAGTAATGCAAAATACCGACAATATTGAATATCTGCCCCTGATATACCGGTATGCGCAAATATTTTTTACTGGCGACGATTCTGGCTGCTTCCTCAATATTTGTTGTAATCGGCAAAGCAGTCATTGCCGATAGGGGAATCATTATTTTGTCAACAGTCGCTTCGGAAAAATCAAACACCCGGCTGACCATTTCTCTTTCCGTTTTTAAAATATCACTGCCCTGCGTCTTTTTGCGCAGGATATATTTTAAACCTTCTTTTGTTATATAGGAAGGTTTCTTTACATTTTGTCCTGTCGAAAAACGCACTGTTTCTTTGGAAACGGCAGCAATAACATAAGCCAGCGGGTAAAATAATACCGATGAGACCCGGATGAAAATCGCCACTTTCATTGCCAGTGTTTCTGCAAAGTTTTGAAAAATGCTGCGGGCAATAATCATAACAAACAATGTCGGCAGCATAATGATTAGCGACATTTGTGCGCCCCGCGCCGGGCCAAAAGCAGCAACTAAAATGCCCGTTGTCAGCGTTGAGCTGGTAACGATAGCAAGGTTAGTGCCGATAATCGTTGTGGAGATAAACCACTCCGGTTTCTCCATAAGTTTAAGAGCCTGCCTGGCGGAAAATGAACCACGGCGCGCGAAGAATCTGATCTTGTTGATATCCGAAGAAATTAACGCAATTTCGCCGCCGGAATAAAGGGCTTCCACAATAAGACAAATAAAAATGATACAAATAATTAAATAGACACTCATATATCTTTAATTTAATCCTTTTCCAGCTCTACCCTTATTTTCAATATCCTCGTGCTACCAACACTTTCGACATGAAACTTAATACCCTGATAGATATATTCTTCACCTTTTGCCGGCAGCTTCCCGAACAGGTGCAAAACAAACCCGCTGATTGTATCGAACTCATCCAGCGGTAATTGCGCCTGTGCTATAATGTTGAATTGTTCCATAGACATTCCCCCGGGAACAATAATCGTTCTTTCATCAATTCTTTCACAATCACCATGAAGATTAATGCAATCGCTCAATTCTTCCTTAAATAAATGTTCCAGAATATCTTCCAGGGAAACCAGTCCCGACACTCCACCATACTCATCAACTACTATGGCAATTTGTATCCGGCTCTCCCGGAAATCATGCAAGAGTCCGTTGACTGTTTTACCTTCGGGAACAAAATAGGGCCTCCGGAGCAATGTTTCGATGCTGTCCGGTTTCTTCTGCCGGAAAGCTGCATTTAGTAAATCGCGGGCAAAAAGGATCCCGGTTATGTCATCGCGATCGCCCGTGTAAACCGGGACTCTTTCGTGCCGTGCCTTGACTACTTCGGCAATAATTTCTTCCATAGGCATCGCTGCCGGAAGGCAAAACATATTCACCCGGGGAACCATAATATCGGTTACCGGTTTATCGCCCAGCTCAAAAATTCTATTGATCAATTCTTTTTGTGATTCCTCAACAACACCTTCGCGGCTGCCGGTATCAATAAGTGTTTTAAATTCATCTTCCATTATCGGTTCAGCATTTCGCGATGTATCGCGGCTGTAGCGGCTTAATATAAAATCGGCTATTTTTTCCAAACCAGCAACAAAGGGATATTCCAGGCGGGAAAATACTATCATTGGCGGCGAAACGGCGGAAGATATCTGCATGGGATATGTCACCCCAAATGTTTTCGGCACGGCTTCGCCTGCAATTAACAATATTACACTGGTAAAAATTATGGAAACCCACTGGCCATTAACTCCCAGGAGATTAATAAAAAATGATGCCGCTAAAATGGATATTCCTATGTTGACGGCTTCATTACCTACAACAATGGTAATTAAAAGACGGCGCGGATTTTCCAATAATTCAGCGACAAAACGCAGAAAAGGGTAACTGTCCATTTTCATTTTGTGGAGATGCAGGTCCGACAGAGAAAACAGCGCAGCTTCGGCTGAGGCAAAGAATCCCGAAAGCAAAAGCAATATTAATATTAAGGTTAACTGAAATATTAAATCCAAAGTTTTAAACAATCCTGAACGATTTAATTACTAGTAGTAATGTAGCAGATTAAGGTGGGAAAAGACAAATATTTTGTGAGACTGTAAACAAATAAAAATATTCACTCTATTAATTGACTTGCAATGGGTTTTCCGGTATTTGTGCGCCTAATTAATCAAGAAGGAGTTCATCAATGGCCAATATTCTTTTAGTCGGTAACGGCGCGCGCGAACACGTCATGGTGGAAGCCATCCTGCGATCAAAAGAAAACCCGCATTTATTTTCTTATATGAAAGCGAATAATCCGGGCATCGCCCAGTTCTCAGAAAAGATCAAACTGGGCAGCTATTCCGACCTGAAAGCAATCGTTGACTTTGCCCAAGAAAATAAAATTGATTTTGCCGTAATCGGACCGGAAGATCCGCTCAATAACGGTGTTGTTGATGCGCTGGCGGGTTCAGGTATCCCCACTGTCGGCCCGACAAAGAGCTTGGCACGATTAGAGACTTCCAAATCGTTCACCCGCAATCTGGTTGACAAATATAATATTCCCGGCAATCCGCAGTTTAAAGTGTTTACCTCGTTTGCCGGAGTCGAATCATTTTTGAATGATCTGGAAGGCATTGTTCTCAAGCCGGATGGATTAACCGGCGGCAAAGGTGTGCTGGTTCAGGGCGACCACTTTGCCACGAAACAGGAAGCACTGAATTTGTGCAAACAAATATTAGCCGATAGCTCCTCGCTAATTGTTGAAGAAAAGTTCGATGGTGAGGAATTTTCCCTGCAGTGCTTGTGCGACGGCAAAACCGTTGTCGCCACTCCACTGGTGCAGGATCACAAACGAAGATTTGAAGGAGACAAAGGCCCCAATACCGGCGGAATGGGCTCTTATTCCATGCCTGATCATTCACTGCCTTTTTTGAAACCGCAAGACATGCAGGAAGGACTGGAGATCACCCGCCAGGTCGCAGCGGCACTTTTAAAGGAAACAGGCAGCCCTTATAAAGGTGTCATGTATGGCGGATTCATCGCCACCAGAAATGGTACAAAACTTCTGGAATACAATGCACGTTTCGGCGACCCCGAAGCCATGAACATCCTGCCGCTTCTGGAAACGGATTTTGTGGAGGTATGCTTTCACATCACCGAAGGTACACTTGATAAACTGAAAATCGAATTTAAGCAGAAAGCTACGGTTTGCAAATATGTCGTGCCCAAAGGCTATGGACTCCCCGCCGATCATCCCGACGCGGCGTCATCGAAAGCAAAGATTGAAGTGGACAACGTGGGAAAAGCGAGGCTCTATTATTCATCTGTGGATAAAAAAGAAGACGGACTCTATCTGAGTTCGTCACGCGCCATCGGCATCGTCGGCATTGCTGATACTCTGGATGCCGCACGCCTCATTGCCGAAGAAGGCGTCAAAGCCGTGAAAGGCCCCGTCGCCTATCGTGAAGACA
Source organism: Syntrophaceae bacterium (assembly GCA_003142535.1). Lineage (GTDB taxonomy): Bacteria > Desulfobacterota > Syntrophia > Syntrophales > Smithellaceae > Fen-1166. Next base: position 11,332 of record PLMQ01000065.1, read on the forward strand.
TCGGCACGGACGCGCTGATTCAAAAGCGAATTGATCATATGAAAAAGATTCGAGGGATTTAATATTATCTCCGTTATACATCAGTTACTGCCTAAAAGCCTTTGAACTTTAGGCTCTGAACTTTTATTTATACCGGCACTTTCGGCAGATGTAGATAGCGCTGGTCAATAATTTTATTCCATTTTTCAATATGAGTGCTGATAGTGTTCATCAGTTCGGCAATATCACCTTCAATCAGGATGGAGCGAATTTTATCCCCCTGAACAATCTGGTTGACAAGGTCTTGGTCAATCTGGCCAGCGACTTCGCCAAACACCGTATGTTTGCCATCGAGCCATGGTGTCGCCACATGCGTGATAAAAAACTGGCTGCCGTTGGTCTGCGGCCCGGAATTGGCCATCGAAAGAATACCGGGTTTGCTATGCCGCAATTCCTTGACAAATTCATCCTGAAATTTATATCCGGGTCCGCCGCGGCCATCGCCATCAGGGCAGCCACCCTGAATCATGAAATCGGGAATGACCCGGTGAAATTTTAAATTATTATAATATCCGCGCCGCGCCAGATTGACAAAATTCCCGACGGTAATAGGCGCCTGCTCGGCAAAAAGACGCAAACGGATTGTTCCTTTATCGGTTTCAATAACTGCGACAAGTTTATTTTTCATCAGCTTCTCCTTTTTGTTAAAGGTATCATCGATCCCACTACGCTTCGCTTCGGGGATAGTTCGACTTACAAATTTCAGTTCGCTTCGCTCCTGAAATTTGAGTCTCACTAAACTGTAAATATTTTGGACTTGTAAGTCAAGGCAAAAACAATACCAGTAGAAATCAACCTTAAAACAACAGTTGAAGAGAAATTAACTAAAGCCCTGCGACTCATTTCATTGTGAAACTCCAATTTCCATAACGAAGTGTTGGGGAATTGGTAAGTTGAACAATCCCGCACAGCGGAGGGTATGATGCCCCGCAGCCTACTGCTAAATGGGTTTTCAAAGCCTGCTTTGGGGTTCATACCCTTGATTCGCGCAGGACAATTCGACTGCTTGTCTTTTCTACGGCTCTGCCTTGAAAAGACAAGTCTCATTGAAACTGCCTCTTGCATTTACCCTTTCAATAAGCTATTAGGCGCGAATATTTCATACAAGACTTCGCAGGAGAAAAAAGACTTCATGAATCAAATTAAACGGGCGTTAATCAGCGTCACCGATAAAAAAGGAATTGTGGAATTTGCGCAAAAGCTGTCTTCATTCGGAGTAGAAATATTATCCACCGGCGGGACAGCGAAGCAACTGCGCGACAGCGGCATCCCCGTTAAAGACGTTTCCGAATATACGGGATCCCCCGAAATGATGGATGGCCGCCTGAAAACCCTGCATCCCAAAATTCACGGCGGGCTTTTGGCGCTGCGCGATAATGCCGAACACGTCAAAGCGATGAAGGAGCATGGCATTGAACCGATTGATATGGTCGTTATTAATCTTTACCGGTTTGAAGATACAGTGGCTAAAGAAGACTGCGCACTCGACCATGCCATTGAGAATATTGATATCGGCGGGCCGACAATGCTGCGGGCCGCAGCCAAGAATTATCGTTTTGTGAGCGTGGTTACCGATCCGGCTGATTATGAAGTAATCCTTGCTGAAATGGCCAAAACCGGCGGCAAGATTTCTGAGGCGACCAACTTTCGCCTGATGGTCAAAACTTTTCAAACGACTGCCCGGTATGATGCGGCCATCTCCAATTATTTAGGCACAATAACGCCGGAAGGCGCAAAAAAAGAATTTCCCGATACCTTCACCGCCCAGTTTGCGCTGGCGCAAAGCCTGCGCTACGGCGAAAATCCGCACCAGAAGGCCGCCTTCTACCGCGAAAATGATCCGGCGCTGGCCGCTATTTCCAATGCCAAACAACTGCAAGGGAAAGAACTTTCCTACAACAATATTATGGACAGTGACGCTGCCTGGCTGGCCGTCTCCGACTTCACCCTTCCTACCGCCGTTATTATCAAGCATGCCAATCCTTGCGGCGCAGCAACCACCGACAAAAATTTGGTGGAAGCTTATAAAAAAGCAATGGCGACCGATCCTGTTTCCGCGTTCGGCGGCATTGTCGCTTTCAACCGCGAAGTAGATAAAGCAACCGCCGAAGAATTGACCAAAATATTTCTGGAAGTTATTATTGCACCGGGCTTTACCGCGAAGGCTCTCCAGCTTTTAAGCGCGAGGAAAAACGTGCGCCTACTGGAAATTTCCACGGCATCGGGAAAATATGTTTCCGGCTTCGATTTCCGCCGCGTGGCAGGCGGACTCCTGCTGCAAGAACGCGATGCCATCCCTTTTGATATCCGGCAGGCGAAGATCGTCACCAAGAGACAGCCCACCGCGGAGGAATATCAGGCGCTGGATTTCGCCTGGCGTGTGGTCAAGCATGTCAAATCCAACGCGATTGTTTATGCAACGCAAGACCAACTGGTCGGTGTGGGTGCGGGGCAAACAAGCCGCGTGGATTCAGTGAAAATCGCGAAGATGAAAGCTGTGCTGCCGACAAAAGGTTGCGTGCTGGGTTCGGATGCCTTCTTCCCATTTCGCGACGGAGTGGATATGGCGGCTGAAGCTGGTATCACGGCAATTATTCAGCCCGGCGGCTCCATACGCGACGATGAGGCAATTAAGGCAGCAGATGAACATGGCATTGCCATGATATTTACGGGCATCCGGCATTTCAAACATTAAAAGAGGAGTTCCCGATGAAAGCGAAAAATACAGCCCAAAAAAGCATTGTAGTAAGCGTGGTCATGGGTAGTGATTCCGATTTACCTGTCATGACCGAAGCGACAAAAATTCTGGAAGAATTTGCTATTCCGCATGAATTATTTTTAACTTCCGCTCACCGCACACCGGAACGTACAACCAAATTCGCGCAGGGTGCCGCAAAACGCGGAGTAAAAATAATTATCGTGGGCGCAGGCGCAGCCGCGCATCTGGCCGGCGTTATTGCCTCGCAAACTCAATTGCCGGTAATCGGTGTGCCGATTGACGCGACCGCTGTCCATGGCTTGGATGCACTGCTTTCCACCGTGCAAATGCCCGGCGGCATACCTGTCGCCACTATGGCAATCGGCAAAGCCGGAGCAAAAAATGCCGCCCTGTATGCCGCACGTATTTTAGCGCTCGCTAACAACAAAATTGCCGCCAGACTTACCGTCTATATTCAAAAGATGGCTAAGGATGTGGAAAAAAAGCAGGAAAACCTTTCATGCCGGAAATCCTGAAAGTCATCGGCGATAATTCTGAAGATGCCGTTTTAACTTACGCCGCAGAAATGCTGACTCGCGGCGGTGTCGTTGCTTATCCCACCGAAACCTTCTATGGATTGGGTGTGGATGCCACGGATGAAAAGGCCATCCGGAAAATCTTTACTGTAAAAGGCAGAAATTTTAATAATTCTATTTCAGTTATCATTGATAAAATAGAAAATCTCCAAGCGCTTGTTCAGGAAGTGCCGGATAACGCTCTTAGGCTAATACGGGCATTCTGGCCGGGCGCGCTGACCATTGTCTTTAAAGCATCCGCCAGCGTATCACCACTTTTAACAGCGGGTACGGGTAAAATCGGTATTCGAATTTCCAGCCATGCAGCGGCAAGAACAATTGCCGCAAAGCTCGGACATCCTGTTACCGCCACGAGCGCCAACAAATCCCACGCACCCGAATGCTCCACCGCGGACGAGGTTGTAAATCAAATCGGCGATAAGATTGATGCAATTGTTGATTTAGGAAAAACAGCAGGAGGTATGGGTTCAACAATAATTGATGTTACTTTTAATCCGGCAAAAATTCTTCGGCAGGGAGTGATATCCTGGGACGCCATTAAGAAATACGTTGATATTAAGTAGAATTTTGAAATGACAAGAGGGTTAGCTAATAAACTGCTATTTCAACGGCCTATTGCCCAAGGCGCTTTTTTCATGACCACTTAATCACCTTGCTGACTGAATGTTTCCCAATAAATATATCACTATCTCAATAATTAATTATAGAAGTCTTTTTTTTGCTTCACGGATATAGACGAGCTAGTTTAAATCTTACAGCAGACGTTCTGCGCCGATAGTTGTTACTGTCGTCTTAATCACACCTGACGGTTCACGGGCAAAAACTATCATGAAAGGTATCTGGCCGGTGGGCATAATTCTGTCGTTGGAATTGTTGCGGCCTTCTCGCTGGGAAAGTCTCCGCAAAATTTCATCTTGCGGTAAAGTTGTCAATTCTTCATCGGTCAAAACGTTGCCGGCATAGCTGGCATGTTCGCCCAAAACGACCGCGTAGGCATCAACAATTTCCCCCTTGATCACAATTCGGGAAATAGGATAGTCGGCTTGATTGACTGCCGTGCCTTCGACAATGCGAATCTGCCCCAAAACATAATTATTTAAAATCCGCTGCCTTATATCCTGCAATTTAACCTGGCCTATAACAACTTCAGGACGCGGGGGCTCCTGCATACCGATACCAATATATTTATTGGCAATTTTCAGCAGGCTGTCGCCGACCTGCGGAAACACAAAGAAGTAAATAACTGCCGGAATAATAACAACCACCAGAAGAATCCATATCGCCACCTTCAAAACTTTCCAGAAACTTTTTCGGGGCACCCGTTCTTCCTCAGGCATGTCCTCGTCCTCAACGGAAAGCTTAGCGGCATCAATAGCCTCCCTTACCCGGTTTTTTCCAACTGCCGGTCTATCTATTTCGAAAGCCAATTCTTTATTCAAATTCTTATCTGCATTCATGACATTGTTCAGAAAGCTAGCGACATCCTCATCGCCACCGGAAGAAGATGCCGTTGCTGGTGATACTTGTGATACATTCTGCAAAAGTACCGGCTCCTCGGACGAAGCTGCTTCTTTATTTACCGCCGATTCGCTGTCTGTTTTCTGTGCCTGCGGATTATCCTGAAAAAAAACATGCTGGCAATGGTTGCAACGCATCCAGACTCCGTCCTCTTCCATCAGAACATCGTCAAAACGAAATTTAGTCCGGCATTGTTTGCATTGAATAATCATTTTCCCCCCTCGCCACTATTTCTTTACAAGATAGACTTCCGGCAGATAACGCGACTGCTCATTGAAATCGAGTCCATAACCGACAACAAAGCCATCGTCCATAGTAAAGCCTACATAATCGGCTTCAAAGTCAACTTTTCTTCTTTTACGTTTATCCAAAAAAGCGCACACTTTAAGTGATCTCGGGTTTCTCTCCTTCAACCAGCCAACGAGATAAGCCAAAGTCAATCCGGTATCTACAATATCTTCGACAATCAGAATGTCTTTACCTTTGATTGATGTTTCAATATCCTTGGTCATTACTACTTTACCTGAGGTCTCCTGCCCCGCGCCATAGCTTGCCGCTCTTACAAAATCAATCATACAGGGGATACTCAGCTCCCGGATTAAATCAGCCATAAATATAAAAGCGCCTTTCAGAATGCCGATAATAATCAATTCCCGCCCGGCATAATCATGAGAAATCCGGCTGGCTATTTCTTTTACCTTTTTTTGAATCTCGGCACGGGAATAAAGCACTTCTTTGCGCATTTCGTCCATATAAAGCATCTCTTCCAATTATTTATGCCACTACACTACCCAATATGGGTCATCTCTGTCAATAAGAATTGAAGCTCCCGGCGGCAAGCTTTGGGGTTCATACCCAAGGATTCATCATTCGCCTGCTCATTCAAAAAATCGTTGATAGGCAGAGACAAAACTCTGCACATTAGCCCAGACTAAACCTTCGGCTTTTGCTACTTCTTCCGCATTATGGAAAGTGGAAGAAAAGCTCATAAAAATTTTATCCAGCGGCGAAATGGATATCCCCAGTTTCTCATAATCAATATAGCCAATCATGAGCTGAGAACCGTCAAAATAATATTTACCCAGCCGGTTAATTTCCTCCGACCGGAACGGCCAGTTAATTTTCCATTTAAAAAACTCACGGGCTACGCCTTTTAATAACAGATTGTCAAAAAAATCCGGCTTCAGCTCTTCACCGATTCTATCGGCCAGCAGGCGGAAATAATTGGTTACCAGATCAATGTCCGTAAGGCAGAGTCCATAGAGATACCAATCATTAATTATTTTAATCATAATCTGCGCCTGATTTACGGGGATAAAATGATGACTGGGGCAGATATGACCGGCACAGATTTCCTGGCCGTAAAATGAACCCGCCCGCAGATCGAGACCGGAATTTTGCGTCGGATGCAGTAAACAGCCGACTTTCTTTCCGGCTTCATCCAGAAAGCCGAGGAATTCGCAGCAATAAATAACCGCGTATCTGGGGGTAAAATCTTCCGCAGAAAATGTTGCCTTTGCATAGCATTCAATATCACCGGGAACTTTCACCAGTTGCCGGAAACGCAACGTACGTAAACGTAAACGCGCGGTAATCGCAGAGAGTGAGCTATCGGCATAATTATACAGGCCGCAGCAAGCGCCACAGGATTTCCGCTCATCCGGCTGACAGAAAACTGTCAAATTTGTATCCATTCGTTCCCAATCACGGGTATGAACCCCAAAGCAAGCTGTGGGGTTTTCTTCCCTCTGCTTCGCGGGATTGTTCAACTTACCAATTCCGCTACGCTGCGCTTTCGGAATTGGAGTTTCACAAATAATATTATATTTCTTACACTTTTTGGAATTTGCCAGCAGCCAATTTCCAAAAAATATCTTCGCTGAATTTTCTTATTCGAATACAACAGTCTTTGATCCGTAAACCAGGATTCTGTTTTCCAGATGCAAGCGCAAGGCTCGGGCCAGCACTATTCTTTCCAGGTCTTTACTCTTCATTTGAATATCGGCGATGGAATCCCGGTGGCTGATTTTAATTACATCCTGCGCGATGATTGGCCCCTCATCAAGATTTTCCGTCACGTAATGTCCGGTTGCTCCGATAATCTTGACGCCGCGGTCATATGCCTGCTGGTAAGGGTTCCCTCCGGCAAAGGCGGGCAAAAACGAATGATGAATATTGATTATCCTGTCGTGATAAACCTTGAGAAATTTCCCCGTGATAATTTGCATATAACGGGCAAGAACAACTATATCTATTTTCATCCCCTGTAAAAGTTCCATTTCGAGCTTTTCCTGTTTGGCTTTATTTGCCTGTGTAATCGGAAAATGAAAGAACTGGAGGCCAAATTGTTCCACCGATTCCCGGGCATCGAGATGGTTACTGATAACTAAAGGTATTTCCGCCTTAAATTCGCTCATATGGTTGCGCAAAATTAAATCGTTAAGGCAATGGAGATGTCGGGACACAAAAACGGCTATACGCGGCACATAATCGGTAAAATGCAATTTCCACTTCATCTCAAATTGTTCCGCCAGTGGCGCAAAAGCGGCAGGAATTTCTTCCCTGCCCAGTGAAAAGCCGTTGAGTTCCCATTCAACCCGCATGAAAAATATTTTTCCTCTTTTCGATGTATGCTGGTCGGCATGGACAATGTTGCCGTTGTGATTGAATATAAAATTGGAAATCTTGGCAACCAGACCACGGCGGTCAGGACAGGACAAAAGCAAAATGGCATTGACGGCATTCTTCATAAAGGATTCTCATTCCCCTATCTTGTAAATTCGCTCAATATATCTAAATATAGAAGGAATAGGATTGCAGGTCAAGCTTAAAAATGCTAAGAGACACCGCCCCTAAATAGGGGTAAGCGGTTATTCGAGGTAAAATGGAATTAATTGAAGAAATAAATTTGCCTAACGGATTGAAGTTAAATGTTTTTGATCTGTCCAGGGAAATAGCAGCCGATACGATCAAAGCGGAAATGGCATTCAAGGTCGATATCGAATTAAAAGAATCATTTTTCGCCAACAGGGAAGATTACCTGCAGGTCGAAAATATTTTTGGCGGCACGCTTACATATGAGCATAAAATGGAAAGAGCTTTTGTGCAAAAAGAAAAACAGAATGCAGTGCGCGAAGAATTAATTAATGCCTTTAAGGCCAACTCTCTTGGTTATCTGAGTGCAGACAATTTTGCCGAAAAACTGGCGCTGGCCATGCTCCGGGATATTAAAAATAATCCTTATAAGTATCAAACCGGAACTGAAAGTGAAACATGACCAATTATAATTTCGATGAGCTTTTGCTCAGCGCGGAAAAGCCCAGCCGTTACATCGGTGCCGAAGTAAATTCGATTCATAAAACAAACGCCGAAATTAATTTCCTTCTGGCCTTCCCGGATACTTACGAAGTGGGCATGTCGCATCTGGGAATACAGATACTTTATTCCATTTTAAATGAAATTCCCTATGTGGCCGCACAAAGATGCTTTGCTCCCTGGCCGGATCGGGAAAAGCAATTACGCGATCGGCATCTGCCGTTGACTTCTCTGGAGGAGCAAATGCCTCTCCACGATTTTGATATTGCCGGCTTCTCTCTTCAATATGAACTATCCTACACAAATGTATTAAATATGCTGGATTTAGGCGGTATCCCATTGAAACGCATTGATCGCCGGGAAACTGATCCGTTGGTAATTGCCGGAGGCCCCTGCTGTTTCAATCCGACGCCGCTTGTTGATTTTTTTGATGCCTTTGTCATCGGTGAGGGCGAAGAAGCTGTCGTCGAAATTGCCGCTGCCGTCCGCGAAGGCAAGAAGCAAAAATTTTCCCGATCGGAGTTAATTGCGCAGCTGGCAAAAATTCCCGGTATTTATGTCCCGGAAGTTCACAGCAGAAATCAAATTATAAAAAAACGAAAACCGGTTGATCTCAATTTTTGGTCACATCCTAAAGCGCCCGTTGTTCCTTTGATGCAAACAGTTCACGACCGGATTATCCTGGAAATTGCGCGCGGCTGTACCCGCGGCTGCCGCTTTTGCCAGGCGGGAATGTTGTGGCGTCCCTATCGTGAAAGGAACTTATCTCTTCTCCTCAATATGGCGGAAAAACTACTGGCCGCAACAGGGCATGATGAAATATCTCTTCTGGCATTGAGTGCCGGCGATTACAGCTGCCTGGAATCTTTACTCAAAGACCTGATGAAGCGTTATTACTCACGGCGTGTAGCTCTGGCGCTGCCTTCTTTGCGCGTAGAATCACTGACGGAGGCATTAATCGAAGAAATTAAACGTACGCGCAAGACCAGCTTTACGCTGGCACCGGAAGCCGGCACCGAGAAAATGCGCCAGATCATCAACAAGGGCAATACCGCAGAAGATTTGCTGGCGACAGTGGATAAGGTTTTCACCGCCGGCTGGAAATCAATCAAACTTTACTTTATGATCGGCTTACCGGGTGAAACGCAGGAAGATCTGGAGGGGATTATTGATCTGGGCTATCAGGCTCTGCGGGCAGCTAAAAACCGCGGGCAGGTAACCATCAGCCTTTCCACTTTTGTTCCTAAACCCCATACTCCTTTCCAATGGCATCGTCAGATTTCTTTAGACGAAACGTATAGTAAACAGGAATTCATCCGCCAGCGAATTCGCAGCCGTAATCTGGCAGTTAAATGGCATGATGCCGAGATGAGCATGCTGGAAGGATTATTTTCCCGTGGTGATGAAAAATTGGGGATGCTCCTGGAAACGGTATTCCACAAGGGCTGCCGCTTTGATGGATGGACTGACTTATTCCGTTTTGATCTCTGGCAGGAAGCATTCCATGAAACGGGCATCAGACCGGAAAATTTCACCGGCGAACGCGATACAAATGAAGTCCTGCCGTGGGATAATATTGATTGCACAGTCAGCCGCGAATTCTTGCTCGAAGAAAAGCAAAAAGCAACAGATGCTCTGTCAACACCAGATTGCCGTTCTGCAAATTGTCAAAACTGCGGTGTTTGTGATTTTTCTGAGATTAAAAATATATTTGCCGAAGCCGATAAAATAATACCTTCTACTAACACTAAAATACCTGCGCGGCCCGATTCTCCAATCATTGATAAGCACTATCGTTTTACTTTTACCAAACTCGGACGCGCACGGTTCTTATCCCACCTGGAACTTTCTTCCGCATTAGTCCGGGCGTTGCGCCGCAGCAGCTTGGCTTTGTCTTATTCCGCAGGCTACCATCCCCATCCTAAAATATCTTTTGCTACTGCTACTTCGGTGGGCATGGAAAGCTCCCAGGAGTTCTTTGACTTAACAGCGCAGGAATATTCGGCGGATTTGAACACCTTGAAGAAGGAAATAAACTCCGGACTGCCGCCGGGTGTTGAAGTTTTGGAAATCAGAACACTCAGCACGGGAGAGGCCGATCTAGCCCGAACACTACAGGGGTTTTCCTATGAGCTATATTTGCCGGCCGACACGACTTCTGAACGTTTAACCGCGATGGCAGATAACATTCAAAAATTTCTTGCCACAGCTTCATTTAACATTAACCGGCTGGCCAAGGGGAAACCCATCTCCAAAAACATACGGCCGTTTGTGGAAAAACTGGTTATTCAGTCCATGGAAAAAAAGATTGAATTGACCGTACGGCACTTCCAACAGGGTTCCGCAAGACCTATGGATATTATAGTGAATATTTTGGGTTTCAATGCTGAAGAGAGTAAGCAAATCCGCGTTGTTAAGACAAAAACATTGCTCCAAAGTTTTTGAACTCCCTGATGGCATGAGATAGCATTGCCCGGAAAGATAATCACGGGTATGAATCCCGCAGCAAACTTTGGAAACCAGTTCCGCAGCTCGTTGCGTGGTATCATACCCTCCGCTGTGCGGGATAATTCGACCTGCAAGTTTCAGTACATTACATTTCTGAAACTTGGGTCTCATTACAACTTACCAATTTCCGACTTGTGACCTTTAGGTTACTTGTGACCCTCAGGTTATACACTTCGTTAAGGAAATTGGAGTTTCACAATGAGAAAAATAAGTAATATTATCAGCAAGAAGTTAAAAGTTATTTCTTTTTTATTGTTTTTTAATAATTCTGCCTATATAACATTTAATTAGTTAGTTTTTTATAAACTAACAGGTTTATAGGCAATAGGGCAACAATATTATATGAGCGACAACGATAAGAAGCAGACAAAACGTCAAGCTGACATTCTTAACCAATTAAGAGAATCATATCCTGATAAGTTTTGTTCGGAAGAAGAAATATTCAGCCATATCAATCGCGGGGATAGAATATTCATCGGTACCGCCTGCGGAGAACCGCAGTATTTGGTAACCGCAATGGCGGAATATATTACCAGCCACCCCAAAGCTATAGCTGATGCCGAAGTTATGCAGATCTGGACACTTGGCGTCGCGCCTTATACCGATGAAAAATACAACTTCAATTTCCGGCATAATTCCTTTTTTGTCGGTAATAATACAAGGGAGTCGGTCAACTCCGGTTTAGCTGATTACACCCCCATTCATCTTTCCCGGATTCCCCAGCTTCTCAAAAATAAAATGATTCCGATCGATATCGCTCTTATCCAGACATCCATACCGGATAAAAACGGCTATGTCAGCCTGGGAGTAAGTGTTGATATAACAAAAACAGCAATTGAATGCGCGAAAATTGTCATCGCGCAGCTGAATCCAATGATGCCCCGTGTCCACGGTGATACTTTCGTCCACATCAAAGATATTAACTATATGATATATCATGAAGAGGATTTGTTGGAATTTAAAACTCATGTCCCCGATGAAATTGCCCATCAAATCGGCCACTATGTGGCGGGTATCGTCAACGATGGCGATACAATCCAAATCGGCTACGGGAGCATGCCCAATGCAATTTTGCACAATCTCATCGATAAAAAGCACTTGGGAATCCACACCGAGCTTCTGACTCAATCCATGGTGGAGTTAATGAAAAAAGGGGCAATTGACAATTCACAAAAATCCATCGATCGCGGAAAAACAGTTGCTTCATTTTGCATGGGCACGAAAGATACTTACGACTTCATCAATGACAATCCCGTTATCCAGTTCCGCGAAATCAACTATACCAATCATCCCCTGGTGATTGCACAGCATAATAACATGACGGCTATCAATGCCGCCCTGCAGATCGATCTCACCGGCCAAGCGACGGCTGAGTCCATCGGCAGCATGTTTTTCAGCGGTATCGGCGGAAGCGCCGATTTCATGCGCGGCGCAGTTATTTCTCCCGGGGGGAAGACGATTCTTGTATTGCAATCCACCGCGCGTGACGGAACTGTTTCACGCATAGTGCCCTTTCTCGAAAGCGGCGCCGGTGTAACGTTGAACCGCGGAGATATCATGTATGTGGTTACCGAATACGGCATAGCTTACCTCAATGGAAAAAACATCCGGGAGCGGGCTATGGATCTTATTTCCATAGCTCATCCCAAATTCAGACAGGAACTGATCGAAAGCGCAAAGAAGCTCAACCTTATTTACCGCGACCAGGCATTCATTCCCGGAAAACGGGGTGAATATCCGGAGCACTTGGAAACAGTAAGAACTACGAGAAGCGGCTTGGTTATCCGTTTGCGTCCTGTTAGAATCAATGATGAAACGAACATCAAGGATTTCTTTTATTCCCTGTCCGATCAAAGTTTTCAACGGCGGTTTATGTCCTCCCGCAGAGACATGCCGCATAAATTGAGACAAGATTATGTAGTAATTGATTATTCCAAAGAAATGGTCATTCTTGCCTGTATTGAAGATCAGGGCAAAGAGATTGTTGTCGGTATGGGCCAAACGATAAAAGACGAAAACCAGATGGCGGAAGTTGCTTTTGCGGTACGCGACGATTATCATAACAAAGGAGTTGGCAGCGAACTTCTTTCTTATTTAACTGTTTTAGCCAAACGCGAAGGTCTACAGGGCTTTACCGCCGAAGTTCTCGTGGAAAATATACCTATGTTGCATGTCTTTGAGAAAATGATGCCGGACATGCATAAAAAAATTAATTATGGAGCGTATGAATTAATTATGCGGTTTGGAGTCAGTCATGAAAAGTAATAAGCAACATCCGATAAAGTCACTATTTGAACCAAAGAGTTTTGCAATTATAGGTGCGTCCCACGATTCTAAAAAAATCGGCTATGCTGTCGTACGTAATCTTTTAGCCGGCGGCTATAAAGGCAAAATATATCCGGTATCTCCCAAGGGAGGTGAAATATCCGGCATTAAAGTATATCCGAGTATTATGGATATAAAAGATGAAATTGATGTCGCATCAATTACCATCCCGGCGCATCTTTGCGTTGCGGCGGTAAAAGAATGTGCCGCAAAGGGAGTTAAAAATGTCCAGATTATTACTTCCGGCTTTTCCGAGATAGGTAATCACGCGGACGAAGATGAAATTACACGAATTGCCAATACAACGGGGATGAGGGTTTTGGGTCCGAATATCTTCGGCATGTATTCGGCGAGAGTTTCCATGAATTCGACTTTCTCGGCAAGCACGATTGTTCCCGGCAATGTAGCGATTATTACCCAGAGCGGTGCGCTGGGGATCGCCATGATCGGCAAGACAGCTGTGGAAAATATGGGTATGTCGGCAATTATTTCCACCGGAAATAAATGCGATATAAGTGAAATCGAACTTTTGGAATATTTGATCGATCAGGAAGAAACTCATGTCATCTTGATGTATATCGAAGGAGTTAAAAACGGGGATAGACTAATACCGCTTATGCAGAAAGTAGGCAAGATAAAGCCGATTGTCGTCATCAAATCAGGCCGATCGAAGCGCGGCGCAATGGCCGCTGCATCACATACCGGATCGCTTGCCGGTTCCGATACTATCTTTGATGCCATTATGCGGCAATGTGGTGTCCTTAGGGCAGAAAGCCTTGATGAAGCCTTTAACTGGTGCAAATTCTTGGCGGCATCCCCGAAACCAAAAGGAAAGCATGTTGTTATCGTGACCAATGGAGGCGGTATCGGTGTTATGGCGACGGATGCCTGTGAAAAATATGGCGTTGACCTTTATGATAATCAGGGAATATTACATGATACTTTCGGACCGGCCACACCGTCATTCGGCTCAACAAAAAATCCCGTTGATATTACGGGCGCGGCGATGGCCAATGATTACAATCTGGCGTTAAGCGCACCGGCAACCAGCAAGAATCTGGATGCAACCATTGCCCTGTATTGCGAATCGGCAATATTTGATTCGGATAACCTGGCACCAATGATCAGAGACACTTATGAAAAACATGTAAAGCAGGAAAAACCGATAACGTATGCCATTGTCGGCGGCGAATCTGTAGAAAAGACTTTGGTAACACTGAGGCGCGAAAATATCCCCGTGTATAGCGATGTTTATCCTGCCGTTTCCTGCCTCGGAGCTGCTTACAAATATTATAATTATCAGGAATTGCCTATTGATCCCCCTGATTTTGCAACAATAGATGAGCAGGCAATCAATAATCTCATCGATACGGTTCAAAAAGACGGCAGAAATTTTCTTCTCGCGCATGAAGCACAGGAGGTCATGCGTGTTGCCGGCATCAACATGCCCAAAAGCAAGGTTGCCAGAAATTTGACTGAAGCAATTACAGCGGCAAATGATATGGGATTCCCTATCGTCATGAAAGTAGTTTCCCGTGACATCATCCATAAAAGTGATGCCGGAGGTATTGCGCTCGGCCTGGATAATGTTGATGAAGTTATTGATGCTTATGAAGCTATCATGAAAAATTGCAAGGCCTATAATCCTAACGCGATGATTACCGGAGTTGAACTTGCTGAAATGGTTACACCGGGACTGGAGCTTGTCGTTGGGGCAATCCGCGATGGATCTTTCGGCCCCATTGTCATGTGCGGACTAGGCGGCGTTTATGTAGAAGTTATGAAGGATGTAAGTTTCCGTTCCTATCCGCTAAACCACAAAGAGGTTCACACCATGCTGCAGGAGATTCGTTCATTCCCTTTGCTGATGGGTGTGCGCGGAGAAAAAAAGAAGTATATTGAAGGTGTGATCGATACGATTATCAAAGTTGGTACGATTCTGCATTACTGCCCGCAAATAACCGATATTGAAATTAATCCCCTTCGCGTTTACGAACAACAAAAAGGGATAAAAGCCTTAGACGTTAGAATTTTATTAAGAAAATCCGGAGGAAAATAAAATGAAGACCATCGTTATTGCATCAACGCGAGAAAGCGCAGGAAAAACCAGTATTATCACTGGAATTTTAGCCGCCAGCGGCTCTCGATGTGGATATATCAAGCCTTTCGGCGATCGCCTGATTTACCGGCACAAACGGAACTGGGATTACGATGCCAGCCTTATTATTGATATATTCAAACTCAACGAAGAAGCAGAGAACATTACACTGGGATTTGACCATTCCAAACTCCGTTACGTATATGACGAAGAAAACATCAAAAAAACTTTGAAGCAGATGGTCACTACAGTTGGCAGCGGCAAGGATTTCGTTTTTGCCGAGGGAGGAAAAGACATTTTTCACGGTTCATCCCTGCATCTTGACTCTTTGTCGGTGGTAGAATATTTGGATGCGAAATTAGTTTTAGTAGTCAGCGGAGACAATGACACTGTTCTTGATGATCTCCATTTTGTAAAACGACATATCGATTGCATGGGAATTAATTTCGGTGGTGTCATCATCAACAAGATTCAGGATCTCGACGAATTTGAAAATGTTTATTTGAAAGAAATCAAGGACATGAAAATTCCCATTTTGGGCATTATACCATCAAAAATCCAGCTGACCCATTTTACAATCAACTATCTGGCGGAAAAGCTTTATGCCAAAGTTATTGCCGGAGATAAGGGAATTAACAACGTGGTTAAAAACATCTTCGTGGGCGCCATGTCCACAGATGAATCCTTGAGAAACCCTCTGTTCAATAAAGAGCATAAATTTTTGATCACCAGCGGCGATAGAAGCGATATGATTCTGGCCGCACTCGATAGCGATACAAGAGGAATTTTATTGACTAATAATATTTTGCCGCCGTCACATATCATTGCCAAAGCCGACGACAAAAAAATCCCTTTATTGCTATTAACAATGGATACATACGAGGCAACAAAACAAATTGACAAGATGGAAGCTCTACTTACGTCGGACAATACTGAGCGGATACAAATGCTTGGACAGCTTGTTGCA
This sequence comes from Syntrophaceae bacterium, assembly GCA_003142535.1. Lineage (GTDB taxonomy): Bacteria > Desulfobacterota > Syntrophia > Syntrophales > Smithellaceae > Fen-1166. The sequence continues at coordinate 27,396 of PLMQ01000065.1, forward strand.
AAATATTGTAAGATAGAAGACATAACTCGCTAGTAATAGATAGTGAATTTTGTTTAACAACACTGGCATACGTCATGGTTGGCGGATTCTATTCGCGTTGATCACGGGTATGAACCCCCAAAGCAAGCTGCGGCGTATTGTACCCTCCGCTTCGCGGGATTGTTCAACTTACCAGTTCCGATGCGCTGCGCTTTCGGAATTGGAGTTTCACAAATAAATTGTCTGTTAAATTATATTGACAAACAAATACAAATCAATTATATGTCCAAACCTTAATTCAAACAGAGGTTCTTTATATGTATGCAGTCATAAAAACAGGTGGTAAACAGCACAAAGTAACCGAAGGTGATGTTTTATCCATAGAAAAGCTGGAAGGCGAAAAGGGCGCGGAAATTGTTTTCCAGGAAGTCCTGATGGTTTCCGATGATAAAAATGTAAAAGTCGGCAAACCTTTTGTAGAAGGCGCAAAAGTTGTAGGCGAAATAGTTGCTCAGAAAAAAGGTCAGAAGCTTATCGTTTATAAAATGACACGCCGCAAAGGTTTCCATAAGAAAAACGGCCATCGTCAGCTATTAACCAGCATGAAAATAACAAAGATTTCGATATAAGCGGAGGAAGTCATGGCACATAAAAAAGGTCAGGGAAGTTCCCGCAACGGTAGAGATAGCAATTCCCAAAGACGCGGCGTGAAGGTATTTGGCGGCGAGAAAATTAATGCGGGATCAATTATCGTGCGGCAGGTAGGAACAAAAATTCATCCGGGTAACAATGTCGGGCTGGGAAAAGATTTTACTCTTTTTTCTTTAATTAACGGTATTGTCAAATTTGAAAGACTTGATAAGACGAGGAAGAAAGTAAGCGTTTACGCAGCTTAATTTTCTAAAAATATGTTGATTGTAAGAGGCGCTTGATAAAGCGCCTTTTTTATTAATGAGGCTCCAATTTCAAGAGCGCAGCAAATTAAAATTGGCCAGCCGAATTATCCCGTACAAGTAGGGATATAATGCCCCGCAGCGAGTTTAGGAATGCGTTTCAAAAGCTTGCTTTAGGGTTCTATACCCGTGATTTTGTGAGAAGCCATGAAATTCGTTGATGAAGTAAAAATATATGTCAAAGCGGGACACGGTGGAGCCGGGTGCGTAAGTTTTCGCAGAGAAAAATTTGTGCCCAAAGGCGGGCCAGACGGTGGTAACGGCGGTAAGGGCGGCGATGTATTTTTTACGACATCGGAAAGCCACCGAACCCTTCTGGATTTAAGGTATCAACAGCATTTCCTGGTGAAAAACGGCGGCCACGGTTCGGGCAACAATCGCAGTGGAAAAAACTCTGATGATCTGGAAATCATAGTGCCCGTAGGCACAGTAATTAAGGACGCTGAAACTCAGGAAGTGCTTGCCGATTTATCCGCAGTTGGGCAAACATTTATTGTAGCTCACGGCGGAATCGGCGGCAAGGGCAATGCTCATTTTGCCACCTCCACCCATCAGACGCCGCGCTTTGCCCAGGAGGGTATGCCTGGTGACGAACACTGGCTTAAGCTGGAACTCAAGCTTCTGGCCGATGTCGGCATTGTCGGTTTTCCCAATGCCGGCAAATCTACATTTATTTCCCGCGTCTCTGCGGCCCGACCAAAAATCGCCGATTACCCTTTTACCACTCTTACCCCGCATTTGGGAGTCGTCAAATATCTCGACAGCAAAAGTTTTGTCCTAGCCGATATTCCAGGGCTTATCACCGGAGCGCATGAAGGGCACGGCATGGGTATCAAGTTTTTAAAACACGTGGAGCGAACATCGCTCCTGCTTCATATAATTGACATCTCGGCCCAACCGGATACCAATGCCTGGTCCAATTATGAAACAATCAATAAGGAACTGGGATTTTTCAATCCCGAATTATTAGATAAACCGCATATTGTTGCTTTAAATAAAATTGATCTGCCCGATGTAAGAGAGCAGGCCAAAAAAGAAGTTGCGCTATTTAAAAAAAAAGGGATAATGTTGCATCCTTTTTCCGCTGTAACCGGCGAGGGTATAACGGAAATATTAAATAAAATTATTGAGATCCTAAGCAAGACTCAAAATACTTAAGCAATGAAAAATATTCGACAAGAAACGCTAGCACACGTAAAAAAACTTCTCATCAAGGTCGGCTCTGCCGTCCTTACCGGAGCAGACGGCCTTGATCTGAAAATCATTGATTCTTTGGTTGCCGAAATAACTGAGCTGGTGCGTCAGGGATATGCGGTAGTTCTTGTTACTTCCGGAGCAATTGCTTCGGGGAAAAACCGCATGGGAATAGTAGGCAAGCTCAAAAGTATGCCGGAAAAGCAGGCTGCTGCCGCTATCGGACAGGGACGGTTGATGCGGGTGTATTCTAAAGCGTTTGAAAAAAACGACCTCTGCGTCGCCCAGATTCTTTTAACACTCTCCGATCTTACTGACCGCCAAAGATATTTGAACATACGCAATACACTTTCAACACTTATGCAATGGGGCGTTATCCCCATTATCAATGAAAATGACACTGTCGCCGTTGACGAAATCAAATTTGGCGATAACGATAACTTGGCGGCTATGATCGCCAACATTATCGAAGCCGATCTTTTTATAAATCTGACAAATACTGCCGGGCTACATGACTGTAACCCTTCCGAATCCAAAAAGGCCAGACTAATTCCTCTGGTCCGTGAACTCTCAGAAGAAATCGAAGCAATCGCTACCGATGATACTTCTTCCGTGGGAACAGGCGGAATGAAAAGTAAAGTAATAGCAGCGAAAAAGGTTACAGTCAGCGGTATTCCCTGCGTTATAGCACCCGGCAAGAGGAAAAAAGTGCTGGCCGATATTCTTGCCGGTAAAGAAATAGGCACCCTTTTCCTGCCTGTAGCCGATCGCTTAAACAGCAAAAAGTACTGGATTGCTTTTACTTTGCGGCCACGCGGAAGATTGGTCATTGATGATGGCGCCAAGAAAGCTTTATTGGAAAAAGGTAAAAGCCTTCTTCCTTCCGGTATTATTGATGTGGAAGGTAATTTTGCGCTGGGCGATCCTGTAAGTTGTGTGGATGCGGAAGGAATAACTATGGCTAAGGGGCTTGTCAACTTCAGCTCTGACGAAATTCGTAAAATCATGGGCATGAAAACCGCCAAAATCAGTCAGATTCTCGGTCATAAGGATTATGATGAAGTGATTCACAGAGATAACCTGGCTATTACAGAGAATAATCCCAAAATCAGAATTTAATTTTAGAAATGATCATAAAGAATATACCTGTAGATATTTCGCGTGGGAGTAAATACTAATCATGGAAATTTCTGACTCGAAACACGAAAAGAGCCTGAAGCATCGACTCTGGCATAAGCTTGTCGGTGAGCCGCGCAATATCAACGAACCTTCTCTCTTTCATAAGATGTCGCTTATTCCCATCCTGGCCTGGATTGGTCTGGGTGCCGACGGATTATCTTCATCTTCTTACGGCCCGGAAGAAGCCTTCCGTGCTCTGGGCAGCCATACTTATATCGCTGTCCTAATAGGAGTAGCCACAGCTTTCACTGTTTTTATTATTGCTTATGCCTATACACGTATTATTGAACATTTTCCCCAGGGCGGCGGCGGATATATTGTATCGACAAAAACCATCAGTCAGAGCGCGGGAGTTATATCCGGCAGCGCTCTGATTGTTGACTATATGCTGACTATTACTGTTTCTCTGGTCTCCTGCGGAGATGCACTTTTCAGTTTTCTTCCCATTACCTTTCAAAAATACAAACTGATTTTCGTGGCTTTTCTGATTATTGTCCTGATCATCATGAATTTACGCGGTGTCAAGGAATCGGTTTTGGCCCTTGCCCCTATTTTTGCTATATTTGTTGTGACCCATATTGTCCTTATCGGTTATGGCATATTCCACCATGCCGATCAGGTTGGTCCCGTTTTCAGTCAATTTAACAATAGCTTCAAGCAGGATATTGGCACCATTGGTTTTATCGGCATACTGGCTATTTTTTTACGAGCGTTCTCTATGGGCGGTGGTACTTACACCGGATTAGAAGCCGTATCCAACGGTATGCAAATCATGCGGGAACCAAGAGTACAAACAGGCAAGCGAACAATGGCCTATATGGCGGCATCACTGGCCTTTACAGCATGCGGCTTATTGATCTGTTATGCGCTTTTTCAGGTCAAGCCGGCGGAGGGAAGAACACTCAATGCGATTCTTGCCGATGAAGTATTTCGCAATTGGCCTTTGGCAGCAGGGATAGCGCTTATAACTATTCTTTCCGAAGGCGCGCTTTTGCTGGTCGGCGCTCAGGCCGGTTTTGTTGATGGACCGCGGGTTATGGCCAACATGGCTACTGATTATTGGCTGCCGCGACGTTTTGCAATGCTTTCCGAGCGTCTCACTATGCACAATGGCGTTTTACTAATGGGCATTGCCTCAATTATCTTGCTTTTCTATACTAACGGCTCCATTTCTGCTCTAGTTGTTATGTATTCAATAAACGTATTTTTAACTTTTTCATTATCACAGTTTGGAATGATTCGTTTTTTTCTTCATGATAAAGATAAAGACAAAAAATGGAAAAGGCACATAGTTATCCATGTAATTGGATTTATCCTCTGTATAACAATTCTTTGTGTTACAGTTTATGAAAAATTCGGAGAAGGCGGCTGGGCTACATTAGTCATAACCTCAGTTCTTATTGGTTTCTGTTATCTGATCAAACGGCATTATCTCAAAGTGAGGAAGGCTGCGCTCCAATTGGAGGATATTTTACAAAAGATCCGTCCGGGAAAAGCTTATAATGATGAACCGCTCAACCAGAAAGAACCGACAGCAATTTTACTGGTCAGTGGATTCAATGGGTTTGGCTTGCACACCTGGCTTTCCATCAATCGTAAGTTCCCTCATTTCTATAAAAATTTTATATTTGTCTCGATTGCCGAAGTTGATCAGGAATCATTTAAAGGTTCCGAAGAAATGCAGCAGCTAAGGGTTACCGTTGAAGAAGGCCTGAAAAAATATGTTCATCTTGTCCGTTCCTATGGTTTTGCTGCCGATTTCCGCATGGCTGCCGGGACTGATGTGGTAGATACGGCAACACACTTGTGTTCCTCTCTGGCGAAAGAATATTCACGATCAATGGTCTTTACCGGCAAATTGATTTTCCGGAAGGAACATTTTTTACAGAAACTGCTTCACAACGAAACGGCCTACGCCATTCAGCGCCGTCTCCAATGGGATGGAATCGAGACTGTAATATTGCCGATACGGGTTTGAAGAGTATAAAAACTTTTGGGGGTTAAGCGAACAGGACAATTCAGACTTAAAGCATACAGAATCACGGGTATGAACCCCAAAGCAAGATTTGGAAGCTGATTGCGCAGTCCGCCGCAGGCGGATTCAACTAACCAATTCCGGCTTGTAACCTCTCGTGACCTTTAGGTTATTAGGTTATGCACTTTGCTTTCGGAATTGGAGTTTCACAAATAAAAAACCTCGTTGCAGTCAGTATTCGGGGCTTTTTGTTTTTAACGTAAGACAATATACACTACATTGCCTTAATTTCCTTTTTATATACCTCTAAAAATCCCAGAATTGTGGCACAAAAAGCATAAGGTTTTTCATAGGGCAAAACATGCGCAGCCCCATCCACAATGATCAAAGTGGAATTCTTTATTTTAGCGGCAATTTGCTGCTGATATTTAACAGGTGTTATCCTATCCATGTTACCGCCGATTATCAGCGTCTTTGTATTTATTTTATGCAACTCATTTTCGGGATCATAATCATCACCGCTTTCCAATAGCCGGACCATACCGTCATACCACTCCTTGGGAAGAATTTGATTAAAGAACTTTTCTTTCTCTACCAGCCAATCAGGGTGCTCATCATAAAAATTTTCGGAGTAAATAAGCTGGCTGACTTCCCGGAAAAACGCAATGCCGTCATAAGTCTTAAATACATCGGCCCAGCGCTTGGCACTATATCTGAGCATTCCGTTCGTTTTAAAAGGTACGTTGGATAATATCAAAGAATGAAGCATATCTTCATGTGTCAGCGCAAATTTAATGGCCACTTCCCCGCCGTAGGAAATGCCAAATAAATGAATTTTCCCTAGATTCAGCTTTTCAATCAGCTCTCTGATTATTTCTACATGATAGTCCTGCGTGTAAAAAGGCTCTCCGGCCATCTTGTCGGATTGTCCCTGGTCAACCATATCGAACAGAACGAGCTTGTATTTGCTTGTTAAAGCTTCTTTAAAAGGCAGCCAACTGGCTGTGCTCATCATAATACCATTAACGATCAGCAGCGGCTCTCCTTCGCCGTGAATTTCGTAGTAGATGTTTTTGTTCCTGCATTGAATTTTGGGCATCTCATCACCTCGTACATAAATTTGCTATGCATTTACAAAATATTTCATGTATCTGCAAGTATTATATAGCTCTTTTCTTTCATAGTGTTCATTAAACATATTTTTTGAAAATATCCACTGATTTTCAGTACACTGGATAATTATTTACTGTTTTGTATTTAATATTGATATTGCCAAGATAATAGTTTAAATTATAGACAATTAATTAATCACAGGTATGAACTCCAAAGCAAGCTTTGGAAATAGATTGCGTAGTCCGCCGCAGGCGGATTCAACTTACCGATTCCGACTTGTGACCTTTAGGTTATGCGCTTCGCTTTCGGAATTGGAGTCTCACAAATAAGAAGGAGGAGGACTATGATGCCGTTAATCGTACTTATTGTAATTATTGTTGTCATTGCATTCTATTTCATCAGCATTTATAATAAGCTGGTTACATTGCGCAATCGCTACCTGAATGCTTTCAAGCAAATCGATGTTCAATTGAAACGCCGGTATGACCTTATTCCCAATCTGGTGGAAAGCACAAAAGGGTATCTGGCGCACGAACGGGGAACTCTGGAAGAAGTCATCAAAGCACGCAATACCGCATTTGATGCCAGCAAAAAAGCTGCCGCAAACCCTGGTGAGGCAGCGGCAATGACAGGACTGATGCAAGCGGAAGGCGTCCTCAGCGGAGTGATGGGAAAACTGCTTGCCGTTGTTGAATCTTATCCCGATTTGAAGGCGAATCAGACCGTCAGCCAATTAATGGAAGAAATAACATCGACGGAAAATAAAATTTCTTTTGCCCGTCAGGCTTATAATGATGATGTCGCCGAATACAATATTGGCCGGGAGCAATTCCCCAACAGTATAATTGCCGGTTCTTTTAATTTCCAGAAAGCCGAGCTGTTGGAAGCTATCGAAAATACGGAAGAGCGCAAAGCGCCAAAAGTTTCTTTCACCTGATTAAACAGAATATTATCCGCGACAGTAAAAAATGGCCAACAAGCGTTCGACTAATTTCTTTGAGAGACAAGAGCAGGCCCGCAGCAATTGCCGGAATCTGGTGTATTTGTTTGTTATTGCGGTGCTGTGTATTATTGTGGCTATCTATTTTGCTTTTCGTCTGGTCCGTTATATCTATTTAGTTACCGAAGTTATAAAAGTAACCAATACTTCCCGCATTTTGGGAAAAACTGCCGTCTTTTCCTGGTGGGATCCGGCATCTTTTGTTTTGGTCTTTATCACGGTTACTCTTTTTATCCTCGTCGCCAGCCTGATCAAGATGCATCAATTGCAAAAAGGAGGGGGCGCTATAGCAGAAATGCTGGGCGGCAGGCTTATCCCGAAAAACTCCGCTAATCCTGCTGAACATCAATTATTGAATGTAGTGGAAGAAATGGCCATCGCTTCGGGCATTCCCGTACCGGTGGTTTATATACTGGATAAAGAGGACGGCATTAACGCTTTTGCTGCCGGATTGACAATAAATGATGCGGCCATCGCCGTAACGCAAGGCGCACTCGACCTGTTTACCCGTGATGAAATGCAGGGAGTAATTGCCCATGAGTTCAGCCATATTTTGCATGGTGATATGCGTTTGAATATTCAATTGATTGGAATAATTTACGGCATTCTTGTTATCGGAATTATCGGCGGAGAAATCCTGGAAAGTCATCGCATTTCATCAAAATCTATTGTCCTTTTTATTGGCGGCATATTGCTGGTAATAATTGGCTATATAGGAACTTTTGCCGGACGGCTTATTCAAAGCGCCGTTTCCCGGCAGAAAGAATTTTTAGCCGATGCCTCCGCGGTCAAGTTCACCCGTAACCCCAGTGGTTTGGCTAACGCTCTAAAAAAAATCGGCGGATATATTTTTGGTTCGCAGATTGATTCCTCAACCGCGAAACAGGCCAGCCATCTTTTTTTCGGTGAAAGCCATAGTGATTTTCTTTTCCCGGATTCCCTGGCTACGCACCCGCCGCTGATGGAACGCATTTTATGTTTGGATCCATCTTTCGATGGAATATTCCCGAAAGTAAAAAAGGGCATAGCTGTTCTGCAGCCTTTATCACAAGATATTCCGGCATCCGAATCAAACCGTGTTGATGCATCTGCACTAGCTGACCAGCCGGTAAGTACAAAAGCAGCGGATATCATTAATGGTGTCGGTAAACCGACTGCCGCTCATTTAGATCACAGTTCTGTTCTTTTGGTGTCTATTGGCGACAATATCAAACAGGCTCTAAACACTCCTGAAGATGCGGCAAACTTTATTTTTGCGCTACTTTTGGGGAAAGACTACCGGGAGCGGGAATTGCAGCTCGGTGCAATTCAGCGATCTTTAGTGGGCAAGGGTAATAAAGATGAAGCGCTCCGCCTGTGCAACCTGACGGAAAATCTGCCGGAAGATCAGAAATTGCCTTTGGTGGAGTTGGCTATGCCACAATTACGAAGCCTAACAGCGATAGAGAGGAGAAACTTTCTGGAAATTATTAATTCTCTGATCAGAGCTGACGAAAAGACTACCTTGTTTGAATTCTCCCTGCAGTGGATAGTTCAGCAATACTTAATTCCGGAAAATGAAAAAATATTCGGGGAGACTACATTTTTTGATGTTTCTCAGGTAGGATATCAAATCTTGATAACTTTAAGAGCATTAGCTAATGCCGGAAACATGGGAAATGCTGATGCGGCACGACTAGCTTTCAGTGCCGGTGTGGAGCGAATTCCCGAACTGGCGTGCAAAAACCCCGATTATTCTTATACAGAAAATATTAATTTTGCTGAGATTAACACGGCATTAAAAAAACTGGCTTATTCATCCTTTAAAATCAAACAGATGATAATTGACGCCTGCGCTCACTGCGCCTTTGCCGACGAAACAATCACCGTCGCGGAAGCTGAGTTGCTCCGCGTTATCTCTCTCGCCCTGCGCTGCCCGCTGCCTCCGTTTCTGCCTCAAGCGTACGCACAGCATTAATCAGATTGCAATTTTAAATATCGAAACATTCCCCGGCAACGTATCCCTTTTTGTCTGTCTTTATGCCTTCTCTGGACAGTAATTCTTTTTTCATTTTTATTCCGCCGCCAAATCCGCCCAGCGAACCATCCGCCCGGACGACCCGATGGCAGGGAATAACCAGAGGAAAAGGATTATTCGCTAGCGCCGTGCCTACTGCGCGTACGGCACGCGGAGAGCCAACTTTTGTCGCAAGACCTGAATAAGTACCAACTTTCCCGTGCGGTATTTTGCAGGTCTCTTTTAAAACCTTCGCCGAGAATCCGGATAGCTTTTTTAGATTTAAAATAGAGAAATCGAATTTAGCTTTCTTGCCGGCATATAATTCGGCAATCTGCGTTGCGGTTTTGCCGGGTATCTTTTGCTCTTTTTCATTTATCGCCGGAAACTCTTTTTCAATTTCAGAGATAAGCTTAGCCTTCCCACTAGGCAGGAAGATGCGCTCGATTTGCGGTTTACCGCCAATATTCTGCCAAACAATTCCGATGCTTTCTTTACTGACATTGATAATTTGATAATACATTTTATTTATCACCTCTTTTTTCTTGATTCCGCTGGAGTTTACCCGGCATCCCAGACTGTGTCGCAATAGTTTTTGCGGCATAATATTTACCCACTCTTTGACAACAGAATATTAGAAATTACCCGTAAAGACCAAGCCGACAAAATATCAGGCGCCGGAACATACTGCTGCGGGTGTCCTGATTCTTACTTATTATTTTATTGCTGCCCATCCGGGATGCACTGAAGAAGATATGCGCGAGTTTAAATCTTTCACCACCAGAGAGCTGAAAATTAATCCGCAGCAGATACAGATTCTTACGCCTCTGCCTTCCACTTATTCCGGCCTGATGTATTTTACCGGAATTGATCCCGCAACCGGCAGAAAGATTTTCGTGGAAAAAAATATTGCGAAAAAACAGAGACAAAAAGATATTATTGTGGGAAAAGCGATCAAGTAGCGGAGAGATTGTTTCGCAGCCGATTAGACTTAAAATGTGCTTGGCCAACTGAAATGGCATCTGCCTTCATAGTACTTCTTTTGCAGGTACTCCAGATCAGATTCCCACTCATGAATCGCTTCGTCAAAATCTTGTCCGTCTTTTGCCCTTGCCCTTGCGTTGCGGCAAAGAGCAACTATCACTTTTGACATCTTTTGCAAACGCTTCTCGCTTTCAGGATCCCCCATTTATTTAAGTAAGACTGCGAAAAGCTTCTTTCTGGAAGCGTCCCCACTCTAACACTATATATGTCTTCTAGTATCTTTCGTCTCTTATCGACACCTAAATTAGACTGCTGCCCTACGTGATAACCGAAGCGCCCCAAAAGTCCTTCATTCGGCGCATCGTTTTCAGGGATATCAATAAGCTTTCTTGGCGAGTTTTCAATCTCTCTTGACAAGGCTTCAATCTCTCTTCTTCGATTTGAAACAATTATATTTTGACCATCTCTATTAGCATTCTGTTCGAGTTTTATTAACAGCTCACGAGCTGCTTCAATTAACTGTTCTGATTTAGAAATACCTTCCTTTTTTATGCATGATTTGATTTCGTCAATTAAAGAATTTAGGGATTCACTAACATACCGAAAATCGTCCATCAATTTTGAACCTCCACAAACAAAACTATGATGCCAATTAGACACGACCGTATTTATCTTCCAGCCTCTCTATATCATCCTCACCGAAATATTTCCCTGTCTGCGCTTCGATAATTACTAAATCTTCGGTCGATGAATTCTCCAGGCGGTGAGTTTTTTTTGAAGGAATATCAACGCGCTTCCGTTTTGCACAGAACAATCTTTATTGTCAACAAACGCAGTGCCCTTGCCCGATACGACAAACCAGTGTTCACTGCGCAGCTTGTGCCGTTGCAAACTTAAGATGCCGCCCGGTTCAACGACAATTCTTTTTACTTTATGATCGGGAGCGTCTGACAAAACTTAAAAATATCCCCAGGGACGTTTATTCTTTAGAGTCATTTCACCAAACTCACGGATTTTGTTTTAATTATTAGCACATTTATGAATCAATGTGAAGGTGTCTTTATACCGTTTCGCTTTCAAAGGATAACGCAGCAGCAAGGAGGAGGCTTCGCGTACACTAACGCTCTCAACAGATCGCGCACGCTTATTTTACCGGGCTGTTCAAAAATGCTCAGATGCAAGGCGCGCAAGGCCTGGGTCGTGAGGTCCGCCGCGGCGGATTGAACGACACAGGGCGCTGCGCAACCCGAGCATGCGTCGGGCAGGCTCCGCAGATGAGCGTTTTTCAACAGCCTTTCAGTATCATAAAAACAACACCGGCTCCCGCAATATCATTTCTCTCGCCCGATATGCGCAGGCGGCCACATCCGGGTGCGTATCTTTCAATGCGCCGATCTGCCGCAGATTATCTGCCGTGCGCAAAACAAGCGTTGCCATATCGCCTTCGGCAATTCCCGTGGCTTTAATCAGGCTGTCCCAATCTCGCCCATTAGCCCAGGAATACATGGCGGCACCTGCCGCGGGGTAAAGCGGCGATACGGCAAACCCAGCGGCATCAAGGCGCCTCGCCAGCGGGCGCACAGCCACAATTGCGCCTTTTAATGCTGCCAGTAATTTCGGCGAAATATTTTTCAGCTCCACCTTAATTTCATTATCGCGGTCATAAGCAAACATAGAGACAGTAGCTGCCAGAAGTTTTTCGTTTTGCTCCGGAAAAGCGTTCTTCCGTAAGCATTCCGCAACCAACAGCGGCTGATCCAACCTTAATTTTGCCGCCCAGTGGCCATCTTCTGTCAACCGGCCTTCTTTGTTTACAAATCCCTCAGTCTGTAAAAATTCCAGATGCCGACAAAAATCTTTCCAGATGTTTTTTGCCGCACTCGCCTCGGCAATTGGCCTGCGCTTGTTTTGCTGATAGGCGGCCAGCGACTTTTCAAAAATGCTGCGAATATCAGCCGGAGTCTGCGACAAAAGCAAATTAAGAACCATCACAAAATCATTTTTCAATTGGCTCAAAATATCCTCCGGCGCGCGAAACAACAATCGCCGAATATGATTGAGATCCATAAAACGGCCGCTTATCGCCAGCATGAAACCGATTTTATCCTGCCCGCGCCTTCCGGCCCTGCCAGTCATCTGCCGGAATTCCGTGGCGTTCATGGGATTAAAATTGTGGCCATTGAACAAATCAGAGTTAAATAAAACTATTGTCCGCGCCGGAAAATTCACCCCGGCCGCTATCGTGGATGTGGCAAAGATTACACGCAGGTGGCCTTCCTTCATCATTTCTTCCACAACAAATTTCCAGGCCGGCAACTGTCCGCCGTGATGAGCGGTAAGACCAAATGATTTGAGAATTTTCCATTGACGGTGACTTTGCAGCGCCGGATAGCGACGCAACAATTCATTAACTGTTTCTGAGAATTCCCACGATTGATTAAGAGGCTTCAAAGCGGATGCCGATTTCAAGGCAGCATCACATTCCGCGCGCGACTTCAAAAAAAAGATAGCCGGTAATAAATTGAATTCCTCTAGAATACGGATGATGCCGCCGTAATTCGGCATATACCTTCTTGACCTGTGTTCGCCCGCCTCTTTAACTAAATATTTCGTTACAGGTGCGGATAACTTTTTATCTTCCAATAAAGGCAGAAGACGCCCGGAAGGGTGCAAAAAAAGCGGATATAGCGGCACCGGCCGTTTTTCTTCTTTAATGACAACGCACTTTTTCTTACGGATAGTTTCCAGCCACTGCGCAATCTCATCACCATTGCCAATTGTTGCCGATAACAAGAGCAAATTGACGCGCACCGGCAGAAAAGTCATCACTTCTTCCCAGACCACCCCGCGGTCAATGTCACCCAGAAAATGAGCCTCATCAAGGATTACCAGATCGCAACCCAGATCATATCCCTGATGCATGGCATCATAGAGCTGGTTGCGCAGGATTTCCGTAGTGCCGACAATTATCGGCGCTTCCGTATTCTCTTTGGTATCTCCGGTAATAATACCTACGTTTTCTTTGTCAAAATGCAGGCCGAATTCCACCCATTTGGAATTGGTCAGCGCCTTGAGCGGCGAGGCATACCAGGCACGCCCGCCTTTTTCCAATACCGATAAAATCGCCTCGCGCGCAATCCATGTTTTGCCGGAACCCGTTGGGGCAATCGCCAGACAATCGGTCTCTTTAATCGCACGCAGCGCCTCGGACTGATAAGCATCGGGAACAAATGCCGTCTCTTCCGGTTTGCCGATTTTTGCCAGTACTTTTTTCAGGGCCGGATCAATTTCCGGCTTCATAAAAAGGGAATCAGATCCGCCTAGCTTTTTCTTGCCGAAAAACTTGCGCCCGGAGCGCTGAAATATTCTGTCTCTTTTAATAGTGGCACCTCGACGATAATACCATATCGATTTCAAAGGATAACGCGGCNNGAGGCTCCGCAGGCGTATTACTAACCCGTGGCCTTCAGGTTATACGTTGAGGAAGCCGACAACGCTGCCAACAAAGTTAGCCAAAGAAAGTGTGATATGCTATACTTTTTTATGTGTATCATAAAGCTGATTAATGGTAAAGGAAGCGGCGGAAAAATTAATCTCAGTTAATATGTAGATATGCTGATGGAAAAAAATCGGGAAATCTTCTGGGGCTGGTACATTGTAATGGGTGCTTTTTTTCCGTGGGCATCAATTACGGTGCCGTTACTGTTTCGGCGTTTTTCTCAAACCAATGGCGGAAGAATTTGCCTGGTCCCGGTCGGTAATATCGCTCGCGGTAACAATTAATATGCTGGTTTATTCATTTGGTGCAATCTTTGTCGGCCGGATGCTGGACCGCATTGCGCCACGCTAGATTATGACTATTGGCGCATTCATTGCGGCCTGCGGCTATATATTGACAGGTTTTGTCCGTACACCTCTTGATTTGTATATTAGCTATGGCTTGATGGTCGGGTTAGGAGCAACGGGTATGGGCGTTGTTGCCTGTAGTTCTTCTGTCGGCAAATGGTTTATCAAAAAGCGGGGTCTGGCGATCGGGGATTATGGCTTTAGGCACCGTTATTTTTCTCATTGGAGGTATTGTTTCCCAAACACTGATGCGCAAAACGCTCCGGAAGCGTATGGCCTCCTACCGGATGGAGATAAGACAGAATTACCTCATCACTTATCAACGCCGCAAACGGTAAATAATATTTCCACTTTGATTATTTTTAAGGATTCGCGTTTTTGGACTCTTGCTATCTGCCAGGGATTGGCTGTCATGATCTGCATGTCTGTTTTTGTGCATCAGGTAGCTTATGCCACAGATAACGGCATTGGCCAAATGGCAGCCGCTACATCCCTTGCCGCTGTCAGCATGACCGGTTTTCGGGGGCAGTTTTTCTTCGGTTGGCTAACTGACAGGATTAAAGATCCCAAATATTGCGCTTTTTTAGGCATGTTGTTTCTTCTGGCCGGCACTATCTTGCTTCTGAATGCCCGCACCGTTGGCCAGCTCTACTTTTACGCGATTATATACGGATTCGACTATGGCTCACTGGCCCCAATGCTGCCGCTTTTAGCAGCAGACCGTTTCGGCCGTCATGTTCTGGGATCAATCTATGGCCTTCTGACTTTCTTTATTGGTGTCGGCGGCGGCATCGGACCGATTTTAGGTGGTTTTATTTACGATCATTTTGGATATTATCTATATCTATGGATAATTAATATAATAGTTTTGAACTGTATCGCGGCTGGTATCCTGACCTTGAAAAAGGGTGAACACTACACTTTTTCGGCAACGAATTAAATATTTCATTATATTTTTTTAAACAAAATTGAACGTTTTTTTTAATAGAATAGCTCTGACTATCTTATTATCACGCAAGCCGCAAAGACATACTATTTAAAATATCATTTCATATCGAGTGCTTATAAATGTTTTTCATCTGCCAACGATATTTGGCACAATTATTTCATAATTAAAAGGCAAAAAATGTTTCAAAGTGGTTTCCAAGGAGGATTGGCGTTATGCAAAAGATGATTCAGACAATTTTTCTCGTTGCTTTTGTTATCTTAACAACTGCATCTTTCAGTTTTGCTCAATTCAGCGCAGTGGGCGGAGAAAGTTTCCCTTATTTCCATCTGGGCTGCTTGGTCGTCGGCGGATTAATTATTGTGTCGCTGAAACAAAAATACGCCAAATTATACTTAAGCGAAGCTATTGGTTCCTTTGCTCTTTTAACTTTGCTGGTTGCCCTTTTTACAACGCCGGTCGTTGATGCCTTGAAAACTTTAATTAGCTAACCCCTCCTAGTAATAGTTATAGAAAAACCCCGTCCGGGTATTTCCTGAACGGGGTTTTTTGTAGTGAAACTCCAATTTCAAAAACGCAGTGCATTGAAATTGGTTAGTTGAACTATCCTGCGTCAGCAGTGGTTGTGAGACTCCAATTACGAAAGCGCAGCGTATAACCTAAAGGTCACAAGTCGGAATTGGCAAGTCGAACTATCCCGCGCAAGCGGTAGTTGTGAGACTCCTAATTTTAATCGCCTCCGGTGGATATAGCGCATTCCCTATTGTTAGCTATAGGTTATGCGGGGGCCAATTGTCTATGAATAGGGTTTATAAAATTGTAAAAACCGGTATTTTTACGAAAAAATTATTGTAATAGTTCAAAAAATAGGGGGTACTGCGGGTGTGCGCCCCGCAGGAGCTTTCCTCCTCCCCCCGACTGGAGTACTAATGTTGCACCTCAATATTGGACTCGCGATCCGTGGTACTTCTCTGCATAACTAGCGTTTAATTTTTTCTTGACAGAATGCTCTCCGTGTGCAATTAGCACCTAATTCCAATTCTAAATCAAAGTGATATCTTTGTTGGCTTCGTCATCGGCTCCTCAATGTATTAAAATATACGCCTGCATCGGTGCTTGCTTGCCGCCTTGATATCATCTTCGATTTAGAAATGGAATAACTCATTATAAGTCCATCACATTGAAGGGGGTGAATATGGCAGACAAGTCAAAATTGGGGATGGAATTCCCTCCCTACGTTATTGAAGTGGAAAAAGCCAAAATTGCGGAATTTGCCATGGCTGTTTCCCAAAAAAACGACAAAGAACAAATCAATCCAATTTACGCTAAATCCGAAGCTGCAAAAAAAGCAGGTTATTCAGGAATACCTGTTCCGCCGACATTTCCTACCAGTTTCATGTTTTGGACGGGCGGCGGACTAATGGGCATAGTTAATAGTTTGGGCATTAATTTAGGCAGGCTTTTACACGGCGAGGAAGAGTACGAATATTTCGGCGAGGTATGCGCGGGTGATGTTATTACCGGTAAAATGAAAGTTGCAAAAATGTTTGATAAGGAAAAAAAGGATAAGCCCGGCAAATTTATGGAATTCACCTTATTAGAAACGGAAATGAGAAATCAGCGGGGTGAATTGGTGATCAAAGCCCGTACAACATTAGTGGAACGATAGGAGGATAATTATGGTCTTAAATTATAATGATATTAAAGAAGGAGATGCGATTCCCGCTTATACCTCTCAGCCTATTACCAGAACTCATCTGGTGCGTTATGCCGGCGCGTCCGGTGATTTTAATCCGTTGCATCACGATGACACCTTCATTAAAAAGATCGGCATGGAAAGAATTATTGCCCACGGAATGCTGATAATGGGCATTGCCGGGGAGGCCGTTACCGCTTGGATTGATAAAAAGAATTTGCGGAAATTCAATGTCCGTTTTCTGGGCATGACCGAACCAGCCGACTTGCATGACATGGAAAACACGAAAAAAAGAGCAACCATTACTGTTACCGGCAAAGTGGTCAAAAAATTTGAAGAAAACGGCGAGAAAAGAATCCAATGCGATATTATTGCCCAGGATGCGAACAGCGGTAGAAAGCTCACCGGATATTTTATTGCAGCTCTACCGTAATTAATGATCTAATACATTTACATTTACCGCCCCTGTTTGTTTTTTAGCATCAGGGGCTTTTTTTATTATTCAAATTTAGATTGAAGAATTACCGCTGCTTCTTGGTGATAGATTCTCGAATGTATTATCAATTTCATTATCTGATCCCCAATAAGGGAATCCCAAAAAATTATTGTTACTATTAAAATCTTGTTAATAAGGGATGATAAAAAATACTGCAAATAAATCGAAAATTTATTCCAAATTATAGAGGGTAGCTGATTGAGAGCGGAGTTCGGAGGGGAGTACAACTCCCCTCCGGCGTCATACATAATATTATGCTGCCTTGGCGGCAACAGTATCCTTGACAAACTTGCAGATTTTCTCCCTGCTGGAAACAGCTCCGGGAGGAAATACAGCATCAAAACCCATTTTCAAGAGTTGAGGCTCATCCACCGGCGGGAATATGCCCCCCATCATTATTACGATTCTATCCTTGATTCCTCTTTCTTTTGCCTTGTCGATAAGAACTTTCCCGAGGACAAGTTCGCCTCCGCAATATGTGCTTATACCGATGACGTCCACATCCTCCTGAATGGCTGTCTCTATAATCTGCTCCGGTGTGCCATTTCCTATTAGGACAACCTCCATCCCTTCATCCCTAAGCATGCCCGCTACGACAAACAGACCTCTTGTATGTGTTTCAAGACTGAATTGTGCCATAAGCACCTTTATCTTCTTATTGGCCATTTTAGATAACCTCCTCTTTCTAATAATAAATATTAATAATTTTTTTCATGTCATAAACGTAAAACGTTGAGAGACTCTTACGCATAAATCGGCGGTTTCCATGATCCGAATGCCTTGGTGAATGCTCTGCGCATTTCACCTTCTGTGGCATCGGCTCTCGCACATTCAACTGTATACTGCATGACATTCTTTCCCGTCTTGCATGCATCGACCAGGTCATTAAGACATTTTTCGACCTTCTTATTATCCCTCTTCTGTCGTATTCTCGCCAGTTTTTCCTTCATATCTCGCTGGACACTCTCTCTGAATATGCTCGGCTCGATAGGCGGAAGTTCCATATCCGCGGCTTGATAGATATTTCTTCCTACAACTTTAATTTTCGCGTCCTCGATCATCCTGTGTTCGCGCTGAATGTAGCTGGCAACCTTGCTGTGGAGCCATCCCGTATCAACAGCCTCAACAAGACCTCCCATCTTCTCAATATCTTCAAGTTCGCCGAGGATTCTCTTTTCCACCTCATTAGTCAATGCCTCTATGTAGAATGAGCCTGCAAGCGGATCAACCACTTGAGTGATCTGTGTCTCGGCCTCGATGATCTGCTGTGTTCTGACAGAGGGCATCAGAGTCCTTTCCGACGGCACGGAGAATGCCTCATCGTAGGTGTCAACATGGAGCGACTGAGTTCCTCCAAGAACTGCGGATAGGCCGTGAAATGCCGCTCTTATAATATTATTAAGTGGTTCCTCGCGAGTCAGCGTGATCCCCGAGGTCTGGATATGACATCTCATCCACATTGATCTCGGGTCCTTGGCTCCGAATCTGTACTTCATTACCTTGTACCAGAGCCTTCTGATGGCGCGCAAACTCGCAATCTCTTCAAAGAAGTCATTACCGAAAGACCAGAAAAAGGCGACTCTCTGACCAGCCCAGTCGGCATCATGTCCTCTCTTGATCATATCCTTAATGATCTCAATACCGTTTGCTATTGCAACAGCCATTGAGGTAATGCCTGAAGTGCCCTCCTCGCGGAGGTTGTAGCCGTTCAGGGTGATATAGTTCCATTTGGGAACCTCTTTTCTTATATACTCAATGTTGTCGCACTGGACTCTGAAATCGTCCCTCGGAGGGATGTACTCACAGGCACCCCGCACAACGCTCTCCATGATGAAGTCGTTCTGAACGCTGCCGATCAGCTTGTCCCACGGTATCCCGCGTCTCTCAGCCATTACGAGGTACATGGGTAACAGGATTGCCGTATTTCTCGGGAAGTGCGTAACAATTGAGACGCTTATCTTGTCGATGGGGATATCCTTGAAAATGACCTCCATATCCTCCACGCAATCTATTGGAACCCCCACAACCCCCACTTGGCCATTTGACTCGGGCTCATCGGAATCGAACATCTGAACTGTGGCGAGATCAAGCGCCACGGCTAGACCGGTTGCTCCTTGATCTATGAGGAATTTATATCTTTTGTTCATCTCAGTAGGCGAGCCTGCTCCCGGAAGAGGACGCATCGTAAAGGACTTTCCTCTATACATATTTGTATGAACCCCTCTCGTATAGGGCTCGTCACCGGAGAAACCAATATCTTCAATATAATCAATGTCCTCGACGTCAAGGGGGGTATAGATCATGTTCTTATCGATCTCGGATCCCATAATCGTATAGGGCGTCATACTCCAATTTGCATTATCCTGCGGCCGAACCATGCCTTTTTTCCACTTATCAAATCCATTTTTTATATCCTTTATTGCTTCAGGATTATAGAGCGGCGTTCGTTTCTTTTTCTTTGAACTCTCCTCAAGAATCTGTTTTGTAGTCTTCTCTTTGCTCATTATTACATACCTCCTCATTAATTTGTTATTTTCGATGCACCGGCAGGGGACGAACAAAAACTTGTTCTTCCCCTGCCGGTGCGCGTAAATCATCTATTTTTCTCTAGCCTCCGGATGCCATTATGGCTGCACCAATGGCGGTAATTATCTGCGGATTATCCGGCACAAGCAGTTTTACTCCAAGCTTTTTTTCAATGGCTGATATAAGTCCCCTGTCAAATCCTGCCCCACCTGTAATAGCACAATCTTCTTTCAATCCAATTCTTTCGATGAGAGATGATATCTTGTTGGCTATTGATATATGCACCCCTGCTATAATATCCTCCTTTGTAAAACCCTCCGAAATCCGAGAGACAGCCTCCGATTCGCAGAACACAGCGCACCCTGTTGTAAATTTAACCGGACTTTTTGCATGCCCGGACAGATCACCAATATCCTTCAGATCGATTCGGAGTATATTGGCTATGATCTGCAGAAAGCGACCGCTCCCCGAAGCACACTTCTCGCTTATCAGAAAATCGGCAACATGCCCCTTGTCATTGATGCGGATTATCTTGGTGCACTGACCCTGAATATCAATGACTGTTCTCACCGAGGGAAATATGCTGATAATTCCTCTGGCACAGCACCTGATATCGTCAACCCTTTGATTGCTGTAATCTACCTTATCTGCACCGTTTCCGGTAGATGTTATGCTAACAATATCTCCTATTAAAACCCCTGCATTTTCTAAAAGTTCGCCCTTCAACCTTACAGCCATTTCCCTGTAATTAACGCCTGAAGGCATTATGCAATACGCAGCCAATCTGCCGTCTTTAAATATTACCCCTTTGCTGGCATAGGAGCCTATATCAATCCCCATGAAGTAAGGCATGGTTTATTTCCTAAAATGATTCACTTAAAAAATGTAACCCCTTCCTTCAGCGATATACCTCTCCTAATATCTCTTTTCTCTGAAGTTTCTTTATTGTATATCTCCCTGCCGAGAAGGGCGGCTCCATAGGCACCTGAGAGGAGAGGATTCTCCGGGACAAAAATATCATAGCCGATATGTTCTCTCAAAGCCTTAATAACACCGGAGTTTTTTGCTACACCACCTGTGATTACCACATCAGGTTCTATCTTCAGCCTTTTTATCATCCGGACAACACGGCCGGCGATTGATTCATGAAGCCCTGCTATGATATCCTCGATTGCCGCGCCCTCTGAGATCTGCGCTCTAATCTCCTGCTCGGCGAATATCGTGCATATACTACTGATTCTGATCCTCTTTTTTGATTTGAGGGAGATATCTCCCAGATCCTTAACATTGAGCCCAATGGTCTCTGCGAGCACCTCAAGGAATCTGCCTGTCCCTGCGGCGCATTTATCGTTCATTACAAAATCTTTTAGTCTGCCGTCCTGGATCTTAAGGCCTTTGGCGTCCTGTCCTCCGATATCAATAGCCGTCCGGGCATTGGGGAAGAGTTTAGCCACTCCCCTTGCATGGCATGTGAGCTCGGTGATCTGGCTATCTGCAAAGGGAACGTTCATCCTGCCGTAACCTGTTGCAACGCAGTATCCTATTTGATCAAGTGACAAATCAGCATCCCTTATTGCCTGCTCTATTACGCTGTTGGCTAGATGCCTGTGCTCGGCACCCGTGGGACCTGTTACAGTAGAACAGATTCCTTCTTCCTCATCGATAATTACCGATTTCGTCATTGTGGATCCAATATCCAGACCTACAAAATAGATATTTCACCTCCGTGAAAAAAATGGATAATACTATTAAATATTAATTTGTTGAGGAAGAATAATAGTACATCGCAAAATAATTATCTATCCCAATGTCTCAATGAAAGCCTCAATTCTGGTTCTAAGTGGCCCTAGAGCTGATTCAGTATAATCCGGCTCTAGGTAGATGCTCTTTATGCCTTTGCTGTCAAGAAAGTCTCTGATCGCAGGGACCTCGTATCCGTGGATGTCGCAGAATCTTAAAGAGTGAAGGATTATTCCATCCACCTTCCAGTCCCGGGCATAATCGCTTAAATAACTGAATCGGCTTGAAAGATCCTTCATATAGTTTTTGCTTGTCTCGCCGTATTCAGACTCCCTGAATGTCCTCGGGCATTTGATATCCACCAGGTAGTGATAGGCAAGACCCTCCAGCGGGTCTGCTGTCAGTTTTACATCATCAAAATAGGGCCTGGTGCCGACGCAGGTGTCATCCATGACAAGATTGGCGTCGGCATTCTCAATGATCTCAATCAGGGAGGCATCGTCTATAATGCTTCCCCATAGGAGCAATCGGATACTCTTTTTCTGGGGAGCGTTCTTTCTATTTTTAAGCTCCGCTAGAACATCTTTCAGGATATCGTTCCCCTCTTCAACGGGGACGCTCATAAGTGATTTTATTAATTTGATGGTTTCAACGCCGGAGATAAGTGGCGGATTGGGTTTTCTGAGCTCATATATTTCCCTCACAAGTTTTCGCTGCTCATTATGCAGTTTAATTGCTTTTGTGAGTTTGTCATTGCTGAGATCCTTACCAGTGAAGGCCTCCAGCGTCTTTCTGAAATCTTCGAGCAGACCCTTAAGATGCTCCTGTGCGGCCTCGTGGACAGTATGCGGGACGTCGATGAAAAATGTATATTTCTGTTCGATATATGTCTTCCAGATATGCGCTGTCTTCTCGCATACCTCGCAGGCATGGGACATGACTGTCCCCTCGAGAAAATTGTATCTTCCCTTTAATCCAAGGTCAAGGCTGCTGCGAAGAAATGGACACACTACCGTCGGCAGACATGCGTCCGCCTTTGTAATTGGTTCCTTTATATCTCCGAATATTCGAAACGGCACCATATCAAGCGCCGTCAGCATCTCAATTACAGGATAGATACATAAGTAACCAATTATCTTTTTCCCCTGTTCCTTCAGTTCTATGGCTCTTTTTGATCTGTCCTCATAGATTTCTTCGACTCTAGCCAGCCCCTTTTTTGTCTTTTCTGTCATTGAGTTAGTCTCCCGCATTACTTAATGATTGTATTTACAAATTTTCTTTCCGCCTCTATGTTTCAGTGGCTGCTTCTAGGCAGCTCTCGGAAAATATTACCATTCAAATCCTTCTTTCCGCCTTATCTCTTTATAATGATCCATTGATTCTTCAAAAGTTTCCGCTCTTCTTAGAACATCCACTGCATCAAAAAGCTTCAGATCCACAATATCCCCCTCCGCTATCATTGAGGGTACCTTCATTGTCTGCATCAATCTATCCTGAATGAGATAGAGATGATTGGTCGCAGTTCGGCATGTGATCAAGGGATGCAATAGTGCGCCGTCACATTGATAATCCTTGACAAAATCCATATACGGATATGCGAAAAATCCCCACCATTCCTTTGCCTTCATGGCGTTTTGATAATATCCGCTCAGCCACTGGTAAGTAAACCGCGCGATGCGTTCCAGTGGGTCGCTTACCTTGCTTAAATCTATTGGTTTCGGGGGGTGATATGCCCAGCTCTCTACAACAAAGTTCCAGCCTCTCTCGGCCAGTGTGTCAAATATATTCAGACTATGCCACGGAGGGAGCTCTGCAAAGGTCATCCGATACTTTTCATTCTCAATGGCGCCGATCTTCTTGTCCACTCTTTCTTTGAGCTCAATGTACAGGTCGTTGTAAAGTTTTATTAATACCTTAAGATCGCCCGCCGGATACAGACAGCCGGTCATGCATGTCCAGAAGTCGCGTGAGTGCATGGGGCTTGGCCTTGCCTTACGAAGCTCATTGGTCTCATGCCATATTCGGTTCATTTCAATTATATCATTGGATATCTCTTCGAGTTTGGCCCAGTCCAGCTTCTTTCCGAAGAGGCGCTCTAAAAAACCGATAAATCCGCGGAGCTCCTTAACCATGAATTTTATGTTGCGGTCGTGAGCCCCAGGCATCATCTCCTCCCGCACACCGGGTTGGGGCATCTCAACAGTCCACATCGGAACATCCAGATACCTCCCCAGAGCCTGAAACCACTTGAAGCGCGTGTCGCATAGCGCCCCTGATCCCAGAAGGAAGAGAGGCTTCGGCATGCCACCCATTGGCGCCTCTTCCGGTATTCTGCCCAGGTCATTCATCCTTGCCGTGTAGCCTATTGTATTTCGGGCATAGCCGCACATATGGGATGGAAATCCCTCAGAGTCGGAGCGCTCCAGATACTTCTGAGCAACTCCCTTGGCAGCGCACACTGCGCCGTAGTTTTCGGGATAAACTGCCTCGATACCCATGGCCATGATTATGGGATCTGCCTCCCACCAGTTCACCATGCACCATCCCGTCGGTTTTCCTGCCTGCACGGCCTTAATACTGTTCTGGTATACTTCATCTATGCGCGCCCGCAGCGGGTACATCGCTTTAGGCCTGCTTATCGCTTTCTTCTTTTTTTCGTCAGCCATTATTTATTACCCTCTTTATTATCTTATTAGTCATTTACATTTATAACATCCTTGCCTGTCTGCAGAAGATGTTTGATGACCATATCTGCTGCGGTATAGGGGTCTATCTCGCTAGTCAAGACCATTTTTTCGATGATGTCATGCCTCTCCCCGCCTTTGCCAATAGCCTTATTCACAGCCTTGGCAACCTGTCTGTTGATTATATCGAGGAGCTCAGATTTTGTCCGTTCAGCACGCTTAGTATTAATCTGGCCGGAATTGATGAGATACTGGCCATGTTCTTCGATTCTCTGTAACAATTCATCTATCCCCTTGTTTTCCGTGGCAATTGTAGCTACAATTGGTTCCTTCCATCCACATCCGTTCCCGCTGTCCTTTTTAAGTTGCAGCATGAAATCAATATCGGCTACCGCCCGTTGCGCCTCTGCATGATCGGCCTTGTTGATTACGAATATTTCGCCCACCTCGAGAATTCCAGCTTTGACGCTCTGTATGGCGTCTCCACCCCCAGGCATGGTAACAACGATGAGTGTATGCACATATTTTTTGATGTCGATCTCGTCCTGTCCGGTACCGATTGTTTCAACAATGATGACATCCTTTTTGGAGGCATCCAATATATTGATTACGTCGTTTGTTGCTATCGCCAGACCGCCGGTGCCTCCCCGTGTCCCCATGCTTCTGATGAAGATACCCTTGTCTCCAGTCAGCTCCTGCATGCGGATACGGTCACCGAGCAGTGCACCGCCAGTAAAGGGGCTTGTAGGGTCAATGGCTATTATACCTACAGTCTTATTTATATTCCGGTATGCCTTTGCCAGCTTGCCGGTTAATGTGCTTTTGCCCGCACCGGGTACGCCTGTAATCCCGATGATATGCGCCTTGCCGACATGCTTGTATATCTCCTTTGTCGTCTCTTTTGCCTTCGGGTCCTCGTTTTCTGCCAGTGTGATCAGCCGCGCGATAGCAACCGTATCGCCCTCAAGCATATTTTTTATCATATCCGTGAGATTTTCTTTCATTATCATTAGACTATTGCCTTTTTACAATTTTTACTTTGTATAATTTCTCACATATATTGCTTGCAGCCATCCAGAAGCTTCTCTTCCGGCGACATCTCGCTGGTCTTGAGCATGTTTAAAAGATAATCCGCAATTTGATAATGCAGCGGCATCTGCCTGTTTTCTAAAACGACTTTTTCCATCTCTTGAGCCACAGACCATTTTATATATTTTATTGTTGTACGAACTACTATACAAGTTAAAAATGGATGTCAAGAATTATCGTAAAATATTTTTTTAGTTAAAAATGATAGGTTGATCACGTGTATAAACCCCCAAAGCAAGCGTTGGAAACCTATTCCGCAGAAAGCAGTTACAATGACATTAGGCTTGGCGTTATTGATGTGGATAGCCAATTCATTAGGAGCAAATCCGCCGAAACCTACGTAATGAATGGCTCCTAGGCGCGCACAAGCCAAAACTGCAATTACTGCTTGCGGAATCATAAGCAAATTAACAATTACCGTGTCACCCTTTTTAAAAAATATTATTCCCTTTTCTCACTGTTCCAAGGAAAAGATGTTATTAACTATTTATCCAAAACAACTTTGAATTTGTATTTGTTCTCAACAAAATAAGTCCAAACGATTTCCACAGGATTTTGAGACGAATCATAAACTGATGTCTTGACTGTAAGGACTGGATCAAGCAGCGCAATACTAAGATATCCTGAAACCTGCTTGTTAGCGCGTGTTATTTCCACTTCATGCTCGACAACACCTAGTTCCAGGCCGACAATATTTTCCAGTGTTTCGAGCATGGTCATATGCTGCAAATGTTTTTTCTGAATTTTTTCGCCGATATTTTTCGGTAAATAATTTACTGTATAGCTGAGCGGTTCACCGGCCAGAAAGCGCAGGCGCTTGAAGATATAAATACTCGCGTCTTTTTCCACTTTTAAAAATCGTACTGCCGCATCCGGCGCCTTACCCAATTCCTTACTTAAAACTTTAACCGATGTTTTTTCACTTATTTTGAATATTTGCCGGTTAATGCCTGATTGTTTTTCTCTTTTTAGTAGCCTCGATGCATCCGTCCAGAAACTCCCCTTGCCCTGTTTTTTAACAAGCATTCCCTGATGGGTTAAGTGCTGGAGCGCATGCCTGACCGTGGCACGGCTGACGCCGAATATATCTCTTAATTTTTCCTCAGGCAGCAATTTCTCTTCCGGCGACATCTCGCT
>PLMQ01000025.1 GCA_003142535.1 Syntrophaceae bacterium
GTTCACGCACGGTGTTGATGATGCTCTCGGCGTATTCGCGGGCTTCATCTTCGGATATTTTAGTTGCTTCCAGTTCCATGGTTTTTGCCGACAGTTTAGCGGTGCGTTCGATGACACATTGCTCCAGTTCTGCATTTAACTGGCATATCTCCAACTGTAGCGATATCCGCTTTCTCCTCGTGAAGCGTAACGCGTGAAGCGCGAGATACGCTTCACGAGAGACGTTCGTTCCATTTACAAAGATTTTACCCTCAAAACAGACAAAGTCAATATAATTATATGGTTTTAATCTCTCCGGCAGCAATATATTCAATGTAACAATTACTCAATATTTGTATCGGCGCCTGTTTTTTTAATTTGGACAGAAATGTTCCTCTTTCTTCTTGACAGGAAAAAATTTTCTGCCTATGACCATAAATAACACAATCAAAAGCGGTATCTGATCAGACAAGCCTTTCTCAATGTGTAGGGCCGACAAAGTTCTATTGGAGTTGAGGTGCTGACATGGATATGAAGCGCGATTACTACGAGGATATCGAGCTCTTCAGCAGCGGGACTATCCTTGGATGGTCTGTGGCCTTGATCATCTTCCTTTTTACTCTTCCGCTGTATCTTCCTTCCTACAATATTTATCTGCTCAACATTATTCTGGTTAACGTTATTCTCGCCGTGGGGCTCAATATACTCGTCGGCAATACGGGGCAAATTTCTCCCGGTCATGCCGGTTTCTTTGCCATCAGCGCCTACGGCAATTCCGGCAATGTGTTTGAAAGGTCATTATGCTTGTTTTCCTTTAAACAGTATGTTCGGCGTTTAAGGTAGATAGTTTAACAAGGTGAAATCTGATAACCATTTCTATTTTTCAACTGGAGTTTATGGAGGTATATGTTAAAAGGCATCCTCTTCCCGAAATATAATTGCCAACGCAGACAACTTTTCACGCATTTCCATAACAAAACTTATCCAAAAGTTTGAAAGGAGAAAAGACAATGAAGAAATTTACCTTTGGCTGGAGCGTGCTGTTGGCCGCATGTCTGATCATGATAATTTGTTTGCCCGTTTGGGGACAAACTATAAAGATCGGTGTCATCGGTCCTATGAATTTTGTTCAGGGTAAGGGGCATTGGAATGGGGCAGTAATGGCCGCCGAAGAGATCAATGCCCAAGGAGGTGTCAATGTCGGCAAGCAAAAGATGAAAATAGAGTTAGTCAAGGCCGACTCCAATGAATTTATAAACGTTACCGACGCCGCGAACGCCATGGAGCGTTTGATGACTCAGGACAAGGTTGATTTCGTAGTCGGCGGTTTCCGGACAGAGGCCGTGCTGGCCATGCAGGATATTGCCATGGACTACAAAAAAATCTTTATTGGCTGCGGGGCGTCAGACATCGAACTCTGCAGTCGCGTTGCTAAAGACTATAACCGTTATAAATACTTCTTCCGGGGCACCCCGTTTCATAATGGCTATTTGGTCCGCACCAGTTTCGCCCATCTGGCTACAGGCGGAGCCGCCATTAAAAAAGAGCTGAATGTCCCCGTAAGAGTTGCCATCGTGGCCGAGAAAGCCGCGTGGGCGGAGCCCATGGTCGCGGCAGCTCAGGCCGTGATTCCCAAAATGGGAATGGAATTAGCGGGGATTTGGCGGCCATCAGCAGTAGCGACGGATGTTACCTCCGAGCTTTCCGCTATTCAGAAGAGCGGCGCCAACCTGATTTTTACCATTTTCTCATCTTCTGTAGGAATTACCTTTGCCCGGCAGGCAGGGGAGTTAAAAGTTCCGGCCCTTCAGGTCGGAATTAATGTAGAAGCTCAGAAAGACGGTTTCTGGGAAGCGACCAAGGGCATGGGCAATTATGTCTTTACCATGGAGACTTATATCCGGGGCGTGGAAGTCAATAAATTAACCAAACCTTTTGTGGAAACATATTTCAAACGCTTCAAAGAAACCCCTACTTACACGGCCGATACCTATATCGCCATTAAACATTACCTAGTCCCGTCCATTGAAGCCACAGGTACTCTGGATGCGGATAAGATCGTCGCCCACCTGGAAAACAGAGTGTTTGAGGTGCCCAGCGGAACAGATAAATTCGAAAAGGATGCCCAAGGCCAACCGACCCATGATTTGACCTGGGGGCCCGGATATCAGACATCCCTTGGCGGCCAGTGGCAGGACGGCAAAATTGTCGGGGTCTGGCCCAATAAGTGGAAGGCCACTCCAACCTCCCCTGAGGTTACTTTCAACGGGATGGTCCCCATTAAGCTGCCACCCTGGATGAAGAAATAATCACTCATAAATCAGGGGATGCAAGGGGTTGAGAGTTCGCGCAAGCGAACCCTCAACCCTGCCCTTGAATTCTTGTATCTCCGAATCCTTTAATACTGATTTCCGGGGGCATTATGAATATTATAATATCCGGTCTTATCATGGGCAGTATGCTTGCCCTTTTGGGTATTGGCTTCTCTCTCATTTTCGGTGTAGCCCGCATTGTGAATATCGCCCATACTGCCTTTTATATGCTTGCCGCCTATTTTATTTATCAACTGTCCATTAAACTTGGATTAAACCCAATTCTGGGAATGCTGATCGCCGTTACGACAGTCACCCTATTGGGTCTGCTTGTCTATAAATTTTTGATTGATCCGATACGCGAACACGAAGGCGCCGTGCTCATCGCCACGATTGCTTTGGCCATGGTCTTTCAAGAGGGTGTGCTGTTGAGCTTTACCGGCGACTACCTGACAGTGGATTTCCTGATTGACGGCTTCTTTACGATTGGGGGAGTCAAGGTCTTTTATCAGCAATTGCTGACATTCGGCATGGTCCTTTTGGCCATGGCCGTTTTATGGTTTTTGTTGATGAAAACCAAACTGGGATTGGCCATTCGTTCCATGGCCGAAGATCGGGAAATAGCCAATCTTATGGGTATGAATGAAAGCCGCCTGGCCATGATCACATTAGGCATCTCCGTTGCCTTAGCCGGCTTTACCGGAGCAGTGCTCGCACCTTTAACTGTCCTCAATCCCTATATGTGGATGGAGCCACTGATCATGATGATGGCCGTCGTCGTCCTGGGTGGACTGGGCAGTATAAAGGGGAGTGTTGTTGCGGCTTTTATACTGGGGTTTGCAGAGGCAGCGGTTGTTTTTTTAATTCCCCAAGGCGCTTTCCTCAAGGGGTCCGTCGCCCTGACAATCATGATTCTGGTTCTGCTCATGCGACCGGAAGGTCTCTTCGGCATTGTTTTTGAAGAGGAGAGATAGCCATGGATCTCGCCATATTGTATGTGAAAAAGTTTTATAAAATCATCCGCGGTGAAGTGCTGGTTCTCCCCAGTCGAATTAGTGTCGGCCTTTTCTTCCTGGTTCTGATCGGCCTGCCCTTAATTACACGGGATCCTTATATTATACGTATCATTATTCTCACCAGTATATTTGCCATCCTGGCTGCCAGTTGGGACCTCCTATCCGGTTTCACGGGGCAAATGAATTTCGGCCACGCCCTTTTTTTCGGGGTGGGGGCGTACGCGTCGGCGCTTTTGAATGTTCACGCCCATATTCCTCCCTGGGGAAGCGTGCCTCTGGGGGCCCTTGCGGCAGTCATGGCCGGCCTCATTGTCGGAATTCCCTGTCTGCGGCTGAAGCATACTTATCTTGCCTTGACAACATTGGCATTTCCTATAATCTTATTAGGAATCATTTTTGCCCTACCGGACTGGACAGGCGGTGAACTGGGAATATCCGGACTGACGCGCTTTACCAGCTCCCTCCTCGGCAATTACTATCTCCACATTATAACGATGCTTGTTCTATGCACCATAATGTGGAAAATAACCGATTCCAATACTGGCCTTATCTTTCATGCCATTCGCGAGGATGAACTGGCGGTAAAGACTGCCGGTATCAACACCACACGTTATAAATTATTGGCATTCTGCCTGAGCGGTTTTTTTGCCGGCATTGCCGGCGGATTATACGCTCACTATATGAGGATTGCGGGACCTTCCACACTGGAAGTGTCCATGTCTTTTACAGTTGTGATTTGGGCCATCTTTGGGGGAGCGGCAACGATTTACGGACCGGTCGCAGCGGTTTTCATCCTGTTTCCGCTATTGGAATTCGTACGTTTCTGGCCCGAGTACCGTACTCTGATCTTCGCCTTCATTGTCTTATTCACTCTGCTTTACATGCCCGAAGGGTTGATCCCCTGGGTGAGAGATAAGATAGAGAAAGAATGCCCCCGCTGCAAGATAAGAAATGTGTCCACCAGGAAGACCTGTCGTATTTGCACTGCCGGTCTGGATTGAGATTGATGTGTCAAGGGAGGAATTTTTAATGAACCCAAAAGATTTTTATTTATCAAAACCATGGCTTAAACATTACGCGACGGGTGTGCCCACCGCAATCGAAATTCCCGACATATCAGTGCCGGAACTTTTCTCCAATGTTGCCCAAAAGTATGGGAATAAGACTGCCCTGATCTTCTACGGCAAAAAAATTACGTACCGCGATCTTAAGGATTCCGTAGACCGAATGGCGACGGCTCTGGCGGACATGGGCGTAAGAAAGGGAGATACGGTTGCCTTATATCTCTTAAACAGCCCGCAATATGTCATTTCCTATTTTGCCTCATTGAGCCTGGGGGCAAAGGTTACACCCATCAGTCCGGTTTATACGAGTATCGAAGTCAAGCATCAAATTGAAGACAGCGAGGCCAATACGGCCATCTGCCAGGATATCCTTTATGACAATCTTGATAAAGCCGGCGTCCATCTGGAGCGGATTATTCTGACCAGTGTTGGGGAATATCTGCCTGCTTTGAGGAAGTTATTCGGCAAGGGCTCTCAAGCCAAGGTCAATGATGGAAAGGCGGCCCCTTTAGCCGACTTGATAAAAAAGGCAGCTGCCTGCTCTTTTCAGGAACTTCTGAAAAAATATCCTCCCCGGCCGCCAAAAGTTGCGATTGATCCTGCCAATGACCTGGCTGTCCTGCCGTATACTGGAGGAACGACAGGACTTCCGAAGGCCGCCATGCTGACCCATCGCAATCTCGTCGCCGTACAGTGCCAGACACGGGCATTTTGGCCTATCTTCGAAGAGGGGAAAGAAGTCGTTATTGCCTTTCTCCCCTTTTACCACATTTACGGCCAGGTTGTAGTTATGTTTGGGGAATTAGCTTTCGGGTCAACCCTGGTTTTGTTTACAACCCCGGATCTTGAAGAAATTATTGCCGCGATGGAGCGCTATCAGGTTTCTGCATTTTACGGAGTGCCCACTCTTTTTCAATTCCTGACAAAGTATGAAAAAACCGCTCGGGTTGATTGGAAAAAGCTTAAACTGATCGCCTGTGGTGCCGATACTCTCCATGATTCAACCATAACCGATTGGGAAAAGCGGACGGGAGCCACGATTTTTGAAGGATACGGGATGACCGAAACCACTGCCATCAGTCACAGTAATCCCCATCACCGGCCCCGAAGAGGTTCTTTCGGAGTGCCCCTGCCCAATGTGCAAGCCGCTATTGTCAATCATGAGAGCACCGAATTTCTTCCAGTGGGAGAAGTGGGAGAATTGATTTTAAACGGCCCGAACATCATGCAGGGTTATTGGAAAAAACCAGAGGCAACAGCCGAATCTATGATAGAAATTGATGGCAAGAAGTGGCTGCGAACGGGCGATCTCGTCCGCATGGACGAAGAGGGTTATTTTTATTTCTTCGACCGCAAACGGGACCTTATTAAACACAAGGGATATTCCGTCTTCGCCCGGCATGTGGAAGAAGTGCTTTATGAACATCCGCAGATCAAGGCTGCCGGAGTCGTCGGGGTACCCGATCTCGAGGTGGGAAACGTGATCAAAGCCTATGTGGTACTGGAAAGCGAAGCCAGAGGGAAGATATCGGAAGAGGAAATCATCGAATTTTGTTGTCAGAAATTGGCTCATTATAAAGTGCCCAGGATTATCGAGTTCAGAGGCGAACTGCCCAAAACCGATGTCGGCAAAGTTTCCCGACGCGAATTAAGAGAAGAGGGTGAGAGCACCTGATATGGCAGAAATATTACTGAAAGTGGAATCGCTGACCAAACGTTTTGGGGGACTGAGAGCCGTCAATGATGTCTCTTTCTGCATGCAACAAAAGGAAGTATTGGGTCTTATCGGACCCAACGGCGCAGGCAAGACCACCTTGTTGCGCTTACTGACAGGGATTCTGAAACCGGATTCGGGAAGCGTTATCTTTAAAGGAACTGAACTTGTCGGACTCAAGACCTGGAACATCGTCAACAGGGGTGTGGCCTGCACTTTTCAGAATATGAGACCGTTTCGCCGGCTGCCGATTATTGCCAATGTCATGGTTTATTGCCTTTCACCCCGGTCCATGCATCGGGGAGAATGGGTGAAAAAAGTGGAGGACAAAGCTATGGATGCCCTGGAGTTTGCCGGCATATCCGACATGGCGCTGGAAAAGGCTTCTGTGCTGTCCCAAGGCGATTTAAAGCGCCTGGAAATAGCTCGTGCCGTGGCAACGGATCCGGAGCTCCTCCTGCTGGATGAACCATTCGGAGGCCTGAGCCCGGCGGAAACGGACTTGATGGCGAAATCCATTCACCGGCTCCATAAGGGCGGCCGCTTCGGCAGATTGCATAGTGAAGGACCGGCCATGATTATTGTCGAGCATAAACTACAGCAACTGATGAAGATTGTTGATCGCATCATTGTTCTGAATTTCGGGACCATTCTGGCCGAAGGAACACCGGAAGAAGTAGTAAAAAATCCTCAGGTTATTGAGGCTTATCTGGGTAAAGAAGGAGACTGAAGAGCTGTGCTTTTAGAAATCGCTCATTTAACCGTTCGCTATGAAAAGGCCTGGCTCATCAATGATCTGAGTATGAGCGTAGATACCGGGGAACTGGTCAGCCTGGTGGGGCCCAACGGGGCGGGTAAATCCACCACCTTGCGGGCTATTACGGGTCTCGTAGCCTGGGAGAGAGAAATAAAACGACGCTCAACTGCCGGTAATATCCACCTGGAAGGGACGGTCTCCTTTAACGGTGAGCGCATCGATCATATCCCCGCGCATGAAATAGTCAAAAGGGGATTGGTCCTTTGTCCGGAAAGGAGACGGCCTTTCCGGGAATTGACAGTTTTGGAAAACCTTATGGCCGGGGCCTATCTGGAAAGAGACAAGAAAAAAAGCCGTGAAACATTGGAAAAGGTTTATGAATTGTTTCCTGTACTCCAAGAACGTTCCAAACAAATTTCCGGCACCCTTTCCGGTGGTGAACAGCAGATGCTGGCCATTGGACGCGCATTTATGTCGGAGCCTAAACTTCTTTGCATCGACGAACCATCAACAGGACTATCTCCCTTGATGCGCCGGGATGTTTTCGATAAAATTATCCAGCTTAAAAGCATGGGGATTACCATCCTCCTCGTTGAACAAGAGGTAAGAACAGTATTCAAAATGGCGACTCGGAATTATGTCTTGTCGTCAGGCAAAATCATTGCTCA
Organism: Syntrophaceae bacterium; assembly: GCA_003142535.1. Taxonomy (GTDB): domain Bacteria; phylum Desulfobacterota; class Syntrophia; order Syntrophales; family Smithellaceae; genus Fen-1166. The sequence goes on from PLMQ01000025.1 coordinate 7,511, forward strand.
GGGATCCGGTGAAGAACTGCTGGAAAACGAAGTCATTCGTAAAACCTATTTAGGGCTTTAACTCAATTATTTTTGTTTAATTGATTGATAAGAACTTTCTTTTCCGGAAATATAGCACCCCAGTACATTGAAAACATGCTCAAATTTTTGTCCTATATCACGGACGCCGTGATTATCGGGGACAGGCGCAATTACATCACGGCGCTGATTGTCATTGACGAAGAGAATGTTGTGAAATACGCCCAGGATCATAAGGTGCAGTACACAACCTTTGCGAGTTTGATCCGTACGGAAGAAGTTATCAAACTCATTGCCGACGAAGTGGATAAGGTCAACAAGCAGATCGCTAGGGTGGAGAACATCCGCAAATTCCGTCTGCTGGATAAAAAGCTCTATACCGAGGATGGGGAAGTAACTCCGACCATGAAAGTCAAACGCAAGGCAATCAATGACCAGTATGGCGATCTTATTGAAGAGATGTATAAGGGCGATTAGCAGTTTCTAATTCCATTTCTAAATCAAAGCGCTATCTTTGTTGGCAGCGCAGCCCGGCGTGACCGGCCTTTGTGCCCTCGCGTGACCCCTTGCCACCTCTTGCCACCTTTAGGTGGTTAGGTGGTTAGGGTATTAGGGTAAATCCAGCCCACTCCCGTCATTCCGGCTTGTGCCCTTTAGGGTATGCAGACCGGAATCCAGTAATTTCAGTATTTTCTGGATACACCCTAAAGGGTACTTCGCCGTCTTTCGACGGTATGACTACTTTGGGGATTTTTATGAATAAATAAGGTCTTAAGTTAGCGCAAATGGGATTGAGGGAGGGTGAAACTCACCTTCGTCATTCTGAGCCAGCATAAAAGGTAATCCTTGATATTTGTAACCACAGAGGTTACAGTACTTCCATGATTAAATCGTTTGCGCACAAAGGGCTGGAAGACCTATATTACGATGGGAGTAAAAAAGAAATTTAGCCGAAGCATGAGAAAAAGCTTGCCGCCATTCTGGATCGGCTTGATGCGGCAAATGAAATTCGGGATATGAACTATCGCGGGGCATATTTGCATTTACTGGAACCGAGGGCAAATAACAGATGGGCGGTAAAAGTATCGGGAAACTGGCGAATAACGTTTCGGTTTCTTGAAGGCGTCGCCTATGAAATTAATTATGAAGATTATCATTAGAGGTAAGAGCCATGAGAGTAAAAAAAAGACAGCCTGTTCATCCGGGCGAAATTTTGAAAGAACATTATCTTGAGCCGCTGAACCTCAACATCTCGACGCTGTCCGGTATGTTGAATGTTTCTCGCAAGACCGTTTCCAAGATTGTCAATGGGCATGGAGCTGTGACGCCTGATATGGCGTTGCGACTGTCGGTAACATTCGATACCACACCGGAGCTGTGGCTGAATATGCAGAGCAATCATGATTTATGGAAGGTTTCTCATGAATCAGCGGACTGGAAAAAAGCAAAACGGATGATCATTGCTGAAACACACGCTTGATAATAGAGCTGCTTTTCTCTATCATCCCTTAGCTTGTCATGTCGAACCCCGGCATTCGCCGGGTAATACTCCGGGAGACATCTTGACGTCATTCCTCTTGCGCCACCAGCATTCGCCGGTCTGACGCCGCTAGGGGTATCAGCCCTCGGTCTTTGTTTAAAAGAAAACTGTGTATCTTGCCAAGATCGGGCAAGAAGTGTATTGTTACATAAATAGAATGGAGTAAGAAAAATGACTAAATCATTTAATGTGATAATAGAAAAAGATGAAGACGGATATTTTGTTGCTACGGTTCCTTCTCTGCGGGGATGTCATACTCAGGCGAAGTCTCTGGACAAGTTGATGGAGAGGACAAAAGAGGCTATCGAGCTTTGCCTGGAAGTGGAAAAAGAAGTTGGTACAAACGAGTTCATTGGCGTGCAGCGTCTGTCGGTATCCGTATGAGCAAGCTTTTCTCTCTTACTGGAATGCGGTTTGTAAAATGGATGATTTTTTGACTATAGCGAAAAAAGTTGACCAAATCGTTGACCAAGTCCCCGAAAATCAAAAAGGGAACAACCAATGAATCAGCTATCCCCTTGTTATTCTTATGGTGCCGAAGCCGGGATTTGAACCCGGACAGGCGTACACCCACTAGACCCTGAACCTAGCGCGTCTACCAATTCCGCCACTTCGGCATGCAGCGATGAACTATAACGATCGGCACCTTCTTGTCAAGATAAAATGAACTTGAATTTAATTCTTAAAATGTTATGGTAGCGCGCTAATTAGACAGGCTATAAGCGATAATATAATGATCATATTTAAAGGAATAGAAAGAATAACGAAATATTTTCGCGAGTCATTCGTGACCATCGGCAATTTTGACGGTGTGCATTTGAGTCACCAGTTCATCTGCCGAAAGCTTGCCACCGAAGCAAAAGAAGCGGGAGCAAAATCGCTGGTTATTACCTTTGATCCCCATCCGAAAATGATCCTGCATCCAAATATCCGGCCTTTTTATCTGATTACTACTTTGGCGGAAAAACTGAAACTTCTGGAAAATTGCGGGATTGACGCAACACTGGTCATACCTTTTTCGCCGGAATATTCAAAAATTACGGCACAGCAGTTTGTTTATGAATTTTTAGGGCAAAAGCTGGCGGTGAAAAAAATCATTGTCGGTCACGATTATACATTTGGCCAGGCCAGACAGGGCAACAGCGATTATTTGATTTGTGCGGGGAATAAACTGGGCTTTGCGGTAGAAGTGGTTGATGCTTTTAAAGTGGGAAACGATATCGTCAGCAGCACGCTGATCAGGAATTTAATTCTGCAAGGTGAGATGGGTTGTGTGTACGGATATCTGGGAAGATGGTATAATGTCGCCGGCACTGTGGTTTCCGGCAAAGGACGCGGCGTTGGCCTTGGTTTCCCCACAGCTAATCTGGAGCCGGAAAAAGAACTTCTCCCGCCGCCGGGTATTTATGCCGCCTTTGCGGAGCTTGAAGGGAAACGCTATATGGCGGCGTTAAATATTGGGACAAAGCCGACGTTTGCCGATGATACTAATACTTTTGAAGCCTATTTGCTGGACTTTACCGGTGATATCCGGGGCAAAAAAATAAATATTCTGTTTGTGGAGAAGTTGCGGGATATTGTCAAATTTGATAATCCCGAAATATTGAAGAAACAAATTGCGGCGGATGTGGAAAAAGTGAGAGAAATCTTGCTCAAAAAATAAATAGTCAATGGTACAGCATCCCTGCACGCGCGGGATAGTTCCACCGTAAGTTTACTTACGTGATAATTCGACCAGCAAGCTTCAGCTTGTGACCTTCAGGTTACGCACTTCGCTTCTGAAGTTTGGGTCTCATTACAACTTGCCAATTCCGCAACGCTTCGTCCAGCATTCGCCGGATTTCACTTTCGGAATTGGAGTTTCACTAAATTAATTTGGAGGATATTGGATAATGTTAAAAATTGCTATTGTCGGCGCTACCGGAATAGTCGGTCAGCAAGCTATTGTCAGCTTACTCGGGCATCCCTGGTTTAAAATTGCCAAGCTTGTAGCTTCCGAGCGGTCGGCGGGAAAAAAGTATGGCGAAGCACTCAAAGACGCCAATGGCTCTTCGCGATGGTGGTGCACAGAGGAGTTACCGCAGAATATTGCGAACATGATTGTGGAAGAGGCGTCTTCTTTCGACCCCACGTCAGTGGATATTATTTTTTCCACAATGGATGCGGGAGCCGCCAAGGAACTGGAACCGAAATACGCGAAAACCACACCGGTTATCAGCACTGCCTCGGCGTTTCGCTATGAGGATGATACACCGATTCTTGTTGGTGGTGTGAATATGGATCACGCGGCGCTGCTGGCCGTTCAGCAGAAGAACCGCGGCTGGAAGGGCTTTGTCTCGCCCAAACCCAATTGCACCATCGCCGGTCTGGTTGTTTCTTTAAAGCCGATTCAGGATTTATTTGGTATCAAACAAGTTGTCATGACTTCCATGCAGGCAATGTCCGGCGCCGGAAGAACTCCGGGATTGTCGGCAATGGATATGACGGAAAACGTAGTGCCTTACATTCCGGGCGAGGAGCCGAAGGTGGAGACCGAGCCGCAGAAGATTCTGGGTAAATTTGCAGGCTCAACTATCCAGAATGCATCTTTCGGCATTACCGCTACCTGTACACGTGTGCCTGTTCTTGACGGCCACATGGTTTGCGCTTTTGTTCAGACAGTCAAACCCTGCACTCCGGAAGATGTCAAAAAGGCGATGATTAATTACGGTAAAGAATTTGCCGAACTGGCGCTGCCCAGTTCGCCGGCGCACTTGATTGATGTTACCGATGATCCTTTCCGTCCGCAGCCGCGGATGGACAGAGAAAAAGGCGGCGGAATGACCGTAACTGTCGGCCGTATTCGCAAAGACCCGGTTATCGAAAACGGGATCAAATACGTTTGTCTGGCTCATAACACCAAACTCGGCGCGGCTAAAGGTGCTCTGCAAACCGCGGAATATCTGGTGAAAAATTATTTAAAATTGGTTTAGATAGTAACGCATGATTCTGCGGCCTTTTCCCAAAGGCCGCGGTTTTTTTAAGGGGGATTATGAGTATGTTTGCAGAGCTGGAAAACGGGAAATGTGCTTTGGAAAGTTGCCTTGATAAATTATATAAACACAGGTATCGCGGCTGTTTTGCTTTAATCGGTCTGGTTCTTTTTCTGCTTTTCACTATATTCTTCCTCGTTATCGATCCCATGTATCGCGGCGCTACAGACCCGACTTTAATGGATTTGCAATTGACATTCAACGCTCAGCGCTTTCATGATATTATCGTCAGCTGGAGTAAGTCTGTTAGCGGAAGCGCCGATATCTATAAACTCGCCACGATTTTGCTCGATTATATTTATCCGATAATTTACTCGGTAATGCTGGCCTTTGCTTATGCCGCAGTGAGGAAAAATGATCAGCCCACGCGATTGGATAAGGTAGTGTTTGCACTGCCATTTATTGCTGCAATATTTGACTATATCGAAAATACTTTCCACATTTTATTGCTCAAAGGTGTTCACAATCTGACGCAAGCTGTCGCTGCGCATTATCCTCCATCTGCTGTAGCCATTTCCGCCACGGCCTCCGTACTGGAATTTCTTTTCTTTTATGCTGGTATATTGGCATTATTAGGCGCCGTTCTGTATAGAATCAAAAAAAGGTTTGCCTAGGTTGTTGTAATTTTTATACGAAATTATCAATCATGACCCGACTTAATAGAAAATTCTATGAACGCGATACTTTAAAAGTAGCCCGCGCACTTTTAGGAAAAAAATTAGTGCGCCGGATTGATGGTCGGGAATTAAGCGCAATGATCGTGGAAACGGAAGCGTATTGCGGGGAAGCCGACACCGCCTGTCATGCGCATCGCGGGAAGACACCGCGTAATGTGATTATGTTTGGCGAACCCGGCCATGCCTATGTCTATTTTACTTACGGCATGCACTACATGCTTAATTTAGTAACGGAAGAGGAAGGGAACCCCTGCGCGGTGCTGATTCGCGCTGTTTTGCCGCTTACCGGAATAGCGCAAATGGAAGCGCGCCGCAAAAGAAAGGGGACTGATCTAACCAATGGCCCGGCCAAGCTCTGCCAGGCCTTTAGGATTGATAAATCTTTGAATGGTTGGGATTTAACTTTAGGTAAAGAATTGTGGGTGGAGGCTTACAAGAAAATTCCGGCTAAATCAGTTATAACTGCTCCCCGGATAGGTATTTTTTACGCTCACAAAGAACATCGGGATGCCCCGTGGCGATTCTTATTAGCAGTAGATAAATGATGATCAAATGTGTTTAGCAAAGCATTTAATGAAAAGCTTTATTCAAATATCCCCGCTCTTTAATTCCCGCCCGCCCTACATGTGCCGGGTAAACTCCAGCGAGAAGATCCTTCATTGTCATTCCCGATCAGGTCGAAGATAGGCTCTGGTCGGGAATCCAGTAATAAACAAGTTCCATGAATAGCTAATAATTAGAGCCGTCACAATATCATCTTTGATTTAGAAATGGTATAAGAAAGCAACTCTTCGAATCTGCCCCACCAAATTTTTCAGAGCTCGGTCATCGTCAAAATTGTGTCGAGAGTGGATTCTATAGAGAATCCTGCTAATCCATCAGATGTTTCGTGACCAACAGGCTTGACGGATCGTCAGGGATATTAGTTTCTGCAAAGCCCATCTGCGAGATGAACTTGCGCATGGCCGAGTTTCCTTTGAGTACGTCGCCAGAGATTCGTTTTACCCCACTTACCTGAAGGTGCTTTATCAATGCATTCATCAATCTCGTCCCAATGCCACGCTTTTGCCACGCGTCAGCAACGACAATCGCAAACTCACAGTTCGCCCGATCAGGATCGATCACGTATCGTGCCACTCCGATTTCTTCTTCACCTGTTTCTCCACTGTGCACGACAATCAGGGCAACCTCGTTTCGCGAATTGGGTTCGGTAAACTTCTTTAAGTCTTTCTTGCTGAGGTCTTTGAGCGTGCCATGAAAACGGAGATAACTGGACTGAGCTGAAAGTCCATGTACGAAAGCTTGCTCTCTGGCGGCATCGGCAGATGCGATATGGCGCAGCGTTAGCTTCGTGCCATCAGCAAGTGTCCAGGTTCCTTCACTATCGTCTTGACTCATGATATGACCTCGCAATCGTTGTTAAGTTATTGATACAACATCCATTTTTTAGGGGTAAAGTATTGCAATTAAAGTTCCTGTATGTCAAGAAAAAAGATCGCATACCAATTCGCTTTCAAAGGATACCGAGGCGGCGAGGAGGAGGCTCCGCAGGCGTATTACTAACGCGTGACCTTTAGGTTATACGTTGAGAAAACCGACAACGCAGCCAACAAAGTTAGCCAAAGAAAGCGCATAGGTATCAGGATGTGTGAATGCTACGCGTCAGTATAGGAAGAAAGAGAAAATGTTTCCCAAGAATAGTCTCAGTTTTGATATTGATGATTTCCGTTCGAAAGGGTGGATGTCCATCGAAATTACCGGATGCTTTCTTACGAGAAGAAGTATATCTTAGCCAAGTACATTTAACCTGTCAAAATTTTATAATTAAATTTATATTGAATGATATTCCAAATTCAATTAATATTCATTTGTCGAACGGCATTCGACAAGATCATTTTGGAGAATCGAATGTGTATAACGACTTAAAAGAAAAAACAGCTCTTATTACCGGCTCCGGGAAAAAAACCGGTATCGGATACGCTATCGCCAGAAAACTTGCCGAATCAGGATGTAACATAATAATTGCCGATCTGGGCAAACCAGGCTCTCCGGGTGATTCTGTTAAAACAGGAACTTGGGAAGAAATGGCAGAAATTGCCAAAAACCTTAAAGATGAATTTTCCGTTAATGTTCTGCCCGTCTATCTCGATGCCACAGACAAAGAATCGATTAAAATAATGGTTGACTCTGTAAAAGAGCGCTTCAACAATATCGATATCCTATGCAATAATGCCGGGGCCTCGTTCGGCGTTCCGAATACCGTTCACACATACGATGAAGATGCCTGGATGAAAACAATAGATATAAATCTTCACGGTGTTTTCCGCGTTTCCCGAGCCATTCTGCCGATGATGTTCGGAAGGCCGGCCAGTATAATTAACACTGCCTCCAGGGCGGGAAAGGTTCCGCCTATTTTTAACGGAGCTTATGCAGTTGCTAAGGCCGGAATAATTATGCTTACAAAAGTCATGGCCAAAGAGCTAGCCGGAGCAGGAATAAGGGTAAATGCCATCTGCCCGGGACAGATCGCCACGGATCTGGAAAAGTGGCGCTTCGGCCTGGAAGCATCGTTTTTCAACAGCACAATCGAAGAACGGGAGCGCGAGATGTGTAAGACTATCCCCCTGGGATATATCGGTCTGCCCCGCGACGCCGCCGATCTGGTGGCCTTCCTGGCTTCCGAGGCATCCGGATATATCACAGGACAGGCCATCAACCTCGACGGCGGTCAGTGCATGGAATTATAATAAAACAGTTTCTCATGGTTTGCAGGAGGCTGAATAATGGATAAAATTATTGGCGGCAGACTCGTGGCGGAAGCTCTGATCGAACGGGATGTAGATTATATTTTTTCGCTCAGCGGCGGACACATCACACCCATTTATCAATTTCTGGAAAATTCTAAAATTACCATTTTCGATACACGTCATGAACAAGCGGCGGTCTTTATGGCCGAGGCCTGGGCCAGAATGAACCGAAAACCGGCGGTGGCCATGGTCACCGCCGGACCGGGCTTCACCAATGCCCTCTCCGGTATCGCCAGCGCCCGATTGTCCAATGCCCCGGTCATCCTCATTGCCGGTTGCGTGGGGCTGGAGAGTGTGGAAAAACTGGACCTTCAGGATATGAGTCAGCTTCCCGTTATTGAACCCATGGTCAAGAAGGCCTGGGTCTGCCATATTCCGGAGAGAATCCCCGAATTTATTGATATGGCTTTCCGGACGGCCATGAGCGGCAGGCCCGGTCCGGTCTATCTGGAGCTTCCCTGTGATATCCTCAATGCTGCGGTTGATCCGGCCAAGGTCAAGAAGATGCGCACCACGCTTACCTCCAAGCCGGTCGACCGGGAAAATACCAGGAAGGTTGTTGATCTCCTGAAGGGGGCAAAAAAACCAGTTGTCATTGGTGGGAGCGGTATATGGTATGCAGACGCGGGAAAAAAGTTCGTCGAGTTTGTGGAAAAGGCGGGGATACCGGCCTTTACAGCGGGAGCGGGAAGGGGCGTTATTCCCGATACTCATCCTCTGTGTTTTGAATCATCTCTGGCCATACGGCCCGGTGCGGCCATGTTGGCTCTGATGAGTTGCGATCTTGTTCTTTTCCTCGGTGGCCGTCTCAGTCTGTTCTATATCTTCGGCGAAATATTTCCGCCGAATGCGAAATTCATCCAGGTCGATATCGCGCCTAGCGAGATAGGAAGAAACCGCACGGTTGATCTCGGAATAGTCAGCGATGTCAATGCCTTCTTGACGGAGTTAAACAGCATCATTGACGAAAAGAGTATGGGCGCCGCTCTGCAAAAGCAGTATCAGCCGTGGGTGGAAACTGTCCGGAAGGCGGATCGAGACGGCAAAGACCAGGCCAAGGCCATGTGGGAATGCTGCACTCTGCCCATTCATCCCATGCGTCTGGCGAAGGAGGTCAGTGATTTTATGGATCGGGAAGATGATATTGTCGTTGCCGACGGTGGTGATACATCGACCTGGATGGGAATGACCCGGACCATCCGCAAGGGCGGCACATACCTGGATTACGGCCTTTACGGGTGCCTGGCTGTGGGTATCCCCTACGCCAACGCCGCCAAGCTGAAGCATCCCGATAAGCGCGTCCTTCTTATCACCGGCGATGGTTCCGTAGGCTTCAATTTCATGGAATTCCACACGGCCATCCGCAAGAAACTTCCCATCGTCGTTGTTATCGGTAACGATCAAGCGTGGGGCATGATCATGCACAGTCAGCAATTGCGTCTGGGACACAATATACCGAACGGGACTGAGCTGGGCTGGGTCGATTACCATAAGATGGTTGAAGCGCTCGGTGGTTTCGGTATCTGTGTGGAAAAACCGGAGGATATTAAACCGGCGCTGCAAGCGGCTTTCGCTTCCGGAAAGACGGCCTGTGTCAACGTTAAGGTCGATCCGTCGGTGATTAGTCCGGGCAGTGTGGCGCTGGCCAATCTTGGCGGGTATAAGTGCAGTTGAGGTGTTCCATCGCCGTTTAAGGTGTGTTTGCTAAGCCAACCTTTTAAATGAGATAAGGATGTTTTCATGCATAACGTGAATGCACCCAAGGAATACAAGCTGTCCAAACTTAGTTCCTATTATATCTTCACCTTGTTGTTTCTGCTGTATTTCTTCGATTATGTAGATCGGATGATCGTGACATCACTTTTCCCCTTCATTCAAAAGGAATGGGGACTTACGGACACCCAGTCCGGCCTGCTCGTGTCGGTAGTCTACTGGTCCATCGTCGCTTTCGTCTTTCCCGTTTCGATTCTTGTAGACCGCTGGAGCCGGAAAAAGGTCATCGGCATTATGGCCCTTCTCTGGTCTGCCGCTACAGCAGCCTGCGCCTTCACCAAGAGCTTTCCCCAGTTGCTTATGGCCCGCTCCGGCATCGGCATCGGTGAGGCCGGGTATGCCCCCGCCGGCACGGCCATGCTCTCCGGTTTGTTTCCCCCGGAAAAACGCTCCCGCATGATGGGTCTCTGGAACATCTCTATCCCCCTCGGTATCGCCGTCGGCATTGGTGTCGGTGGCTTCGTGGCCCAACATTGGGGATGGCGACATGCCTTCGGCCTGGTGGCCATTCCCGGGGCGATTGTCGCAATCCTTTTTTTCTTCGTCAAAGATTATAAAACGGTGGAACTTGTCAAAACCGTGGAATCCTCAGATACGAGGAAGAAACAAGTCAAGATGAGCAAAATGGATATCTTCCGGGAATTTATCCATACCCCATCTCTGATACTGACCAATATCGGGTTTATCGGTTGCATCTTCGCCAACAATGCCATCATCACCTGGCTTCCCACCTATTTTCACCGTGTGGAAGGCATCCCTATAAGCGAGGCGGGCATGAAAACTGGCCTGCTCATGTTACTGGCCATCGTAGGTCTTCCCTTGGGGGGATGGTTAGCCGATATGTGGTTTAAGAAGCGCGTGAGTTCACGATTGCTATTTCCGGCGATTACGACAAGCCTCAATGCCATAGTTCTGTTTGCCGCTTTTTCCTTCCTTCAGGGACAGGCTCAATACATAATACTCCTGCTCATGGGAATTTTGGCCAGCGCGTTTGCCCCGGCGGCCATCACCGTTACCCAGGAGGTTATCCATCCGGGTCTGCGGGCTATCTCCTACTCCGTCTGCGTCGTCGTTCAGAATCTCTTCGGGGCGTCCATGGCGCCGATCGTGATCGGATCAATTTCCGATGCTTATGGCATTAAAGTAGCTATGTCTATCCTGCCTGTTTTCCTTCTGATCTCGGCTCTGCTGTTTTTTGCCGGGTCCTTCTTTTACGAAAAAGATCTGAACAAGGTGGAAAAGATAGCCCTGGAATGCGAGGATTGACGAAAGCGGAATAATAAGGAGCAAGCATGGGTTCTACTCTGAAGCCTGCGGGAAAAGAAAATCGGACTTTCAGCGACAAGGTTATCCTTGTCACAGGTGCGGCCAGCGGTATCGGAGCAGCAATATGCCGGAAATTTGCCGGTGCAGGCGCAAAAATAGGCCTGATAGATTCGGACGAAAAAAACGTAAAAGATATGGAACATTCTCTGCTCGAGTCGGGTGCCGAAGCATTTGCTGTAAAATGCGATGTGTCTGTAGAAGAAGAATGCAATTTCGCAGTTGCGGCGATCATCGGGCGTTTTGGCGGTATTGATGTACTTGTCAACAATGCCGGAATAACTCAGCGGAGTACTTTTCGGGATACTCTGTCTTCTGTCTATCGTAAGGTTATGGAAATTAATTTCTTCGGTTCGCTTTACTGCACAAAAGCCGCTGTGGAGAGCATCATTGCCAGAAAAGGGATGATTATTGTTATCGAGAGTATGGCGGGAGTTACTCCTCTTCTCGGGCGCTTCGGTTATTGTGCCAGCAAACACGCGCTGCATGGTTTATTTACGACGCTGCGCACTGAAATAAGAAAATACGGCGCACACGTTATGACAGTATGCCCGGGATTTGTAAAAACAAACCTGCAAACAAGGGCTCTGGGAGCCGACGGCAGTATAACGACACACCCCCAGTCAACTATCGGCAGGCAAACAACTCCCGAAAGTGTTGCCGAAGAAATATACAAAGCCGCCTTAAAACGGAAAAACATGGTCGTTTTAACATTCATGGGCAAACTCGGATATTGGATCAGCCGGATAGCTCCGATTTTCTACGAAAAATTGATGGCCCGGCAATTCCGTTCTGAGTTGGAAAAATCACGGATATGAATCCCAAAGCAAGCTAAGGGAAAAGGTATATGAACATCAAAGAAAGAAGAGCGTGGGAGAAAAAAGAAAGAAGAAAGCAGATCCTCGATGCAGCGCGGAAACTTCTCTTTGCCAAAGGGCTAAACGCAATATCCATGAGTCAGATCGCCAAACAGGCGGAAATTGGCGTTGGAACAATTTATTTTTATTATCAAAGCAAGGAAGAACTCTTTGCCGAACTTCAAGCAGAGGGTCTGGAGTTGCTGTTTTCCAAAACAAAAAAAGCCTGCGCAAAAGAATCTGATTTTGCCGGAAAACTGAGGAATGCGGCTCATGTTTTTTTAAAATTTTCCAAAGATAATAAAGCGTATTTTGATATTATAAACTACTTTCTTTCCGCAACTGATCAGATATTTACTCCCAATTTAAAAGAACAGATAGATGAGCACGGAAACAAGGTTATTTTTGTTGTGGAAAACATAATTGAAGAAGGAATTAAATCAGGGACATTTAAAAAGATTGATGCAAGAAGGCTTGCTATTTTGTTCTGGGCAACCCTCTTCGGGCTGATTCACTTTCAGAAATTAAAAAGCACAATTTTAAAAAGGGATACGTTTAAAAATCTTTTTGGGTATTCTGTCGATAATTTTATATCAACCCTAGTGTTGAAGGAGGTTTATAAATGAGCAAGTTGAAAATGACTCCGAGCGAAGCTCTTGTCGAAACCATGGTCGCCGAAGGCGTTAAGACTGTCTTCGGCATTGTAGGCTCAGCCTACATGGATGCGCTTGATCTTTTTCCTGACGCCGGAATAAGATATCTGTAGCTCATGAGCAGGCAGCAGCCCACGCCGCAGACGGTCTGGCGCGTGTTACCGGTATGCCTCAGGTCTGTATCGGCCAAAACGGTCCGGGCGCGGCCAACTTTGTATCGGCTATCACTGCGGCTTACTGGGCTCATTCTCCGGTTGTGGCAATTACACCGGAAACGGGAAGCATGGGCATAGGCACCGGCGGTTTCCAGGAACTCGACCAGATGGCATGGTTCAAGGAGCAGACTGTTTACCAGGTACGTGTGAACAGGCCGGAACGAATGGCAGAACTGGCCCGCAGAGCCTTTTATATGGCCAAGCTGGAAAATGGACCGACTCAGCTCAATATCCCCCGCGATTATTTTTATGGAATTTGCGAAGACGAAATATATCCTTCTTTGAAAGTTTCCAGCGGCTGCGGCCCCAAAGCTGCCCTTGAAGAAACAGCCAAACTGCTATCTTGTGCAAAATACCCGGTAATTTTATCCGGAGGCGGAGTGTCTCAAGGCAATGCCCTCGAAGAGACAAAAGCCCTTGCGGAATATCTTTCTGCTCCCGTTGTCAACAGCTACCTCCATAATGATTCCTTTCCCTCCAGCCATTATCTTTCCGTTGGCCCCATAGGATATTGCGGTTCCAAGGCTGCTATGAGGATTATCGCCAAGGCAGATGTTGTTTTGGCTTTAGGATGCCGCCTCGGCCCCTTTGGAACTCTTCCCCAGTACGGAATAGACTACTGGCCCCATAAAGCCGGAATTATCCAGGTGGATGTAAACGCCAAAGTCCTTGGGCTGAGCAAGAAAGTTGATGTGGCCAGTCCGACAGCTGCTAGGGAATTTGCCAAAGAACTCCTGCTCCTTATCCGGGCTATGAAACCAGGCCTGAAAACTGATGCAAAACGAATTGCGGATATTGAAAAGGAAAAGAAAATCTGGTCGGATGAACTGGAGGAATGGTCATCTTCCCCAGCCAAACTTATGCATCCCCGCCGTTTCCTGCAGGAACTATCCAAGGCCATACCGGAAGGTTCAATAATTGCCACAGATATAGGCAACAACTCTTCCATGTGCAATGCCTATTTTAAATTTAACGGTGTTCGTCAGCATATATCCGCGCTGAGTTGGGGCAACTGCGGATTTGCCTACGGAGCGGCAATGGGAGCCAAAATCGGCAGGCCTGATTTGTCTGTCTTTGCTTTCCAGGGGGACGGAGCATATGGGATAAGCGGTTTGTCCGAGGTAATGACTGCTGTCCGTGAAAATATTCCTGTCATCGCCATCGTTGCCAACAATTTTGAGTGGGGGGCGGAAAAGAAAAATCAGATAGATTATTATGACAACCGGTTTGTCGGCGCCAATTTAAAAGAAAACCCCGACTTTGCCAAACTTGCTGAAGACATGGGCGCTAAAGGTTACATGGTTGAAGATTACAGGGAAATACAAGAAGTTATCCGGGATGCAGTCGCTTCCAGAAAGCCCTGTGTCATTAATGCAATTATCGAAGGTGGCGAAAAAGTTCTGGCCGAACCGTTCAGAAGAGACGCTTTGAAAAAGCCGGTACGGTATCTTCCGAAATACAAGCACCTGAATATAAAATAAATGTGGTGCCGATGATCATTATTGTTTTAAACAGCGGCGCAGATATTCACTCAAATATAAAGTTTTCGCTATGCCGAAAGCGTAGTGTATAACCTAATAACCTAACCACCTGAAGGTGGCAAGAGGTCATGCGAGGTCACAAGTCGGAATTGGTAAGTTGAATCCGCCTGCGGCGGACTGCGCAATCTTTTTCCGAAGCTTGCCTTGGGGTATTATACGCGTGATTCATATTTCCCTTTTAATCTTCCAGAAACTAAAAAACCTCTTTAAAATAATCATCAAACACTTCCAGCATGGGAGAATGGCCGCAGTTTTTTAAATATTTAAAGATACAGTCCGGAATTGCTTTGGCTGTTCTTTCGCTGCCTTCGGGCGGGACAAAAACATCCTGATTTCCGTGCAGAAACAAGACGGGGCATTTTAAAGAGCCATTCCTAATATTCAATATTTTTCGAGTATAAAATATAGGGCGCTGACCCTGATTATTAATTGTTTCTTACGCCTTTGCTTTTCTCGCCTTAACAAACGCACTATCAAATTTTCACACCCTGTTGCCCCAAAATATCCATTTGAGCGGCAAAGCACTTCATGTTTTGTGGCTAATATTCCATTGACACACAATATCCTTCTTCGTATACTTTCACCGTGAAAAAGGAAGATCTTATCAATCTTATCCATTTTTCCATCATACCCAAGGATGATTGGAAACAGGCACTGCGCATCCGCCGTTTTTTCATGGCAGTTGCTGTCTACGCCCTTTGCGCGCCTCTTGGTTATGTCTCCTATCTGGCCGGCGTCATGGAATGGGAGGCCATTGCCGGACTCCTGATCATCATTCCCATCATCAACATTTCCCTGTATATATTCTTCCGCACCGGCCTGAATCTGAAGCAGGCCGATCCCAGCCTGACGGCCGTCCAGATGTGCGCCGCCATCCTCCTGGTGATGTACGTCATGTATTTCGCCAATGAGTCCCGCGGAGGCCTGCTGCTGATCTACATTATCATTCTTCTGTTCGGTATCTTCCGCCTCAATACCCGCAGTTTTTTATATGTCAGTGTCTTTACCCTCCTGACGTACGGAGGCGATATCGCTCTGCTCCATCTCTACCATCCTCAAGGTGTCAATTTTAATCTTGAATATCTCCAATGGATCACGCTGGCCCTCGTCCTGATCACCTTTTCCACCATCGGGGGATATATCAGTTCTCTCCGTCAGAATCTGAGCATCAGCAAATCTCAACAGGCTAAATACATTGAGATCATTCGTGAAATGGCAATCCGGGATGAACTAACGGGTATCTACAACCGTCGTCATCTCATGGGACTCCTTGATTACGAAAAGAATCGTTCATTGCGTTCTGGCGGCGTCTTTTGTCTTGCTATGCTGGATATTGACCTCTTCAAGAATGTAAACGACAGACACGGGCATCTGGCAGGTGATGCGGTATTGCGGGCAGTTGCTACCATGATCGATAAAACCTTGCGCAACACGGAATTTTGCGGACGCTATGGCGGCGATGAATTCCTGATCGTACTGACGCAAACGGATATCAAAGGGGCGCTTATCTTCGCAGAACGTGTGCGTATCAACATCGAAAATGCCCCGTTCCCAGGCCTTGGCCCCGATTTTAAGGTTACCGTTTCCATCGGCCTTTCGGAGTATCAAATAGGGGAAGAAGTTGATAAAATTATTTCCCGTGCAGACGAAGCCCTTTACCTGGCCAAAAAGGGTGGACGAAACCGCGTTGGATCTGCCTAGTGATGAATAATCACCTTTATCGGGAGCCTGAATACTCACTTGTGCCCTCGCGTGCCCTTTAGGGTATTAGGGTATGGGACGAATACATCTATCTTGATACCCTAAAAAAGGGCACGCGAGGGCACAAGCAATCAGAACGTAACGCATCGTGAAAAAGAGGCGTGCTGAGTAAAATAAAGGTACTGATGTATTAGGGTTAACGCCGTTTTTCTAATAGGGCACTTCATTTACAATGGGATGATAAAGAAAAAG
>PLMQ01000026.1 GCA_003142535.1 Syntrophaceae bacterium
AGCTCGTTGGAAATTGCTGGGGGGCATGAGCTACGATAAATGAGCCGACCTAAAAAACCTATTGGAGAAGGTTTGGTGAGCCCTTTAATCTTGAATTACGGGAAGGACAAGACCTATTGGGACCATAAGGTTACGTTATGAAAAAATTTATTCAATCGACAATCAGGTTTTTATTCATAACAGCAGTGCTGATGTTTGGAGGCATTCTTCCATCATTTTCTGCTGAATTGCAAATGTTCTCCAATGCGAGATTGATAAATGATCCGGCAAATGATGGAGATAGCTTTCTTGTGGAAGCTAATGGGAAATCTTTCCATGTCAGGCTTTATTTTGTTGACTGTCCTGAAACCTTAATTGCCTTTATAGGTGATGCGCAGAGGGTCCGGGAACAAACACGTTATTTTGGATTGTCTGATGCAAAACGTACTATTCATTTCGGTAACGAAGCAAAAACTTTTGTTGATCATGCCCTTGTTAAACCTTTTACTGTTCATACAGCCTTTGCAAGTGCGTTAGGAAGGTCATCCAAAGGCCGGGTATATGGATTCATCACTACTGCTGACGGAAATGATTTGGCGAGCCTGCTCGTTAAAAATGGTTTTGCCCGTACATACGGCATGGGCAGGGAAACACCCGATGGAGTGTCACGTGACGAAATGGTTAAAAGACTGCGGGATTTTGAGATTTCGGCCATGTTGAAACGTGTTGGCATCTGGTCGGAGAGTGATCCGGATCGGATTGCGGAACTCCGTTCTAAACAACGCAGTGAAGATCGTGAATTACAGGAAGCACTAGATCAGGTAACAAAAGCTAAATCTCCACAGGGTTTAGTAAGCCTTAACACTGCCTCTGAAAAAGAACTTCAGACTATAAAAGGTATCGGTCCTGTTCTTGCTAAAAGAATTATAGCCGGTCGCCCTTATAGAACCGTTGATGATTTGCTCAAAGTAAAAGGAATTAGCCCAAAAAAAATTGAAACTATTCGCCCTTATTTTTTGATAAGTACGGAATAAAGTAATAACATTGGCATGACCCAGCGCTCAAGTGGATGCACTACGCTACACTCCGCGAGCCGCTTAGCTCGCCGTTAGGCATATATTCGTGTGAAGAGCTAAAAGACATTTTAATGACAAAGCGATGTATTAAATCGGAGGGAAAATGGACCTGAATAAGATCAAGTTAGCCCATAAAGAATTGAAGGAGTTGCAAAAGCCAATATATAATGTCAATGTAATTCATAAGGAAAGTTTAAGTGTATTAGAAAAAATTGCTGTCAAGGTTACTGATTATGTCGGTTCAGTAGGGTTTTTCTTAGTTATATTTTGTTGGACTTTATTATGGCTAGGCTGGAACACAATTGCGCCAAATGAATTAAGCTTTGATCCATTTCCTGCTTTTGTTTTATGGCTTTTTATTTCGAACATGATTCAAATATTTTTGATGCCGCTGATAATGATTGGTCAAAATCTTCAAGGTCGTCATGCTGAGAAAAGAGCAGAATCAGATTTTGAGGTGAATATTAGAGCAGAAAAAGAGATTGAAGTAATTCTTATGCATTTAGAACAGCAGAATGAACTTATATTAAAAATACTTGATAATATAAAAAACCGATACTAAAAAGTAGGATAGGGTAATTGATTTAGAATAATGCTTAACAACCGGTTAAAGCTGATGGTTCCTTCGATTCACGCTTTTTACGTGTTCCAGCTTGTTTAAGAGCCTGGGCCGGAGACAAAAAGCGTGCCGGTTATTGCAAACGTTAGGCCTTTTATTGTGAAACTCCAATACCGTGTGCGCAGCACGAAGGGATTGGTAAGTTGAACAATCCCGCGAAGCGGAGGGTATAATACCCCGCAGCTTGCTGCGATAAAGTTTCCAAAGCTTGCTTTGGGGTTCCCGTGATTTTACCGATCAACTTTATTTACAATCAATCCTTTTTCCTGAAATATTTTTAGCACAGTTGCTGAATTTTCCACAGTAAAACCGATGCGCCACCATTTGTGGCGGAGGGAAGCAAAGAAAATCTTATCGCGTTTGTATCTTTGGAAATCCTTGGGAAACCATGTTTTAAAATCGCCGGTACCGTGAAAGCGCAAGCGACCATTCCAGATGGATGGCTTTTTGACCACTATTTTTTCGATCTCTGAAAATTGCACCAGCCTGTCACCCTCAAAAAAACCGTAGCGCCGGAAAAGAATACTTTTCCCCGTTATCTTTACTAATGAATCGGAGTAAACAGTTTCTTCGGTCATAAATGTTCCCATATTTTAAGAAGTCACTAAAGTATCATTGGCATTACTTATCGATAATCAGGTTACGTTAGCTGAATTATTTACAGCTTCAATTTTTCTGATCGCATCAAATAGTTTCTCATTAACTGGCGTGGGAACAGCAAGTTTTCGGCCTAGCTCGATCACCTTCCCGGCAAACATTTCCACTTCAGTTTTCCTGCCTGCTTCTATATCCTGAAGCATGGAAGTTTTCCCCTGTGGGTTGATATTCAGGAGAACTTTATTAAATGTTTCGATATCCTCTTCGGAAAGATTAACCCCTATCCTGCCGGAAAGCATAATAACCTCTCGCATGGCCGATTCCATTAAGTTTCTGGCTTCGGGCAATGTTTGAAATACTGAGAACGGGGCGCGAAGTACAGCCGATGCCTGATTGATTCCGACATTGACCATAAACTTCCACCAGATGCTGCGAATCATATCAGGAGGTGTTTCATAAATAATCCCTGCCTTGTCGAAAAACTCCTGAACACGCTTAACCCGTTCTGAAATAATTGTGTTTTGTGCCTCTCCAAAAAATATTTTCCCCTGACGGGCATAATTAACACGGTTTTTTTCTCGTAGCGCATCAATACCAACAGATATGGCATATAGAACCTTTCCCATTCCATAGACAGCTCCAATTTTCTCTTCGCTCTCTATGCCGTTCATAACGGATATAATAATAGTTCTATCACCAACCCTGTTTTTCATATCCCGAATGGCATCTTGCAGATGCTGATTTTTTACAGCAACAATGACGAGGTCGGAAGGCGCTGATAAATCTTCCGGCCGGAGAACAGGGATGTCGTAGTGTTTGCCATTAACAATCAGACCATACTGTCGCAGCCGTTCATAACGAGCGTCGGCGGCAACAAAGGAGACGCAACTGTTGTCCATATTGTGAAAGATACCGGCATAAGCCGCACCCAATGCCCCTGCTCCGATTACAGCTATTTTTTCGATAGATTCTTTCATGCTCTTATACCATTTCTTAATCAAAGCGCTATCTTTGTTGGCTGCGTCGTCTGGCTTCCTCAATGTATGTACAACGCGTGACCTTTAGGTTATACGCCTCGTCGCCTCCTCCTTGCCGCCTCGATATCATCTCTGATTTAGAAATGGTATTAGGCCATATCTCGCATAACGCGAGGTTTCCTACTTAAGCCGTACCAAAACTGAATTGGCATGGGCATCCAGTCCCTCCAACTGCGCAAAGTGAGCTGTCTCTTTACTTAACTTACCCAGAGCTTTCTGCGAAAAAGATAAAACGCTCATGCGTTTAATAAAATCATAAACTCCCAGCGGAGAAGAAAACCGCGCCGTTCCTTCTGTAGGCAAAATGTGATTTGTTCCCGCCAGATAATCACCCAGCGCCTCCGGTGTAAACGAACCCAGAAAAACGGAGCCGGCATTGCGCACCTTTGTCAAAACATTAGCCGGATTTTCGACCATCAACTCCAGATGCTCCGGCGCGAAGAGATTGGCCAGCTCCACGGCTTCCTCAATACTGGCCGTAACAATAATTGCACCGTATTTGGCCAGAGATTTTTCAATAATTTTCGTACGCGATAAAGCTTTCAGTTGTTTATCCACTTCCCGCGAAACTTCGCGCGCCAGATTTTCATCGGGAGTAAAAAGAACTGCCGCCGCCATTTCATCATGCTCCGCCTGCGCCAGCATATCGGCGGCCACATAGGCAACCTTTGCCGTTTTATCGGCAATAACAACAACTTCACTGGGCCCGGCAATCATATCAATATCCACTTGACCAAAAACCAGTTTTTTGGCCGCGGCAACATAGGCATTTCCGGGACCCACAATTTTATCCACTCGGGGAATAGTCTTTGTTCCGTAAGCCAGCGCGGCAATTGCCTGCGCCCCGCCTACTTTAAAAATGCGGTTCACAGAGGCCTCTTCGGCCGCTGCGGCAATTAACGGATTGAGCTTGCCGTCTTTAGCCGGGCTGACCAGAATTATTTCCTCCACACCGGCAATACGTGCCGGAATGGCCGCCATCAGCAGAGTTGAGGGATAAAAAGCCTTACCGCCCGGAGCGTAAATGCCGACGCGCTGCAAAGGTAAAATCCGTTGGCCTAATTCCACGCCTTCTTCATCATTAACCAACCAACCCTTGATAATCTGGTTTTTGTGATATTTTTCAATGCGCTGGGCCGCAAGTTTAATAACCGCCAAATCCTCAGAGCGCACTTGTGCCAGAGCAGATTTTCTTTCTGCGGCAGTTACCTCGACTGTATCTGCATTTAATTCGTATTTGTCGAATTTTTTCGTATACTCAAATAGGGCTTCATCGCCTCGGACGGCAACATCACGCACAATATCCACCGCAGCATTGAGCAATTCAGGACTAAATGCACTGCCCCGCTGGCGCAGGTTGCGGAAAAATTCTCCAAACTCAGCAGCATCAGCTTTGATTATTTTCACAATTAATCACCTCTAGAGAAATCATGTTTTTTACGAATAAGACGACTTGGTAAAAAGCTCCAGATGTAAGGCGCGCGAATCTTTAGGAGCGAGACGTACTTGGTTTGTACGTCGCAGTGAACTAATGATGAAGCGCATCCGGCATGCGCCGGATATACTACGCAGATGCATAGCCCGGCGTATGCTGGGGACTTTTTACCAAGTTGTCATTATTGTGTCATCCTTCTAATATCCGCACCCAGTGCGGAAAATTTCTTTTCAATCTCCTGATAACCGCGGTCAATGTGATAGACGCGGGAAATTTCCGTCGTCCCCTTGGCAACCAGCGCCGCCAAAAGCAAGGATGCCGAAGCCCGCAGATCGGTAGCCATTGTTTGCGCGCCGCGTAACGCGGGCACTCCGCGCACAATCGCGCTACCGCCCTGAATATTAATATCCGCACCCATGCGCATCAGTTCGCTCACATGCATAAAACGGTTTTCAAAAACAGTTTCGCTGATTACACTTAAACCAGTACCCACCGACATATAAGCCATCATCTGCGCCTGCAGGTCAGTCGGGAAACCCGGATAGGGCAGCGTTTTAATGTCAACACTGTGGATTTTTTTCGAGCCTACTGCTTTCAGACCATTTTTTATCGGCTTAATCTTCATGCCGATCTCGCGCAATTTATTGATTAATGCCTCTAAGTGATGATAGTTACAGCCATAGATATTAATTTCACCTCCGGTCATACCCGCGCCGATCATGAAAGTTCCCGCTTCTATGCGGTCGGGAATAATTGTTGCCTCGACCGGTTTCAATGATGTCACACCTTCGATTGTTATCGCATCCGTACCCGCGCCGCTGATCTTCGCGCCCATGCCCTTTAAAACATCCGCGAGGTTGACAATTTCCGGCTCGCAGGCGGCATTATTCATTACTGTTGTGCCTTCCGCCAGAACCGCTGCCATCATTATATTTTCAGTACCGGTCACTGTGGGAATATCAAAATAAATATCCGCACCTTTTAATTTTTTCGCTTTTGCCTCAATATAGCCGTTATTCAATTCCACCTGCGCACCTAGTTCCTGCAGGGCTTTGATATGCAGATTCACCGGCCGGGCGCCGATAGCGCAACCGCCCGGCAACGATACCCGTGCCACACCGTGGCGGGCGATAAGCGGCCCCAGAACCAGAATGGAGGCCCTCATCGTTTTTACTAAATCATAGGGCGCTTCGTGATTGGTAATTTTTTCCGCATTGATCCGGATCGTTTCTCCGCCTTCTATCTCGACGCCCAGATTGCACAACAGCTTTTTGGTTGTCTTAATATCCATAAGATCAGGTATATTATGAAACGTGCTTGTACCTTCCACCAGTAGCGCCGAAGCTAAAACAGGCAGCGCGGCGTTTTTTGCCCCGCTAATATGCACATCCCCGTGCAACGGCTTGCCGCCTTTAATAACAAACTTATCCACTAATTAATTCTCCTTGCTTTGATTACACGCGGTCTTCCGGCATAATCGTTTCTGACACTAATATCTTTATATCGTCCTGAAGCTTCGGCAATCTTTTTTATATCTGCCGCCTGTGTTGAACCTATCTCCAGCAGAAGCCAGCCTGCACTCTTTAAATGGTCGTGCGCCTGATTAATAATTTTTTCATAAAATTCCGTTCCCTGAACTCCGGCCAAAAGCGTCTCGGGCGGCTCATAATCTTTAACACCGCGCGGCAAATTCCGGTATTCCTCTTCCGCTATATAAGGCGGATTGCTGACTATTATATCAAAAAAATCATCAACCGGCTCTAATAAATTACCCTGACGAAAGTCTATTAGAGAATCCAGCCCCAAATTGCGAGCATTTTTTTTCGCAACGGCAAGGGCGGCAGACGAAATATCCGTGGCGGTTATTTTTGCGCCGGTGATTTCTTTAGCAAGGGCTAGGGCAATTGCCCCGCTTCCCGTGCCGATATCCAGAATTTTAATTTCAGCAGAGTTGATTGTTTTTATAATATTGAGGGTTTCTTCCACCAACACTTCGGTATCCGGCCGCGGAATAAGCACAGAATTATTGACTTCCAGCACGAAAGACCAAAATTCTTTACGGCCGATAATATAGGCCACAGGTTCCCACTTCAACCTTCTATCCACCAATTTTTGAAATACGGCCAGTTCCTTATCATTGATGCGCCGGGCAGGATTCTTGTAAAATTCTAGCCTCTCGCAGCCCAGACAAAAGGAAAGTAATACTTCCGCATCCAGCCGCGGCGAAGGAATCCCGGCCGCTTCTAAAGCTTTTGTTGACTCATTGAGAATGTCGCGAACGATCATGGCGTTGTTTCCTGTAGGATGAGTGATCTCATAATAATTTAGACACCATTTTGTCATTCCACGGCTTGACCGGGGAATCCAGAAAGCATTTTACCAGTGACAATTTCAATCTCCAAATGTCTTTTTAATTATACGGCTGTTAATAAATCACGAAATTACTAAAAAATGAAATGATATCTAGATGCCTGAAAATAAATTGTTGCAAAAAAAATGTCAAGCGTTTATAAATCTAAATCATTAATATTTTAACAGAATTTATCTATAGGAATAGACGGAAACTTTAGAATAGCTTTTTATGAACATAAGAGGAGGCAACTTTGGACATCACGATTAGAAAAAATGAACATTGCATTGTAGGGCTGCCGCGGTGTGACTTCGTGTTCTCCTCCACAAGGAGTTGTTTTATAGCTTATGGTTTCAAAACTAGTCCCTTGGAGATGACAATAATAAGAAACCTTCTTACCCAAAAGGGCGTCCAGTGTGAAGAAGCTGGCGGTAACTTGGCCCCTGGTCAGAATGCTTTTTGCCAGAAGATCTGTTCAAAGATAATAACTTCCCAATTCTGCATCGTTCTTTTAAATCATGATGACGAAAATGGCAAGTTAGTTCCCAATGCTAACGTCAACATGGAATATGGTCTCATGTTGGGGTTCAACAAATATTTGGTCCCGTTTCAGCAAGAGGCTGAAACTCTTCCTTTCAATGTAGCCGGATTAGATACCATAAAATACGATAAGAATAATTTCGAATCAAAAGCATCTACAGCAATTGATGTTGCCATTAAGAAAACGAGTCAAAATCAAGCCGACTTGACTAATCCAGATCAAGTAATCCAGCTATTTATTCTTTCTAGGAAAGCCTTGTACTCCGCTGTCGACAGCGTTGGCGAGAAGAACATATTTCGCATGGGTTCGCCATTTGGATTTAACTTGCTGAACGATTTTTCCGGAATGATATCCATCTTCTTCGGTAATTTTACAGCGCTTCGACCAGAAATAGTTATCTGGCGATTACAGATGTTAAATCAGCTACTAACTGAAAGAATCTCGTCGCTTAAGGAGCGAATAGAACTAGGCTTAGTTACGCCAAAACAGGTCGAACTGGCGGAGAATCACTTCGGCAAAATGAAAATATGGATTCTTGTTACAAGCGATGAGGATAAGGCCATCATACTCAGGGAGACTCAGAGCGTTACGTTTTTTGACCGGATGCAGGTTCTTTCTACCGTGGATATGAAAAGAGAGTTAGGCTTGCTTTAGTGAACAACCGCGTCTTGTAATGGATCGTCAGAGGTTTCCGCTGGAACTGAGCATTAACGGGCATAAGCAATAGACAATGTTGAGTCCTTTGATACGCACTTGCACACAAAAAGATATCGAAGTTTTAGTTGAGACTATCCGAAGATCATTTCAGGATGTAGCTTTGCGCTTTGACTTGACCCGGCAGAACGCTCCTCGCCATCCATCCAACTGCACAAAGGACTGGATTCAAAAGGATATGGAACGCGGTGTTACCTATTACGTTGCGGAAAATGAAAACATTGTTGCAGGGTGTGTTGCTCTTGAGCAAGCAAATTCTGAGGTATGTTATCTGGAACGCCTCGCAGTTCTTCCCTACCAGCGGCATCGTGGTTTTGGGAAAGCATTGGTAACTCATGCGTTGTCCGAGGCTAAACTTCTTGGAGCTAAGCACGTAAACATTGGAATAATTGCAGAGCATTCTGAACTGAAGAACTGGTATAGAGAAATTGGATTTGTAGATGGAGAGAGCAAGGAATTTCCCCACTTGCCTTTTCGTGTTGCTTTCATGTCTTACGAAGTAAATAAAAACTGCCGACAATAGGGTGAATACCAGATCAAATGAAAATAGAGACATTGATTGTTCTTTTGCAGAAAACAACCAATGCCACTATTTACTATTCTAATTATCGCGAAATCATATTTTCACCGCGGCGAATCGTCCAAAAATCATCGGAAAGGTTTCTATCGGCGACATATTTGTATGGCATTGTAAAATATCCTTTTATTCCCCATTTTTCTCCCCAGGAATTCCGCACAATAAATCTTTCTTCAGCATCGTCGTAACCTACAGCCAGAACAGCATGACCACCCAGTGACTTTTCATCATGTGCCGGCATGTTCACGACGCCGGTTTTTGCGACTGCCTGCGATTCAAAGCTTTCATATACTGTAAAACCAAAGACAAACGGAAAGCCTTCCGCCAGGCATGCACGCATTTCATCTCGCGTGATAATGCGGCGATAGGAAGTAATTTTATGTTTCGCCGCATCCTTGTAACAAGATGGAGTTGGTTTAACCCGGAATTTGGAGACAAGATAAGGCCATTTCTTCTCCGAGCATACGCCCTTTTTCGCGAGTGTCTTGATACCATCACGGATCATGGCTCCGGAGTCGGATTGGATGGAGTGTTCAATGGCTCTTTCGTTATAGTAAATAAATAGCCTGCTGAAATCCTCAAAGGCAATTTTATCCTTCCGCTCCAGAAATTCCAGCGATCCGGCCAGAGCGTTGGCGGTGCAACTGCCAAGTTGTCCCTGATTCTCTACTTGCGGACAGAGAGGGCGCAAATCTACCTTGCTGGGTAGCTTTGCCGGTACACGGAGTACAGCGCTAAGCAAATAATCACGCTGATCGGGCACATCAGGCATCCACCCATAGCGAGTGTTTTTAAACTTACCTTGTTTAGAAGCGATAACTTTCTTTACTGCCATATAAACCTCCTTGTTTGAAAATTTGTCTTCGCGGTGGGGTTTACGCTCACCGGAGAAATGAAGCGGAATTACTTCCCCACTTTATTCATCAAGCAGTACATAAAGACCCATTTAATTTATTGGACTATTTCAGCGATTCTGCCTGATAATGCGTTGCCAGCGCATCAATCATCGCGCCGATATTGCCGTTGAGAAAATTGTCCAGATCATAACGGGTCATGCCGATGCGATGATCGGTAATGCGTCCCTGAGGGAAATTATAAGTGCGGATGCGCTCGCTGCGATCGCCGGAACCTACCTGGCTTTTTCGGGCTTCGGAAATTTCCGCATTTTGTTTTTGCACCATGGCATCGAGCAGGCGCGCTCTTAATACCTTCATAGCCTTGATTTTATTTTTTAGCTGTGATTTTTCATCCTGACAGGTGACAACAAGGCCTGACGGCAAATGGGTGATACGTACCGCTGAATCTGTTGTATTGACGCTCTGACCGCCATGTCCGGTAGAGCGATAAACATCGATGCGCAAATCATTCGGATCGATCGTGAGTTCCACATCTTCCACTTCCGGCATAATGGCCACCGTCACCGCCGAAGTGTGAATACGCCCCTGCGCTTCCGTAACCGGTACGCGCTGCACACGATGAGTGCCGCTTTCATACTTCATGCGGCTGTAAGCGCCTTTGCCTTCGATCTGGGCGATAATTTCCTTAAACCCGCCGACACCACCGGTCGAAGAACTGCTGACAATTTCTACGCGCCAGCCCTGAGCTTCCGCATAGCGCGCATACATACGAAACAAATCGCTCACAAAAAGTCCGGCTTCATCTCCGCCCGTTCCCGCCCGAATTTCCAGAAAAACATTTTTATCATCATTCGGGTCTTTCGGCAGCAGCAGCACTTTTAACTTTTCTTCCAAACCGGCCTCTTCCTGCTGCAATTGGGGCATCTCTTCTCTGACCATTGACTTTAATTCTTCATCGTTCCCTTTTAGAAAGCCCTGGTATTCTGCAATACGTGATATTATTTTTTCATATTCACGGATGGTTTCCACCAATTCCGTTAAATCGGAATGCTCTTTAGCATATTTCTGATAAAGACCTTGTTTGGAAACAATTTGCGGGTCGCTGAGCTGTCCTTCCAGCTCCCGATAACGGATTTCAATGTCACGAAGTTTATCTAATAAAATATTCATTTTAATTCTTTAAGCAAAGGTTGAGATGATTAAGTTATTCCAATTCTAAATCAAAGCGCTATCTTTGTTGCCGTCGTTGTCGGCTTCCTCAACGTATGTACAATACGCCTCGTCGCCTCCGCCTAGCCGCCTCGATATCATCATTGATTTAGAAATGGTATTAGTTTAGAAAAGGCGCACTTGCAGATAACCATTCCTGCTGAAATGGGCGTATCTACAAATAACAAGATAGATGAAATATTTTCATCATGCGGAGAGAATCCAATCACGAGCGCTAAAGTAAACTGCAGAATATTTACCCCGCTTCGCGGGATAATTCCGCCATCAAGTTTCCGTGCACTTCGTTTCCGAAGCTTGGGTCTCATTACAACTGACCAATTCCGACTTGTGACCTCGTGCCACCTTTAGGTGGTCAGGTTATGCACTGCGTTTTCGGAATTGAAGTTTCACAACCACCGCTTCCGCGGGATTGTTCAACTAGTGAATTCCGCTACGTTGCACTTGCGGAATTGAAGTTTCACAACAAAATATTATGCAGATGCCTATTTCGTTGTTTTCTTTTTAGTTTGCGGCTTTGTTTCTTTGACTTCGTACCTCTTTTTAAATCTTTCCACGCGGCCGGCAGTATCCATAATCTTTTGCTTGCCGGTCATAAAGGGATGACAATTGGAACAAATTTCGACTTTAATGTCTTTCTTGGTTGACTTTGTTTCAATGACATTACCACAAACACAGGTGATTTTAGTTTCTTTATAATCGGGATGAATGCCTTCTTTCATTTTTTTTACTTCTCCTCCTTCATCTTTATCTTCAACAAGTAATGATCTTTTTAAAGCAATTACGCTGCATTATAATATCTGCGGTAAAAATTCAAGCAATTTCGCAGAGATTTACAGCCAAACTTTTTTCGCTACCACGGGAATTACATACCCTCTGCTTACGCAGGATAGTTCGACTTACCGATTCTGCTACGCTGCGCTTGCAAAATCGGAGTCTCACTATGAGTTCATGGAATCCAGGAACTCCTGATTGGTTTCCGTTTTTCTGATTTTGCCGATGATGAATTCCATCGCATCCACCGGATTCATTTCTTGCAGCAGACGGCGTAACACCCAGATACGGTTCAAATTCGCTTTGGGAATCAGCAATTCTTCTTTTCTGGTTCCGGAACGAATCAGGTCAAACGCCGGGAATACTCTGCGGTCGGCGATACGACGATCCAAATGCAACTCCATGTTGCCGGTTCCTTTGAATTCTTCGAAAATAACTTCGTCCATCCGGCTGCCGGTATCAATCAGTGCCGTGGAAATGATGGTCAGGCTGCCGCCGTTTTCGATGTTACGGGCAGCACCGAAGAACCTTTTCGGCTTATGCAGCGCGTTGGAATCCACACCACCGGAGAGAACTTTTCCGCTGGGCGGAACAACCGTGTTATAGGCACGAGCCAGACGGGTAATACTGTCCAGCAGAATAACAACATCTTTTTTGTGTTCAACCAGCCGCTTGGCTTTTTCAATAACCATTTCGGCTACCTGCACGTGGCGGGAAGCCGGTTCGTCAAAGGTTGAAGAAATTACTTCACCGGCAACACTGCGTTGCATGTCGGTAACTTCTTCCGGCCGTTCATCAATCAACAGCACCATCAGAACCACTTCTTTGTGATTGGCCGTGATACTGTGAGCTATATCCTGCAGCAGAACCGTTTTACCGGCGCGGGGCGGAGATACTATCAATCCGCGCTGACCCTTCCCAATAGGTGCAAACAAATCCAGCGTTCTGGTAGAATAATTTTCCGGATCAAATTCCAGATTTAATTTTTCTTGCGGATAGAGAGGTGTCAGGTTATCAAAGAGAATTTTGTCGCGGGCGGACTCGGGACTTTCGAAATTGACCGTGTCCACTTTCAGGAGGGCAAAATATTTTTCCCCTTCCTTAGGCGGCCGCACTTCGCCGGAAATGGTATCGCCGGTGCGTAAATTGAACCTTCTTATCTGCGAGGGAGAAATATAAATATCATCGGGGCTGGGCAGATAGTTGTAATCCACTGCTCTTAAAAATCCGAATCCGTCCGGAAGAATTTCCAGGACACCCGAGCCGGAGATCATCCCGTTTTGTTCAGCCTGTGTCTGAAGTATGGAAAATATTAAATCCTGACGGCGCATACCGCTGGCACCGGGTACGTTCAGATCTTTGGCTAAATTGTTAAGTTCACTAATCGGCAATCGCTTAATGTCTTCAATGTGCATACAAACACTTCCTTATTTAAATTATAATCAGACAACTAAAATCGTTATTCTGACATGCTTGATATTCTTTTTTTCCTGCATTATTATTCAAGAGATACACTTGGGATACACTAAACCACGAATTTATTTTAGCAGTTACAGACTAAATATCGGCTTGTTTATTAGAATACTTGAAACGCTCCAAAGGACAGGGCCTAAAATGGCCACTTATGATTGGCAATAAACCTACATTAATCTGGAAAAGCTGTCAAGATATTTTATTTGTGATATTTTATAGTGAAACTCCAATTCCAAAAGCGATGCGTAATGGAATTGGCTAGTTGTAATGAGACCCAAACTTCAGAAACAAAGTGCGCAACCTAAAGGTCACAAGCTGAAGTTAGCTGGTCGAATTATCCCGCAAAGCGGTGGGCTAGGATGCAAATTTGCAATTTTTTTCTGTAAGCCTCGTGGAGTATCTGAGGTTAATTTTTCTCTTGATTCCTGAGCCGCACTAAACTATATGATTTTAAATAATTATTTTCTAGAAAGGCAATTTATTTTGGAAGAAATTAAAAAAAATGAAGAAGTCAATGTTGAAGTTAAACCAGTCGAGGCCATCTCCGAAATTTCTCTCGAGGGGCTAACGCCGGCACTGCGCGCTGCCTGCGAAAATGCGGGATGGAAAGAACTGGTGCCGGTACAGGCAAAGGCCATTCCTTATATGTTGGCAGGCCGCGATGTGATGGTGCAGTCGCGAACCGGCAGCGGGAAAACCGGCGCTTATATTTTACCCATTATGCAGAAAATTGATTTAAACCAGAACGCCGCACAGGCACTGGTGCTTGTTCCGACGCGCGAGCTGGCCCTGCAGGTCTCGAGGGAAGCGCAGTTGCTGGCGCAGGGTTCGAATTTGCGGACGGCGGTGGTTTACGGGGGAGTCGGCTACGGTCCACAACTGGAAGCATTCCGCGGCGGAGCCCAGCTTGTTGTTGGCACTCCCGGGCGCATCCTCGATCATCTCCTGAAAAATACATTATCGCTCGATCACCTGAAAATACTTATATTCGATGAAGCCGACCGCATGCTTTCCATGGGGTTCTATCCCGATATGGTGAAAATACGCAAGTATATACAGCCAAAGCAAATTATCAGCAGCATGTTTTCCGCGACTTTTCCGCCGCAGATCATCCGCCTGGCGGATCAGTTTCTCCGTAACGCTGAGCTATTAAGTCTGAGCGGCAATCAGGTGCATATCGCCGAGATCGAGCATATTTATTACCTTGTGCCGGGGATGCGTAAAGAGCGGTCTTTAGTGCGCATAATCGAAATCGAAAATCCGGCTTCCGCTATTATCTTTTGTAACACTAAAGACACAGTGCATTATCTATCCGTTGTTTTAAAGCGTTTCGGTTATGATGCCGATGAGCTTAGTTCCGATTTATCCCAAGTCATGCGGGAAAAAGTCATGGGACGGGTAAGGCGCGGCGCACTGCGCTTTTTAGTAGCAACGGATGTTGCAGCCCGCGGTATTGACATCCCCGATTTATCTCACGTCATACAGTATGAACCGCCGGAAGACCCGGAAGCTTACATTCACCGTGCAGGGCGTACCGGACGCATGGGATCAAGCGGCGTCGCCATATCTCTCGTTGCCGAAATGGAAAAATTCAAATTGCAGAGTATCGCCCGTTATTACAATATCAACATGGAAGAAAGGCCTCTGCCCGATGATGAAGAGCTGGAAAGGGTTGTTACTGAACGGATAACAGCACTACTGGAGGCGGAACTGCGCTCTCGCGACAATCTGCAAATTGAAAGAATGCAGCGTTTTCTGCCCCTTTCCCGTAATCTGGCGCAGTCCGAAGATGAATTAGCCCTGATTGCCATGCTGCTCGATGACTATTATCAGCAGACGCTGCACGCTCCGCCGGAGCAGCCGGCAACCGACGGCGAGCAAGCATCCGCCGCCAAACCAAAAATGAAACGACCGCGTCCCCGAAGAAAGGACTAATTAATATTTATGTTATCCAATAGCTCTCGTTTAATTAAATTTATTGCAGTCTCTTTTATACTATTGACGCTTGCTGCCTGCGCTTCAACATCAAAAGATTTGTCGCAACAAAAACCGGCCCGGATTGCGGTTGTTTTGGGTGCCGGAGTATCCAAAGGTTTTGCCCATATAGGTGTTTTAAAGGTACTCGAATCACATAACGTGCCCATACATATGGTTATCGGCACCAGCGTCGGCGCGTTTGTCGGCAGCCTGTATGCTTACGGCTATACTCCTTATGAACTGCAAACTATCGCCTTTGGTTTGCAGAAAGACGACATTGTCGATTATATCATCCCGGATAACGGGTTTATCAGGGGAGAAAAACTGGAAAACTTCATCAACAATAAAGTTAAATATACGCCTATAGATAAATTCAAGATACCGTTTTACGCCGTAGCCGCCAATATTCAGACCGGTGAGGAAATGGTTTTCGGTCGCGGCAATACCGGCAAGGCAGTACGCGCGAGCTGTTCCATCCCCGGCATTTTCCAGCCCACAGTCGTTGGCGATAAGCTTTATGTAGATGGCGGTGTTGTCAGCCCGCTGGCTATTGACGTCGCCCGCCGTTACGGCGCTGATGTTGTTATTGCCGTAGATATATCAGCGAACCTGACATCTTCTATACCGACAGGTACTATCGAAACGATTATGCAGGCAATCGATATCATGTATAATAAAATGGCTGCCTTTCAGATGAAAAACGCTGATGTCGTCATTAAACCGAAAGTAGGCTACATTGGAACCAGCGATTTTTCCAAACGCAACGAAGCCATTATGGAAGGTGAAAAAGCTACCGTCGAAGCAATGCCCGCAATCAATCAAATAATTACCAAACTGCGTCTGGAAGGCCGTCTGCAGTAAATATTGTTATATTTGACCGGAATAATATTAATTTCTTCCTGTACTGTTGTTTTTCTTATTTTCCCATTTCACACACCATTTCAAGCAGTAATAAACAAAAATGGCTGAACTCTAACTTAATATGTATTACAAATATCGGGGCAGGTCACCCTGGAGCAAGAGAAAAACAGATAAACAGCATAAAGTAATTTATTTATGTATTTGTTACTACGAAAAATGCTACATTACAATACAGGTTTGTTGTCTTGTAATAATAAAATTATATTTTAACAGATGTTCCAACTTACGAATAAAAAATATAAATATTGCATTGCTATATTTTTAATTGTTACTTCTTTTATCGCTTATGGCCTGATTTTCAATAATGGTTTTGTTAATTTTGATTACGAGGCTTATATAATAAGAAACCAACAGATTAGAGAGTAGGATATGAAACAGAAAAAAATAAAAAAAGAACATCGAAAGAATAAACAAGAGAGTGTCAATACAATGCAACAACTTCATCAAGCTGTCGATACAGGAGAAGGGAAAATTAAGATAAATAAAAAATATAATCTTTTATTTATCTTAGCTATCTTCATTACGGGCATTATTGCTTATTCCAATTCATTTGGCTGTTCATTTCATTTTGACGATGTCAACGTCTTCAACAGCAGTGTTACGGTAGGTTCAGCAAACATCGGTGACTGGCTGCGGTCTTTTCCAAACCGCCCCATCGGTATATTGACGTTTGCCCTCAATTATTATTTTCATGGTCTTGACGTTTGGGGATACCATTTGGTGAATCTGATCATTCACCTGACCAATGCGTTTCTGGTCTGGTGGCTGACCTGGTTGACCCTGTCCACGCCGGTTATGAAGAACGCCGAGATCAGCAGACATAAGACGATAGTTGCCTTTTTGACTGGTATGCTTTTCGTAACCCATCCCCTGGCTACACAATCAGTAACATATATAGTTCAACGCTTTGCTTCACTAGCCACATTATTTTACCTTTTATCTTTAATTCTCTTTGTCCAGGGAAAGCTTTGGCAGGGAGATAAGAATATTCCATGGTTTTTATTTGGCGGTTCGATTGTATGTGCGTTGCTGGGTATGCTGACCAAAGAGATTGTCTTTACATTGCCCTTTACTATCTTTTTATACGATTACTGTTTTCTTAAGACCGCTCCGTGGAAGTTGGAAATAAAAGATAAGGGCCTCATCATTTCTTTTATTATGTTAGTAATCTTTATCCTCTTGTTTTTCGGAAAGTATTCGCTGAATATATTCGATCCTATACCGCCTGATCGGCTTCAGGGATATTCCTATTCCATATCAATGAAAGAATATTTTCTTACCCAGTTCCAAGTCATCTTGACCTATATTCGCCTGTTTATTCTGCCGATTAATCAGAATCTGGATTACGATTATCAGATCTCCACCAGTTTCTTCCAGATGAAAACGTTTTTCAGTTTTTCCCTATTGCTTGGCATTTTAGCAACCGGTGTCCTATTGTTTAAAAAATACCGGTTAATTTCATTCGGGATATTCTGGTTTTTCCTTACCATGTCTGTGGAATCAAGCATCATTCCCATTTCCCAGAATGTGATCTTCGAGCACCGTACCTATCTGCCTAGCTTCGGTTTTTTTCTGGCGCTGACAAGCGTATTCTTTTATTTCTTTAAGGAAAGATACCTTAAAATTGCCGTAATTATCATCCTGATGTTTACTGCCCTCAACACAGTATTAACATACGAGCGCAACAAAATCTGGAAGAACGAGTATACCTTATGGGCCGATTGCATAAAAAAGTCTCCGAACAAGGCAAGAGTGAATAACAATTTCGGCATTGCCCTGTCTGCCGAAGGAAAAAACGAGGAGGCAATTGATTATTATAACAAGGCCATCCAAATAACACCGGATTTTGCCGAGGCCGCCTACAATAACAGAGGAGCTGCTTACGCTCACCTTGGCCAGTATCAGCGTGCCATTGATGACTGTAACAAAGCCGTCAGACTGAAGCCGGATGATGCCAATGCCTATATCAACCGGGGGCTTGCTTACGCTAGTCTTCGTCAGTATGAGCGTGCTATTACAGACTATAACGAGGCTATCCGCCTGAAACCGAATTATGCCGAGGCCTACAGTAACAGAGGAGCTGCTTACGCTTACCTTGGCCAGCATCAGCGTGCCATTGATGACTATAACGAGGCTATCCGCCTAAAACCGGATTCAGCCGAAGCCTACAACAACCGGGGGATTGCTTACGCTAGTCTTCGTCAGTATGAGCGTGCCATTACAGACTATAACGAGGCTATCCGCCTAAAACCGGATTATGCCAATGCCCATTACAACCGGGGTAATGCTTACTATAACCTTGGCCAGCATGAGCGTGCCATTGAGGACTATAACAAAGCCATCAGGCTGAAGCCGGATGATGCCAATGCCTATATCAACCGGGGGGTTGCTTATTTTATACAGGGCAACAACAATCTTGGCTGCCATGATGCACAAAAAGCGTGTGCAATGGGAGCATGCAAAACGTTAGACATCGCTAAAGTCAAGGGATACTGCCGTTGATTGAGTGGGCGGACTCTAAAGCTGATTACAAATGGTAATCTTCAATTTGTTTTTCAAGTTGCATGTGCGGACTCGTAGGTGAATTCATTTAATACATTTTCTTAGAAGGTTATTATTTTGCTATATAGATTTACGATTGACAAATGGGCAGAGAGGCTGCTTCAGGCGATGATATCCATCAGCTCTTTTTGCATTTCGTCGGCGGTTTTGATAGTTAGCGTATTGGCAGTAAAAGAATATTGAGTGACTATCTGGTCAACAAACTCCTCTTCCAGAGTAACATTTGATGATTGTTGAGGAGCACCTGTGCGGGGATTGGGGTCAATTTCCATACCGGGTGTGTTTATTTTACTGATGTTGACTTCCACCCCGCCATTGTAGCTTTCCTGTAATTTCACACGGCTCTTTTTGAAATTGTTCGTATCTACATTAGCAATATTATTGGCGTTAACATCTAGCTTAATATCAAAGGCTTTTAAGGCGCTCAGAGCGGTAGTAAAAGCTGATGACATAAAATTATTCTCCCATAGAGACCTTTGCAAAACTTTATAAAATCAACAATTATGTCATTCCGGTGAAAGCCGGAATCCAGTATTATCAAGTATTTCCTAGATTCACCCTAAAGGGTACTTCGCCGGCTTTCGCCGGAATGATGAATAGGGAGTTTTGCAAAGCTCTCCCATAGTTATTTATCGGTAAAATAAGGCAAAACTAAAATGATTATTAATGGAGTTGCAGCAAATCTTCGGGTTTATCAAACAGATAATCCGGCTGGGCGGCGGCCATTTTCTCTTTACTATGCCAGCCCCAGGTAACACCGATAGTTTTCACGCCGGCCTGTTTGCCTTCTTTAATGTCGCCGGTCGTGTCACCGATATAAAAAATCTCTTCGGGAGCAATCTGGTACTTATTTATGGCGTAGAGAATTTTATCTTTTTTACTGAGCATAAAGTCCGAACCAAGCACTTCCTGAAAATTGCCGTTAAATTGAAAATGCTCAATGGCTTCTTTGATCGTTACAGAATCATTGGAAGAAATCACCAGAAGAATATTATTTTTCTGCAGCTCTTCTACCACAGGTATCATCCCCAAAACTGGCTGCATATTTTTGTAATCAACCTTCGACAGCAAATCGCCGGATGCTTCCACGAATTCCTTTAAATCCACGCCTCTTTTCACCAGAGATTCGTAAAAATTGCCTTCAAATAATTCCAGAAATTCTTCCCGCCCGCGCGTCAGCGGTTTATTTATTTTTTTTAGAACAAGGCTGACGGTCTTTTCGTAAACATCCAGCGACTCTACCAGCACACCATCAAAATCAAAAAGAAATAACTTCATAGGGATTTTTCCTTAGATGCATTCCGTATGGATTGAAGATACGGTTTTTGGAGAATTCCTTTTTCGGTAATAATCGCCGTAATATATTTTGCCGGGGTTATATCAAAAGCAGGATTATAAACTTTGATTTTAGCCGGGGCAATCTGCAAACCACGGAAGTGAGTAACTTCCGCACTTGATCTTTCCTCAATCGGAATTTCCGCGCCGGTTTTCAGAGACGTATCAATTGTGGAGAGAGGGGCGGCAACATAAAAAGGAATACCGTGAGCTTTGGCCAAAACGGCCAAAGCATATGTTCCGATTTTGTTGGCGGTATCGCCGTTGGCGGCAATCCGATCGGCGCCGACAATTATTTTATCAATCTTGCCCTGCTGCATGAGAAAGCCCGCCATATTATCGGTAATTAATGTTGCGGGAATTTTTTCTTTTTGCAGTTCCCACGCGGTAAGCCGCGCTCCCTGCAGGACCGGCCTTGTTTCATCCACATAGACATGCAGCTTTTTGCCTGCTGCCCTGGCGGCACGAATAGCGCCAAGCGCCGTTCCGTATCCCGCTGTTGCCAACGCGCCCGCGTTGCAGTGCGTCAGGATATTATCACCATCGGCAAGAAG
The DNA here is from genome assembly GCA_003142535.1 of Syntrophaceae bacterium. Classification (GTDB taxonomy): domain Bacteria; phylum Desulfobacterota; class Syntrophia; order Syntrophales; family Smithellaceae; genus Fen-1166. Next base: position 20,606 of record PLMQ01000026.1, read on the forward strand.
CGAACTGCCGTGCTTGCCCATCCTCCGGTTGATTTCGATATCTTCAGCACAGATGCGTTTGGCTTCGGAGATTAGTTCTTTGACCAAATGATTGCTGTGGGGAATATTTATACCACCACCCACCCCTCCCCTGTCGCAGGTGGAAAGAATAAGGAAGGAGGCATTTTCAGATGAACTGATTGCATCATCCAAGCATTTTTTCATGCGCTCCAGCGCCCAGAAGAGGTTACGCGCTGTCGGCCGCGACTGCGCGATTTCAGCGCAGATCGCCGAAAATTTATGACGGAATTTTTCGGGAGGAAGCGAAGAGTGCTTACAGGCACCGAGCGTCGCACCCATGGCCGCGGCCACACCAATGGCGGGAGCACCGCGGACAGTTAAATCTTTGATGGCGGAAATTACTTCCTGATAAGTCCGGCAGGTAATATAGCGCTCGGTTAACGGGAGCGCCTTTTGATCAAGTAAAACTACTGTATTGTTTTTCCAGGCAATGGTCTTAATCATCATCCCGCAAGCATCTTTTTGAGCAGATCATTAACCAGTTGAGGATTGGCCTTGCCCTGCGTCGCCTTCATCACCTGGCCGACAAAAAATCCGAACAGTTTATCTTTACCGCCACGGTAATCCTTCAGTTGATTGGGATTGGCATCCATAATTTTTTGAATTGCGATACTAAGCGCGCCTTCATCAGTTATCTGCACCATGCCCTTTTCGGCAATAATCGCCTTGGGGTCTTTTCCTGTTTTATACATTTCTTCGACGATGTCTTTGGCCATCTTGCCGCTGATGGTGCCGTCTTCAATCAGGCAGATCATTTCCGCCAGCGCCGTTGCACTTATCGGGCAATTTCTAATGTCACGTTTTTCTTCATTCAAAAATTTCAGCACATCACCCATAACCCAGTTACTGGCCGCTTTGGGGCTGGAACATAGTTTTACCACGTCTTCAAAATAACCTGCCAACGCCTTATCGACGGTGAGCACACCGGCATCATAAGCCGGTATCTGATAATCTTTGACAAACCTTTCGCGTTTGGCAAGCGGCAGTTCCGGCAATTCTTTTGCGATTTTTTCCACCCAGGTATCGTCAACTATAACCGGAACTAAATCGGGATCAGGAAAATACCGGTAATCGTGCGCTTCTTCTTTGCTGCGCATGGAATTGGTCACGCTCTGCGCATCATCCCACAGGCGCGTTTCCTGAACAACCTTACCGCCGTTTTCTACAAGATATTGCTGCCTCTTGACTTCATATTCCAGTGCCCGTTGGACATTGCGGAATGAGTTCATATTCTTCAGTTCCGCTCTTGTGCCGAATTCTTTTTGCCCTCTTGGCCTGATAGAAACATTAGCATCACAGCGAAACGATCCTTCTTCCATATTGCCATCACAAATTTCCAGATAAACCAGTATCTCATGCAGGCGTTTAAGATAATCGGCGGCTTCTTCCGGTGAACGCATATCTGGCTCGCTGACAATTTCAATCAGTGGCACACCGGTACGGTTCAAATCCACATAGCTGAACGGATTATGTTCATCATGTATTAGTTTTCCGGCGTCTTCTTCCATGTGAATGCGGGTAATTCCTATTTTCTTTTGTACACCATCTACATCCAGAAAAACATGACCATGTTCCGCCAGCGGATAAGCGTATTGCGATATTTGATAGCCTTTAGGGAGATCAGGATAAAAATAATTTTTCCGCGCATAACTGCAAGATTTATTAATGAGGCAGTTTGTTGCCAGCGCCATCTTCATGGCGAACTCGACCACTTTTTTATTTAATACGGGCAGCACACCGGGCATACCCAGACATACCGGACAGGCATGGCTGTTGGGCGCGCCGCCGAATTTGGTGGAACAGTTGCAAAATATTTTTGTTTCCGTTAAAAGTTGGGCATGGACTTCCAGGCCGATTACTGTTTCAAACTCCATTATAATTGCGGCCTCCTTTTCTCAATTTTCGCATTCTTCTCATAAGCAGAGGCTATTTGAATCAATTTGCCTTCTTCAAAATGACCGGCTAAAAACTGCATTCCTATCGGCAGGCCGGACGCGGTAAAGCCGCAGGGCACCGATATTCCGGGAATTCCCGCCAGATTGGTAGAAATAGTGAAAATATCAGAGAGATACATCTGCAAAGGATTATCCGTCTTCTCCCCGATTTTAAATGCCGGAGTCGGTGTGGTCGGAGTAAGAATTATATCACATTTTTTGAGCGCTTCTTCAAAATCCCGTTTAATCAATGCCCGCACCTGCGAGGCTTTTTTATAGTAGGCATCGTAATAGCCAGCCGACAGTGCATAAGTGCCGATCATGATTCTTCTTTTCACTTCGGCTCCAAATCCCTGCGTTCTGGTCTTTTTATACATATCCAATAAGTCTCGCGCTTCCGCCGTCCGGAATCCATATTTCACGCCGTCATAGCGCGCCAGGTTGGAGCTGGCTTCCGCCGGGGCAATAATATAATAAACGGCCAGACAATATTGCGTATGCGGCAGGGAAATATCAATGCACTGTCCGCCGCTTTTTTCAATTACCGAGATAGCCTTTTTTATCGCGGAGCTCACTTCGGGATCAATGCCTTCGATAAAATATTCTTTAGGAATTCCGATTTTCCAGCCTTTAATATCGCGGCCGACAAACTGGCGGTAATCGGGAACTTCCGCCTGTACTGATGTTGATTCGCGCGAATCGTAACCCGCCAGAACATTCATCATGATAGCACAGTCTTCAACATCCTTGGTAAAGGGGCCGATTTGATCCAGCGAGGAAGCAAACGCGACCAGTCCAAAGCGCGACACGCGGCCGTAAGTAGGTTTCAGGCCGACAATACCGCAGAGTGCGGCCGGTTGGCGGATGGAACCACCTGTATCGGAACCGATCGAGGCAATGCATTCATCGGCGGCAACCGCAGCTGCCGAGCCGCCACTGGAACCGCCGGGGATTCTTTCCAGATCCCACGGATTGCGGGTTACGCCAAAATAGGAAGTTTCTGTGGAAGAACCCATCGCAAATTCATCCATATTGGCTTTACCGACAAAAACCGCTCCGGCAGCGCTGAGCTTTTCTACAACCGTGGCGTTATAAGGCGGAACAAAATTGTGCAAAATGTGTGAGCCGCACGTGGTGGTTATACCTTTAGTACACACAATATCTTTCAGGGCAATGGGTATACCCGTCAACTGCTTGATGTTGCCCTTCTTAATATCATCATCAGCCTTTTTAGCAGCGGCCAGCGCTTCTTCTTTCATCAATCTGATGTAAGCATGCACCTGTTTTTCTACGGCATCGATTCGTTTAAAAACGGATTCAGCAATTTGTACAGCTGACGTTTTACCGCTTTTTATTTTTCCCTGTAATTCATGAATTGTTAGTTGGTTTAACTCCATAACTTTACCTTTTTTATATGATGGACAATTATCAAGTAATTTATTCGATTACTTTGGGAACACGGAAGAATTCGCCGCGGGCATCCGGGGCATTGGCCAGGGAACTTTCGGTGCCGATGGATTCCACAACTTTATCGTCGCGAAACGCATTGGTTACGGCAATCGCATGACTCATCGGCTCGACGCCTTTGGTATCCAGTTCATTGAGTTTATCTATGTAGAGCAGAATATCGTTGAGCTGCGAGGTGAATTTATCCTTCTGGGCATCGTCAATTTCCAGGCGCGCGAGGTGCGCCACATATTCAACTTCCTGTTTGCTGATCATCCGTAACGCTCCTTCTTAACCCAGTTTCCAAAACGGGTGGATCTTGTTGGCAACTTGGCTGATTAGGCGATTTGTCTCATCATCGGTATTCTGCTCAGAAGCAGAGAGCTTCGCTTCCGAATAATGGGTTTCATCAAGCATCTCTTCCAAAACAGCTTTGACTGATTTTGTCAATCCCTGAACATGATAACCGCCTTCCAGCACAGCGACAAGCCTTCCTTGGCAACAGGAATCCGCAATGTTCAATAAAATGCGCATCAGCGCGGCAAAACCATCGGGGGTAACGCGCATACTGCCCAAAGGATCCTGATGATAAATATCAAATCCGGCAGACACGAGCACTAATTCCGGGTTGAACTTCAAAGCAACCGGTTCCAGTATTCTGCGGAATATTTTTATAAAAGCATTATCTCCGGCACCGCCGCGTAATGGAACATTAACTGTATAACCTTCACCCTCACCCTGGCCGATTTCTTCTACGCTGCCGGTTCCCGGATAATAGGGATATTGGTGAGTGGAAAAGTATAAAACACGCTGATCCTTGTAAAAAATATGCTGCGTACCGTTGCCGTGGTGCAAATCCCAATCCACGATAAGTACTCTTTTTAAGTTGTGTTTTAAGATGGCATGCATCGCACCGATAGCGACATTATTAAAAATACAAAAACCGGCCGCGGCATCACGATCGGCATGATGGCCGGGCGGCCGGACAAAAGCAAAGGCATTATCCACATCGCCTGTCATAACACTATTAATGGCGTTACAGACACCACCGACAGCCAGCTTTGCTATATGATATGTTTCCGGACTGGTTGCCGTATCCGGATCAAGCATAACACTGTCTTTACCCGCCGTACTGGCGATATAATCAACATAAGAAGGGGAATGAATAGTAGCGATTTCTTCATAGGTGGCTTCCCGCGTTTCAATTTCCGTAAATTTCCAGGACATGATAGGATTATCCAGCATTTCATAGATGGCTGCGAGGCGCTCCGGGCTTTCCGGATGGGCAAAACCGGCCGAATGCTGCAAATAGCGTTTGTCTTTGACGATGCCTGTTTTCCTGGACATAGGCCACCTTCTTTTAAGTTTTTTCTTTTAAAAAACTGACGGCCATGTATCACAAATGACTCTAAAGAGCAAAATATTTCCCCGATGGGACTAAAGAAACGTTGCTTGTATCGCAGACAGTGAATTTAAATTATGGTGAGTAGTAGAACAATCACCGGTATGAACAACAAAGCGAGCTTTGGAAACAGATTCCAAAGCTCGCTTTTAGGTACTTATACGGGAGAATTTTTTTATTTCTTGGCCTTTGTTTTAACAGCCGCCGCTTTAGTTTCATTAGTTGCTGTTGCAGGTCCTTTAGACGGAAATGGAAAAACTAATTTGCTCGTTGCAAATTCCCACGGCCAGATGATTACGATCTTGCCTTTTTGATATTGCATCAACTTGGGCTGGACAGAAGCCTGATGATTAATGAATCTACTCTTGCGAAAAACAAATCTATCGCCCACCGGAGAAAGGTAATTCGTTTCCTCCAGAGCTTTAATCAGAGCTGATTTCTCCAGCGTTCCGGCTCGTTTTATGGCCTCGGCAACAATCATGATATTGGTGTAGGCAAAAGGCGTTATAAAGGAGGTCGGCGGTTCTTTATACTCCTTGTAATAGGCGTCGCAAAAATCTTTGCTGGGCTTATTTACATATTTCATGGCTGGATCCCACATACTGTAAAAAGTCAAGCCATCGCTCAAAGGGTTGGCGGCAAAATCTTTAGGCCAGGATGGAGGCCATCCGGTAAACATGGGTGGATTGAACCCGATTTCTTTGGCTTGTTCCATCATTGGTATCACGTCTTTTTCATAGGCGACATAGACAAATATATCGGGATTATATTCCTTGGCCTGCCGCAACAAGGCACGGAAATCTCCGCCACCATATCCTGCTGCTTTAAAAGGTGCGCCTTGTACGTCATAACCAAATTGCTTGGCGAATTCCTTGGCGCTGTTCCAGTAACCCATCCCATAGGGGCTGTCGTCATAGGCCATAAAAAATTTTCTTATCTTTACTCCTGGGTATTTCTGCTGAAGCTGCGCCCAGCCCCGGTTGGCACCTTCCCAGATCATATAATCCCACTGATAAACATGGAAAAACCAGTCCAGTCCAGCCATAGCTTCTTCAACTTTGTAGGAAGAAACACCGTTCCAAACTGTTACTTTGGCGTATTTCTTTATCACCGGCATCATGGCCGCGAAAGAGCCGCTGGCCATGCCGCCGACCAGAATATCGACCTTATCGACGGTGATTATTTTTTCCATCAGCGCAGGGGCTTTGTCAATTTTCATCTCGTCGTCTTCAAAAACCAGCACAACTTGCCTGCCCAACAGACCGCCGGAGGCGTTTATCTGTTTTATGGCAAGCTTCATGGCATTGAAGCTTTCTCTGCCGATTACATCACTGCCGACCATCACCGCGCCCAGCTTGATCGGCTCTATCGCCAATACGGCGCTTGTCACTAAAAAAACACTCACAAAAATAGCCGCTACTGATAATTTAATAAATAGCTTAATTTTCATAATATCCCCCTTTAACATTTTGAAAATTTTATATAACTTCTCTCTGGATAACGTTGTCTAAAAATAAATTGAGCTATTCCATCTTAATTATTCTTATCAGCAATTCTTTAAAATCCACGTGTATTATACATAAAGATAATACCATAATATCATGCAATATATCTATCATAATTAACTATGTTATTTATAATTCATTTTTTTGAAGATAAAGCATTTTAAAATAAACCGCTGATAGCAGCATAATTATCGCTAAATAACTATGTAAATACAATAGCTTAATAAATAAGTAGCCATTATTAAACATATAGATAAATATTTATAGTATTTGTCTCTAAACAGTAAAAGCACGGGTATAATACCCCAGAGTTTGCTTTGGGGTATTATACCCGTGCTTTTACGGGATAATTCGGCTAACAAACTTCAATTCGCTTCGCTTTTGAAGTTTGAGTCTCATTACCCTCCGCTTTCGTCCCGCCTGCGGCGGGATTCAACTTACCAATTTCCCTACACTGCGTTATGGAAATTGGAGTTTCACGAATAAAATTTCATTTTACAGTATTCCATAAAACCAAATTTTTTATAAATCGGGAAGCCCAGTCCTGATGCTTTGAGCGTAGCCAATTTATATCCCATTTTCTTTGCTTCCAGCAAAGCCTTAAAAGTAATTGCCTCGCCTGCTCCTTGCTTGCGTGCATCGGCAAGCGTTCCCACCCAGTAAATGCCCGTCACTCCGGCACCGGGGAAAAGCAAAGACACAGTAACAGGCTTGCCTTTTAAATAACCGATATAGTAAAAATAAGACTTATCCAGCCTGTTGTTATTGAATAACTCCCGGCACATCTCTTTACAAGAAAGATCCATACCAAATGATTGAAACGCAACTGGTATCCAATCGGTCAATTCATTTTCATTTTCGATTTTTTTGATTTCCAAATTTTTTGAGATAGGAAATTTATCACCAAGATCGTTCAACTGCAGCGCCATTCCCGGTTGATGGGCGAACAATTTAAAACCTTGTTTTTCCAAATTATCTCCGAGGTTTTGCGGTCTGGAGGAAGGAGTAGCCCACCACATAAAGGGAAGGCCTTCAGATTGGAATTCTTTTTTAATCTCTTCGATTTTATTTCCAGTTTTGCTTGCCTCAAAATTGTTATAAAAGACGCCGTTAGAGGCGCGCAGGGGAATGCCGCTTTTTACCCAAAAAACATTCTGGTTCTGCCGCAAATCGCCTTTCCTTAGTTCGGGCGTAGCATTTAAAAAATTCTATTTGGTTTTCTTCAATTGCCTGAGTGATCAGCCGCTTGTCCTGAAAATTCTTTAAAATAAAAGTCACTTCCGCTCCTTTATTTTATAAAAGAATATTCTGAATAATTATAAATCAATGGCATAAACACTTAAGCAAGCTGCATGGTATTCCCCAGCCGGAGTAATAGGAAATTTACTCAGGGCTTAAACTTGTCCGGATAGATGACATACCAAGCCTTGTTGATTCCTTCCCCCTTCATATTACCGGGCAGTTTATCATCATACCAGTAATATAGGGGACGTCCCCTGTAGGCAGTCTGTTTGGGTCCGTCAATCCGCGTTATAGTACTGAAATCATTCGTATTCACACCATCGGGAACCGTAAGGTTTTCCCTAAAAAAAATAGGCCAGCGTTTGATACAGTTATCAATGCAGGTGCTTTGTCCATCGAGATCATTTTTATAATGATACAGGGTCATTCCCCTTTCATCAGTTAAATATTTGCCGGAGCCTTCTTTGTCTCTTAGCTGAACTGTGGCTGTAGTTGCACATCCCCACAAGCAGACCAGCAAAAGAGCCAAGCATAGTAAAATCAATCTGGTTATTTTTCTCATAATATCCTCCTTAATCATTGGTCTTGTTTTATTCGTGAAACTCCAATTCTTGGTATAATATAAGAGAATATATTTTGTAAGTAAAGGGATTAATTAGCCTATAAATCACTGCAACCTCAAAGCAAGCTGCGTGTGATTGTTCAACTTACCAATTTCCCTGCACTGCGTTATGGAAATTGGAGTTTCACGAATATTGACGCAAATATTTCGCTCAACGTCGGATGCGGAATAACCCATGCCTGCAATTGTTTTATATTCAGCCCGCTAGCAACGGCCAGGCTCATCGGAGCAATTAATTCCGCAGCATGATCACCAGCAATTGTAACGCCGATTAATTGATCTTGACAAAAGATGGCGGTGACAAAACCTTGTCCCATCAATTCGCTGCGGGCAATGATGTTGGCGCTATATGGGGATTTAACAACTTCTACAGACAAGCCCGTTGCGACGGCCTGTTTTTGTGTCAGGCCTACACGAGCAATTTGCGGATGGCTATAAACAATGGAGGGAATAAAATTTTCATTGTATATCGGTGCCTCATATTGGCAAATATGCGCGGTGGCAACTTTGGCCTGCTGCGTCGCCCGATGCGCCAGCATCATGCCGCCAGTCACATCACCCACTGCATATATGCCCTGCACATTCGTCATCATATTCTGATCAACTTTTATTCCCGCTTTTGTAAATTCAACCCCCAGCTTATCCAATTCGTAGGTCCGCAGCAGAGGCTTGCGCCCGATGCACAGTAAAGCGTAATCAGCCTTTAGCTCCAGCTTTTCCGAATTTTGTTGCGCCTGCATAGTAATGTCGGTTGCCGTTTCCTGAAGACGCAGGAGTTTAGTTGAAGTGTGAACGGCAATGCCCAGGCGAGTCAATTCCTGCTGCAAAAAGTCGGCGGCCTCTTCATCTTCCTGAGGTAATATACGATCCAATAGTTCTATCAATGTTACCTTCGTTCCTAATTCCGCAAAAAACGTGGCAAACTCGACTCCGATAAAACTCCCGCCGATAATGATAATACTGGCAGGAAGTGTGGTTAAATTTAAGATGCCGTCCGATGTTAAGATACGTTCGGAAAGATTAATTCCCGGAAACATCGCCGGCTCAGAGCCCCAGGCAATTAAGATATTTTGGGTGTTGATTATTTCAGCATCACCTGCCTGATTCGTGAATTTTATTTCCGTGGGTGTGATGATTTTCGCTGTTCCTGATTTTGTTTCCACCTGCGCATCATCAAGTGTTTTTTTCGCACCCAGCGCGGCTATCTTTACTATTTGCTGCTGATGCTTTTTCATGGCGGAAAAATCTAAGGCGGCGGAAGCAATGTTGATTCCTAATCTTTTGATTTTTTTTAAGTCTGCATAATATTTGCTGCAGGTCAGCAATGCTTTTGTCGGAATGCAGCCACGATGTGTGCAAGTGCCGCCCCAGCCGTCTTTCTCGATAATCAGCACGCGCTTTTTTCCGGCCGCTGCAAGTTCTGCCGCCGCTAATCCTCCCGGCCCGCCGCCGATAATTACCAAATCATATTTATCAGACATCTCAAAACCTCTCCTACTAATAATCTAAACATTACCGAATTCCAAATCCTCCGATTAGCATTAGTCTGGCTGTTGCCTTGCTAATTGTTATTTGACTCTTTATGCTCCAGCCTGCGCTGCATGATAGGAGCTGCGCACCAGCGGCCCCGCCGCCACATATTGAAAACCCTTTTGATAAGCTACTTCTTTGAATTCGGCAAACTCGTCAGGATGATAATATTTAGCCACCGGCCAGTGCTTTAGTGTCGGCTGTTGGTATTGCCCAATGGTCAGGCGCGCGCAGGAAACGGAAGCCAGATCATCAATCAGGCGCAAAATGTCTTCACGGCTTTCGCCAAAGCCAATCATGAAGCCGCTTTTGGAAATTACAGGCGATGACGACACGCGAGCAAGCAGTTCCAGCGAAACATCATAATTACCATGAGGACGAAGTTGCGCGAACATTGGTTTGACCACTTCCATATTGTGGTTGATGACATCGGGACGAGAAGCCATCACAATTTCCAGCCCCTGCCGGTTGCCCTGAAAATCAGGAATCAGGACTTCAATTTTGCATTCAGTCAGATTCAAACGCAGCTCAGCGATGCAATGGGCAAAAACTCCGGCGCCGCCATCCGGCAAATCATCGCGCGTAACTGAAGTTATCACAATATATTTTAACGCCATTTTTTTTACGGCGGCAACTAACTGGTTAACTTCATTTTCGGCCAAAGGCAACGGTGCACCTTGCTGCACATTGCAATATAGACAATGCCGGGTGCAGATATTGCCCATGATTAGAAAAGTTGCCGTTCCATTGGCGAAGCATTCCGCAATATTGGGGCAGGCCGCCTCCTGACAGACAGTGTGCAATTTCAGTTCGGCCAAAGTAGTTTTTATTTTCCGGCAATCTTCGGCATAAGGCGGGCGGACTTTTAGCCATGATGGCTTGCGCAGTAATGGTTTACTGTTTTGAAGTTCAATCATAAAGCGGCTCTTTGGGAAAATTTAATCAAACAGAAAGAAAAACCACCCTCACCTTTCCTTCTCCCCTCAAAGGCGAGGGATCCAGGGGGAAACTATGTTTTTTTCCAGCAAACATCGGGCTTGCGGGCGGCCAATACTTCGTCGAGCCTATTAATCTCCGTGCTGAGTGGGGCATCTTTCAGTATTTGCGGATTTTCTTTCGCCTCGCACGCAATCGTAATCATCGCTTCACAAAAAGCATCCAGAGTTTCTTTACTTTCCGTTTCGGTGGGCTCGATCATAATTGCTTCCGGTACAATCAAGGGGAAATAAATTGTCGGCGGGTGGTAACCGAAATCAATCAGCCTTTTGGCAATATCCGTGGTATGCACGCCGCTTTCGGCAACTTGCCTTTTACCGGAGAAAACGCATTCATGCATGCAGACGCGATCGTAAGGCAAATCAAAATAAGGCTTTAATTTTTCTTTGATGTAATTGGCATTAAGCACGGCCATTTCGGTTGCATGCCGCAATCCTTCTGCACCAAGAGAACGGATATAGGTATAGGCTTTGACAATAACATTGAAGTTGCCGTAAAAAGTCCGGACTCGGCCGATAGTATCGGGGAAATTATCCGACCATTGATAACCGTCAGCGGTTTTCACGATTTGCGGCACGGGGAGATAATCAATAAGTGATTTGCTTACGCCGACAGGCCCACTACCCGGGCCACCGCCGCCGTGCGGTGTGGAAAATGTTTTATGCAGATTGAGCTGGATAACATCGAACCCTAAATCACCGGGGCGGGCGATACCCAGAAAAGCATTGGCATTGGCGCCGTCGCCATAAAGAAGGCCGCCTTTTCCGTAAACAATACGGGATACTTCTTCAATATTGCGTTCAAAAAGCCCCAGTGTGTTTGGATTGGTCAGCATCAGGGCGGCTACGTCTTCCGTCATCAAAGATTTTAGATGTTCAATATCCACGCCGCCCTCATTGTTTGAGCGGAGCGTGATAGTTTCAAAACCGCAAAGCGCGCCGGAAGCCGGGTTGGTGCCGTGAGCGGTATCGGGAATAATTATACGATGGCGTTTTTCTCCTTGTTTTTCAAAATATTTTTTAATCATCATCACGCCGGTAAGCTCGCCGTGAGCACCCGCCGCAGGTTGCAGTGTAAATTGCGCCATACCGAAAATATTGCTCAAATACTGCTGCATTTCATATATCAGTTGCAGATTACCCTGTGCCATTTTATCTGCAGCATACGGATGCAATCCGGTAAAACCGGGCAGAGATGCGGCACTCTCATTGACTTTGGGATTGTATTTCATGGTACAGGAACCCAGTGGATAAAAACCAAGATCAACACCGAAATTACGGCGCGACAAATTAGTGTAGTGGCGGATTAAATCCACTTCGGCCACTTCGGGCAAATCGAGTTCAGTGCGCAGATATTTTTTATCAATGGCTGTATCAATATCGGTTGCGGGAACGTCGCTTTGCTGAATACTGACAGAGCTGCGTCCCGGCTTACTTTTTTCAAAAATCAATTCCATGCTTGATCTCCTTGTTTAACTGTGTCATTCCCGACCTGATCGGGAATCCAGAAGTTTTAATCTACTTGAAGCAAGTAACAGGAATGCGTAATAAATTTTATATTCAATAAACTCTGGATACCGACTCTCGTGCCCTTTAGGGTATTCGCCGGTATGACTAATCGAATTATATTCATTTAATTATCGCAACAACTTTATCCATATCTTCTTTGGATAACATTTCTGTGGCGCAAAAGAGCAGCGCGTTTTTGAGTTTCGGGTAATCCTTCTGTAATTCATAGCCGCCGACAATGCCTTCTTTTTTCAGTTTGTCATTTACCTTTCCTGCATCGGGGCAGCTCAAAACAAATTCATTATAAACAGGCGCAGCAAACACTTCCTTCCAGCCGGATAATTGTAACAATTGCTTTTTTAAATATTGCGTTTTCTGAACATTCAGCAAAGCCAACTTCTGCAGGTTTTTCCCCAGCGCCGCCAGATAAACACCCGCCGCCAGCGCGCAGAGCGCTTCATTGGAGCAGATATTGGATGTAGCTTTTTCCCTGCGGATATGCTGCTCGCGCGTTTGCAAAGTCAAAACAAAACCGCGCTGACCTTTTTTATCCACTGTCGCGCCGACCAGCCTGCCCGGAATGCGCCGCAAGAATTTTCCCTGCGCGGCAAAAATACCCAGATACGGGCCGCCGTAATTGAGCGAATTGCCGAAACTCTGGCCTTCACCCACAACAAAGTCCGCGCCCAATTCTCCGGCCGGTTTCAAAATGCCCAGCGCCGTGCCATCGGTAAAACCGGCAACCAAGAGCGCACCATGCGCGTGCACTGCCTCAGCAATCGGAACGATATCTTCAATCCCCCCGAAAAAATTGGGGCTCTGCACTAAAACGGCAGCGACATTTTCTGCCAGTTCTTTTTGCAGCACAGGCAAATCAAGTTGCCCGGATTGGTTAAAAGGTATTTCGACAACTTCATAGCCGTTGGCCCAACAATAAGTGCGGGTAACAGCCCGGTATTCGGGATGCACTGAGCGGGCAATAATAATTTTGTCGCGGCTTAATGTTTTGGCGGAAAGAATTGCCGCCTCCGCCATTGCTGAAGAGCCGTCATACATCGAAGCATTGGCGATTTGTGTTCCCGTGAGATGGGCAATCATCGTCTGGTATTCGTAAATAGCCTGCAAGATACCCTGGCTAATTTCCGCCTGATAAGGGGTGTAAGCGGTGTAAAATTCGGCACGGTTAATTATGTGTCCGACAACTGCCGGGATAAAGTGATGGTACGCTCCCGCACCGGTCAGGGTCATTTGCGGCAACCGGTTTTGCAGGCTCAAACTCTGCATAAGAGCCATCGTTTCCTGCTCGGAAAGAGACGCGGGAATGTCGGGCAATCGCTTTAAGCAGAATTTTTCAGGAATATCGGCAAACATATCTTCAAGGGAGGCAATGCCGATTGCTTTTTTCATTTGAGCAATGTCCTCATCAGTATGGGGCGTGTAGTCCATCAGTGCTTTCCCTCTTGCAGAAATAAATCATAAGCGGCGGCATCCATTAAAGAGCTAAGCTCTGCCGCATTAGCCAAACGCATCTGGACTATCCAGCCCTCGCCAAAGGCGTCCTTGTTGATTAAAGCCGGATCCTCTTCGAGCTTATTATTCACAGCAACAACTTCGCCGCTGACGGGCGTATAAACATCGGATACTGATTTGACTGATTCCACAACAGCTACCGGCGCGCCTTTGGCTACTTTTTTCCCTATCGCGGGCAGTTCGACAAAGACTATATCTGTGAGCATTTCCTGCGCATAATCGCTGATGCCGATGAGAGCGGTGCCATCGCCATTATCTTTAGCCCATTCATGATCGCGTGAATATCTTCTGTCTGCCGGAGTTTGTTTCGACATATTTCTTCCTCCCATGTTTATTTATTTCTGTCTTTTATAAAAAGGAATCTTGACGATTTTTGCCGGACACATAGTATCGCGAATAGCAATGGAAATTTCCGTATCCGGTGCGGTGCAGGTAATATCAACAAAAGCCAGCCCTATTGCCTTATTTAAAGTGGGAGCAAATGTTCCCGATGTGACGATGCCGATTTCCTTATCTGACTGATAAACCTTATAGCCGTGGCGGGCAATACCGCGTCCGGTCATGGCAAATCCGGCAAGTTTCTTTTGCAGGCCGGATTTTTTCAGCGCTACTAAGGCCTCCGCGCCGATAAATTCCTTATCCATATCCACAATCCAGCCGTAAGGAACTTCCAGCGGCGAGATGTTTTCGCTCATGTCCTGGCCATTGAGCAGCATGCCCGCCTCCAGCCGCAGGGTATCGCGCGCACCCAGCCCCACCGGCTTAATGCCCTTGTTTGTCCCGGCTGCCAGCAGTTTATCCCAAATATCGCCGATAATATTAGCGGGGGCATATATCTCAAAACCGTCCTCGCCGGTGTAACCGCTGCGGGAAATAATCGCCGGATGATTCAACAATTTCGTTTCTGTAAAATGATAGAATCGCAAATTTCCATAATCCAAATCAATCAGTTCCTGCATAATTTCCTGAGCAAATGGACCCTGCAAATCCAATTTGCCTGTCTGATCGCTAATATCTTCCAGGGTACAATTAAATCCCTTTTCCGTGCGGACGGATTTTATCCATTGCCAGTCGCTTTCGCGGATTGCCGCATTGGTTACCAGCATATAATAATCCTTTTTTAACTTATAAACAGTCAGATCGTCGATAATACAGCCTTCATTATTGAGCAGGGCGGAAAGTTTTACCTGGCCGATTTCCTGATTCTGCAGATTTCTGGTTAAAACCAGTTGCAGAAGATCAAAAGACTGCGGACCCTTAACTGCAAATTCCCCCATGTGGCAAATGTCAAAAAGACCGGCGGCGTTGCGGGTTGATTTATGTTCCTCAATGACATTCGTATATTGAACAGGCATCGCCCAACCGCCGAAATCAATAATTTTGGCATTCAGAGCAACGTGTTTTTCATACAGCGGTGTTTTTCTCATTTTACCAAACCACATATTTAAGGATGAGAGATAACACAATAAGGGTTATACATATTGCCAAAAAAAAGGAGCTTTTTTTGAAAAATTTTTCCCCTATCACCATCCGGCCGCAATGCCGACAAATTGTAATTTTGGATTTAATTTGCTCATGGCAAGAAGGACAGCTCAATTTGGGGGAAATAACTTCCGCCTTCCCGCGCTGAGCAATATTGCGTTTTAATTCCGCATGAATGTCATACTGCCAGTTACAATCAACTGCCGGACATTTGCCTTCCGTCGGCATATCATCAGTCCAAAGAAAATTTTTATTACATTCAGGGCATTGGATTTTTAACATAAGGCTTCTCCGGAAACAACTTCTGAAATCACGATATTAGTTGATGCGTGAGAACTACTACAACTTAAAGCAGAATTCAAGATTTAATCAAAAATATTTGCTCATACTGTTTCGGCTGGTGTTGATAATCAGTAGAATTTTACCGCCGGCAAAAATTTTATGTTTCTAATTATCCTTCAAATATCTTTTCGAAATACTTTTCTTTATTTTTGGGATAATAAAGATTGCCTTCATAGTCGACAATTAATTTGCCATCCAGATGATCAATTTCATGTTGAATAATACGGGCGACATAATCCAGGTATCTCTTGCTGATTTTTTCTCCTTTAGCGTTAAAAGCCCGAACTTTAATTTCCGGGAAGCGGCTAATTTCCACCTGAATTTCCGGACAGGACAAACAACCTTCGGCCATTGTTACTTTCTCACCGCGTGCCTGAGTAATCCGCGGATTGACCAGTACCTCAAAATCATCCGGTTTGACTTTTTCTTTTTCGCCAAAGCCCTTGGTACGAAAAACGATGATTCTTTTGGTGATGCCGATTTGCGGTGCGGCCAGACCGGAAGCATCGTCTCTTTCTAAAAAAGAATCGATAAGCGTCTGGATGGCAGCGCGCGCCGCTTTGTCCTGGGGCACCGGAACATCGGAAGATTTTTTCCGTAAAACGCTGGTATCCTTTTTGTTGATACCTTCTTCATCCCAGAGAGTTAGAACTTTTCCGTTAGCCATTATCTTATCGCCTGTTTGATGTTTTGCTGCCGGATATAACATCTCCGCTTCGTAAATTCAAGGAATTGTACCTTGCAATATCGGTGCATCTTTTGCTAAACATAAGTTTAAATTATTGAATATGTTTTTACAAGGGGAACTATTGATTAATCAAATAGTCACAAAAATTGCCAGGCGGGAATTTGCCCGCGCTCTGAAATTTGCCGAAGGTACTGTGCCGGAAGTACCAGTGTGCCATGATGACCGGCAGCGCCTGCTCTATCTGCATATACCTTTTTGCGAAGAACTTTGCCCCTATTGCTCGTTTCATCGGATCTTGCTGAATAAAGAACTGGCCCAAAAATATTACGCGGCGCTAAAGAGTGAAATAAAGCTTTATAAAGATATGAATTATAATTTCACCGGTATTTATGTGGGCGGCGGTACACCGACTGTTTTGATCGAGGAACTGGCAGAGGTACTGCAATGCTCCCGTGATACCTTTCCCATCCGGGAAATTTCGGTGGAAACTAATCCTAATCATCTGACCGATGAAAATATTTCTATTTTACATCAGGCGGGAGTGAACAGGCTTTCCGTGGGCGTACAGACATTTAATGATGGGTTACTGAAAAAAATCGGTCGCTATGAGAAATACGGTTCGGGGAAAGTTATCTCTGAACGGCTCAACAGTATCCGGAATAGCTTTGCCACTGTTAACGCCGATATGATTTTTAATTTTCCGGAGCAATCAGCCCGAATGCTCAATGATGATCTGGATATCTTGCTTAATTTAAATATGCAGCAAATCACTTTTTATCCGTTGATGGTTTCGACAATTACTCAAGATTTGATGGATAAGGCTATAGGCCATGTTGATTTCCGCCGGGAAAAGAAACTATTTAAAATCATCGCACGACGGCTGGAAAAGGATTATAATGCTTCATCGGCCTGGTGTTTTTCGCGCAAGGGAAATGAAAAAACATTGATTGATGAATATGTTGTGGAGTACGATGAATATGCAGGCTTGGGCAGCGGCGCCATTGGCTATCTGCAGGGCGTCTGTTATGCCAATACTTTTGATATTGCTGAATATATCGCAGCAGTCGGCAAAGGCAAGCTGCCGCTTCTGGCCTCGCGAACATTTGCGAGGGAAGATCAGATAAGTTATGATTTTCTAATGAAGTTATTCAGCACAAGAATTAATGTGCCCGACATAGAAAAAAAATACGGGGGGAAGTTTTTAAAATCACTTTGGAAAGAAATGATTGCTTTTGTTTTAGCAGGCTCGTTTCGTTATTTTCCGCCCAATTTATATTTGACTCCGCGAGGGCGTTATTACTGGGTAATCATGATGCGGGAATTTTTTATCGCAGTAAATAATTTCCGCGATTTCTGCCGTGGAGTTCCTCCGGTAGGAGCCGGAGGCTCTTTTCCAATAAACGACATCCCGCAGATAAGAGAACGCATTTAATCGTCGGCGGTAGCCGGGGGCGTTCTGCTGCGGGGCAGGCAGGCCAACATTACGTAATCAGGTCGAGAGGTGCCTTATGGATGAAGATAGAAAAGCATTGCTGAAAAATCTGCCTAAAATTGACGAAATAATTCTGCTTTTGGAAAAGAAGGACATCTATTCCCTGGCCCCGCGGGAGATTGTCAAGGAAACCTGCCAGAAAGTTGTGCAGCGTCTGCGGGAAAATATTGTCGGCGCGGCACAAAAAGAAGCCATGGAATCTTCATTAGATGCCGTCTCCGTCGCGCAGGTGGTGGAAAAATTAATTAAAGGCTTATACCATTACCGTCTGCGGCGGGTGGTCAATGCCACCGGCGTTATTTTGCATACAAACCTGGGACGCGCACCGCTCTGCCCCGAAGCGTTGCAAAGAATTGTCGAAGTGGGGCGCGGTTATTCCAATTTGGAATTTGATTTGACCAGAGGCGAACGCGGGCATCGTTACGACCATGTCCGGGAAATAATTTGTGCTCTCACCGGCGCGGAAGATGCCTTGATTGTTAACAATAACGCTGCTGCCGTCCTGCTGGTTTTGAACACACTGGCCGAGAGAAAAGAAGTAATAATTTCACGCGGCGAGCTTATTGAAATCGGCGGCGAATTCCGCATTCCGGAAATCATGCAGAAAAGCGCGGCCATCATGCGTGAAGTAGGCACTACCAATTGCACGCGGCTCGGCGATTATGAAAAAGCAATTGCCGCCAACACCGGCTTAATCTTAAAAGTCCATACCAGCAACTACCGTATTGTCGGTTTTACTGAAGAGGCGGATATTTTATCGCTTGTGGCATTAGGAAAAAAACATGGCATCCCGGTAATGGATGATCTGGGCAGCGGCTGTTTGATTGATCTGGAGCAATACGGCCTCCAGCATGAACCCCCAGTGCGAGAAGCGTTAGCGACCGGCGTTGATGTTGTCACCTTCAGCGGCGATAAACTTTTGGGGGGACCGCAGGCGGGTATTATTGTCGGTAAGCAAGATATTCTAGAGTCGGTTAAGCGCAATCCACTGAATCGCGCGCTGCGTATTGATAAGTTTACCCTTGCCGCGCTAGAAGCGACAATGATGCATTACCTCAATCCCGATGATGTTGTAAATAAGTTGCGCCCATTGCAGGCGCTGACTGAACCCATAGCTGTTGTAAAAAAACGTGCAGCGGGTCTTATCAGTAAATTACGCAAAGCGAAATTAACATCTCTGGAATATTCTTTAAAAGAATCTTTTGCCGCCGCGGGTGGCGGGTCTCTGCCCACGGAAAAAATTCCCACCTTTCTGGTTGGTATCAAAAGCAAAAAAATAAAGCCAAGCCAAATGGAAGCAAGGTTGCGCCAGGTTGAAGTTCCGGTCATTGTCCGGGTGGATAAGGAAGAAATTTTAATCGACCTGCGGACAGTCATTGTCGATGAGTTCCCATTGATAATTGATGGTTTGCGCAATTGTCTGACAAAGTAAATGAATACAGATAATACATCATGTAAATATCATTATAGGGAGTAGCTCAAAACAGGCAGAGATCATTATCTGCTGATAAGAATTCAGGGAGAAGTATCAAAATGATAAAATATTATTTTACACTAGTCACAATAATTTATTTTGTATTTATCAGCATATCCGTCGCAGCAAGCGCAACTGTAGAAACCGAAAATCTAATAATCAGGGATGTTACAGAAAAGCTGTCTCCGGAAGAGCTGGAAAAATTTGCTCATAAGACTGATTTGACCTTTGCAGCAGTACTTAAATTTTGGGAAGCCGATCCGCGTATTCAAAAATTGGGAAAAATAATTATTGAATACAATCACCCCTTACCGAAAGCAAATGCCTCTTTATTTTTCTGGAAGAAAGAAGGCGGCCAAAGAGTACGGGTTGTAAAGGTCTTTGGCGGTGACGAGAATCCCTCTCAGCTGGCGCATAAATTGACAAGCGCGTTATTTCCCAATCCCGATAAACTAATTAGAAATATGATGGGTGAAGCGGCAGAAAAACGTTTTGGCAATACGCTTTCTTTTCCCATGTGCGGCTTTGATAAAGATCAATGGATCATGGCCATACAGAAAGAAGGTCTATATATTCCTTTAACTAATATCGGGTCCAAACACAGCGACTGGGGCATGGACATTGTTAATGATTGGCCAACTGTCACAGACCGGGTAAAACAGCATATTTCTTATCTGGAGGCAGGGTCTTTTGGCGAATTTTTGATTGATACTTACGGCATCGACAAGATGAAACATTTTTACAAACTATCGCTGAATGAAGAGCGCCCCTGGCAGCAGATATATGGAATTACGCTTATGCAATTGGAAACAAAGTGGCTGGGGGATATAAAATTGAAAACGAAAGCTAAAGAAGGTGAAATATCAAGATTAGCTTCATTATTAAGAAGTAATCCTGCTCAGGCTTGTTTTTCAGCGCAAAATATGGCGGAGAAAAAATAATCCCGGATTATTCAGAGGGCATGGAGTAACTAGAGGGCCGCTTACGCTTGACAATTAAAGGAGAAAAGACAGTAGCGAATTAGCAATGAGCAACAAAAGAATAAACTGGATTCCGGCCTGCGCCGGAATGACGATTTATTATTGCTTAATTACAGATAATTAGACGGAGCAGTGATTTGTCCATTTCGAATGAGCTATCCACAGAAACAAATTTTACCGTAACCGAAAATGACAACGGCCTGCGCCTTGATGTTTTTCTGGCCGCCAATAGTTCCGCGCTTTCGCGTTCGCAGGTAAAGATTGCCATTGAAGAAGGTGATGTGCTGGTGAACGGCAAAGCACCCAAAGTCAGTCAATTGCTCAAAACCTGTGACGTGGTCACTCTCAAGCAAAATCCTCCCGAAGAAGCTTTAGCCTCGCCGCAGGATATTCCGCTCAATATTGTCTATGAAGATGAGGCGATTATTGTTGTAAATAAAGAGGCCGGCATGGTTGTTCATCCGGCACCGGGCAATGCCGGCAGTACGCTGGTCAATGCCCTGCTTTTCCATTGTCATGATCTTTCGGGAATCGGCGGTGTGCTGCGCCCCGGAATAGTCCATCGGTTGGATAAAGGAACTTCCGGGTTGATTGTTGCGGCTAAAACTAATGACGCTCACCGCAAACTGTCAGCGCAGTTTGAAAATCATGAAGTTCATAAAATGTATAACGCGCTGGTTTGGGGAGATATTAAGGGTAATTCCGGTGAAATTGTTTTACCTGTCGGCAGGCATCCCGGTGACCGCAAAAAGATGTCCACAAGAAGCAAGCGCGGCAGAGACGCGCTGACATTATGGAAAGTACGGGAAAGATATGGTGTGGCGACATTGCTGGATGTGGAAATAAAAACCGGCCGCACCCATCAAATTCGCGTACACCTGGCGGATCGCGGTTATCCGGTTATCGGCGATACGGTCTATGGTAACCCCGCCAAAATTCGTACCGTCACCGACAGCACTCTCAAGGGACAGATAAAAGCTGTAGATAGGCAGGCGCTGCACGCCGCGGAGCTTTCTTTCCTGCATCCGTCAACGGGAAAAAGAGTGGTTTTTACAGCAGCTATGCCGGAAGACATGACTAATTTGTGTACCCATCTCAGAAAAGGCAAAGAGTAATTATATGTTCACAATTACCAAAAAGAAATCAATCCCCTATTTGCAGGGAGCAATTTTTGACGAATGTGATTTCCTGACACATGCTTTTTGCACAAGACAGGGCGGCGCTTCCGAAGAAGATTACAAAAGCCTTAATATGAGTTTCCAGGAGGGTGATGAAGAATCCAGGGTTCTGCAAAACTGGGGACGGCTGGCGGAAGCATTTGATATCCCCATCGAGCAATTTTTGGTTGTCAACCAGGTGCACGGCGATGCAATCTTTGTCATCAAACCTTACGGCAGTTATTTTTCGTCGCGCGCCGAGCTGGATTATGATGCCATTGTTACTGACCGCAAAGATCTGGCGATTTGCATCAAAACTGCCGATTGCGTGCCGATATTTATAGTAGATAAAGCGAAACAAGTTATTGCCGTTGTGCATGCGGGCTGGCGCAGCAGCGCATTAGGTATCAGCAGCAAAGTAGTCCAATTATTGATGGATCACTATCATTCCCGTCCGCAGGATATTCTCGCCGCAATTGGTCCTTCCATCGGTCGTTGCTGTTATCAGATTGATTTGGCTACGGCCAAGGCTTTTGCCGGGCAGAAAAATAAAGAAGCCTTTTTATTCCCTGACGCTAAGGGAAAGAAATGGATGCTGGATTTGCCGGAAGCAAACCGGCAGCAAATACTGGATTGCGGCGTGCCCGAAGAGAACATTGAGCTATCCGGTTACTGCACCAGATGCAATCAGGATATTTTTTTCTCGCATCGCGGCTCCGGCGGCATTACCGGCAGGCAGATTAACTTCATGATGATTAAAGAAGAATCGCCATGTATAGTGACGACTCTCAATAATCGCAGCTTAATTTTTCGCAGTTGACAGCCGTTAATTTAGGTATTACTAAAAGCACAAAGGGATATTGAACTTATACTTAATGTCATTCCGAGAAGTGTAACGATGAGGAATCTTGACTTTTGCTTCCGGTGCATAAGATTTCTCCTTTCAGTCGAAATGGGTGTAATGGCA